>NC_018002.1:0-627527 GCF_000265295.1 Sulfurospirillum barnesii SES-3
AACTTATTCACAGGTTATTCACAGGGTGAAACTTTTTTAAGGAGTCTGTTTGTTAGCTGATACTGTCATAGAACTTTTAAAAGAAGAGATCTCTTCTTTAGAATATGATCGCTATATTAAACAACTCAAATTCAACGAAAAGACTTCTAATTCTGACCAAATGATTTTTATTGCCCCTAATATTTTAATTGCCAATTGGGTAAAAACAAAATATGCCGATAAAATGGCGCATCTCTTTGAACTCAAAACAGGTAAAAAACCAGAAGTAAAAATTATTTTAAAAGAACATCTCAAAAGTACAAAATCTAAAACAAATGTTTCTACTGAAATCCTTGAATCCATTAAAAGCACAAAAAACACCATTTTAAATCCTTCCTATACGTTTAATAGCTTTGTTGTGGGAAGCTCAAACCAGTATGCCTATACCGCTGCAAAATCGGTGGCTGAAAAACCAGGGGTTATGTACAACCCTGTGTTTATTTATGGACCTACAGGGCTTGGAAAAACACACCTCATTCATGCCATTGGCAATCATGTCCAAAGCAAAGGCAAAATTGTTATTTATGCCACCATTGAGCAATTTATGAACGATTTTACCTACAATCTACGCAATCAATCCATGGAAAGATTTCGAGAAAAATACCGAAGCTGTGATGTTTTACTCATTGATGATACTCAATTTTTATCCAATAAAATTCAAACACAAGAAGAGTTTTTTCACACCTTTAATGAGCTTCATTCTGCGGGTAAACAAATTGTTCTTACCTCTGATAAACCGCCTAAAATGATTAACGGCTTAGAAGAGCGTCTTAAGAGCCGTTTTGAGTGGGGATTGATTGCAGATGTAGGTTTACCTGAGTTAGAGACAAAAATAGCCATTATTAAAAAGAAGTGTGAACTTGATGGTATTAATTTAAACAGTGATATTGTAAATTATATTGCTTCAAATATGGGTGATAATATTCGAGAAATTGAAAGTGCTATTATTAACCTCAATGCCTATGCCTTACTTATGCGTCAAGAAATCACCTTAGATTTTGCTAAAAATGTTATGCGTGAACAAATTAAGGAGCGAAGAGAAAATATAAGCCTTGAAGATATTATTCAAATCATTGCCAAAGATTTAAATATAAAACCCAGTGAAATTAAATCCACCAAGCGCAGTAAAAATATTGTTGAAGCAAGGCGCATTGGTATTTATTTGGCTCGAACACTCACACCCAATTCCATGCCTTCTTTAGCATCTTATTTTGGTATGAAAGATCATACCGCTGTATCGCATAATATTAAAAAAATTAATGAACTTATTGAAACCAATGAAAGCTTTAAACTCAAAGTAGAAGATCTAAAAAATAAAATTTTAACCAAAGAAAAATAAAAAGTTTTGATAAAAAATGTGACGAGATGTGAAAAAACCCTTGCCTTTTTTTCACACGAGTTCCCCCTAGTTTTAGCTATAATGTTGATGTTTTCACAATTTCAACTCAAGCTACTACTTCAACTATTTTTAATTAAATAACAAAAAGGAGACTCCATGAAAGTTTCGATAAAAAAAAGTGTTTTAGAAACCATGTTATTAAACATTCAACCTTATCTTGAAAAAAAAGATTTAAGTCAAATAACATCGCATGTTTTTCTAGCCACAGAAGATCAACATTTTGTACTTAAAGCAACGGATTATGAGATAGGTCTTACCTACCATACACCTGAGGTTAAAATCGCCTCTTTTGGAGATGCAACTGCTAATGGTAAAAAACTTTTAGATATTATCAAAAGTTTAAAAGATGATGAGATTATTTTAGAAACCATCAATGAATATCTTTACATTAAACAAAACAGTTCTAAATTTAAACTTCCTATGTTAAATCCTAGTGATTTTCCACTTTTTCCAAGCATTGAAGCTAAGCCAAAATTTAACATTAACAGTACAACATTGGTTCGCTCTATTAAAAAAATTGCTCCAGCCATTGATAGCAATAATCCAAAGTTTGAACTTAATGGTTCACTCATTGATATTAAAGATAATGCCATTCATCTTGTAGCAACGGATACAAAACGTTTAGCAATCGTTAGTATTCAACAAGAGATAGAAAATAATTTTTCATTTATTATTCCTAAAAAAGCAATCAGTGAAATTCAAAAACTCTTTTTTGATGATATTGAAATTTTCTACGATGAAAATACACTACTTGCACAATCCAGCCATTTTACGTTTTACACAAAACTTATTAATGGAAAATTTCCTGATTACAACCGTATTATTCCAAAAAACAAAAATTACAAAATTTTACTTGCACGTGAATCTATGATTGAATCTATCAAACAAATCGCCATTATCTCTCCTGAGATAAAAATCACCTTTAAACCAGAAAAAATAATTTTTGAAAGTTTAAATGATGATAACATTGAAGCAAAAACAGAGATAGATTTTAATACACAGCTTAATGAAGATATTTACTTAGCGGTTAATAGTCGTTATATTTTAGATTTTTTATCTAATATTGAAAACAGCAACTTTACCTTAGGTTTTAATGACAGTGGTTTGCCTTTCACCCTAGAGAGTGAAAATTTTATGACTATTATTATGCCTATTATGATATAAAAACAAAAAGCGGAGAAATTATGAGCAATTACGGTGCGGACAATATTAAAGTTTTAAAAGGCCTTGAAGCAGTTAGAAAACGACCAGGTATGTATATTGGTGATACCAATATTAATGGTTTACATCACTTAATTTACGAAGTGGTTGATAACTCCATTGATGAATCAATGGCAGGGTATTGTGATTTAATAAAAGTAGAACTCACTCGTGAGGGCTCATGTATTGTCACAGATAACGGGCGAGGTATTCCTGTGGGTTGGCATGAGGGTGAAAATATGTCAGCAGCTACGGTTGTTTTAACCGTACTTCATGCAGGTGGAAAGTTTGATAAAGATACCTATAAAGTTTCAGGTGGTTTGCACGGTGTAGGTGTTTCGGTTGTAAACGCACTTTCTTCAAAACTCGTTGCAACCATTAAACGAGAGGGAAATGAACATCGTCAAGAGTTTGCGTGTGGTATCCCTCAAACGCCTCTGGATGTGGTTAAAACAACCAATCGCACAGGAACAACCATTGAATTTTGGCCAGATGGTAGCATCTTTGAAACCACTGACTTTCAATTTGAAATTTTAGCGACACGTTTTCGTGAATTAGCTTATCTTAATCCAAAAATAACCATTGAGCTTAAAGATCAAAGAGATGGTAGGGCTGAAGTGTACCACTTTGAGGGTGGTATTAAACAGTTTGTATTAGACCTTAATAAAAAAGAAAAAGTAGCTGAAGCGGTTCATTACACAGCCAGTGTTGAAGATGTGGAAGTTGATGTTGCCATGATGTATAACTCAACCTACAGTGAAATTTTTTATTCGTTTGTCAATAACATCAAAACCATTGATGGTGGAACCCATGAGAGTGGCTTTCGTGCGGGTTTAACTCGTGCTATTACCAGTTATGTATCTTTAAATGCAGGGGTACGTGAAAAGGATGTTAAAATTACAGGCGATGATGTCCGTGAGGGGTTAATTGCCATTGTCTCAGTTAAAGTGCCTGAACCTCAATTTGAGGGTCAAACCAAAGGAAAATTGGGTAGTTCTTATGTAAAACCAATCGTTCAAAAATTGGTGTATGAACAACTGGTTAAATACTTTGAAGAAAACCCCATTGAAGCTAAAGCTATTATGAACAAAGCTCTTGCTGCAGCACGTGGTAGAGAAGCTGCTAAAAATGCAAGAGATTTAACCAGACGTAAAGATGCCATGAGCATTGGAACGCTTCCTGGAAAACTTGCTGATTGTCAAAGTAAAGACCCATCTATTTGTGAACTCTATCTTGTAGAGGGCGATAGTGCGGGCGGTTCTGCTAAACAAGGACGTGATAGGGTTTTTCAAGCGATTTTGCCACTCAAAGGTAAAATTCTCAATGTTGAAAAAAGCCGTTTAGATAAGATTCTAAAATCAGACGAAATTAAAAACATGATCACAGCACTTGGATGCGGCATTGGAGATGAGTTTAATGAAGAAAAACTTCGTTACCATAAACTTATCATCATGACCGATGCGGACGTTGATGGTAGCCATATTCAAACCCTTCTTTTAACCTTTTTATTCCGCTTCTTACGCCCTATTGTGGACAATGGATATGTTTATTTAGCACAACCACCACTTTACCGTTATAAAAAAGGTAAAAAAGAGATTTATCTTAAAGATGATACAGAAATGAACACTTTTTTAATTGAATCAGGTATGGATAGTATTGATATTGCAGGGGTTGGGACGAATGATTTGGTTGATTTCTTTAAAATCATTTCTGCGTATCGTGGCATTTTAAAAGAGCTTGAAAAACGCTTTTCAATGATTGAAGTGATTCGCTATTTGATTGAAAATCCTGATTTAATTGCGCTACCTTCTGATAAATTATTTGCAGAGATTGAGGGTTTTGTTAAAAAAATGGGTTATAATATTTTAAACCATTATATTAATGATGAGAGTATTCATCTGTTTATTCAAACCAATGATGGTTTAGAAGAACTTCTTTTAGATGAAACATTTTATACCAATCCACTCTATGAAGAAGCACGTTATATTTACACAAAAATACAAGAGAGAGATTTTGACGTTTTTGACGGACGTGATCCTGTGATTGTGTTGGATGAAATTGAAAAAAGTGCTAAAAAAGGTGCGTATATTCAACGTTACAAAGGTTTGGGTGAGATGAACCCTGAACAGCTTTGGGAAACCACGATGAATCCTGAAAACAGACGATTGTTGCAAGTTAAAGTGGATGATGCGCAGGCTGCTAGTGACACCTTTACCCTCTTTATGGGCGATGAAGTAGAACCTCGCCGTCAATACATTCAAGACCACGCCAAAGATGTAAAACACTTGGACGTTTAATGCTCTATTCTGAGAAAAAAGAGAGAGAAAATCGATTTGTTATTGCTCTTAAAATCGCTTTTCCTCTTTTGCTTCTCATCGCTATTTTTTTTTATGCGTTTTCACTTTTCCCTGACACATCTTTAAATCTATTTTTACTCATTATATTTATTCCTATTTATGTCTATTACACGGTTTATCTCATTTATCATAGCTTTCAAACAAGCCTGATTGATTCTGTGACAAAAACATTTACATGTAATGAAATTCTCTCAAAAATAAAAAAAGTAAAAAATAAAAAAAGCATGATTATTCTTTTACATGTAAACAATTTGGAAGATATTAATGAACGTTATGGAATTATAAACGGCAATAGCGTTTTACAAGAGCTCATGAAAGAGTTAGCACTTTTTTTGGAAGAACACCATTTTAAAAACACACCCATAGGTCGTTACAACCACAATACATTTTTACTCATTTTAGATGCCTCTTTGGAAGAACTAAACCATCTTTTAACCATTTTTACAAAACGTATTCAAACAAAAGGCTTACACAACATTGAAGTCATTCTCTCTTTTTCATCACTTGAAGCGCATTATGATACCAATCCCTCTCACACGATAGAGCGACTTTTTATGTTGATAGATAAATCACAAACAAATGAAAAGGCCCTTCCAGATATTCAATTAAATACCTTTAAAAAGAGCCTGAACAGTGCTTTTTTAAACGATGGTATTTTATTTAAGTATCAACCCTCTTTACATGTAAAAGAGCAAAAAATAGCCCTTGTGGAGGTTTTAACACGTATTTATACCGATGCACACGGACTGTTTACAAAACAACACATTCAACCAATAATTAATCGTATGGGCTTAGAAAGAGCCTTAGATAAAATGATTTTTACAGCCTTAGCAGAAAAAATTAAGCCTTTGCTTCAACAAAAATTGTTTATTAGCATCGAAATTTCACCCGTAACACTTCGAAATAGTAAATTTAAACACCACCTTGTCTCGTTATTTAAAGAAAAAAACCTTGACCCTCACTCTTTTATTCTTGAAATTGTTGAAGAAAAAAGTTATGAACAGATGCATCGCTTTAAAGAAATTATTGAGAGCTATAAAGAAATGGGGTTTAAAATAGCATTGGGAAATTTTGGAGGCAATAACTGTGGCTTTGAATACCTCAAATGTTTACCCATTGATTTGATTAAATTTGACATTGAATTTACCAAAAAAATTGAAGATGTGAAGTATCAAAAACTTTTAAAATCTTACATTGACCTTGCCAAAACGCTTCAGGTGCAAAGTATGGTAAAATTCGTGGACAAAGAGAGTACATTGGCACTTATTCAAGCCTGTGAGCCTGATTTTATTCAAGGCTTTTGTATCTCAAAACCAAAAAGTATAAAGGAATTGAGTGATGAAATACGGTGAACAAATTATTAAAGAGTTTGATGTTGAAAAAGATTTGGAAATTTGGCCCAACCAGCATAAAAAAAATTATGTGATTAAGCTTATATTGCCTGAGTTTTGTTGTTTATGTCCACGCAGTGGCTATCCTGATTTTGCGACAATTTATATTGATTATATTCCTAATGAACTCGTTGTAGAGCTTAAAGCCATCAAACTCTACATCAACAGTTTTATGAATCGCAACATCAGCCATGAAAATTCAGCCAATGAAATTTATGACCTTTTGGATTCTAAACTCAAACCAAAATGGCTCAAAGTGGTAGCAGATTTTAACCCACGAGGCAACGTGCATACGGTGATTGAGATTGATTCAAAATTGGTTCGAAACGAAACGTCATGTTAAACCCAAAACTTATTGAGCAGTTCTTTGGAGCTGCTTCCATTCAGCGTTGGAATGATTATCCACGCATGGTGGAGTTGGTGGAGCTTGATAAACAAGCACACAAGTTCATCATCGCTTATTTTATTGCTAGAATGGAGCCTGAGGGCAGTGTCAATATGCGCTCCTTAATTGAAGCAGGCATTTTTGAATTTTTACGCCGTGTGGTGGTGACGGACATTCGCCCCGATGTGTTTCGAAAAGCGCTTCAAAAAAAAGAGAAAGAGATTAATTCGTGGGTGCTTTCACAACTCTATGATTCACTCAGTGAAATTGAAGAGGGCGCTTTTTGCAAGCGTTTTGAGGCTTATATTAACGATAGTTCTATGTATAAAAAAGAGCGTTTTATCCTCAAAGCGGCTTCGTACATGGCAACACGTTGGGAGTTTTCTATTGTCTATCAAACGAGTCAGTTTTTAAGCAACATTGACCGTGTGAAAGAAGCGGTGGAAGAAGAGATTGAAGATTATTACGAGCTGATTAGTGTTCGTAAAATGGCGATGAATAAAAAAATCTCTAAAATTATTGATTTGAGCGGACGACTTCGTTTTCAAAAGCGTTGGGCGCAAACGCCTCGTATTCCTGAGACTTCCGTGCTTGGGCACATGCTGATTGTCGCCATTTTAGGTTATTTTTACTCTCTTTTTTCCAAAGCGTGTGATGGGCGATTGGTCAATAACTTCTTTTGCGCTCTTTTTCACGACTTTCCTGAAGCACTCACACGTGACATCATCTCCCCTGTTAAGTATTCGGTGAGTGGGTTGGATGATATTATCAGTGAATTTGAAATTAAGATGATTGAAGAAGAGATATTGCCATACCTTCCTGAGGGGCTTGTTAAAGAGTTTAAGTACCTGCTTGGACTTTACGGGGATAATCAAAAAAATGAGTTTTTAAACCGCATTAATGAGCATGAAATTGTGGTCGTGGAAGATGTAAGCGCCTACAATGAAGATAAATTTAATGCCATTGATGGAAAAGCCTTGAAAAATTGCGATAATTTAGCAGCATTTATTGAAGCGACCCTTTCTATTTCGCATGGGGTGAAGTCTAAAGAGCTCATTCAAGGCAAAGAACATATTTTAAAGAAGCTCAAAGAAAAAGGGCAAATGGGAAAAGCTGATTTTTACAAATTAGCGTTGGAGTTAGAAGAATATTTTGGAGTATAGAGTAAGTTCTGCCTCGTATGAGGCTAGCTTCAGTGCCTAGTGCAACGTAGCTTTTTTGGCTTTGCTAAAGAAGCGTGTAAAAATAGTTTTTGTAAAAACCCTCTTCCAGATGACTGCGGCACACACCTAATAAAAGTGCTCTGCTGTGTTCCCACCCTGAAGCGATGCTCTTAAAAGACATTGCACAGGTCTAGAAGAAGGCGAAGCGTATTTTACCCAAAAATGCTTAAAGAAAATAGAGGATGTTTATGATAGACCCAAAAATTGAAGAGAGTTGGAAAAAAGTTCTGTTGGAAGAGTTTCAAAAACCCTATTTTGAAACGCTGAAAACTTTTTTAGTGGAAGAAAAAAAATCACATACAATTTATCCCAGCGGGGCGAATATCTTTGCAGCGTTTAATCATACTCCTTTTGAAAACGTTGAAGTGGTTATTTTAGGGCAAGACCCCTATCATGGTGCAGGGCAAGCACATGGGCTTTCATTTTCGGTGCAAGAAGGGGTACCTCATCCACCCTCGTTGCAAAATATTTTTAAAGAGTTACGGGATGATTTGGGGTGTGCCATTCCCAAAAATGGTACGCTAAGCGCATGGGCAAAACAAGGTGTTTTTTTACTCAATACCGTTTTAACCGTGCGTGCAAGTGAGGCCAATTCACACCGCAATCAAGGCTGGGAAAATTTTACCGACACGGTGATTAAGCTTTTAAGCGCTCAAAAAGAGCATCTGGTTTTTATTCTTTGGGGAAGTCCAGCAGGTGCAAAAGCCAGCCTTATTGATGGTAAAAAACATCTCATTTTAAAAGCACCTCACCCCTCACCGCTCTCTTCGTACCGTGGTTTTTTTGGCTCAAAACCGTTTTCAAAAAGCAACGAATACCTTGTTTCTAAAGGTAAAAAACCGATTGAGTGGTGTTTGGCTTGAAGGTAAAAGAGGCAATTTTTCAGTGGTATCAAGAAAATGGTCGTCATGATTTACCGTGGCGACAAACCAGCGATGCCTACAAAATTTACCTCAGTGAAATCATGCTGCAACAAACGCAAGTTAAAACGGTGTTGGAGCGTTTTTACTTTCCCTTTTTAGAGCGTTTTCCCACCCTTCAAAGTGTGGCGGAAGCTCCTTTGGATGATGTTTTGAAGATGTGGGAGGGTTTGGGGTATTACACAAGGGCTAAAAATCTGCACCATACCGCCATTACATGTAAAGGTATTTTGCCTCGTAGTCCTGAAGAGTTAGGCGGACTTAAGGGCATTGGAAAAAGTACGGCACACGCCATTTGCGCCTTTGCATACCATGAGCCACTCCCCATTTTAGATGCTAATGTGAAGCGGGTTTTGTGTCGTTATTTTGCAATAAGCGTAAAGAATGAAAAAGTGCTTTGGGAAAGGGCATGGGAACTCTTACATGTAAAACACCCTTATGCGCATAACCAAGCAATGATGGACATTGGTGCGATTCTTTGCACGCCTAAAAATCCCCACTGTAATGCGTGTCCTTTGAGCTTTACATGTAAAGGTAAAAGTGCCCCTGAAAATTATCCAAAGCCCATCAAAAAAGCCAAAGTTCTTACCAAAAAACGTTTTGCTTTGGTGTGTGAGCATGAGGGGAAATTAGGGCTAATTCAGCGCCAAGAAAAGCTTTTGCATGGTCTTTGGGGATTTATGCAAGTGGACGAAGTGCCAGAGGGAATTTTTTTAGGCAAGGTAATGCACACGTACAGCCATTTTAAATTAGAATTAGAAGTCTTTAAACCCTTTTTACATGTCAAAATAAAAAACTATTTTACATGTAAGGAGATAGAAAAATTAGCCCTTTCCACAGTCGATAAAAAAATCCTAAAGCTATTAAATTTAAAAAAATAACCTTTTATGTTACTTTTTTACTCAAAAAACTATTTTTTTTCTTTTATGCCTTAAAACTTTCTAAACTACCGCCCTACAGTACCTCACACGCTTTTTGTGTTTATTTAAACTTAAGACAATTTTAAGAATTTCCAAAATTTTAAGTTTCATATAAGTATTTTTTGTTAAGGTGAAAAAGAGAGAAAAATCTCTATTAACTTAATTTTACCTTAGGAGTAACAATGAAAGAGGTCAAAATTGAGCTAAAAAATGTGTATAAAATTTTTGGAAATTCACCTAAAAAAGCACTCTCACTTTTAAAAAAGGGAATGCAAAAAGAGGAAATTTTTAGGCATACAGCTCAAAGTGTAGGCGTTTGCGATGCAACATTTCAAATCTACAAAGGCGAAATTTTCGTCATTATGGGGCTTTCTGGTTCTGGAAAGTCTACTTTAGTAAGGCTTATCAATCGTTTGATTGAGCCCTCTGGTGGTGCCATTTTAATTGATGGCGAAGATATTACTACGATGAAGTCATCTTCTTTGCGTGAGGTTAGGCGCAAAAAGATGAGCATGGTGTTTCAGTCTTTTGCACTTCTTCCACATTTATCTGTTCTTGACAATGTTGCTTTTGGTTTGGAACTTGGCGGTATAAGCAAAACAGAGCGCCATGAAAAAGCCAAAGAAGCCCTGTTGCAAGTAGGACTTTTAGATTATGTAAATGTCTATCCTGACGCACTTAGTGGTGGTATGCAACAGCGTGTGGGCTTGGCACGAGCCCTTGCCAATAACCCTGATATTTTACTGATGGATGAGGCATTTTCAGCCTTAGACCCACTTATTCGCTCTGAAATGCAAGATGAACTTTTAAAATTACAAAGTGAGCAAGAACGCACCATTGTTTTTATCTCCCATGATTTGGATGAGGCGATGAAATTAGGCGATCGTATTGCTATTATGCAAGGGGGAGAGGTTGTTCAAATTGGCAGTTCAGATGAAATTTTAAAAAATCCAGCCAATGATTACGTGCGTTCTTTTTTTAAAGGCGTAAACGTTGGAGGTATTATTAGTGCCAAAGATATTGCCAGTACGCAACAAGTAACTATCATTCAAAAAGATGGGCAAGGCACACTGATGGCACTGCAAATTTTAAGAGAGCATGATCGAAATTTTGGTTACATCGTCGATAGAAAAAAACGTTTTTTAGGTATTGTCTCGGTTGATAGCCTTCGAGAAAAACCCAAACGTGACAGCATTGATGTAGCATTTTTAAAAGAGACGCCCGTCATAGAAGCGGATGCATGTTTAAATGATATTGTAGGGATTGTTGCAAATACGCCCTACTCTGTGCCTGTGGTTGATGAAAATCAAAAATATTTAGGGGCTATTTCGAAGGCGAGCCTTTTAAAGGCACTCGATTATCAATGGGAGGATGAACATGAATAAGACATCAAATCCATGGGGAAGTGCTGAAGTGGTGGCAAAAGAGCAAAGTTGGCTTGAGCATTCACAAGAGATAGTAGAACAAAATCATTTTGATTGGCTCAATCCCTTTGATGAGACGATAATTCCACTTGAGCGCTATGTTGAATTGGGTGTGGCGTGGGTTGTGGAACATTGTCGTGAATTTTTTCAAATGATTCGCATGCCTATTGATACCGTTCTTAGTAGCATTGAAAACTTTTTTCAGAGCATTCCTGCTTCCATTTTTCTGATTTGTTTTACATTACTTGCATGGCAGTTGGCAGGGCGAAAAATTGCACTGGGAAGTTTTATTTCACTGGCAATCATTGGGTTAATTGGAGCATGGAGTGAGACAATGGTGACCCTATCACTGGTTTTTACTTCTTTATTTTTTTGTTTGATTATGGGAATTCCCTTAGGTATTTGGATGTCTCGTAATGAGGGTTTTGCTTTGGTGATGCGTCCTATTTTAGATGCCATGCAAACCACACCTGCTTTTGTCTATTTGGTTCCTGTGGTGATGCTTTTTGGAATTGGAAATGTTCCTGGTGTTGTGGTGACCATTATCTTTGCTTTACCTCCATTAATTCGTCTTACCAACTTAGGAATCAGACAGGTACCTAAAGATTTAATTGAAGTGTCACAAAGCTTTGGAGCCACCCCTTGGCAAATGCTTCTTAAAGTACAACTTCCTGTGGCAATGCCCACCATTATGGCAGGGATTAATCAAGCGTTGATGCTCTCCATTTCTATGGTGGTGATTGCTTCGATGATAGCAGTAGGTGGCTTAGGTCAGATGGTGCTTCGAGGCATTGGAAGGCTTGATATGGGCTTAGCCGTTGTAGGAGGTGTGGGCATTGTCCTTTTAGCAGTGGTTTTGGATCGCATCACACAATCTTTGGGTGAAAAAAATGTGCATTCCCACCTTCATTGGTTTGAAAAGGGTCCTATTGGGCTGGTGTATTCTATCTTAAAACAAAGGAGAAATTATGAACCAAAAGTTTAAACAGATACTCATAGGAGCAATGTGTTTTGTGGCATTGGGCGGCAGTAGTTTTGCCAATGAACTTCCTGGAAAAGGAATTAAAGTGCATCCTATGCAAAGCTCTATCGCTGAGGAGCGTTTTCAAACGGTTATTATCAACGAAGCTTTAAAAGCGTTAGGGTATGACGTGATGCCTATTGATGAAGTAGCGTATGCTGTTGCTTATCAAACCATCGCACAAAATAAGTCTTCTAAAGATATTTATTTTACCGCAGTCAACTGGACACCACTTCATGATGCAATGTTTGAAAAAGTGGGTGGTGAGAAGACGATGTACCGTAAAGGTGTTTTTGTAGAAGGGTGTGCACAAGGGTATTTAATTGATAAAAAGACAGCACAAAAATACAATATAAAATACATCAATGATTTAAAAGACCCCAAAATTGCAAAACTGTTTGACAGCAATGGCGATGGTAAAGCCGATTTGGCGGGATGTAATCCTGGTTGGGGATGTGAAAAAGTGATTGAGCATCAACTGGATGCCTTTGGTCTTAGAGGAAACATTACCCACAATCAAGGGGAGTATTCAGCCATTATGGCAGAAACCATGACACGCTATAAAGAAGGAAAGCCTATTTTATACTACACGTGGACACCGTACTGGGTGAGTGGGATTTTAGTGCCAAATAAAGACACCGTATGGCTTCAGGTTACACACTCTGCGCATCCTATTACGAAAGATACTGCATTAGCCAATGGTCAAAATTACGGATTTAATGTGAATGCCATGAAAATTGTTGCTAATGGGGATGTGGTCAAATACAATCCAACTGCGGCTAAACTTTTTGAAATAGCAAAACTTGATATAAACGACATTAGTGCTCAAAACATGTTGATTAATCAAGGTGAAAAAAGTGAAAAGGCAATTGAAAATCATGCAAAAGCGTGGATAAAAGCACATCAAAAAATATTTGATGGATGGATTGAAGAGGCTAAAAAAGTCAGTCAATAAACTAAAGGGTAGCGTAAAAATTTTACGTTACCCTTCCATGATGGGGAATATACCCTCTGCTTCCTAGAAAAAGTAAAAGTACGCCACAAAGACTTACTACCATCATCACTCCTACAATAGGAAAGAGTGTGCCATCGTGAAAACTGCTCGCAACAAAACCCATTAATGCTCCCACACTGTATTGCAAAACGCCAATAATCGCATTGGCAGAAGCACTAATTGTCGGAAAAAAATTCTAAGGTTAATGCAATGGAGTTGGAAAAAATAAAGCCTAAAATGCCAATGTAAAGTCCAATAAGAGGGGCTACAACATAAATGGAGGCATTTTGAGCAGTAAAGAGCAAAATACCTAAAAGTGCTTGTACAATCATTCCAAAACGAAGCAAGGATAAAGGTTCTTTTGTTTTGACAATAGAAGCATTAAGTCGTCCAAAAAACATCATTAACGTTACATTAAGCGCAAAAATGAGAGAAAAAGAGGTGGCTTCAAGATGAAAATGTTCCATATAAATAAATGAAGACGAGGTGATAAAGGTGTACATTCCTGAGGTACATAAAATTTGTGAAACAATAAAAACCATGGCCAATTTATGACTCAAAACGGTTTTATAGTTTTGAAGAGGCGTAATTTTAGTGCGCTCTTTTTTAATGGAAGGAAAGCGAAATAAGTAAATACCTAAGGTAAAAAGGGTGTAACATCCAAGTCCAATAAAAATAGCTTCCCACTCAAAAAATTTTAAAATAAATGAACCCAATGAAGGGGCTAGAAGTGGTGCCATCAGCATAATCATAGAAATCATTGAAAAAATACGTGCACTCTCTTTTCCCTCAAATCGATCACGTACAATAGCAGAAACATTAACCGTTGCAACACCTCCACCAAAAGATTGGATGGCACGTAGTACCCAAAACATCTCAATACTGTTGGTGATAGAGAGCATAAAACTACTCAGAGCAAATACGCTTAAGCCTATAAGAATCATTGGGCGCCTACCATAAGCATCAGAAATAGGCCCTCCAAAAAGTTGTCCCATCGCCATTCCAAAAAAGAAAAGGCTAAGGCTAATTTCAACCTGAGGAATAGCACTTCGAAGGTCAAGCGCAATGGCAGGAAATGCAGGAAGGTACATATCAATTGCTAAAGGAGTAATGGCAGAAAGTGAAGCCAATGTTAAAATAATTTGGCGTTCGGTTAGTGTATGGGACATATATTTCTCATCAATAAAGGATAAATGAAATTATAGGCAATTAAGGTAAATTCGATGTAAATAAAATGAATTAAATAATTTTTTATTACCAAAGTTTTTTTGAGAACTTTATTTTTGACAAGATGATTAATTTTATAAAATATATTATATACTTTATCACAGATTTTAAAGGAGAAAAGATGGCGACGTTTGGACAAACCACACAAATGGTTGATGTCATAGGAAAATTTGTGGATTTAGTTTCTAAAAAATTGCCCGATGATGTTATGGCAAAACTAACAGAGCTTCGTGCGGAAGAGAAAACGCCCTTAGCAAAAGCCATTTACGACGTTATGTTTGAAAATATGCAAAAGGCACTTACTCTCAATCGCCCTACCTGTCAAGACACAGGGGTAATTCAGTTTTTTGTGCGCTCAGGTGCAAAGTTTCCTCTTTTGGGAGAGCTTCGTGGTATTTTACGAGAGGCAACCATCATGGCAACAAAAAGCGCACCGCTTCGTCTCAATGCGGTAGAGGTATTTGATGAAAAAAATACAGGTACCAATGTGGGGACAGAGGTTCCGTTTATTGAATGGGAAATCGTGGATGATAGCTCAAATATTGAAATAGAAGTCTATCAAGCGGGTGGTGGCTGTTCTCTTCCTGGTCGAAGTATCGTCTTACCTCCTTTGGCAGGGTATGAGGGTGCGATGAAATTTGTTTTTGATACGATTGTGGATTGGGGGATTAATGCCTGTCCTCCTTTGGTGGTGGGTGTGGGCATTGGTACCTGTTCAAACTCCGCTGCTCTGCTCTCTAAAAAAGCGATGCTTCGGCCTGTTGGGACATCGCATCCGCATCCAAAAGCAGCTGAAATGGAGAAAAAAATTGAAGAGGGTCTTAATGCCATTGGTTTAGGACCTCAGGGGATTTCAGGTAAAAAGAGTGTGATGGCAGTTCATGTTGAAGGTATGGCGCACCATCCTTCGGTTTTAGGGGTAGGTGTCACGGTTGGGTGTTGGGCAAATCGCCATGGGGTCATTCGTTTTGATGAGCATCTAAACTACGAAATTATCTCTCACAAAGGAGTGAGTTTATGAAAAAAGTATTGACAACCCCAATTTCTGATGAAGCGATCAAATCACTCAACGTGGGAGATATTGTGTATCTAAGCGGTACACTGGTAACGTGTCGTGATGAGGGTCATCGAAGGGTCATTGTTGAGGGTATTATGCCAGAGCTTCCATTAGAAAAAATGGCTATTTTTCATGCAGGACCCATTGTCAAAGATGTTGAGAGTGGGTGGGAGATGGTCTCCATAGGACCTACCACGAGTATGCGAATGGAGCGTTACGAGAAAGAGTTTTTAGCCAAAACGGGTGTGAAACTGGTGATTGGTAAAGGGGGTATGGGAGCAAAGACGGCGGAAGGTTGCCAAGAGAGCATAGCCGTTCATGCGGTTTTTCCTGGAGGTTGTGGTGTGGTAGCAGCCGAACAAGTTGAAAAAATAGAGGGTAAAGAGTGGCCAGAATTTGGTATGCCAGAAGCCTTTTGGATTCTCAAAGTTAAAGAGTTTGGACCTTTGATTATCTCTATTGATACGCAGGGAAACAATCTGTTTGAGAGCAATAAAATAGGCTTTCATGAAAAGAAAGAAATTGCCTTAGAAGAGACAGCCAAAGCAATTGTTTCTATGATTGCAAAGAGTTAAAAGAGGAGGCACAACCGTGCCTTTTCAATGTGTTTTATAATTTTCTAGGGTGCTGTTCATGCTATAAATAATATGCTGACGCATGGTCTCACATGCTCTCTCATACTCTTTTTTTTCCAATTGTTCTATAATTTTTTCATGGTCGCTAAGAGAAATCGCCGCATACTCTTGTGCCGTAACCAGACGATTCATCGACAAACCATTCCAAAGTAAAGAGAGAAAGGATTTGAGTTTTTCGCTCTTTGCAGCTTCCCAAATGCTCATATGAAAGGCTTGATTGGCAAGATTGTAAGCGTGGGTATCACCTTTTTCTTTTGCGTATCGGCCTTGTTCATTGACTTTTTTAATGGTTTTGAGTGTCTCATCGTTCATACGCTCACATGCTCGCCTTAGTGCTTCCGTCTCAAGCAAAATGCGCATCTCATAATGGTCTTTGATCGCATCAACCGAGATGCCTTTGACAATCGCACAACGATTTTGACGAAGTTCTAAAAGCCCCTCAGAGGCTAAAATATGAAACGCCTCACGTACGGGTGTGCGTGACATGCCTACTTGTTCACCGATGCTATCAAGGGTAATGGACTGACCTGGGGCAATGCCTCCTGAGAGAATGGATGAGCGTAACATGGAAGCGACTTGCTCACGAGCAGGGAGCATTTGGACTTTTTGAAGATTGATCATAAAAACTCTTTGGCATTCAATTTTATTTAGTATAGCACGACAAAGCTATCATTTCAAGAAGAGGTTTATGGCACTGCTTTACATGTAAAGATTTTATAGCTTCATAGGTGTATAATACACTCAAAGGAGTGTCACATGAAGTACCTAATAAGTAGCGTATTTGTCTTAGCAATCTTTTTAGGATGCGAAAATCGTTCAACACACAATGATGGCACTGCCGTATCAGCATCAACGGTTGAAGGGGTGTATCAAAATGCTATCAAAGAAGCTCTTTTTAAAAGTAAACATCCTCCACAGTCGTATCAAGAATTAGCATGGCAAAAAATGAAAAGCAGTGAAAATGTTTCCAAACGCATTGGGAAAAGAGTACTTTTTATTCGGCATCGTTTTCAAGAGAAAAACAACTACAAAGGGGCTATTCAGCGGGAATATATCTATTTTATTGGCGATACTAAACCCTCGTTGATGATTGATTTTGATGTGAAAAAAGCTTTTGGGGAATTTATTGACAATCAGAGTGTTCAAGAAATATTTTCTTCATCCATTTGGAATCTATCCTCTTTACATGTAAACTATCAGCAAAGTTTTCAAGATGCCTCCTCAAAACAACTTGTGAAAGATTTTATCTACTCGATAAGACGTTACAGCAAGGAAGACCAATCCTACCTAGAAGAGGCAATCTCTAAAGCATATACCCCTTTGTCTATTGCCAATAATGTTGCACTCTTTATGACCATGCGCCTCTTTCCAGAGCTTTTAGAAGAGTTGTTGTTTGATGAAGTGATCTATGAAGGAACGTATAAATAAAGGAGATATTATGCGAAAAAGAGTCTGTTTTTTGATCTGTTTTTTAAGTGCATCCTTTGTGTACGCCAACGATTTGTTGCAAGGTTTGGCAGCATACGAACGGCAAGAGTACGGCATGGCAGTGGAATTGTTTGAGTCTTCGTGTGCCACTGGAAATGCAGAAGCGTGTTATAACCTTGCCAATATGTACGATGCAGGCATGGGGGTGTATAAAAACGATGTAAAAGCCGTTGAACTTTTAACTAAAGCGTGCGAGGGTGATTTTAGCGATGCGTGTTATAACTTAGGTATGATGTACGAGAGCGGTGAGGGTGTTCAAAAAGATACCATTAAAGCCTTTACCCTTTTTTATAAAACCTGCGAAAATGGGCACACGAGAGGATGTTATAACACGGCTTTGATGTACTATAAAGGAAATGGCGTTCAGCAAAATTACGCAAGAGCGTTTGAGTTGTTCCAAAAAACCTGCAACGAGGGGTATGAAAAGAGTTGCTATAATTTAGGGGTGATGTACCGTAACGGACAAGGTGCTCCAAAAGATTTAAATAAAGCACTTTTACTCTACCAAAAAGCATGTGAACAAGGACTTTCTATAGCGTGTGATAAGTATGGAAAATTAAAGAGTGAGATGCAATAAGAATAATATATGGCAGAGAGGAAGGGATTCGAACCCTCGGTGAGTTGCCCCACACACGCGTTCCAGGCGTGCTCCTTCAACCGCTCGGACACCTCTCTATAATTGAAGAGTGGAAGTATAACGATTTTGTGCTTATTTGAGGATTAATAGCGTTACATGTAACGCTATTAATCTCTTTTTAGGATTTGCGAATCGCTTTAAAACCCTCAATAAGTTTCTCAAAGCCTATTTTACTTGCATTTTCTACAGATTTAAAGGTTTGAATCCCCTCTTGTTCATTGCCCCCTGTTGCAAAAATCTCAATTGCTTTTTTGAGCCCATCGTGGACTTTCATATGGTGCTCATTTACTTCATTGGCAATTTGTGTATTCAAGCGTTGATTGATGGTACCAAACCATTTTCCAAAACGGCATGCAGTATGTCCCAAAATATCGGCTTGTTTATGGGATAATACGGCATTGTAGCCTTTAAGTTTGAGTAAAATATGGTCAATTTTCCCATTGCTAATAGAAATTTCACTGGTGACATTGTCGCATTTATTGGTGATGCTTGTTGAATTTGAGAGCATGCTATGAATTTCCTGTGAGAAGGCATTGAGTGTTTGCATAGAGCTTTGTGACTCTTTTTGAAACGTTTCGCTAGTATCTGCCATGGAGCTTGTATTTTGCTTTAAAATACTAATATTTGTCTCAACTTCAAGCGTTGCTTTTTGGGTGCGTTCTGCTAGTTTTCGAACCTCATCGGCAACGACGGCAAACCCTCGTCCATGCTCTCCCGCACGAGCTGCTTCAATCGCCGCATTAAGTGCTAAGAGATTGGTTTGATCCGAGATGTCTTTGATAAGGTTGATGATGTCAGAAATGGCTGAAACACTGCTTGAGAGGTGTTCAACATCGTGGGTAAACTTTTGGGTTAACGCTTGTACGTTTTCAAGTGAGCGGACAATATCACTTGTTTGTTTTTCAATTGTTTGTCCTCCTTGCGCTGAGGCGTTATTGAGGGTATTGATTTCATTTAGCATGCCCAAACTCTCTTCAACGGTATTTTGTAAAAAGTTCATACCATCTTCATAACTTGCAAGCAAAAGCGAGAGTAAGGCTTCTTTGGTAACGTCTGTTTTTATTTCTTGAACACTTTGCAGTGTTTTTTGTTCATTGCGTAGGGATTGGAGCTCTTTTTCTTTATCAAGAAGGGTTATTTTGAGAGCTTCATTTTCACGCTCTAGTGTTGCGATACGTTTTCCACCAAACATGGGATTCTCCTTGCTAAAATAATGCGTGATTATAGCAAAGAAGTTTAGTAATAGCCTACGCAAATACCATTACTAAGTTGAATTTTTTTTTCAAAGGGTGAGGGTCCGAAGTATTTGCATTTTTCGATGTAGATGTGGTAGTTATAGCTTAGGTTTAAGTCATCGTAAAATTTTTTAAGATTGACAAATTTGACATCACACACATCAATGATTTCTAAAGCTTTGTAGATACAGGAGTTGTTGTGTTCAATAAGATGCGAGGGCGCAAGACCTGTGTATTTGCAAAAGGCTTGAGACTGCACCATACCCGTGAGGTCGGTGCACTCTTTGATAAGTGTTTTGTAACGAGGTAAGATGCTCTCTTTGCGTAAGAAAACCACCCGTGCGTCATCAAATTTTGCCGCTTCCACACCTTTCCAGTAACGATAAGCGTTGGATGAAATCCCAGCAAGAAGACTGAACTCTTTGTTTAACACATAGTTGTTCAGCCAATGATTGTGCGTGAGGATTTGCATCTGCATTTACATAATCTTCATACCTAATTGTGCAAGAACAATGACTAAGACTAAGCCTAGTGGATAAACCGCTGCGTAAGCAATAGAAGGGTAATCGGTTTTGGTCATATTGTTTGCCATGGTTAAAGAAGGTGTCGAGGTCATAGCTCCCGAGAGAACACCCAAAATATCGATAAAATTCATTTTCAACACAACTTTACATGTAAAGGCAACAAGGCCCAATGAGATAATAAGTGCACCAAGGGCGATGGCGATGGGTAAAAAGCCGTTATTGTGCAGGGATTCGAGTAGGTATTTTCCCGCATTGGTGCCAAGTGTGGCGATAAAAATGAGCTGTCCCAATGTTTTTAACAGGGTTGTGGAGTGTGGTGAAAGGTTCCAGACGATAGGTCCAACACGTCCCAAACGTCCCAGTACCAACGCCGTAATCAAAATACCCCCCACAAAGCTGAGTTTAATGGCTCCCACTCCTGGAATGTAAAAAGGAATGCTACCAAGCAAAATACCCAAAACAACCCCCAAAGAGATAGGTAAAAAATCCGCCGCTGGGTATTTTAAAAGGTCATTACCAATAAATTTAGTCACTTTCTCAACGTAAATTTCAGGAGCTACCACATAGAGTTTATCGCCAAGGCGCAAGGTTAAATTGGGATAAGAGGGAATGTCAATACCCGCACGTCGCACTTTGGTAATAACCGTACGTAAAGACTTAAGCTCTTTAATCATACCAATTTTTTTGCCGACAATTTCTTTGTTTGTGGTCAGCAATCTAAGAACACTCATGTCGTCTTTAAAGACGTGTTCCTCGCCAATCTCTTGCCCTAGAACAATGCTGAGATTTGCCAGTTGCTCCTCGGTTCCTGCCACACGAATGACATCGCCAAAGCGTAAAATAACATCTTCATCATCGTGTTCTACCTTGCCATCAAGACTCATACGTTCAATGACCGTAGCCGTCATACTTTCTATTTTAGATTTTTTGATTTCACTGGTTTTGAAATTTTCATTGGTAATGCGAAAATTTCGGGTGTAAATATCGGGAAAACGGGTCTTTTGTGCCGCTTCATACGCTTCAACTTCTTTTTGCAAATCGACACGAAAGAGTACAGGCAAAAGACGCATCAATAATACTGTCACCACAATGCCAAAAGGATAGACCAAACCAAACATAACCGAGGTGGTTGCGGTGTGTTTAATTTCAAGTGCGGCGGCTAGTGCTGGAACGGAAGTTAAAGCTCCTGCAAAAATACCATCGGTAATGGTGCGAGGCATTTCAAAGATATACCCACACGTAAAAATAATCCCAAAAATTAACAGCAAAAGCACAACAGCAATGAGGTTGAGTTTAAGCCCTTCATTTTTAATCGTGTCAAAAAAACCAGGACCCGATTGAAGCCCGACCGCATAGATAAAAATTGCCAAGCCAAAGTATTGAAACGCATCTGAAATAACCATACCATAATGCCCTGCAATGAGCGCTACGATCAGCATCGCTGTCACATCAAGCGAGAAGCCTCTGATTTTAATATTGCCTAAGATGTAGCCAACGGAGATGATGGCAAAAAGATAAAAAATTTCGTTGTGAATCATTACATGTAAGCCTTAAAAAAGTTGACTTATTATATCGCATTTGTTTTTAAGCTTACATGTAAAAGCGATTAGAAATCTTTTTCGATTTTAAAGGTATCAAAGATGATGTCAATGGCGCTCATACGTGCACCGTGATTGGTTGCATCTAAAATCTCTCCATCGTTATAACCAAGCTCACGCAGGGCTTGAATATCTGATGCATTGACATCGTGTGGGGTGCGTACGGCTTTGAGGACAAAAAGAAGCATCGCTTTTTCTTTGGTATCTAGCTTAGCATCATTGGGATTGGCACGTATGGCTTCAACATCTTTGGGACTCCAACCTAGCATATTGATGAGGATTGAGGCGTTAAAATCGACACAATAGCTACAGCTATTTTTATCAGAAATCAACATACGAATGCTTGCTAAAAGCGGCATCGAGAGGGCTTTTTGTTTGACCATGTAGTATTCGATAAATGCCATTTGCTGTTTGATGAGCTCTGGGCTTGCGCTAAAGATTTGTGCTGAGTTACTCACACGTCCACGCATGGCTTCTATTTTTCCATAAAGCTCAGCGAGCTCACCTGTGGCGTTTTCGGGTTTGACGGTATTGATTAATGGCATAGTATCTCCTTAGTGATTTAGAAAGTTTTGAATGTTTTGGGCAACCAAGTTCATAAGAGCCGTACGTGCTTCAACGCTTGACCATGCGATATGCGGCGTCATAAGGAGACGCTCTGGATGCTTTACATGTAAAAGTGGATGATCTTTTTGCATCGGCTCAGTTTCTAGCACATCAAGTCCCACATAGAGCTCTTTTCCGTCGATGATCTTTGCAAGGGCGACTTCATCGATGATGCCGCCGCGTCCGACATTGACAAGCACGGAACCCTCTTGCATTAGGGTAAGTGCGTTCATGTCTATAAGCCCTTTGGTTTGGGCATTGAGCGGTGCGTGAATGCTGATAACCGAGCAGGTTTGAAGCATCTCTTCCAAGCTAAGTCGTTGAAAGAGCGCATCATTGTTGGCGCCACTGGTGGAAAAATAAACGACCTCCGATCCAAATGCCGTCGCAATCTTCGCCACCTCTTTACCAATCGTCCCAAGTCCGATAATCCCCCATCGTTTGCCTTTAAGTTCCCAAAAAGGACGCTCGATATGCGTAAAGGTTGGCGCTTCAACCCACCCACCTTTTTTAACAAAATCGTCGTAATAACCGCAACGACCGATGAGACTAAGGGCTAGCATGATCGTCGTTTGCGCCACAGAAGCTGTGGAGTAGCCTGCCACGTTTTTCACCACGATGCCCTTTTGGCTTGCATGCACCAAGTCAACATTGTTCGTTCCCGTTGCTGTGACGCAAATGAGCTGAAGCTGTGGGCACGCATCCATCGTCGCGGCATCAATGAGTACTTTATTGGTTAAAACGATGTTTGCATCTGCGATATGCGCAACACACTCTTCGGGTGACGTGGTCTCGTAAGTGCGAAACTCCCCAAACGATTTAAAGAGGCTTAGGTCAATATCTTTTCCCATCGTTTGGGCATCTAAAAAAACGATTTTCATACATTAATCCTTTTTAAGTAATGGTATCCATTCGTTTAGCGTTAAAACGCGACTAAATCCAAACGCCTGCGCGACTAAAAAGGCTCGGTGTAACGCTTCCGCACTCACGCTTCCTGCATTGTTCTCAAAATCCAGTGTGCCATTGGCATCGCTGAGAAATTCAACAGTATAGCCAAGCTGTGAAGCATCGCGTGCAGTGGCATCACAACAGTTTTGGGTCATGTATCCGATGATGGAAACCGTGTCAATACCAAGAGCTCTAAGCCTGTAGTTCAAGTCCGTTCCCACAAAAGAGCTCGCATGGTTTTTTTCGATATAAAGATCAGGCTTTATAGCTTTGATCGCATCGTGAAATTCCCACAGATGACTTCCTCTCGCAAATGCACCTGCATTTTCTTTGAGACTCGTGTGTTGCACAAAAACGATCATTTCACCCACTTTTTGTGCTTCAGCAATGGCGGTTTTGATATTCTCAAAACTGTTCGGCGGATAGCTAATGGGCAATGCCCCACCTTCAAAATACTCATTTTGAACATCCACAACGATAAGGGCTCGTTTCATAAAACCTCCTTGACTGTTTGGTCAAGCAGAAGTTTAACCAAAATTGACCGTTTAGTCAAGAGGTGCAAAATTATGTTATAATTGAATCAATAAATTGAGGAAAAAAATGGAAACTACACGAGAAAAGCTTATAAGAGCAACATTTGACGAGGTCTTTTCACACGGCTATCAAGGTGCATCGCTTGCCGACATCCTAGCCAAAGCAGGCGTGCACAAAGGTTCCATGTACCACTTCTTTGCCAATAAAAAAGAGATGGCACTTGCTGCGATAGAAGAAACCATACTCAAAAAAAATCTGGAAAAATACAGCTACGTCGAAACCTACACCAGTGGCTTGTTAGAAGCGTTTTACACCCAACTAAAAGACACCTCCGTGCGAGACTTCAAACGAGGCTGCCCCATCGCCAACGTCGTCCAAGAGATGTCCAACATCGACGAGGAGTTCAACACCTTGATGAAGTCCATTTACGGCGCATTTCGAGCAAATATCAAAGCTATTTTCGACAAAGCGATTGAGGTGGGAGAAATGAAACCCTGCGATACGACGAAACTGGCTCTTTTTACGACTTCAACCATTGAAGGCGCTATCTTGGCGGCTAAGGCGAGTGGAAATGCGCAGGATTATAGTGATGTGATTGAGGAGTTGATAGCGCATATTGAGGGGAAGAGATAGTATAATCAAATTTATTGTTTTTGTATTACATTTTTTCATAAAGGCATAAGTTGATGGGTGTAGATGATAACCAATACATGTGGTATGAATTGTATGGTGAATTAGCCAAAGGTTTACATGATTTTTATCAAAAGTACAAAAATGATAAAGAAAAATATGTTGGTGAACTTTTTTATGATTTATGTTTGACTAAAGAGTTTGAGTTTCATAGATTATTCAATTGGTCAAACAATATAACAGAAAAAAGTTTAGATCCTTTTCATGTGTTTGCTTCGTTTAACAATAGTTCAACGACTATGGATAAAAAATGGGAAAGACTACAATTTTATTTTGATATTTTAGAGATTAAAATCAATGCAAAAGAAGCGTTACAGGATAATCGCTTTTCTGTTCCACATATAGCTATTATTTATGCTGTCTCCAATAGAGACAAAAAAACACAAAATGAAATTTGGAAGTTTTTTGATGCTGTTTTATTAAATAATAGCAATAGTATTCAAAGCGGATTTGAAACATCGGTTAACTGGTTTGGTATCGGATTTACACTTTTAACAGAATTTTTATTTTGGGTTGATTCAGATAAATATCTTTCACTTGATAAGAATACCATTGCTTTGCTCAAAAAATATAACTTCCCCATACCTAAAGATTATCAAACATACAATAATTTACTTTTGAAAATTACAGAATTCACAAACAACCAAAATATCTTTAGATTATTAATTGAATATGCGTATCAACAAAAGGAGTTTTTAGATAAGCAATCCAACAAATCTCTTTTTACAGTTCTAAATCAAAAAAATGAGTCAATAAACGAAAATAATGAATATATTGAGGAAAATTACGTTGAGTCTGGATATGTTCAAGAGGCAAAGGAAGATATAAAATTTCAACTTATCGCTTTGAGAGTTTTGAATAATTGTTGGGATAAGTACTATAAAAGACTGAATAAAAATCTATATATCTTTAGCGATAAATTTCAATTTTCGCCTAATCAAGAAACAATTATTTATATCAAAAAAAATGATTTAAATTTGTTTGAAATCAAACAAATTACAGGTACAGATAATTTAAAAATTAATATTAATGTCATTGTTGGTAAAAATGGTTCAGGTAAAAGTACGCTTGTTGAACTTGCTTTTATGGCAATTAATAATCTATATATCGCATTAGAAAAAGAAGAAATAACCAATGATCAAATTGCTCCTAAATTAATAGAAGATGGTTTACATGTGGAGTTGTTTTTTATGACGGACAATCTCTATAAAGTCACAGTAGAAAATAAAAATATACTGATTGAGCAATACCAACAAGTTGATATTGCAAAAGACATTGTTACGTATGGAAAGAAAAAAGATGTTTCAACGCAGTTTTCAATAGATAACCTTTATTATACGATACATCTAAATTATTCTCTGCATTCACTCAATGAAAATTATTTTGGTAATTGGTTATTTCGCCTTTTTCACAAAAACGATGGATATAAAACACCCATTGTTTTAGAACCCTATAGAAAAGATGGCAATATTGACATCAATAGCCAAATGAGCTTAACGCAAGATAGGCTATTAGCTGATTTATTAGTGATGGAACCAGACACGCATGACAGACTATTAACAAAAAAACTTAAAGCAAAAAGTTTATCTCTAAGGCTTAATTATGAAAAAATGGATAAATACAAAGAGCCAACTGTATTTGTTATGCGTGAATTGCGTCAACAAATCAATAAAAAATTTGATCTTCTACTAGAAGACTTTTCAGAAGATATTTTAAAAAAATTTAAAAAACGTAAAAAAGTTTATTCTTTGCCTTTTCGTAATATTTCACTTTACGAAGAAGCAAAAAAAATATATCAAGAGTTTTCAATAGAGTTTTTAACGTTGATGTATATTTACAATAAATTATTAAGTATGATAAAAAATTATACATACTATAAACAATTTAAAAATAAATTAGGATTGCACAATATAGAAGAAATTTTTGAGTTTGTTGTAAAAGATATTAGCCATAAAGCATTTAAAATTAAACGTGCAATTTATTTTTTAAAATTTTATAATCAAAAATTTAGAAGGAGAGATCAAACTATAGATTTAAAGAAATTATCAGATGAGGTTTTGAGAATTCAAGCGACAAATCAAGAGTTAGGAATTCTTGAATTTTTGCCCCCATCTATTTATACACAAGAGATTATTTTTGATAATGGTCAAAAATTCGATGGATTGAGTTCAGGAGAGAAACAAAAGATATTTGTTCTCACAGCTATTACTTACCATCTTACAAATCTTGCTTCAAGTGAAAATTTTGAAAATATCAATATTGTTTTAGATGAAATAGAGCTTTATTTTCACCCTGAAATGCAAAAAGATTTTATTAATGACTTGTATCATAATTTAAAAGAAAATGCTTATATCCGAAACAAATTAAGACAATTAAACTTTATCTTTGTCACACATTCGCCATTTATTTTATCAGATGTTACGCACCATGAATTATTGGCTTTAGATGAAAATGCTATGCCTAAGCCAGACTTAAAACCCACTTTTGGAGCGAATATTTATGAATTGCTTCAAGACAGTTTCTTTATGGAGTCCTTTTGGGGAAATTTTGCCAAAGAGAAAATAGAAGAAATAGTTAAAATTGTTAGGCTTTATGAGTTATGTAAAAAAGAAAGTCGTCCAGATGAATTTGATGAGTTTACCGAACTTTATCGAAAAAAATATAATATAAAAGAGAAAGTTGAAATTAACTGTTTTGAAATAAAAAAGAAAATTGAACAAGACAAACCTAATTTAGTTCTTTTGGTAGAGTCTGTAGGGGAAAAAATCATTCGATATGAGTTACTACAGCTGTTGGATAAAATCGGTAGCTTGGATGAAAATTTAGCTTATAAACTTGCAAAACATGATGTAAAACTTTTAGAAGAAGCCTTAAAACTTGCACAAGAAAATCAAAATGATTAAGGTTGATAATTCTGCAAAAAGAAGAATTTTTACGGAAAGTAAAACTCAAAAAGTTTTAAGTCTTAAAGCACAAATTGAAAAAAAAATTGAAACTCTTGAGGCAAATAGAACTTACAATTATGATAAGGCGCTATGTAAATTTGAAAAAGAGCTAAATTCAAAAAATCTCTCCGTTTTCAAATTTAAAAATGCCATAGAATTAAAAATTGATGAGCTGTTGCAACCGCAGCAACAACTATCCGAATCATTTAAACGAGAATTGCAAAAATTGAAAAAATCACTCTATCTTATTCTTGTTGGAGATATATCACAAATAAGATTTTTTATTAAGCAGCTACGCGATAATGGGTCTTTATTGATACATCTTTATTGTGATGAAACAAATCATCCAAAATCTAATGATTATAAAAAATTTCAAGAAATATTTGAAGATTTATATAAAAAAGAACTAAGTAATCACTCTATAAAAAAATCATTTTTTGAGATGTTTGAAGATATTAATGTGTGCCCTTACTGTAACCGTAATTTTATTAATCCAATTTATAAAAAGACTAAAATCGGTTGTGACAATGAAACACAATCTCCAGATATTGAACACTTTTTTCCAAAATCAATGTATCCTTTTTTATCTCTTAGTATTTCAAATTTATTGCCATCTTGTAGTTTTTGTAACAAAATTAAAAGTAATGTCGATACATTTAATAATTGCAAAAGTCCTTATGAAATTGACAATAAAATAGATTTTCTTTTTGAGTTTAACCAAGATGCACAAGATATAAATAAGCGGAATGTTACAGTAAAGACAAAGCTCAATAATTCTGAAATATTGCATCTTGAAAACCTTTATAACGAAGTACATTTACACTATATCAACGATATTTATTTTGATGTTTTTAGTCATCCTGAAAAATATTTGAATGAGCTTTCTAGTACTTTAAAGGCAGATGAATCTGAACAGAGAAAATGGTACAAAAGCTTTTTCAGAAATTATGCCGACGAAGCAGATTTTAATAAGCATCCTTTGTCAAAATTAACTAAAGATTTATTTAATCATTTAAATTCAGTTAAACAAACTTAGCAATATCGGAGTAGTTTTATCTCCCCGATTTTTCTACAATACCCAAAGCGAAAAGCAAAAGAGGTGCGATGAAAGCGAGTACTCGTGAGGATTATGTTCGGTTGGTGTATAAAGTTGTTTTTTACATCGAGCAAAACGCCGACAAGGAGCTTAGCCTTGAAGAGTTAGCCAAGGTAGCTGGGTTTTCGAAGTACCATTTTCATCGCATTTTCAAAGCTGTTACGGGAGAAAATATTGGTGATTTTATCGCTCGGGTGCGGTTGGTTTATTCGGCGTGGAAGCTCAAAACTGAACCCAAAATCACCAATGTAGCGCTCTCGTGTGGATTTGAAACCAACGCCTCTTTTTCTAAAGCGTTTAAAAACCGTTTTGGCATGAGTCCACGTGCGTATGCGACGATGCTCAAAGCGAAAAAAGGAGTTGTGATGTTAAAACCTACCATTGTCGAGTTTAAACCTTTGAGCGTTTTTTATGTGCGAAAAACAGGAGCGTACGAAACCTCTTCGTGTGAGGCGTGGAATGTCTTGATGGCGTTTGCGTATGAGCAGAGAATGAAGTTTCGTAAAAATATTATGGGCAAAGAGACGATGCACTTTGGCATCGGGCACGATAACCCTAGCTTAGTTGAGCAAAATTTACTGCGTTACGATGCGTGCATCACCTGCGAGGACGAGAGCATTGAGCTCAAAAGTGAAGTCTTTAAAAAGGTGCTTGAGGGTGGAAAATGCGCCGTGTTTTTACATAAAGGGGCGTATGAAAATCTAAAAGCGACCTATGCTCAGATTATGGATTGGGTGGTTGCTGAGGGTATTGGACTTCGTGATGCACCTTTGTTTGAGAAGTACCTCAACCGTGATCCTAGGCGCACGAAGCCTGAGAATTTGCGTACGGAGATTTATGTTCCTATCGCATAATTATCTTTACATGTAAAGCTTTTTATGGACATGATTATTTGAACTTCTATGTTATAATACGTGTAATAACACGGATTTAAATACGCATAGGAGAAAATAAAATGGTAGCATACACACAACAAGAGATGGTAGGAGCCACGGAGTTAGCCAAATCGCTGGGTGGTTTTATAGACAAAGTAGTATCTCGAAGTGTCGAAAAACTCGCCATCGTTCGCCACAATAAGCCCGAAGCCGTTATCTTGCCCATAGCAGAATACGAGCGGATGAAAGCCATTGCGGACTATGTGGAAGATATGGAGATTTTACACATCATCGAAGAGCGTATGCCTGAGGGAAAAGAGCTTAAAACCGTACCGCTGGAAGAGATGATGGGGCGTTTGCGCAAAAGAGGGTTAGATGTATAGTATCGAAACCCTTGAAGAGGTAGAAGATGATTTGTTGCTTTTGCCCAAAGAGGTGTTGGTGGAAGCGTTAGCGTATTTTGACAAATACAAAACAAATCCCTTTCAATACTCCCAACCCCTAGAAAATAAAGGCGGTCGAGATCTAAGAGGTTGTCGCAAAACCTATATTGCTAATGCCACATACCGAATTATCCTTCAAGTGGAAAAAGGCGTGGCAAAAATCGTCAGCATTATCTGTGTAGGTGAACGCAACAATATGGACGCTTACAACACAGCACATGCAAGATTGAATCTTCAAAAATAGCAATTCTTACGCATTTTTAACATCATCATTATCTTTACATGTAAAGCCCTTTGGGTGGCGCAAACCACCCAAAGGAAGATGCTTTATTTCACCAAACCTTTGCAGTTGGCGTAGTAGGTTGTTGTGGCTGGCCAGTCGGAGAAGACGCCTATGACGCCGACATCTTTGGCTAGAACATCCAAAAGGGTGTAGGTGTCGCCGTCGTTGTTGGTGACATCTTTGATGCTCTGGTAGTACCAGCCGCCACCGTCTTTAAGTAACCCTGAGCGCTCAAGTGACCATGTGATGATTTTGAGTCCTTTTTGCTTCAGCGCTTTAGCGTACGGGGAAGGAACGAGGTTTTTATTGGCATCGACGCTGACCAATGCAAAAAGCGGTGGTGCTACGATTTTGACGCCGTCTTTCACAAAACCATCTAACTCCGCAATGTCTTTAGCATAGTTATCTTTGAGGTCAAACGTTTCATCTAAAAAGACCGCTTGTTTGCCAAATTCGGGGTTTTTCTTGATCCAGTAGAGAATGTCGGCGTATTCAAAGGATTGGGCAAAGACTAAGCTTGGTTTCACGCCTGCTTTTTTGTACTCTTCTATCATCTGTTGGGCGTATTGCTCTTGGGTGTAGGTTCCATTAAACGGCATGGTGACACTTGGTGCTTTAAGCTCAGGCGTCATTTTAACACCCAAACTTTTAAACAGCTCAATGCTCTCCGCATGGGTCATCAGTGTGCCCGTAGAAGCGTAACGGTCGGTTCTCCAGCTTGGCGTTGCATTCATGTACTCTTTGAGATTGGTTGCTTTTTCATTTTCAGCGTCCATCTTGCCTTTGAGGGTTCTAAACTCGGCTAAGGTAATGTCGCTGGTACAACATTTTGCGCTTGCTTTTTTGCCTGTGCTCGCATCAGCTGGGCTAAAAGGCTCCGAACATTTTGCGGCTAATGGCGTGTCTAAGATGTTGGTGGTGGTGTGCAAGTCGCACTGAGAGTGTCGGCACACAAGTTGCAAGTCTTTGGTAAAGGTCACATCGCACTCGATGATACCAGCCCCCATACGAGCTGCTGCTAGGTAGGATTCTTTCGTGTGTTCGGGAAACTGCATACTTGCCCCTCGATGACCGATGGAGAAGTCTGAGGGTTTAAACGAGGTCACTTTGCACTGTTTTAAAGACTCCTTGAGTTTCCCCTCGTCCATATCGTCCACAAGATAATACGGTCTTACACCCACTTGTACAGTGACATTCTGCGTTTTTGCTTCATTGGCATACACACTAAGTGCCAACAAAGCAACACTTGAAAAAACAGCTAAATGTTTCATATGTTTTCCTCTGAGATGATAAATTTATAATCTATTTTGCCATGGGTTCATAACAAAAAAGCTACATCGCAGAAAATATACTATAAAAAAAGCATTGAAAAGAAGCGTGCACCGTGTGTTATGGTGCACGCTAGAAGATTAAAATTTGTAAGAGCCTCTAAAGCGGAATTGATCGCCATCACCATCTTTGCCTATGGTTTCGTATTGCGCTGAAACACTTAAGCCTTTGAGTTCACCACTAAAGGTATACGAGGCGTAGAACCCTGTGTAAGAGACCTCTTCATTTTTAGTATTGGTATAGGTATAAACCGTTCCAATCGTAGAAGCAGGCGTTATTTTATAGTCCAAACCACCTGCATAGGCTTTCATATCAGGGGTGTAGTTGTAAGAGCCAATGATAGAATTGGTGTAAATAAGGTCGCTTCCATTGCCCGCACCATGCACTAATTGTCCTGCAGGAGTGTTGTCATCTGAAATTTTTGAATACGCAACATAAGCGCTTATATCTGCATAACTTGCCCCAGCTTTTAAACCATAACCATCAATAGTATCGTCTTGTCCTGCCGCAACGGAACTATGGTGGTTAAACCAGTATTGACCTGAGAGGTTGTACCCAAATGCGCCCATTTTATTGGCATACACGACTTCTGCATTGTAAATATCAAGGTCTGAATGGCGTGTGGCAACATAATCATTAATTTTTGCCCATGCACCTGTGAGGGTTAAGCCTGCAATGGATTTGTTAATGGCATAAAGAGAGTACATACCATCAAAGTAACTATCAAACTCACCAATGTCACCATCTCGGTTGGTACGTGCTTGAAACTTGTTGATGTACACAGCGCCTAAGGTTGTGTCAGGAATATCTTTGTTGGTAATTAAAGCACCCTCAAACGATTCACGAATCAGGCGTGAACCACTCCCTGCAATCAGTGGCGTTCCCATATACATACGTCCCACTTTCACATCGGTTTTACCTAACGTGTATGCAAGATAGGCTTCAGAGAGTTGTGCCCCTTGCGCCCACATATCTCGTGTAAACATCGCTTTGCCATCATCGTCTGCAAACGGGGTTGCGCTTGATTGGAAAGTAGCACCTGCTCTAAATCCCATAAAGCTATCGGTGACGTAATTGAGCATCAAACCTGTGGCAAAAATATCTTCATGCCCTTTGTGGTCATTGGGTATATCCCTACTAAAATAGTATGCACGAATTTCTCCTGCTACTTTACCGTTTTTAAACGCATCAGCAAGGCTATCTGCCGCAAAAGCGTTACTTGAAAGCGTAGCAAGTGCCGCCATTGCTACTAAACTTAAACGTGAAAATTTCATATATTCTCCTATAAATTGATAATAAAAATCAGAATACTACACGACAAGGGCTTAATTTTTCTTTTTATTTTATTTTTTTATTAAATAAAAATATTACGTTTGACTTGATAATCGTTTTTATGTTATGATACTATTTGATTTTTGTTATCAAAAAATATTTCGTGACAAAGGGTTTTTATGAAGAAAATTGGTTTAGTGCTTTTGATTGTTTTAGCCGTGGGTTTAGGGGTCTATTTTGTAGCTCCAAAACAAGAAAATACTCAAGCGGAGGCTCCAAAAAAGAGTGAACAAACCGTGGTATTTGCTAACTTTAGAGATATAAGGGATTTGAATCCGCATCTATACGCTGGTGAATTGTACGCACAAAATATGTTGTTTGAATCGTTGGTACACATTGCCAATGACGGTAAAATTGAGCCGTGGTTAGCGACGGAGTGGAAGATTTCAGAAGATGGAAAAACCTATGTGTTTAAATTGCGTGAAGATGTCTCATTTTTTGATGGTGAAAAGTTTAATGCCAAAGCTGCCAAAGCCAATTTCGATGCGATTTTAAGCAACATTAAACGCCACGGATGGTTAGAGTCTGTCCGTCTTATGGACGCCATCAATCAAAAAGGTGAAGAAGCGGTACAAGCTACTGGCGAATACGAACTTACCCTAAAACTTGACGCTCCGTATTACCCACTTTTGGTAGAACTTGGTGTGATTCGTCCGTTTCGTTTTATCTCTCCAAAGGCATTTATCAACGGTACAACCAAAGATGGTGTGAGTGCTCTTAGTGGAACAGGGCGTTATATGCTAAAAGAGAACCGAAAAGATGAGTATGCGGTGTTTGAAGTCAATCCAAATTATTGGGGTAAAAAGCCAGAACTTCAAAAAGTAGTGGTGAAAGTCATTCCTGACAATCAAACTCGTTTGATGGCGCTTGAAAAAGGTGAGATTGACCTTATTTTTGGGGTCAATATGGTTGATTCAGCGTCTTACAACAAATTTGCAAACCTCAAAGGCTTTAGTGGCGCTATGTCTGAGCCTCTTTCCACCCGTATGATTTTGCTCAATACCACCGATGCCATCACGGGTGATCTCAATGTACGTCAAGCGATTCAGCACGCCACCGATAAAGAGACGATTTCTAAAGCGATTTTTGCAGGCATTGAAAGTCCAGCAGAGTTGTTGCTCTCTAAAAACACGCCCTACTCTAACATTGGTTTAACGCCTTACGCTTTTGATAAAGCCAAAGCAGAATCCCTTTTGGAAGCTTCTGGATGGATGAAAGTTGAGGGTAAAAAATACCGTCAAAAAGAGGGTCGTGAGCTTGCTATTACGCTTAATTACAACAGTAACAATGTCACGGATAAAACCATTGCAGAGTTTTTACAAGGTGAGTTTGCGAAAATTGGGATGAACCTGAACATCGTCGGTGAAGAAGAACAAGCCAATCGTGACCGTATGAAAGCGGGAACGTTTCAGATGGTCTTTAACATCTCATGGGGTATGCCTTATGATCCACAATCCTTTTTAGCGGGTATGCGAAAAGTGGTGTATGGAGATTATGTGGCACAACAAGGACTTCATGATAAAGCCTTGATTGACGATACAATTTTGCATGCGCTTGAGAGTACCGATGAGACCAAACGTCAAGAACACTACCGTTTTGTTTTAACACGTTTGCACGATGAAGCGGTCTATTTGCCATTGACGTATGAGCGAAACCGAGCGATTTTCAATCAAAAAGTACACAATGTAGGTTTTGATGTCTCCAAATACGAAGTCCCTTTTGAGAAAATGAGTATTCAATAAATAGACAAAAGAGATGTGCGCCACAGCGTGCACATCTCTTTACATGTAAAGCAAGGAAGTGAATGAGAAATTATGTATTAAAGCGCCTGTTGTTCACCCTCCCCATGATGCTAGCCATCTCGTTTATCGCATTTGTTCTTATCAGTTTTATTCCCTCTGATCCTGCAGAAGTGGCACTGCGTGTCAATGAAATTATTCCTACCCATGAAGCCGTGGCTGCGATGCGAGAGAGTTTAGGTTTGAATGATCCTTTTTTAGTGCGTTATGTGAATTGGTTGTATGACTGTTTGCGTTTGGATTTTGGAAGCTCGTACATTCACCATAACCGTTTGGTGTTTGATGAGATTATGCGCAGTCTGCCTGCCACGCTTAAATTGGCATTTTTCTCCTTTGTCATTGTGATTGTGGTGAGTTTCCCCATTGGTATTTTAAGTGCGGTGTTTAAAGACTCTAAAATAGACAAAGCCGTGCGGGTCTTTATGTTTTTATTTACCGCTATTCCTAATTATTGGTTAGGGTTGATTTTGATGTGGGTGTTTGCGATTTATTTTAATCTCTTGCCCACCAGTGGAGCGACCAGTTTTGCGCACTATATTTTACCTGCCATCACGCTTTCCATGACCTATGTTTCAACGTACATTCGTCTCATTCGTAACTCCATGCTTGAAAACATGCAAGAGAATTACCTCTTTTATGCGAGGGTTCGAGGCATTAGTGAGGTGGTCATTGTGCTGAAACATCTTTTTACCAACTCCTTGCAATCGACGATGAATGCGCTTGGGATGAGTTTTGTACAACTCATTGCAGGTACCTTTGTGATTGAAAATATTTTTGCGATTCCTGGCATTGGAAGGCTGTGTATTACGGCTATTTTTAACCGTGATTATCCGATTATTCAAGCCTATATTTTAATGATGGGGCTTTTGTTTGTCTTTTGCAATCTCTTTATTGACATTCTTCAGACCTATTTAGACCCAAAACAGCGACGGAGTATGTAAGCGATGAGACGATTTGTGGAGGATAAGTTAGGACTTTTAGCGCTTGCTATTTTGTGTACCGTGATGATTATGGGCATTTTTGCGCCTGTGTTTAGTTTACATGACCCTTTGGAGCAAAACATTGCTTTTAAGTTTGCAGGGATGTCATGGGAATACCCGTTTGGAACCGATCATTTAGGGCGTTGTATCTATGCACGTCTTATTTTTGGGATTCGCAATACCGTCTTTTTAGCGGTCTTAACGATGGTGTGTACCATAAGTATCGGGGTTTTTATTGGTGTTATCTCTGGGTATTACAAAGGCGTGGTCGATGAGATGATTATGCGTTTTTGCGATGTCATGCTCTCTTTCCCTAGTCAAGTGATGATTTTAGCCATTGTGGGTGTTTTGGGTGTGGGGATGGAAAATATCATCATCGCCAATATTGTCATTAAATGGACATGGTATGCGAGGATGATACGAGGTATGGTGGCAGGGTATAACTATAAAAATTATGTGCTTTACGCCAAAACCATTGGTAAGAGTGATCGTTTTATTATCTCTCGTCATCTTCTTCCCAATATCTCCTCTGAAATTATTGTTTTGGCAACCTTGGATATGGGCTGGGTGATTATTAATATCTCCATGCTCTCCTTTTTAGGCCTTGGCATTCAGCCACCGTTTCCAGAATGGGGTGCGATGCTGAATGAAGCCAAAAATGTGTTGATGTCTAACCCCTCACAAATGATAGCCCCAGGGGTTGCCATTTTGGTGGTGGTGGCTAGTTTTAACATTTTGGGCGATTCTTTGCGTGATATGTTAGCGCCTAAAGGAAGTATGAAATGATCATTGACGTTAAAAACCTGAGTGTGTATGCCCGTAGTAAATCAGGAGGCTTTCCGCTGGTCAAAGAGGTCAATTTTTCGCTTCATGCCAATGAATGCTTAGGCATTTTAGGAGAATCTGGTAGTGGAAAAAGCATTACATGTAAAGCGGTGATGGGATTGTTGGATGAGCGTTTTGAGGTTCAAGGTGAAGTTTTTTTTAATGGCAGAGATATTTTAAAAATGTCCGCGAAAGAGAAATCGCTTCTACGAGGAAAAGAGATGTGTATGATTATTCAAAATCCTATGACGGCGTTTAATCCACTCTTTAGCATCGAAAATCAACTCCTAGAAACACTCTCTACGCATTTACATGTAAAGGATAACAAGAGCCTTTTAGCACTGATTTTAGAGGCGTTTGAAAAGATGAATTTGCATGAGGGTGAAGCGATTTTGAAAAAATATCCCCATCAGCTCAGCGGTGGAATGTTGCAACGCATTATGATTGCTTTGTGCATTGCACTGAATCCCTCTGTCATTATTGCCGATGAGCCTACCACGGCGATTGATGTGATTAATCAAGTGGAAGTGATTAATGAGCTTAAAAAAGTAAGAGAGCTGTTTCACACGGCGATGATTTTTATTTCGCATGATTTAAGTATTCTCAGTCAAATATCCGATAAAATGATGGTCATGCATCAAGGCAGTATTGTGGAGAGAGGTGTGGCAAAAGAGATTATTTTTAATCCCAAAGAAGCCCCTACCAAAGAGCTTATCTCCACACGTTTAAAGCTCATTGAGGCATTTAGAGGATGTGTACAGGAGTGTGTATGTTAGTGGTTGAGGGCATTGTCAAAGGGTACAAAGAGTCTCATGGGCTTTTTAAAAAGAGTCACAAAGCGGTTTTAAAAGGGGTCTCTTTAGCGGTAAAACAAGGTGAATGCGTTGGGCTCATTGGTGAGTCTGGCAGTGGCAAAAGCACACTGGGCAAGATTATTTTAGGCATTGAAACCGCTGATGCAGGCACCATCTCTTTCAATGGTAAAACCTCAAAAAAAGCCTATGAAAAAGAGATAAGTGTCGTTTTTCAAGATTACACCAGCTCGGTAAACCCTCGCTTTCGTGTGACAGATGTCATTGGGGAAGCCCTGGGTGAGAGCATTACATGTAAGAACGAAAAACGTGCTTATATACTCTCTTTGCTTGAAGAAGTGGGGCTTTCTGAAGCGTTTAGTGAGCGGTATGCGCATGAGCTAAGTGGCGGTCAGCTTCAAAGAGTCTGCATTGCCCGTGCAATTGCTACTAAACCAAAATTTATTTTACTCGATGAAGCGGTGAGCTCTTTGGATGTTTCCGTGCAATTGCAAATTTTAGAATTGCTTAAAAATTTGAAAGAAAAACACAACCTCTCTTATCTTTTCATCACGCATGATGTGATGTGTGTGACTTATTTGTGCGATAGGGTCATCTTTTTTAAAGAGGGCGAATGTGTGGAGAGTGTGGAGAAAATGGAAGATTTAAAGCATATTTCCCATCCCTATTCGGTTTCACTCTTAAAGGCGGTAGAAGCGCTTGAAATTCCTGATTTTTGTTAAGGGTTTGATGTGAATTATAAAGAGTATTTAACGATTGCGATTCCCTTTGTCCTCTCAACCGTGACCCAGCCACTTTTAGGTGCGGTGGATACGGCGGTGATTGGGCGTTTGGGCGATGCCTCGTATGTGGGTGGCGTTGCCATTGGTACGGTTATTTTTAACACGATGTATTGGTTGTTTGGGTTTTTACGTGTGGGAACTTCAGGCTTTTCGTCACAGTCTTTGGGCAGTGGCAGTGAAAAAGAGGCGCATTTTGCTTATTTTCGACCTGCTGTGATTGCGGTGTGCATCAGCGCTGTTTTTATGCTTTTACAACGCCCCATTATTGAGGGTGCTTTTTCCTTATATGCACCAGATGAAAGGGTATTGCAAAGTGCAAACGACTATTTTGATGTGCTGATTTGGGGTGCACCGTTTGTGCTGTTGGGGTATGTGAATTTAGGCTGGATTATGGGGCGAAAGCTTATTAAAGAGACGATGATTTTACAAATTTCAACCAATGTTATCAATATTGTCTTGGATATTCTCTTTGTGTTTTATTTCGATATGGGCGTCAAAGGTGTGGCGTACGCAACCTTGATCGCTCAGAGTTACGGGTTTGTGCTTGGAGGATGGATTATTTTGACACACCTCTCTTTCAAACGCCTTTTGCTCTTCAAAGCGGAGATCCTCAATAAAGCAGAGCTTAAAAAAATCATGGGGGTTAATGCGGATTTGATGATTCGCACCGTCTGTTTATTGGTCATGACCAATATGTTTGTGGCACGAGGCAATCGTTTTGGGGTTGATATTTTAGCGGCAAATGCCATTTTATTTCAAATCCAATACATCATCTGTTATCTATTTGATGGTTTATCCAATGCTTCGAGTATTTTTGCAGGGCGAGCCATTGGGGCAAAAAATGTGTCACAGTTTAAAGAAACCTTTCATATCTCCAACGTGATGATAGCAGGATTGAGCGTGCTTTTAGCCCTGCTTTTAGCCTTGATTCCTGAGCCAATTGTCGGGCTTTTCACCGATATAGAAACGGTAAAGCGCTTGTGCATGGACTATATGGCGTGGCTCATTCTTTTCCCTTTTACCATTGGTATTGGGCTTGTCTACTATGGTATTTTTACAGGCGCAACCTTTACCCATCCTATTCGTGATTCGATGGTTGCGGCATTGGTGGTCTTTTTAGGCGCTTATTTTCTTTTTATTCCCTATTTTGACAATCACGGCTTATGGTTAGCGTTTATTCTTTTTAGCATGACACGAAGCCTCTATTTGTATCAGGCACAAAAGCGTTTGCAAGAACGCTATTTTCCCTCTTTAACAGCTTAAAAGAATCTCAAACATCGTTACATGTAAGGGTGTTTGAGTCTTTAAGACCGTGCGTTTATTTGGCATGTATTCAAGTTTCATTTAGTAAAAATAGTATATGATTTGGTATTTAATAATCTTCATTAATAAAGTGCTAAGGTTTAGCAAACACGCTTACTTCAATGTAAAATTCACATTTTTAAGGTTTTTAGTATGGTTAGAAAATTGGCGTATTGGCCTATCGTGGCTGGTGTCATTTTTGGTGTTGTAGCACCCTTATTGGCAAAATTTGGCAATCCTGGCAATATGGGTATGTGTGCGGCGTGCTTCTTGCGTGATATTTCAGGTGCCCTTGGCTTTCACAGTGCGGCGATTGTGCAGTACATTCGTCCTGAAATTATCGGGCTTATTTTGGGGGCATTTGTCTCCTCCTTTTTGTTTAAAGAGTTTAAGCCTCGTGCAGGTTCTGCGCCCTTAGCTCGTTTTTTCTTAGGTGTTTTTGCGATGATAGGTGCTTTGGTCTTTTTGGGGTGTCCGTGGCGTATGTTTTTACGTCTCTCTGCAGGGGATTGGACAGCACTTGCTGGACTTGCGGGGCTAATTGTAGGCATTTTAATAGGTATCTACTTTTTCAAAAAAGGCTTCTCTCTTGGACGTAACCGCCCAGCTCATCCTCTCGTAGGTTACATCATGCCTCTTTTTGGTGTGGTGCTTTTTGCACTATTGCTGTGGGGCATGTATGGTGAAGCGACTCCTGTGAAATTCTCTACCAAAGGGCCAGGCTCAATGTACGCTCCTTTACTTCTTTCACTGGGTGCGGGACTTCTTTTGGGATTTGTCTTTCAAAAAAGCCGTTTTTGTACCATCGCAGCTGTTCGTGATACCGTGCTTCTTAAAGAGACGCATATTTTACAAGGCTTGCTAGCGTTTGTCCTCTTAGCGTTCATTACCAACATGCTTTTGGGTCAGTTTCATGCGGGATTTGAAAAACAGCCTATCGCACACAACGATGCCTTGTGGAACTTTTTGGGTATGGTACTCTCAGGTTTAGCACTGACTTTGGTGGGAGGTTGTCCTGGTCGTCAGCTGGTTTTAAGTGGTGAGGGTGACAGCGATGCGGGCGTTTTTGTGATGGGTCTTTTAGTGGGTGCGGGTGTTGCACACAATTTTGCCCTAGCGAGTTCACCTGCTGGTATTGGTGCGAATGCGCCGTTTATGGTTTTTGCGGGATTGATTTTTTGTATCGTTTTAGGCGTTTTTGCCAAAGAGAGGAGATAAGTTATGCAAACCATTGATGTACGAGGGCTCTCATGCCCTTCGCCTGTATTAGAAGTCAAACAAGCCATGGATAGAGGCGTTAAGAGCCTCAAGGTTTTAGCCGATTGTGGTACCGCAACGGAGAACATTACCCGTTTTGCACACAATACTAACTACAGCGTGGATGTCAAAACATTGGATGATGGTACGACAGAGTTTACATTAAACGCTCAATGATTTACCTCGATAATGCCGCTACTACGTTTCCAAAGCCTCCTGATGTGACGGAGGCTTTGGTTTCTTTTATGACCCACTCGGGTGCTAATCCAGGGCGTAGTGCGCACACACTGTCCATCGAATCAGCAACGATTATGTTTCAGTGTCGTAAAGCGCTCTCAAAGCTTATTGGGCAGAAGGATTTTTTGCGCACTTTTTTTACCATGAATGCAACCATGGCAATCAACACCTGTTTGTACGGACTCTTAAAAGAGGGAGACGTGGTCTTAACCACCTCTTTGGAACACAATGCCTTGATGCGCCCTCTTCGTATGTTGGAGAAAACCAGAGGCATTAAACTTCGCTTCATTCCCTCAGATGTTACATGTAAACTCGATACCAAAACCGCCAAAGCCTTATCGCATGGGGTGAAGCTCATTGCCTGTGTGCATGGAAACAATGTTACGGGCGCTCTGATGCCTTTGGATTTTTTTGCTACATTAGCGAAGGAATCAGGGGCGTATCTGCTGGTAGATGCTTCGCAAAGTGCGGGTTTGGTGGAAATAGATATGGAGAAAGAGGGCATTGATATGCTCTGTGCTTCGGCGCACAAAGGACTTTATGCTCCCATGGGACTTGGTTTTTTCTCGCTCTCTTCACGCATGGATGCGTTAGAGAGTTTTATGCAAGGAGGCACAGGCAGTAGAAGTGAAGAGGAGATACAGCCTGAACTTTTCCCTGATAAGTATGAGAGTGGCACACCCAATATGCCAGCCATTGCGGGACTTTTGGGCGCACTGAAATGGAGAGAAAGTATAGGGTATGAGGCGATGTATGCCCATGAGATACGCCATAGAACACAGCTTAAAGAGGCACTGAAAGCTTTAGATTCTGTGGTTGTATGCGATGTGTATGAAGCATATGCCACCACAGGCGTTTTGTCGTGGTATCCTAAAAATGAGAGCCTTTCACGTGTCGCCCAAACACTCAATAACCAGTATGGCATTTTAACCAGAGTGGGTCTGCACTGCTCCCCTGCGACGCACAAAAGCATCGGCACCTTGCCACAGGGTGGAACCATTCGCTTTTCACCCTCTTTTTTCACCACCGATGAAGAGATAGAAAGCGTTATTTGGGCGATACGGGAGATGGGGCTGTGAGAGGTTATTTTTTGCTGTTTACTACCTCAAGTGCGCTGTATGCCCATGAACTTTTAAAAGAGATGGAAGCATACAAGGTCGCATTAGTCCCCACACCCAGAGAATTTTCCAGCGACTGTGGCATGGCAGTTTACATCGAGGGAGAAAGTATTGAGGCGGCGATGTACTGCTTGGATGAACACCGCATAGAGTACGAATTTAACGATGCTAAATAAAAAGTGTTTTCTAAGGTTTTTGTGCTGTTAATAAGAAAACAGGATACTCTCCATAAGGTTTCTTCACCACATTCACAATTTCAATGCTGACATTTTCAAACCCCGCTTTGTGTGCAAGACTTGCAAATTCGCTTTGGTCAAATCCAAAATGAAAAACGCCTGTGTCTTCCGTGTGAAAACTACCATCTTCTTTATCTAAGTCAGCTAAGGCAATCATTCCTTTGTTGTTTAAGAGGCGATGAAATTTATGAAAAAGGGCTTGTACATCTTCCACATGATGAATGGTCATAGAGGAGACAATGCCATCAAAACGCTCTTCAAGCTCTGTATTGACCAAGTCCAGTTCTAGCATCGCAAGTTCACATGCTAGTTTTTCTTGTTTACTACGGAGGACTTGATTCATGGACGCAGAAATATCAACCGTTGTAATTTTGCGAACAAAGGGAGCTATTTGCTCTGTCAAAAGCCCTGTACCTGAGCCAAAATCCATCACGTGTGTTTGTGTTTTATCAAAGGGGAGCCTCTCCAAAATCGCTTCACCAATATTCTTGACATTATTGGTGCGTGAAGCTTCCTTTTCATACTGATGAGATTTTTTATGAAAATAATCTTTTTTAACGTGCATAAACAACCTTTGAGACAAGATGTTGGAGTATAACATAGGCCAATAAGGAAAAAAATTAACCACACAAGGTAGATGGAAGACTTAATAACTTTATGTGCTTTGGTATTAACACTTTTATGTGGCGCATCCCAGTACAAAGGAGGTATAACCTACGACACGACTGGCATCGCCACTGCGTGCATAGCTGGTACGGTAATCTAAAAAATAAGGCTTAAATGCGTGCAGACGTGCACTGTGTACCAATGCTTTAACGCCTAGCTTTCCGCAGGCTTCACAGTTTTCAAGCGCATGAAGGTCTAAGGTGTTGATAGCGTTGATGCAGAACGTATCACGTCTATTGGCTTCTTCTTCGGTATGAAAGTGACTCAGGTCTGTACTGATGACAATGAGTGTTTTGTCATCCTTAAGCACCTCGTTAATTAAAGAAGAGAGCTCCCCATAGGTAATATCTCCATAGACGATTTCAACGACGTTTGCCTTTTTAAAGTAGTGATGAATGAAGGGCATTTGTACTTCAGTGGAGTGCTCTTCGTGCGCATTGGGGTGAAAGTCTAAAAAGGCAAATTTTTTTTGAAGCGCATGCGCATAACTTAGGTCTATGGTGATGTCACCGCAGGGCGTATGGTATGCATCAAAAAAGGCGATGGAAGCGCCCGCTATGTAAACACGATGGCTTGGGCCAATAACAACCACTCGTTCAATATCACAGCGCCTTGAAGCTGTATAGGCATACGCAAGATTCGCAGTGTATCCACTGTAAATGTAGCCAGCATGCGGAACAATGAGCGCACGAGGGAAGAGATCCTGTGTGAATGTGGGAGTTGCTTTATCAAAATGGCTAATGTAGTGTTTCAGTTCGCTGCAATTATCAGGGTAAAACATGCCAGCAACCGAGGCTTTTCGGTATTTATGCATCAAAGACTCCTGCGAGTTTGGTGTTGCAAGTAGGACAGTGCCCCTCTACGAGATGGTTTTCCATCACCTCAAACCCTCTTCGTTCTATCAAAACAGCATTACATGTAGCGCACCGTGTTGGATTCTCACGTCCGACATTACCGAGGTAGATGTGTTTGAGTCCTGCTTTATAACCGATAGCTTCGGCACGTTTTAGTGTTTCGATGGAGGTTGAGGGAAGTCCTTGCTCATGATAATCAGGGTGAAAGGCGCTGATATGCCATGGTGTTTCGTTGCCTAATTCCTTTGCAATAAAGGAAGCAATAGCGCCCAGCTCTTCGTCGGAGTCGTTTTTGGTAGGAACGATAAGCGTGGTGATTTCCAACCAAATGTCATTGCGCTTGAAGTACTTGAGGTTTTCTAAAACGGTTTCAAGATTGCCGCCTAAGACTTTCTTGTAGTAGTCGTGGTTAAAAGATTTTAAATCAATATTGACCGAATCCATGATGCCTACCATATCATCCATAACTTCGTGCGATGCAAATCCGTTGCTTACAAAAATATTTTTAATACCGCTTTTGTGTGCTAAAAGCGCTATATCGTGGGCATAAGGATAAAAAATAGTGGGTTCATTGTAGGTATAGGCAATAGACGCACAGTCGTATTTAAGTGCCATCTCGACAACGTTCATAGGGGCTACATACTCTTTTGTATGAAGGTTTTTTTCTTGTGAAATGCGCCAGTTTTGGCAAAAAGGGCACACAAAGTTACAGCCAATTGTTCCTAGAGAGAGTGCTCTGGTGTCGGGCAAAAAATGATAAAGCGGTTTTTTCTCCACAGGGTCTACATGTAAAACGACAGGATGTGCGTATACGAGATTTTCAATGTGCATGCCCACACGTTTATTGACACCGCATATGCCACACTGCCCCTCCTTCAAGCGACAGTAGTGTGCACACAGTAAGCAAACCAGACGTGAGCCCTCTGTTTTAAAATAGTCCATTACTCGACCTTTTCAACCTTGTAACGCCAAATATTCGGATGCTTTTCTAGGCACAAAGCATCCAGCCCAGCTTTTTGACATAAATGTGAAAAAAAGTGTTCAAAGCTAGGAAGTTCTTCCCAAACTTTGGGTAAAAATGTGGCTTTTTTCCCATTTTTTTCTAAGATAATCCCATCTTCACCTATGATGATTTTCGACTTTAAATCATCAATAGTACTGTATTCAATAATTTCTGGGGTACTTAAGAGCGAAACTTCTATCTTTACATGTAAAAACTCTTCTGAGTTTAAAGGATGAAAGCGTGCGTCATCAAAGGCTGCTGCTTTGGCATTATAAATGATGTCATCTAGCAACGAGCGATGCGCAATCAGTGAGCCAATACACCCTCGAAGTTCTCCGTACAAGCTCAGTGTGACAAAGGTGGCTTTGGGATTAGAGAGTTGAGGAAAACGCTCAAGAAGAGACTCTTTATCTAAGGTTGACGTATAATTTAACCCATCGTAAATCGCTTGTTTGGCAATGGTGAGAATAATCTCTTTCATGGTAACTCCTTTGGTAGGATTATTATAGAACAAAGTTTTACATGTAATGCTAAAAATGGTACACTTTGCCTTTCTTTTAAAGGAGTTTTGAATGAAACATTTCAGCATTTTAATACTTTTCGCTACCCTTTTTTCAGGGTGTAGTATGAGCTTTAATTACACATTTTGGAGTCAAAAAGCACCTGAGCCAACAGTAGCAGTGGTGAAAGAGATGAAAATAGCGCCTGCCAATCCTTTGTTAATGTACGAGCTTGACATCACAGACCGTCCGTACACCAGTTTAGGTGAAATAGAAGTAAGTCTCACTAAACTTAATCCATGGGGCAAAGAACCCACCAAAGAAGAAGCTGAAGCCAAACTCAAAGAAGAAGGCTTGAAAAAAGGAGCCGATGCGCTTATTTTCGTACGGTATGAAAAAGTTGGCGTCTCTTACAATCGTTGGAGTGGGATAGCAGCACACGCACACGCAGTCAAATTTACACGCTATTAAAAGCGCAATTTTGTACTATTTTTACATGTACAGTTGTGTTAGACTGATTCCATGAAAGCTTCTCTTTTACGTGATACTATTTTTGAGAACATTACAAACTCAAATGGGCAGTTTAGCAACCATTTTCATGATACGTATACGATTGGACTTACGCATGATGGCATGTTTAAGTCTATTCGTGCGCACAAGGCTTCTTTAGCCTATTCGTATTCTACACGCATTATTAATCCTGGTGAAGTGCATTGTGGCGATTCTCACGCATGGCAGTACACGAACTTTTATCCTAGCGTTGCGCTTTTAACCAATCTTTATGAGCAGATGTATGGTGAGACGAAAATACCAATGTTTGAAAAGCATATTATTCAAGATGATGAGCTGTATCAAAGATTGGTTCTTTTCTTTCGCAGTGTATATCAGCACGAAGAGCCTTTACTGATTGAGTCAAAACTTATTGATGCACTGAGTTATCTTATAGCGCATTACACTCAAAAATCTCTGCCTTCTCTTTTTACATGTAAAGATAAAAAGAGCTTTTCTATGGTGGTAGACTATATCCATGCTCACTTGGATGGTGATATTTCTCTTGATGATCTCTCTTATGTTGCAAAGATGAGCAAGTACCATTTTTTAAGGCTTTTTAAAAATCATATAGGCTTGAGTCCGCACCAATACATTATGGCAGAACGTACGTATAAAGCAAAAACACTGATACTTAAAGGTGAATCACTTTCGCTTGCGGGACTTCAAGCAGGCTTTAGCGACCAGTCCCATTTTATCCGCTCGTTTCGTAAGATTTATGGCTATTCGCCCAAAACGCTCCTTCAAAAAAGCAATTTTATTCTATACCCTTGAGTCAAAAAAGAGTACACTTTCGCTTCAAGGAGTCCTTATGAACAACAAAAATATTTTTTATGTTTTACTCTTTTTTGGCATGATAGCATGGGGTGGTTCATGGGTGAATGTGAAAGTTTTGGGAAGCTATATCAGTGCGTATGAGATGATTTTGATGCGTTTTGGCATTACCGCACTTACGATGGTTCCCATTATCATCTGGTTAAAGCACTCCTTTAAAATCGACCTTAAAAGTTTGGGCTTGGTCACCCTCGTCTCCATCACGCTCATTTTTTATAACAAATACTACTATTTGGGAACAAAGTTTGGCACAGCCTCCCTGGGTGGTGCGATGGTGACGACACTCATTCCTATTTTAACCTTTGTTTTTTTAGCGCTTTTAGGCAGTAAAAAAGTGAGTAAAAAAGATGCCATAGCTCTCTTCATCGGAGCGATTGGGGTACTTACAATGATGCATATTTGGAGTTTCGATAGTACACGTATCTTTGTGATTCACAATCTTTACTTTTTACTTGCAGCGATTTTATGGGCGATTCTGACCATTATTAGTTCCAAATCAACCAAGATTTCGCCCATTGTTTTTACCTTTTACATGTACATTATCACGGTGGCTTTGGATTGGCTCTTTTTTGTGGATGTGCAAGCAATTGCCTTTGAGACGTTTGATGGCATTTTTTGGCTCAATATGGCGCTCATCTCCATCGCCGCTTCTACGTTTACCAATACCATCTACTTTTTGGGCATTGAAAAATTGGGTGCGGCAGAGGTGAGCTCCTTTGTCTTTTTGGTTCCTTTTTCAGCCATCATTTTAAGTGCTATTTTTCTAGGTGAAAAGCTTGATGTGTTTATTATTTTAGGAACGATTCTGACACTCTTTGCGGTGAAGATGCTTAATAATATTAGAGTGTTAAAGCGACGCCCAAAAAGCGTTTAATACTCTCAAAGTGGCGCTCAAGTCCCTCAAAACCGTGGGTGCCACCCTCTTCTAAGATGAGCTTTGCTCCTTCTAAAACATCAAGGGCTTCTTCGTAGTCTAAGACCTCATCGCCTTTTTGCAACAAAAGTAAAATATTTTCCACATTGGGCTCTTCGATTTCATAGCTCTCTAGCATCTCAAGATGCGATTCATTCCATTCGTAGCTGGAGTTATCGTAGTAGTTGACACCATGCCCAATGGCTCTCTCTAGCGTCTCAGGCGCATTGATGGCTGGGTTAATCAGCACGGTTTTAAGCGCGTACTTATCACCTAAATAAAGCGCATAGTAGCCACCCAGTGACGCACCAATAAGATAAACAGGCTCGCTGTCTTGATACGACTCGATAAGCTCACTGAGTGTTTTAATCGCCAAATCGGGAATGGTAGGCAGTGAGGGTGCAATAAAACGAATCTTATTCTCTTGGCAATACGCACGAAGCAATTTCGCCTTACTCGCCTCTCCGCTTGAGCCAAATCCGTGAATGTAAATAATCATGTTGAGCCTTTAAAAATTAACCAATAAATAAAGCACCAAAGGTGCGCGGGCTTTCTGCCAAAGAAAACTCAGTGTTAACGTAGTTTTCGAAGCTTTGCTTTGAAAACGTGTGGAGTGTTCGATTAAGAACTCTTCTAAATGGAGTATAGCAAAAGTTTCGTTAGGCTATAATACGCATAATTACTTAAAGAGGTTAGTATGAAATTAGAAGAATTGGAAGCTCGAAAAATCATTTTAATGGTGATGGGTGATAAGCGAACGATCACAAAAACCGATGCCGAGTTAGGGCTGATTTTGAAAAAAAGACTCACGAAAAAAGAGTGTGCTATTTTAAATGCAGAAGCCACAAAAAGCGATAAAAACGCTCTGATGAGTGAGCTTAAAATCGACGAAGCCCGTTATGAAGCCCTTAAAGCCAGTGCCATTAAAAAAATGAAAAATGAGTCTGTGCATGGAGATTTTTACTATACAAAGGGTGAATAAATGGAACATGTGGATGTGATTGATAGCGTGTGTACCTATTGTGGGGTTGGATGTGATATTAGTGCGAGTGTGAAAGAGAATAAAATCGTTGATATTTCAGCGCATCCTGAGGGAGTTGTGTCGCAAGGCAATTTATGTGTAAAGGGCAAATACGGGTATGCGTTTTTAGATGCGCATGACCGCTTAAGAGTACCTCGTATACGCAAACGGTTTTTAGAAGATAACCCTAAAATTTATGAAGCCATTGCGTTACATGTAAAAGAATTGGACTCTACATGGGTTGAAACCACGCTCGATGCTGCCACCACAGCGGCAAGCATGAAACTTCAAGAGATTCAAGAAAATTATGGGGCAAAAAGTATCTGCTCCATTGGAGGAGCTCGAACCTCGTGTGAGAGTTCGTATTTGCTTCAAAAATTCACCCGCCAAACGCTAGGCTCTCCACACGTAGACAACTGTGCACGCATTTGCCATGCACCAAGCCTTAAAGGGATGCGAACGACCATTGGTGAGGGGGCGGCAACCAATCCGTATAATGACATCTACAATGCCGAATTTATGATCGTGTTTGGTTCAAACACCACCGAAGCCCATCCTATTATTGCCAATCGTATTGTGGATGTGGCGGGTAAACATGATAATCTAGCTGTATTTGATGTGCGAGAAATTACCCTGCACCGCTTTGCTAAATACAAAGGGATTATTCCGCATGAAGCCAATTTACTCGTTTTAAATATGATGGCGTATGTCATCATCACCGAAGAGCTGTACAATGAGCACTTTTTAGCAGATAGAACCAAAGGATTTGAGGATTTTAAAGCAAAAATTCTAAATGATCCGTATGCGAATCCTAGCTATTTTGAGAAGCTTGAGGGGTATGAAAGCTTAAGTAAGCTTATTCCTAAAGTTGCCCGTGAGTATGCTCTGAAAAAGTCGATGATTTTTTGGGGTTTGGGTGTTACCGAACACATTGATGGCTCGTATGCAGTTATGGCGATTACCCATTTAGCCTTGATGACAGGTAATGTGGGAAAACAAGGTGCTGGGCTTATGCCCCTTCGTGGACAAAATAATGTTCAAGGTGCCTGTGATATGGGCATGCTTCCTTACTATGAGCCTGATTATCAAGTGCCAAAAGAGATAGGCTTAATGACCCCTCAATTGGTGGATGAAATGTTAGAGGGACGTATCAAAGCGGTGATGAATATGGGTGAAGATTTGACCCATGTTCACCCTAATAGCAATAAAATGAATCATGCACTCGATAAGGTAGAGTTCTTAATGGTGCAAGAACTTTTTATGACCGATATTGCCAAACGTGCGGATATTGTCATTGGAGTAAAATCAGCCTATGAAAAAACGGGCGTGTATGTGAATGCCATGCGCCGACTTCACCTTTCTCAACCGCTTGTTACATCGGATTTGCCTGATGATTGGGAAGTGATTAAGCTGGTGGCAAACAAAATGGGTGCCGCATATGCTTACGAAGATTCTAAGCAAATTTGGGATGAGGTGCGAGAAGTAGCGTACCGACGTTTTTCAGGTGCTAGCTATAACAGACTCGAGCGTCACCGCATTCGTGGGCTTCAATGGCCCGTTCACACGGAGGATACGCCTATTTTACATCAGCTAGACTTTAGAACGGAAGATGGTTATGGAGAGTTTCATTACCATCAATATGAACTAAGAGGGATGGTAGAAGAGTTACTAGAGAAGCGCTTAAGAGGGTATTATCTCACCACAGGCAGAACCCTATCTCAGTACAATAACGCTTCGCAGACCAGTCGCTGTGAAAAACTCAACAAACGCTATGATGAGACCATTTTACTTGTGCATGAAGATGACGCAAAAGATTTTACGAGTGATCGGGTGATGCTAAAAACTGCTTTTGGACAAAGCGCACCCATTAGCATTAAATTTACCGATAAAATAAAACCCAAAACACTGTTTTGTACTTTTCATCATGGAAAATCAGGCATTAATCGCCTCTTTGGCGATAAAAGCGATGTCTTTACGATGACTGCTGCATTTAAGTCCATTAAAGTGGAAATTATGAACGATGAAGATCCTAAAGATACTTTTTAAAAAAAGAGATAATTAAAGTGATTATTTTTAAAGGAGTGGCCGGGAGAGAGGGATTTGAACCCCCGGAGGTATTACCCTCAACGGTTTTCAAGACCGCCGCATTAAGCCGCTCTGCCATCTCCCGACAGATAAAGTAGTGATTGTAAAATTTTAAGGTGGAGGCGACACCCGGATTTGAACCGGGGATCAAGGCTTTGCAGGCCCATGCCTTACCGCTTGGCTATATCGCCGCCGAATCCATATAAAGTGGTGGTGCCCGGAGCCGGATTTGAACCGGCACAGGAAAAACTCCCGAGGGATTTTAAGTCCCTTGCGTCTACCAATTTCGCCATCCGGGCGACGCTTTTCTTTTTTATAACGTATGGAGCGGGAAACGAGGTTCGAACTCGCGACCCCGACCTTGGCAAGGTCGTGCTCTACCACTGAGCTATTCCCGCATCTAAAAAAGAGATGAGAGTATATCAATTTTTTTTTAAAATGTAAAGCTATTTTGAGAAATTCTTTTACATGTAATGTTTTTTAGGGTCGTTTTGCTATACTTTTGAAAAATTTTTAAGGATAAAATGATGCGTAGTGATCAGGTAAAAAAAGGGTATAACAGAGCGCCTCATCGAAGTTTGTTTCGAGCAACGGGGTTGAAGGATGAAGATTTTAGTAAGCCATTTATTGGGGTTGCCAATTCCTATATTGATATTATTCCTGGACACTTTTTTTTACATGAATACGGAGTGATTATTAAAGACGAGATTCGCAAAAATGGCTGTGTTCCCTTTGAATTTAACACCATTGGGGTAGATGATGGCATTGCAATGGGGCATGATGGCATGCTTTATTCACTTCCCAGTCGTGAGATTATTGCCAATTCAATTGAAACGATGATGAACGCACACAAGCTTGATGCGATGATTTGTATTCCAAACTGCGATAAAATTGTTCCAGGTATGATTATGGGTGCATTGCGTGTCAATGTTCCTACGGTTTTTGTGAGCGGTGGACCGATGAAAAAAGGGTACACCAAAGGGGGCAGTCCTATTGATTTAGCCACAGCATTTGAGGCTGTTGGAAAATTTGAAGCGGGTGAGATGAGCGAAGCAGAACTCAGTGACATTGAGTGCAATGCCTGTCCAAGTGGTGGTTCATGTTCGGGGATGTTTACGGCTAATAGTATGAATACACTCATGGAGGCGATGGGTATAGCATTACCTGGCAATGGAACAATTCCTGCCTTAACGCCTGAGCGTGAAGTGCTTATCCGTGCGGCAGCAAAACGTGTGTGTGAAATTGCCTTAGATGAGCGATTTAACATTCGTAACATTTTAAATGAAAAAGCCGTACGTAATGCCTTTGCAATCGATATGGCAATGGGTGGAAGTTCTAACACGGTGTTACATATGTTAGCCATTGCAAAAGAAGCTGGGGTGAACTTTAACATTAAAGATATTAACGAAATCAGCAAAAATATTTCACATATTGCAAAAATTTCTCCATCCCTTTCAACCGTGCATATGGAAGACATTAACCGAGCTGGCGGTGTGAGTGCGGTAATGAAAGAGGTGAGCCGTCGTGAGAATGGTATTTTGCATTTGGATAATTTAACGGTAACGGGCGAGAGCATGGGTGAACGCATTGCGCATGCAGAAATTAAAGATACCACGATTATTCATACCCTCGATAACCCCTATTCTAAAGTGGGGGGACTTGCTATTTTATTTGGTAATTTAGCCTTAGAGGGATGTGTGATTAAGACAGCAGGAATCACAGGTTCTCGTCATTTTATTGGTAAAGCGGTCTGTTTTGATTCGCAACAAGAGGCTATTTCTGGCATTATTGGTGGAAAAGTGCACAAAGGGGATGTGGTTGTGATTCGCTATGAGGGACCTCGTGGAGGTCCAGGTATGCAAGAGATGTTAACGCCTACAAGTTTAATTATGGGAATGGGTTTAGGTGCAGATGTTGCCCTCATTACTGATGGTCGTTTTAGTGGTGCTACCAGAGGGTTAAGTATTGGGCATGTGAGTCCTGAGGCGGCTGAGGGTGGACTGATAGGTTTGCTTAAGGATGGTGACACCATTCAGATTGATGTGGATGCCTATACCATTGAAGCACTCATTGATGAGGATGAACTTGCAAAACGTAAAGCGGTGTTTAAACCACACGTCAAAAAGATCGAGGGAAGTTGGTTAAAACAGTACCGTCAACTTGTGAGTAATGCAAGTCATGGGGCTGTGTTAAAGACGGGCGAATGATGGTCGATTTTTTTAATCTCCTGCTTCAATACACGATCACTATTATTGCTATTGTTGATCCTTTGGGGGTGAGTGCAATTATGCTCTCCCTTCTGCCTCAAAATACCACCAAAGAGCATATTAATAAGATTGCAGCCAAAGCGACGATGACTATTATCGTCGCTTTTTTTGTTGTCTTATTGAGTGGAAATTTTTTACTCAATCTTTTTGGCATTGAAATTGATTCGCTTAAAGTGATGGGTGGTATTATTTTGCTTTTAACGGCGATTAAAATGGTGCAAGGCTCTATGGAGTCTAAAAATCAAACGGAAGAAGAACGCCAAGAGGCAATTAAAAATGATGAATTTTCTATTATTCCTTTGGGCATTCCCATTACGTTTGGACCAGGTGTGTTTGCAACGATTATTATTTTGCGGGGAGAACATTTAGAAATGCTCTCTTTAAGTGCGTTAGTGTTAGCCTATTTGATTGTGGCATTAAGTGTCTATCTCGCCTTTAAAAACAGTATTTATATTCGTAAATATTTGGGTATCACGGGGCAGAAAATTGTGAGTCGTTTAATGGGGCTGATTGTAGGGGCTATTGCTGTGCAGTTTATTGTAGGTGGTGTGAGTGTGTTAGTGAAGCATTACATGTAAACAGGAGAAGAGATGAATCAAGGCGGTTGGAGCTGTCCGCACGATAGAGATGGGCTTTGTCATATCATCAAACAAGAGTGCGATCCTGGGCATAAAGGGTGCGTTTTGTATGGAAAAGTGAAATTTTCTTCACAAGAGAGTCCTTCGAATGAGGCATTTGAAAAACGAATGGAGCGTAGAATGCGTCAGTTTCTCAACAAAGAGGCACCGACACAAGAGCCATAATGGGTATCTCTAGCTATTAGGATTTGGTTTATACCCAATACGATACCCACCCCAATGACGCCCTTTGACATAAATAGGCATCGAAATATCGTGCATAACATTTCCATCTTCTCTACGATACGTTTGAAGCAGTACACGTTTTTCATGGTTTGCCCCTCGTACACCTTGGTCGGTGAAAATACGTTTTGAACGGTTACCAAAGAGGTCTTTTTGATAATCTCCCGTAAGCGCTGCACGTGCGTTATGAGTCGAGATATAGCCAGATTTATGTTGTGCAACCGAATAATAGGTATTGGTGTGCTCTTTGACAATTTTATCGACAATTTCAGGAAATGTTTGGTCAGTAAACGCATCGTAGCGTGTAGTGTATTTTTGTGGATTGGTGTTAGCGATGGGTTTAAAGTTGGTATCGAAAATATCATCAACACTTAGTTTACCACTTTCAATAGCACTTTCAAAAATCGCTTCAATACTCTTTTTTGCCCACAAACACAGTGTGTACATTTTTTCATGGTACTCATCCATCGCAAAGGCACTCAAGCTCTCATGTGCCGCTTCTGCCCCCGTGATGATGGCTTTGGTTTGCCCCGATATCTCTTTCATCTCTTTGGTGCCAGATTCGAGTTGTTCACTGATTTTGCCAATGGCATCTCGAATGGTTAAGAGTTGCTCAGAGTTGTAGTCCGAACTTTGAGCGATGGCGGAGATTTGTTCTTCAATTTTCTCGGCGTTGGTGATAAACAGTTTGATTTCATCACCGACGTGTTGCACTTTTTCACTGGCATGATTGACCTCATTTCGTAAGGCTTCAATGCTTGAAAAAACATCGTTGGTGTCTTGTTGAATCTGTTTGACAATGATGGTGACTTCGCCTGTGGATTTGGACGTACGCTCTGCCAAACTTCTCACCTCATCGGCAACAACAGCAAAGCCTCGCCCATGCTCCCCTGCACGTGCGGCTTCAATGGCGGCGTTGAGGGCTAACAGATTGGTTTGATCAGCAATATCATCAATGACGGTGGTGACATTTTGAATCGTGATAGATTTTTCACGTAAATCATTCACTTTTGAAGAGGCATCGGCGGTTTGGGTATTAATATTGCCCATCTTTTGGATGATTTCATTAAGCTCTTCAATGCTTTTTTTGCTCTCGCTCATGGAGAGTTTCGCAAAATTTGAAGCCTCTTGTGAATTAGTACTGACACGATTAACGTGTTCAAAAATATTTTGCGCTGAGGCTGAGATTTCTGAGATGCCTTGAGCTTTTTCTTCCAGTTTTTTTGACATGGCATCGATGGAAAACATCAGCTGTGCGGTCGCAATGGAGTTTTTACCTGCACTTTGGGAGTAGTTTTCGCTTAAGTGGGTGAGAATGCCGATGAGGTTGTAAATTTTTTGAAATAAAGCAGCGATAAAAGGGTAATTTTGACTTACATGTAAAAAGGTTTGTTTGCTTGCTTCACGTTCACTTTTTTCACGGACTTCTAGGTTTTCAATGGCTTTAAAAGCATTCTGCAAAGGTTTGAACAGTAAAAAATAAACACTCCCAAAAGCGCTTAAAAGAACTAGAAAACCTAGAAGTGCGATGATTGTAGTGTTGGAAATAAAATATGAAAGAGCAATCAGCCCTAAAAAAAGAAGACTAAAAAAGATAATGAGCTTTACAAAGTAGGCGTGTATCATGGTGTGAAACCTTTACATGTAAAAGTAGTTTAGGAATTTTCAGCGTATCAAATTTCGTATGATAATGGTATGAAATGACAAAACTAGACCCTCTTTTAAAGCAAAAAATGCGTATTTTTTACACGCATAGAAAAAAGCGAAAAATTAGGCTAAAATTTCACATAAAATTTTTAGGAGAATCGAGTGTCAAGTGCCTCAAAATACAGCAAAATTAATAATCTAAAATCCGTTAAAAAATGCCTCTTCCCAGCAGCAGGCTATGGAACACGTTTTCTTCCCGCAACCAAAGCAATGCCAAAAGAGATGTTGCCTGTTTTAACTAAACCTCTTATTCAATACGGTGTGGAAGAAGCTGTGAGTGCAGGTATTGACACGATGGCTATTGTAACAGGTCGTGGTAAAAGAGCCATTGAAGACCATTTTGACGTGAGCTATGAGCTTGAGCATCAAATTAAAGGAACCTCCAAAGAGAGTTACCTCACTGAAATTAGAAATTTGATTGATAATTGTACCTTTAGTTACACAAGACAAGTGGAGATGAAAGGATTAGGACATGCGATTTTAACGGGTAAAACACTGATTGGCGATGAACCATTTGCCGTTATTTTGGCAGATGATTTGTGTGACAATAATGAGGATGATCCTGTCTTAAAACAGATGGTTGAAGTGTATGAAAAATACCGTTGTTGCGTGGTCGCCATTGAAGAAGTGCCTAAAGAAGAGACCAATAAATACGGTGTGATTGATGGCAAAATTGTCGATGGCAATGAATCTGTGCTTCGTGTCTCTAACATGGTGGAAAAACCAGACCCAAAAGATGCACCCACCAATTTAGCAATTATTGGACGTTATATTTTAACCCCTGATATTTTTGAAGTGATTGAAAACACAAAGCCAGGCAAAGGTGGAGAAATCCAAATTACCGATGCTCTTTTGGAACTTGCCAAACAAGGCAAAGTCATTGCGTATAAATTCAATGGAAGACGATTTGACTGTGGTTCTATTGAAGGATTTGTTGAAGCGACTAACTACTTTCACAGCAAAACCAACTAAGCAGATAAACCCTTTATTATCTTAGTTGAGATATAATCTTTCCAAAAAAATAATAGACAGGCGGAAAGATTATGTCCAATCAAGAAACGAAATATATATTTGTCACAGGGGGTGTTTTAAGCTCCCTTGGTAAAGGTATCGCAGCTGCTAGTATTTCTACACTTTTAAAAAATGTTGGCTTTAAAGTCAGCATCCTCAAAGCAGACCCTTACATTAACGTTGACCCTGGTACGATGAGCCCTTTAGAGCATGGAGAAGTTTTTGTGACCGATGATGGTGCTGAGACGGATCTTGATTTAGGGCATTATGAGCGTTTTTTAGACGAAAATTTAACACAAGCCAATAACTTTACCACAGGACGTGTTTACTCTTCTGTCATTGAGAAAGAGAGACGTGGGGATTATTTGGGTAAAACCATTCAGGTGATTCCTCATATTGTCGATGAGATTGCTAACCGAATTAAAGAGGCAGGCAGAGGCAAAGATATTTTAATCGTGGAAATTGGTGGAACTGTTGGCGATATAGAAGGTTTGCCTTTCTTAGAAGCGATTCGTTCGCTTAAGAGTGAACTTGGAAAACGCAGAGCGATGAACATTCATCTCACACTTGTGCCTTTTATCAAAGCAGCAGGTGAACTTAAAACCAAACCAACGCAACACTCTGTACAAGAACTTCGCCGTATCGGTGTGACTCCTGATATTCTTATTTGCCGCTCTGAGTACCCTCTTCCTAAAGAATTACGCAATAAACTTGCTTTTTCGTGTGGTGTGGAGCGTAATTGTGTTATTGAGTGTTTGGATGCGACCACTATTTATCAAGTACCGCTTAATTTTTTAAAAGAAAATATTTTAGCCCCTATTTCAGAAGCACTTGATTTGGGTGTTTTAACACCACATATGGATGATTGGGATGTATTGGTCAAACGTGTGATTGCGCCTCGTGATGAGTTGTTAATTGCTTTTGTGGGTAAATACATTGACCTTAAAGAGTCTTATAAATCGCTCACGGAGTCTTTGATTCATGCAGGGGCACATCTCAATGCAAAAGTGAAAATTCGCTGGGTAGATTCCGAAGTCGTTGAAGATAAAGGGTGTGAAGATATTCTCTCCGATGTGGATGGTATTTTAGTTGCGGGTGGCTTTGGTGAGCGTGGTGTCGTGGGAAAAATGCAAGCGATTCGTTATGCCAGAGAACATAATATTCCTTACCTTGGCATTTGTTTGGGTATGCAGCTTGCGATGATTGAGTTTGCACGCAATGTCTTACGCATCGAAGATGCCAATTCGGCTGAATTTGATGCTACATGTAAAAATCCTATTATCTATTTGATTGATTCTTTTATGGATGCGAGTGGTCAAAAACAACTTCGAACATTTCAAAGTCCATTGGGTGGTACGATGCGTTTAGGTGGTTATGCGTGTGAAACAAAAGCAGGTTCTTTACTCAGAGATGTTTATGAGGGAGAGACGATGATTCGTGAGCGTCACCGTCACCGCTATGAAGCCAACCCTGCCTATCGTGAAGCCTTTGAAAAAGCGGGTCTCATTGTCAGTGGTGAGAGCGATGGGCTCATTGAAGCAGTAGAGCTTAAAGGGCATCCATGGTTTTTAGGTGTACAGTTTCATCCTGAATTTACATCCCGTTTAACCAATCCAAATAAGACCATTTTAGCCTTTGCTAGAGCGGCGTTGACACAACGCCAAAATGGGTAGTTTGCTCACAAAAGAGGAGATAAAACGGATTCTTCAAAGTAGGTTTAAACACGACGAATGTACCCGTTTAAATGAGATTCCAAAACCCTCCTCGCTTAAAGACATTCATAAAGCCTCCAAACGTATTGTTAGGGCAATACGTGAGCATGAGCGCATTGCTATTGTGGGAGATTATGATGTGGATGGCGTTATCTCTTCGGTCATTTTAAGCCAGTTTTTTGATGACGTAGGGGTTGATTACACCTTAATCATTCCCAATCGTTTTACCGATGGTTATGGGTTAAATCCAGAGATTGTAGCAAAACTAGATGTGCAGGTTATCATTACGGTGGATAATGGTATTTCTGCCGTTGAAGCAGCACGTATTTGTAAAGAACAAGGCATTGATCTTATTATTACAGACCATCATAATGTTCCTGAGGTTTTACCTGAGGCGTATGCCATCGTCAATCCCAAACAAGAAGATTGTTCGTTTCCCCATTGTGAAATTTGCGGGGCACAAGTGGCATGGTATTTGGTTGCAGCCCTCAAGGAAGAGATGGGCATTGAGTATGATCTCTCAAGTTTTTTAGACCTATTGTGTATTGCCATTATGGCGGACATGATGGAACTTCTAGGTATGAATCGGGTGATGGTTAAAAAAGGGATTTTAGAACTAAATCGTTCTAAACGTCCTGCTTTTGAAGCCATTCGACAGTATTACGGTAAGCGTACCTTTGAGAGCGATGATATATCTTTTTTAATAGCCCCTTTAATTAACAGTTCAGGACGCATGGAAGATGCTATGTTCTCGTATGCGTTTATTAAAGCGAGTAATGTTGAGGAAGCGCTCAAGCGACTTGATTATATTGTTTCCCTCAATGAAGCACGAAAAGAAGAAGAACGTCTCTTGTTTGAGGCAACATTACCCTATGTCAATGAGAATGAAAATATTATTGTTGTTTGGGGTGAAGAGTGGCATGAGGGCATTGTGGGTATTGTCGCCTCCAGACTTTCTAAGCGCTTTAAAAAACCTGCCATTGTTTTTTCCATCAAAGATGAGAAGGCTAAGGGAAGTGCAAGAGGTGTTGGTGGGGTAAATATTTTGGAGCTAATCCGTGCACAAGAGAAATTTTTAATTGGCTATGGTGGACACAAAGGGGCTGCGGGTGTTTCTATTGAAGTGCATCATTTGCCCCATTTTAAAGAAAAATTGGTTGAAGCAGCGCGTATTTTGAGTCAAGAAGAATTGGAAGCAGATAATGACCTGCTTGGTGAAATCAGTGCGGATCAAATAGACTTTGAACTTTTAGAGATTTTAGAACAACAAGAACCTTACGGGCAAAAAAATCCAAAACCGAGCTTTTTACTGCGTAATATTAGCGTCAAAGTGGACCGTTTTATTGGTAAAGAGGGTCAGCATTTAAAGCTTATTTTACAAGAGGGAACCAATGCGCTTGAAGCGCTCTTTTTTAATTACGATGTCAAAGCAAGGCAAGGAGATAAGATTGATATTTTATTTACGCTCTCACGCAATGATTATCGGGGTTTGGTGACGCCTCAGCTCATGATTAAGCAAATTATTAAGAAGCACTGAGGCTTCTTAATACTCTCTTCCTTCTTTGACAGGAACAAAAAGACAGGTATCTAGATTTTCTTGAATAATGCCTTCTTCGGTTTTAAGGAATCGTGTGATAATTTGCTGCTCCTCTTTTTCAATGGGTGCGACTAAAATGCCCCCAATTTTAAGCTGTTCGAAGAGCTTTTGGGGTACATGGGGTGTTGAGGCTGAAAATAAGATACGATCATAGGGTGCAAATTCTCTCCATCCATTTTGACCATCGTCAAATCGTGTGTGAATGTTGGTGATTCCTAATGTTTTAAAACGCTCTTTGGCTTCTTGTAGCAGTCTATCAATACGCTCAATGGTAAAAACACGGCGAATAAGTTTACTTAAAATAAGCGCTTGATACCCACTTCCACATCCAATTTCCAAGACACTGTCCGCCCCTTTACATGTAAGCGCTTCTGTCATCTTCGCTACGGTCAGCGGTGAGCTAATCCATTGGTTGGCAGCAAGGGGAAGTGCATCGAGTTTATAAGCATGCAGACCCATTCCTTGTGGAACAAAAAGTTCTCGTTCACTTTGGCAAAAAGCATCATAGACGCTTGAAGAGAGAGGAATGATTTTGGCAATTTCATCGGCCATGCGTTTATGTTTTTGGAAGTTAATTTTTTCTCTAAAGTGAGTCGATTGAGACATTATGGTTTATTCCTACATCAAGGTATCGTCGCATCTTTTTGATTTCAAATCTATCAAAAGGATACATTATCAGGCTTTGTGCATCATCGCTTGTGACATGACCAAACGCAGAGATGATGGCACTGCTCTTTGCCATCGTTTCGTCTGCACTGTTGGCACATAAGACGAAGGCTTGATTGGCAATGGCAAGTGCTCTTGTAAGCACTTCAAAATGCATCTTACGCTCTTTCCCCCAATACGCAGGGATAAGAATAAGGTCTGCTCCTTTGATCTGTTCCCAAAGGTTTGTAAAGCGAAGCTCAAAGCAAATAAGCACAGCAATTTTTATTCCATTAAGTTCAACGATACCAATGTTATCAGGAACTCCTGCCCTAAAATGGTGCTCTTCTTTTCCAAGTGGAAATAATTTTGTTTTGGCTTGTGTGTAAATAAGCTTTCCATCATGAAAGAGTTTGAAGTTATTGAGGTATCCAAGTTGTGTTTTTTCAATTAATGTTAGTGCCAGTGTTTTACATGTAGAAAGTTTTGCTAGCTCTGGAAGGGTGCGCTCTGAAAACTGAGCTGCTTCTTCCATTCTCTCATAAGGGTAAGCGCTTAAACACAATTCAGGGGCTAAGACAATACTCTTATGAGGTGTTTGCGCCACAAGATGCTTTAGGGTTTGAAAATTCTCATCAAACGAGTGCTTCTCATAAGCAAATTGTAGGGCGCAGAGCATAGGATTAGAAGTCATCAAACGAGAGGCTTCCTTTACTGTAGTTAGAGACATTGCCCTCAAAAAAGTTTGTTTTTTGGTCATTGAATTTTGAGAAATCATCGACCCACTTGATAGGATGACTGGCATTGTAAAGTTTATCAAAACCTACAGCACTCAAGCGATCATCAACAAGGTAATGAATATAGGTTTCGATAATATCATCGGTAAAACCCATAATTTGGTTTTGTGTGATGTATTTTCCCCACTCAATCTCTAAATCACCCGCTTTTTGAAACATTTCATACACTTTTTCTTTTAAGTCATCCGTGAAAAGCTCAGGACGCTCTTTTTTCGTACTGTTAATCATATTTTGGAAGAGTAACAAGTGCGTAATTTCATCTCGTTGGATAAAACGAATCATTTGGGCACTTCCGAGCATTCTACCTGTGCGTGCAAGGGCGTAAATAGCGGTAAATCCAGAGTAAAAGTAGATACCTTCTAAGATTTGATTGGCAAACATGGCAAGCACAAGCTTCTCTTCGGTCACATCTCCTGCTAATTCTTCATACACACTTGAAATATAATCATTTTTACGGCGCAATACCTCGTCGTGTTTTTCCATTTCATAAATTAAATCGGTGTTGTCACAAATCGCCTCAACCATTACGGCGTATGATTTTGAGTGATTCGCCTCTTCATAAGCTTGGCGTGAGAGGCATGCGTTAATTTCAGGTGCTGTGATATAGGGGTTGATGTTATCGGCTAAGTTGTTGGTTTGGAAGCTATCCATGCTAATAAGTTGTGACCACACAAGATCATACATGCGTTTTTCAGCATCGGTGAGATTTTTGTTGTAATCAATAACATCTTTTGTGGTGTCAACCTCTTTGGGAAACCATGTGTTACCCTCCATCATATCCCAGAGTTTGAGTGCCCATGTGTATTTTGCTTTGGTAAAATTTAAAATACCATGAGGATTTCCACCAAAAATTTTGCGATCATTTAGGCTTTCACATGAGCTTGGATTATAGATTTTTTTGCGATCCACGAGGATTCCTTGTATCATTTTTATTGTAAAATTGACGTTACCAACAAAGTTTATAAGCAGCGTTACAAGAGCTTTGGTGGTTTGAGCTGTAAGCAATTATTGTATCAAAAATTTCTTAATTCTATGGGGATAATGGAGGATAATTCACTGATTTTAAACTTATTTTGTTGCTCTTTTGTTTCACCGAGGGTTTGGCTTACATGTAAATAATTTTGAAGGTAGTAAATACCGCAATACCCCTTTACATGTAAATCATTAATGATAGCATTGAGGTGTTTGGGTGTTAGAAAATCACTGTGCAATGTGGTACGTACTTCAAAAGGAAATTGGCTGTGAATTAGGTAGTTGAGGCTCTCTTCAAAGTCTTCAAAATGGGCATGGTGTGTTAAAGTGCTGTAGTACTCTTTGGGTGCTTTGTAATCCAGCGCAATGTAATCAACAAGCTTTTTTTCAATTAATCGTTTCAGTACATGAGGATGTGTACCATTGGTATCAATTTTGATTTTGTAGTCTAACGCTTTAACGGCTTCACAAAAGCTTTCAAGATGAGGGAACAAAGTACACTCCCCTCCACTTAGAACAACAGCCTCAAGCCGACCTTTACGATTTTTAAGAAATTCAAGGGCTGATTCAAGGCTTATCTCACCTTTTCCTCTTACGATCTGTGGATTGTAGCAATAAGGACATGCCATATTGCATTTAGTAAACCAAAAAATAGACGCTAGATGACCTTGATAATCCAGCGTCGTAAATTTGGTAATGCTGTGAATTGGCTTATTTGCAAGCACATTTTTCAACAAATTGAATACGCTCTTTGTGCTCGCCCGTTTTGCCTACATTAAAACTCTCTACGGGTCTGTGGTAGCCCATAACACGGGTATAAACAATGCATTTGGTACGTCTATCTTTTAAATGCTCTAAAATCTCAGTTTGGCTCATGATACTTCTCCTTTTTTGAATTGTTCAAGTAACTCTTCGTCACATTTTGGGCAAAATTCATGTTCTCCACTAATGTAGCCATGTTTTTCACACACAGAAAAAACAGGTGTGATAGTAAGGTATGGCATACGGTAGTTCGTAATCACATTTTTCACCAACTTTTTGCATGCTTCAGATGAGCTAATACGCTCTTTCATATAAAGATGCAATACGGTACCGCCAGTATACGAACACTGCAAATCGTCTTGTAAATCTAAGGCTTCAAAAGGATCATCGGTAAAATTTGCAGGCAACTGAGAGGAGTTTGTGTAGTACACATTTCTGCCTGTACCTGCTTGAATAATTTCAGGGTATCGCTTTTTATCTTCTTTCGCAAAGCGGTACGTTGTTCCCTCCGCTGGTGTAGCTTCAAGGTTATAAAGGTTGCCTGTTGCTTCTTGATACGCCACCATTTTATTACGTACAAATTCTAAGATTTCGTGAGCAAATTCCATTCCATATTCATCAGCAATTGTGTGTTTATCATCGGTGAAATTGCGAATCATCTCATTGATACCATTGACTCCTATGGTAGAAAAATGGCTATTAAATCCTGGTAAATAGCGTGCGGTATAAGGATAGAGCCCACGGTTATACATCTCTTGTACAAAGACGCGTTTTTTTTCTAGAGTTGATTTGGCTAAATCGAGCAAGTACTCAAAACGCTCCATCAACTCTTTTTTATTCCCTTTGTGCAGGTATCCAAGACGTGCCATATTGAGTGTGACAACACCAATACTCCCTGTCATCTCTGCACTTCCAAAAAGACCTCCACCACGTTTTAAAAGCTCTCTTAAATCGAGCTGCAAACGACAACACATGCTTCTTACATGCCCTGGTTTGTAGGCTTTTGGATTTTCAACCAATTTCCCCTCAGTATCTCTGACATATTGGCTTCCAATAAAATTTTGAAAATAGGATGAGCCGATTTTGGCAGTGTTTTCAAAGAGAAGTTCGGTATTTTCTCCATCCCAATCAAAATCTTCGGTAATATTGACGGTAGGGATAGGAAAAGTGAAAGGTTGTCCTGTTTTATCACCTTCTGTCATTACTTCATAGTAAGCTTTATTAATAAGATTCATCTCTTTTTGGAAATGTTTATAGGTCATGGCTTCAAGCGAGGTAACCCCACGATTTTTAGCCTCTTCAAGCAGTTCTGCATCGTCAATCTCTTTGAAAAGATGGCGTTGGCTAGATGTTGGAATTTGATCTGCCAAATCGGTTGGGACTGTCCAATCAATTGTGATATTGGTAAAAGGGCTTTGTCCCCAACGTGCTGGAACGTTAAGGTTGTAAATAAAGCTGCGAATGGCTTTTTTAATCTCTTTGTAGGAAATTTTGTCTTTAAACGCATAAGGAGCTAAGTAGGTATCAAACGAGCTAAACGCTTGTGCGCCTGCCCATTCGCTTTGTAAAATGCCCAAAAAATTTGCCATTTGACCTAATGCTTCACGGAAGTGTTGTGGCGGACGACTCTCAACTCTCCCACGGACACCATTAAATCCTTCATCTAAAAGGACTCGTAAGCTCCACCCTGCGCAATACGCTGTGAGACAGTCCAAATCATGAATGTGGTAGTCACCGTTTCGATGCGCTAAACCCTCTTCTTTGGAATAAATTTTATCAAGCCAGTAGTTGGCGATAACTTTTCCAGCGGTGTTATTGACAAGCCCCGCATTGGAGTAGCCTGTATTGGAGTTCGCTTTAATCCTCCAGTCACTCTTACCAATATACTCTTCAATGGTTTGTGTGGAATTAATATAGGTCGTATCTTCACTGAGCCCTAAAATATGTTCACGTTGCATTTTGTGTGTGTGACGGTAAAGCATAAATGAGCGCATCACATCAAAATAACGTGCTTTATAAAGCTCTTGTTCAATCATATCTTGAAAATCTTCAACTGCTGCGACACGTTTTTTTTCAATACGTTTTAGAATCTCTTGAAAGATACTCTCATCGTACATCACCCCTTCACTTTTGAACGCTTTTTTAATCGCATCTTCAATTTTGTAGGGTTCAAATTCTTCAGTTGTGCCATCGCGTTTAAGTACTTTGGTTAGCATAATTATCCTAGATTTAAAAGTAAGATTGATTATAGTGCGAGTAAAATTTAAAGAAACTTAATGATTAAGGTGAAACAACTTTGTCACACCCCAAAATTAGGGGATTTTTATGTTTATTTATTAATGTTTACAATACCTAAAATATAGTAATTTGACTCAATTTTGTAGAGAAAATTCTAAAACTATTATATTAATTTAAATACTAATTTTATGTTGTTTTTAGCGCATACTTTAATGCAGCGTTTACATGTAAAAGGGTTGTATCAAATAAGGGTAAATCTGTCATTTTTTGATCAAGTAAAAGACCAATTTCTGTGCATCCTAATATAACGGAATCAATACTTTTATCATCTTTTTTTAGGGTATTTATTAGGGTTAAAAAAAGTTTTTGTGAATCTGTTTTGATTTTTCCTACACACAGTTCATCAAAGATAATACGATTAATATTCTGGATAGATTGTTCATCAGGAATGACAACATCAATGTTATGTTGGTGCAAAATATCGGTATAAAATCTCTCTTGAAGGGTGAATTTTGTTCCCAAGAGAATGGCTTTGTGTGCACCCTTTTCTTTGAGAGCCTCTGCTGTTGCTTCGGCAATATGTAAAAAAGGTATTGAAATATGTGGCGTGATGAGCGGAAGAATTTTATGCATGGTATTGGTGCATAAAAGTATAAAATCCGCACCTGCTCGCTCTAAAGAGAGGGCTGCTTCTTGAAGAATATGCGCAGCCTCTTCCCATCTTCCTTCTTTTTGAAAGGCTGCAATAGGAGCAAAATCAACAGAATAGAGTATAACTTTTGCACTGTGAAGCCCACCTAAGTTTGCTTTAACACCTTCATTAAGGAGCGTATAATAGCTAAGTGTTGACTCCCAACTCATTCCACCAATAAGTCCTATCGTTTTCACAATTATCCTTTACATGTAACGTGGTATGACTCAATCGTGTGTACGAAAAGTCATACCACTCTTTTATTACTGACACCCCTCACATTCAATGCTGCGATCGGCGACTTCTAGTTTATTTTCAGGAGATTGTGAACGTAAATAATAGGTCGATTTAATCCCCAGTTTCCAAGCAAGCATATAGATGTCATTAAGGTATTTACCACTAGCTTTATCCAGAGTAATAAAAATATTAAGACTTTGTCCTTGATCCACCCATTTTTGACGAATAGCACCTGCTTTGACCAAAATTCTTTGGTCTAGTTCATACGCAGGGGTATAAAAGTTCCATGTATTTGGATTTAAATTAGGAGCAACCACTGGAATCATACCTGAGAGGTTTTCTTCAAACCATTTACGTTTATACACAGGCTCTATTGTTTGGGTGGTTCCCACCAAGATAGAGATGGAACTTGTTGGCGCAATCGCCATTAAATAACCATTACGCATACCATTATGTTTTACTTTTTCCCTTAGGCTCTCCCAGTCATAAAGGTAGCCAAAAAGACCTCCTCTATCCACCAATTTTTTAGCCTCTTCATTGGCCGAATCAATGGGGAAAATGCCTCTACTCCATTTTGAACCAGAAAATTCTGGGTATGCACCTTTTTCAATCGAGAGGTTAGATGAAGCTAAAATGGCGTTGTAGCTAATTGCTTCCATCACTTCATCAATTTTACTAAAATGCTCATTGCTTCCCCATTCAATGCCTTGTTCTGCTAGCATTTGTGCTTCGCCCATAACCCCTAGCCCAATCGCACGTGATTTGAGGTTGGTGTGTTTGACTTTTGCATGTGGATAAAAATTTAAATCAATGACATTATCAAGCATTCGAATCGCAACAGGAACGGTGCGTTCAATATCCTCTTTGGTATTGATTTTTGAGAGATTGACACTGGCGAGATTACATACGGCTGTTTTTCCTTCTATCATCTCTTTTTCGACAATAAAAATATCTTTTCCATCAATACTATCAAGGGCAGTTACTTTTTTTGCTTCTTTGATAATGCCACTATCAACTTTAACCAAATCACTCTCTTCATAGGTTATAAAACTTTGATCGTTAAAAACAATTTTAATTTTATAATGATTAGGCTCTGTGTTTTGAAAAATTTCTGTACATAAATTTGAGCTACGAATAATCCCTGTATGATCATTTGGGTTTACTTTATTGGCACTGTCTTTAAAACAAAGAAAAGGGCTTCCACTTTCAAAATAGCTGGTAAGAATTTTTTTCCATAGCTCTTTTGCTAAGACATGTTCTTTTGCAATTGTCTCATTTTGTTCATATGCAAGGTAGCGTCTTTCAAACTCTTTACCATGAACTTCACATAAATCGCCTGTTTGAGCAGGGTCAAAGAGTGTCCACATGGCATTTTCTTCCACACGCTTCATAAACAGATCATTAATCCACAATGCAGGAAAGAGCTCATGGGCTCTACGTCTTTCTTCACCTGAATTTTTCTTCAAATCCAAAAAGTCGGAAATATCCATATGCCAAGGCTCTAAATAAACCGCAATGGCACCTTTTCTTGTCCCTAGCTGATCAACTGCAACAGCAATATCATTGGTAATTTTAAGAAAAGGAATCACGCCACCTGCGGCATTTTTATGCCCGTCTATCATTCCTCCCATGGAGCGAACCAAGTTCCAATCCCAGCCAATGCCTCCACCAAATTTACTCAAAAGTGACATCTCTTTGTAGGAGTCAAAAATCCCTTCGATGTTATCAGGTGTGCTTCCGATGTAGCAAGAGCTCAGTTGATGGCGGGTAGTTCGTGCGTTGGAAAGTGTAGGTGTTGCAAGCATTACTTCAAATTTACTAATGACATCGTAAAACTTCTTGGCCCAATCCCCACAATTCAGTTCATTTTGCGCTAGGAACATTGCAATTGCCATAAACATGTGCTGAGGTAACTCAATAGGCTGGCTGTGTTTATCTTTAATCAAATAACGATCATGAAGTGTTTTAATGCCAAGGTAATTAAATTGAAGATCTCGCTCAGGTTTAATATAGGTTTCAAGCTCTTTTAAATTATACTTTTCCTTAAGGCCTAAGGCAATACGTCCCTCTTTTTCACATCGCTCAAAATAGTCTTGAAAACTCCCATAACCTGTAAAGCCATTGACCTTATGGTACAAGTCATATAAGAAAAGCCGTGCGGCAACAAATGTCCAATTGGGACGGTCAATATCTATTTTATCAACCGCTGTTTTGATCAATGTTTTTTGAATCTCTTCGGTGGTAATTTTATCTCGAAATTGGATTTTCGCATCGACCTCGAGTTCGCTTTGGCTGACGTTGTCCAACCCTTGAATAGCAGAACTGGTGTATTTTTGAATTTTTGAAATGTCAAGTGGTTCTATGCGACCATTTCGCTTTAAGACGGTTAGCATTTTGTAAAGACCCTTTTAAAGATTCTATCCACATTTTTAGTGTAGTACGTATAATCAAAGCACTCTCTAATAGCTTCTTCGCTGAGCTTTGCCCTTAAATCTTCATCACTGAGAAGATTTTGAAGGTATAAACTCTCTTTGTTTTCATTAAGTGCTGCTTTACCTTGTTGTAAATCTGCCCAGACTTTCATGGCATTTCTTTGAACAATTTTGTAAGCATCTTCACGAGAAACACCTTTGAGTGGAAGCTCAAGTAAGATGCGTTGTGAAAAGACAAGACCGCCTGTAAGGTTGAGGTTTTTCATCATGTTCTCTGGGTAAACCACCAATTTTGAGATAACACTGTTGAGCCTGTTGAGCATAAAGTCAGTCGTAATAAATCCATCAGGTAAGATAAAACGCTCAACGGAGCTATGGCTGATGTCTCTCTCGTGCCATAATGCCACGTTTTCCATCGCAGGAATGGCATAAGAGCGAATCATACGGCAAAGCCCTGTGATATTCTCACTGAGCACGGGATTGCGTTTGTGAGGCATTGCAGAGCTTCCTTTTTGACCTTGTTCAAAAAATTCTTCGCACTCATACACCTCTGTGCGTTGGTAATGACGAACCGTAACAGCAATTTTTTCACAACTTGATGCTAAAAGAGCGAGTGCATTCATTAAAGCAGCATAGCGGTCTCGTTGAATGACTTGATTGGAAACGGGTGCTGGTTTAAGCCCTAATTCTTCACATACCAACTCTTCAAGTTCAATGGGAGAGTGTGCCATGTTACCCATTGCTCCACTAATTTGTCCCACTGAAATGACTTCCATAACATTTTCAAGGTTAGTTAGGCTTCGTTTAATCTCTTCATACCAGATTGCAAGGACTAAACCAAACGTAATAGGTTCTCCATGAATACCATGGCTTCGTCCAACCATTAAGGTCATTTTGTGTTCCATGGCTCTTTTTTTCAAAGATTCCATCAAAATTTTGACATCGTCAATAATTACATGTAAAGAATCACGCATTTGAAGAGCAACGGCAGTGTCAATACAATCTGAACTGGTCATTCCATAATGCACCCATCTGCTCTCTTCTCCTAAACTATCCGCTACGCTGGTTAAAAATGCAATGACATCATGGCGGGTTACTTTTTCAATTTCATCAATTCTCTCAATATTAAACTGAGCATTTTTGATAATTTTTTCACAATCACTATCAGGAATAAGACCTAGTTTATTCCATGCTTTGGTGGCTGCCTTTTCTACTTTAAGCCATGCATCGTATTTTGCTTCAATTGTCCAATGCCGTTTCATCTCTTCTCTAGCGTAGCGCTCTACCATTTTTCATCCTTACCTGTTTGTGATTTTTCTGTGATAAAATACGAGGAAGTTATCCATTAAATCGTGTTTTATGTGATGATGAATTCTAACAATTTCGGACTAAAAAAGGGTTGAATTTTGGCGTATACTTTGAAAAAATATCTTCTTGAAAAACCAACACCTGCCTTTCGTTTCATTATGGACACCTTTGGCGTGAGTATGGGTGAAGCACAAAAAATTATTGACAAACGGCGTGTCTTTGTAGAAGATGTACAGCTTTTGCGTAAATCAACTCTTATTTCTGGAAATATCAGTGTGGTGGTTTTTGAAGGAGATTCAAAAGGCTTAAAGCCCGTTTTTGAAACGGATGATTTTGCTGTTTTTGACAAACCAAGTGGGGTCATGATTCATCCGAGAAAGCGAAGCGATGGTTATACACTCAATGATGAGATAAAATCGCTTTATGGTAAAGATGCTAATGCTGCTCACCGTATTGATAAAAGCACAAGTGGACTTGTTTTAGTAGGAAAACACAAACAATCAGAAATTGAACTTAAGAGACTTTTTGCCACACGAAATGTACAAAAGAGTTATTTAGCATTGGTAAAAGGGTGTATTGCCTCTGAAGTGTTTATTGATGAAAAATTAAAACGGGATGTTGAAACAAGTCAGATTCGTTTAAAAGTTCATGTGGATGAGCGTGGTAAACCTTCTCAAACAAAGATTATTCCTTTGCACTATTTTGAAGATAAAGATGTTACCTTTGTTAGAGCAATTCCTTACACGGGAAGACAACATCAAATTCGTGCACATTTGTTCCACGTGAAACATCACATTATTGGTGATCCAATTTATGGTATCAATGAAGAAGATGCTGAACGTTTTTTAGATGGTACGATGTGTGCAACAGAACAATATGAAATTACTAAAAGTTCACGTCTTCTTTTACATGCACAAAGTTTATCATTTGAGTACAAAGGGATCTCCTATAATATAGAATCTTACTTTGACGCTCAAACAGAATTTTATAAATTGATGAAAGGCTAAAAATGAAAACAGTTACGGTAGATGGTAAGTGTGTAATTCCCAGTAAAGTCGTGTGTGTGGGACGAAATTATGTCGAGCATATCAAAGAGTTAAAAAATGAGATTCCTACATCTATGGTTATCTTTATGAAACCTAACACGGCAATCAGTGCAGAGCTTATAACAGGCAAACAAACACCGCTTCATTATGAAGGAGAAATCTCATTTTTAATCAAGCAAAGAAAAATAAGTGCTGTTGGTTTTGGGCTTGATTTAACTCACAGAGAACTTCAAAGTGAGCTCAAAGCAAAAGGCTTACCGTGGGAGCGTGCCAAAGCTTTTAACGGTGCCGCTGTTATGAGTTCGTTTGTAAGTATCAAAGAAGAGGATATCGATAAACTTTCGTTACAGTTGTGGATTAATGGTGTGTTAGTTCAAGAAGGTGGTGTTGAGCTGATGATATACAAGCCATTAGCCATTATTAAAGAGATAAACACTTTTTCAACGCTAGAAGACCATGATATCGTGATGAGCGGTACGCCTAAAGGTGTGGGGAGTTATGTTAAGGGTGATATTTTTGTAGGTAAAATTTTTGTTGATAAAAAAGAACTTCTTTCTCAAGAGTGGATAGCGCAATAAATCTCAAAGAGCTTTACATGTAAAGCTCTTTTTATTTCTCTTTTTTAAAAAGAACGGAGATGAGTCCCCCTACTCCTACAATCACAACGATAATTAAAAATCCAATTTGAAACCAATCAAGCAGGGTCATTTTTCTGCTCCTTATCTTTAAGCTGACCGCATGCGGCGCTGATGTCTAAGCCTTTTGATTGACGAATGGTACACAAAACACCATGGTCGACAAGATACTGTTGAAAGGCTATCATATCTTTCTCTAAAGGACGTCCAAATTCACTGCCAGAATGCGGGTTAAAATAAATCAAATTCACTTTCGCTTTTATGCCATGCAGGAGCTTCACCAGCTTCTTTGCACTCCTTTGGTCATCATTGAGTCCTTTCATGACTAAATACTCAAACATGACCCGTTTACGTGCGTCTATGGGGAATGCTTTTACGGCATTAATAATAGACTCAATGTTATACGCCTTATTGATAGGCATCAGTTTTTCTCTTAGCACATCATCAACGGCATGTAGCGAAATGGCAAGTAAAACACCTAAATCCATTTTCCCTAATTTTTCTATTTGTGAACTAAGCCCACTGGTAGAAATAGTCTGTCTACGAGGGGATATAGAAAGACCATCAAGATCATTAAACATACGCACGGCTTTACTCACGTTCGTTAAATTATCCAGTGGTTCGCCCATGCCCATATAGACAATATTTACACGTCTATTCTCTGCTATAGCGTTGTCTCTTTTAATCATCAAAACTTGTGTTGTTATCTCTCCAGCACTTAGGTTGCGTTTAAAACCACTTTTGCCAGTGAGACAAAACGCACAGCCTATTTTACAGCCTACTTGAGAAGAGATACAGATGGTATATCGGGTATGATGAATTAACTTTCCCTCTTCATCGCTTTGCTCTTGCTTCATGGGGAGAAGAACTGATTCGACGGTATTGCCATCTTTGAGTGCAAAGAGATACTTCTTACTTCCATCCCTGCTCTCTTCTACTTTTACAATAGTGAGTGGATCAAGATAGTAGTTTGCTTGAAGTTGATCTTTAAGCTCTTTAGGTAAATTTTTCATCTCCTCAAAAGAGGTGACGTATTTTTGATAGAGCCATTGGTAAATTTGTTTTGCTCTAAAAGCTGGTTTAATGACTTCAGATAACTCTTCTTTTGATAAATCAAATATATTTTGTTTGTCCATAATCCCTCAAATTTTCATATTTTTTTCTACATGTAAAGTAATAAGCTCTTTTGCTTTTGCATGATTTTTGAGAAAATCATTGTGAGCATTTTTATTACAATAATTTGTAATTACAAACAAACCTGAACATGGTATATTGAAATGGTTTGCAATACTTAAAATAGAGAAAAATTCCATATTCTCAATATCGTGTTTATTCTCCAACATTTTTTTTGCTAACGATTCGTCTGTGGTAATATAATTGCTTGAATTAACATGAACCGACGGATGATTTGTTCCACGTGAAACATGATGCGTATGAGATTCTACACGAGTCTCTAGTGGGGTATAACATGCTCCTTGCAAGAAGCCTAATTCAATATTGCTTGCACTATGGCTCACAACAATATCAAATGGACGATAATTACCATAACTACCAGCCGTTCCTACAAAAAAGAGAAAAGCAGGTTTTTCCTCCAAGATATAGCGAGTAAGGTTCATAGCGCTTTCAATGAGCCCCACACCAATTTGCTTTGCAAAGTCAAATGTTTCGTTTTTTCCTGCACATATAATCATAATCGCACCGCAATTCCCTCATTTTGGAGGTAGTGTTTTAAGTCCATAATATCAATCTCCTTAAAATGGAAAATAGATGCAGCAAGCGCTGCATCAGCACCATTTAAAAATGCTTCTTTAATGTGCTCCATACTTCCTGCTCCACCACTGGCAATCACAGGAATATCAAGCATTGCACTCATCTGTGATGTGAGTGCAATATCATAACCATTTTTGGCACCATCGCAATCCATGGAGGTTAAAAGAATTTCTCCTGCTCCTCGCTCCTGAGCCTCTTTTGCCCACGCAAGTGCATCCAACCCTGTGTCAATGCGCCCACCATTCACAAAAACATGCCATGAATCACCCGTACGTTTTGCATCAATCGCAACCACAATACATTGAGAACCAAAGCGTTTGGATGATTCGTCTATAAAATGAGGATTGGCAATGGCGGGAGAATTAATGCTCACTTTATCACAGCCTACATGTAAAAGACTGTAAATATCATCGAGTGTTCGAATACCTCCTCCTACAGTAAGAGGAATAAAAACTTCACGTGCCACATTCTTAACAATTTCAACAATCGTTCCCCGACCTTCATGGCTTGCAGTAATGTCTAAAAAAGTAAGTTCATCAGCACCCTCATCGTTATAGCGTTTGGCTATTTCAACAGGATCACCCGCATCTTTAAGACCTACAAAATTAACACCTTTAACAACGCGACCATTTTTAACATCCAAACAAGGGATAATACGCTTAGCAAAATGCTCCATGAAACTCTCTTTTTTTAGGGAATAATGAATAAAAATGATAGCCAAAGAATTAAAAAAAACTTCTGAAAATCATGAATAAATAACAAACTAACGATTTTATAAGTAATGATTGAGTATAATGACTTAAATTTAGAAAATATAGGGTGCAAATTGATAGAAGCAAAGAAAAAATTTGGCCAAAATTTTTTAAAAGATACGAGTGTTGTAAGTAAAATCATCCAATCGATGCCCCAGAATAACAGAAAACTGATTGAAATTGGGCCTGGATTAGGTGATTTGACGCAAGCGCTGTTAAAGGTAAAACCTGTAACAGCTTACGAAGTCGATGAGGACTTATGCGTTTATTTGAGAAAAAAATATACGACGAAGATAGCAGAAGGGCAACTGACATTGGTGCAAACCGATGTTTTAAAGCAATTCGAAACAGGAACGCTCAGTGATGAGCCTTATGATTTGGTTGCTAATTTACCCTATTACATTGCTACAACTATTATTTTGGAAGCTTTGGAAGACCAAAATTGCAAATCGATGATTGTAATGGTTCAAAAAGAAGTGGCAGAAAAATTTGCCGCACTTCCAAAAACAAAAGAGTTTACCTCTTTGGCGATTTTGGCACAAAGTATTGGGACGGCTACCATACTTTTTGATGTATCTCCAGAATCGTTTGAGCCACAACCTAAAGTGGTGTCGTCTATTCTCAAAATTGACAAACAAACAGAGTTTGTTAATGGAAAATTTTCTGGTATTTTTGAAGATAATGAGCAATTACAAAAATTTAAAAAGTATTTGCGATGTTCCTTTCAAAGCCCTAGAAAAACTTGGTTGAAAAATATATCATCCGAGTTTGATAGAACGTGTGTTGAAGAGTTAATACACGAACAAAATCTTCCATTAACGATTCGTCCTCATGAACTTGGCGTCTTGTCTCATCATCTACTATTTAAAACATTAAGGTTGAATGATGCAAGAAAACGAAGTAACGCAACAACAAAACAGTAACGAAGTCCAAAACAAAGAGAATGCACAAAAGCATTCAAAACCACAACACCCATCACAGTCTAACGCAAACAAAGAAGTGAGTCAAAATCCTCAACACAGCAATGCTGAAGCAACAGGTGAACAGCCTTCTAAAAAACCACGCAATAATCGAAGACGTAAAAGCAATAATAAAGCACCTACTGCTTCTATTGAAGGGAATGAAGTCTGGCAACGGGATATGAAAAAAGCCATTGAAGCCAATCAAAAGATGCACAAAGAACGTCTCAATAAAGCTCCTTTAGTTGAGCAAAATTCTAAAGGAAAAATAAAAATTACACCTTTAGGTGGTTTGGGAGAAATTGGTGGAAATATCTGTGTTTTTGAAACAGAAAATTCTGCCATTGTGCTTGATGTGGGTATGAGTTTTCCTAGTGAAGATATGCATGGTGTTGATATTTTGGTACCAGATTTTAGCTATTTGAGACAAATTAAGAAAAAAATTGCTGGAATTATTATTTCACATGCCCATGAAGATCATATTGGAGCCATTCCGTATTTATTTAAAGAGATGCAGTTTCCACTCTATGCGACACCTCTTCCTTTAGGGATGATTTCCAATAAGTTTGATGAGCATGGATTAAAAAATCATAAAAAGTATTTTAGACCTGTTGAAAAACGTAAAATTTACAAGATTGGTGAATTTGAAATAGAATGGATTCATATTACCCACTCTATCATTGATGCATCTTCTCTTGCAATTACCACAGAAGCTGGCACGATTATACATACAGGCGATTTTAAGATAGATCATACCCCTATTGATGGATACGTAACCGATCTAAATCGTTTTTCAGATTATGGTGAAAAAGGTGTTTTATGTTTAATGAGTGACAGTACCAACTCGTATAAAGAGGGGATTACACGTTCAGAAAGTACCGTTGGAAAGACGTTTGATTCTATTTTTTCCAAAGCAAAAGGCCGTGTAATTATGTCTACATTCTCATCGAACATTCATAGGGTGTACCAAGCGATTGATTATGGATTAAAATACGGAAGAAAAGTAAGTGTTATTGGGCGTTCAATGGAGCGTAACCTTTTTACAGCGATTGATTTAGGGTATATTAAACTCGATAAAAGTATCTTTATTGATCCACATGAAGTGAATAAACATCCTGATAAAGATGTTTTGATTGTCACAACGGGAAGTCAAGGTGAGACGATGAGTGCGCTTTATAGAATGGCAACCGATGAGCATCGTCATGTCAAAATTAAGCCAACGGATCAGATTATTATCTCAGCCAAAGCCATTCCTGGGAATGAAGGCAGTGTTTCAAAAGTGTTAAACTTTTTACTTAAAAGTGGTGCCAATGTGGCGTACCAAGATTTTAGTGAAATTCACGTCAGCGGTCATGCGGCACAAGAGGAACAAAAGCTTATTTTACGACTAACTAAGCCTAAATTTTTCCTTCCAGTACATGGTGAATATAATCACATCACAAAGCATAAAGAGACTGCAATGCAATGTGGAATTCCTGAGCGAAATATCTATTTGATGAGCGATGGCGATCAAGTAGAGTTATGTTCAAAATACATGAAAAAAATCAAAACAATTAAAACAGGTAAAGTGTTTATTGATAATCAAATCAATCAACAAATTGCAGATGATGTCGTTATTGACCGCCAAAAACTTGCAGATTCAGGTTTGGTTATGTTAGTAATTCAGTTAGATAAAAGTGAGCATAAACTTATCGCAAAACCAAAAATCATTAGTTATGGGCTTGTCTCTGATAGTGAAGACAAAGCGTTTTCTGTTGAAATGGAAGGGGTCATTGATCAATTTATTGTCAATGCAAAAGCTGAATTATTAGAGAACTCACGTGCATTGGAAAATGAGTTACGTCAAGTTGTTCGTAAGCATATTTATCGCCAAATGAAAAAATATCCAACGATTGTACCCACAATTTTCATGATGTAATAAGGCTGGAGATGGAAGATTTTAAAGCAATTGCAAAAGAGGTTTTGGCGTTAGAAGCGCAAGAGCTTTTAAACGCTGCAACGTACATCGGAGATGAGATAAATGAAGCAACACATCTTATTGCTAACCTAAAAGGGAAGTTAATTATTACAGGTGTAGGGAAGAGTGGTCTCATCGGAGCAAAGATTGCAGCAACCCTTGCTAGCACAGGGACGAGCAGTTTCTTTTTGCATCCAACCGAAGCACTGCATGGCGATTTGGGTATGATTGGGAAAGAAGATGCCGTGTTAGCGATTAGTTACAGTGGAGAGAGTGAAGAGCTCATTAAAATTTTACCGCATGTGAAGCGTTTTAATATCCCTCTCATTGGTATGGCACGCACGAAAGAGTCTTCATTGGGGCATTACAGTGATATTTTTATCCCTTTACATGTAACGAAGGAAGCGTGCCCTCTTGATGCAGCACCCACTTGTTCAACAACACTCACATTAGCTCTTGGAGATGCGTTAGCTGTTTGCTTAATGAAGAAGAAAAATTTTCAAAAAGAGGATTTTGCTTCGTTTCATCCTGGCGGGAGTTTAGGAAAAAGACTCTTTATTAAAATTTCTGATTTGATGCTCAAAGAGGGCTTACCTCTTGTACGTCAAGAAACAAAACTTAAAGATGCCATTGTAAAGATGAGTGAGGGACGTCTAGGAAATGTTTTGATTATCGATGAGCAAAATCGGCTAAGTGCGATTTTAAGTGATGGTGATTTACGCAGGGCTTTAATGCGTGATGATTTTAGTATGGAGAAGCATGCGTATGAATACGCAACCAAAACCCCAAAGACATTAGCGGATGAGACGTTATTAGCCAGTGATGCATTAGCGTTTATTGAAAAACACAAAATACAACTTTTAGCCATTACAAACAGTGATGGCGTACTTAAAGGGGTATTACATATCCACCATTTAGTGGAAGCAGGAATAAAATAGATGGAATTAATGAGATTAAATAAAATGATTTCGCATAACACGCACTATTCAAGGCGTGAGGCGGATGAGCTCATCAAAGCAGGTCATGTGAAAGTTGATGGCAACGTTGTGCAAGACCTAGCTATTCAGGTGAGTTTTAAAAATAAGATTGAGCTGGGTGGCAAGGCATTGTTTGAAAAGCATGGCTATTCGGTCATTGTTTATCACAAACAAAAAGGTGAGTTAGTGAGTAAAAAGGATGACCGTGGTCGTAAAACGATTTACGATACACTTCCTTCAAAATTTGCGCACTACTTGAGTGTGGGACGATTGGATTTTGCTAGTGAGGGGTTATTGTTATTGTGTGATTCCCCTTCGGTTGTTTCAGCATTAATGCATAGTGATTTAGAGCGAGTTTACTATGTCAAAATTAATGGTCAAGTAACTCCTGCAATGGAAAAAGCAATGCAAGAAGGGCTTTCTGTAGCAGATGCCCGTAAAGGTGGGCATGCGAAAAGTGAAATTTATTCAATGGATTTTGCTCCTTTTGTGGGGTACCGTATTATCAAAAATGCACCAACCTTTTCGACCATTAAAGTCGTAATTAATGAGGGGCAAAACAGAGAACTTAGACGCTTCTTTGGTTATTTTGATGTAGAAGTGATGGATCTTAAGCGAGTAAGTTATGGGAAAATTGATTTAGGAATGTTAAAGCCTGGGAAACATCGTTTTTTTACGGGAAGTGAGTACGCAGCTTTGCGTGATTATTTAGAGTATTTGAAGAAAGAACAAGGCAATGATCAATAATTTTGCCCTCTTCTTTCGCCCAAAGACGATTGAAGAGCTTTCAGGTCAAGCGCATTTAAGTGGTGAAAGCAGTCCTTTTCGAAAGCTCCTTAAATCAGGCTCCATGAGCCATTCACTCTTCTTTGGACCTGCAGGAGTTGGTAAAACGACATTGGCTCGTATTGTAGCGCAGGCTTTGCAACTGCCCTTTTATGAGTTAGATGCAACCAGCATTAAGGTTGATGAAATTCGTAAAATTTTGGCTCAACATAGAGGAGCGCTTCAGAAACCACTGCTATTTATCGATGAAATTCATCGCCTTTCAAAAACACAGCAAGAAGTCTTGTTATTGCCTATGGAGAATCATGAAGCGATTGTGATTGGTGCATCCACCGAAAATCCCTATTTTGTTCTAAGCTCTGGCATTCGTTCACGGATGATGCTTTTTGAGTTTTATCCACTTGAAAGAGCGGATATGGAGGCAATTCTTAGTCGGGTCCATGATAAAATTGACTTTATGATAGATGATGATGCCCATTCTTACCTGATAAGTTCAAGTGCTGGAGACAGTAGGTCTTTGTTGAATTTACTTGAGTTTGCACTTAAAGTGGATTTACATGTAACGTTAGAAACACTCAAAGCCTTGCGACCAAGTGCCTTAAAAGATGGGGTGAGCTCTGATAATACACATTATAATTTAATCAGTGCGATGATTAAAAGTGTACGTGGAAGTGATGTGAATGCAGCACTTTACTATCTTGCACGTTTGATTGACGGGGGAGAGAGTCCTGATTTTATAGCCAGACGTTTGGTTGTTTTAGCCAGTGAAGATATTGGCAATGCCAATCCAAATGCGCTTAATCTTGCTAGCAGTACACTTTTAAGCGTGAGTAAGATAGGTTATCCCGAAGCACGTATTATACTTTCTCAGTGTCTCATATATCTTGCCTGCTGTCCTAAATCTAACAGTGCGTATAACGCCATTAACAATGCGTTAGCGTATGTGAAAAATGAAAAAGCATTCAATGTCCCTGAGCATCTTAAAAGCCCCTCCCCTAAAGGCTATCTCTATCCGCATGATTTTGGCGGTTGGGTTGAGCAAGAGTATTTGGAGAAACCCCTTCATTTTTATGATAATGTGTCGATAGGGTTTGAGAAAACCATGGCAGAATGGTTGGAAAAAATTAAAAACAAAAACAAGACATCAACACACAAATAAGGCACTATTCATGGACATTAGCACGGCTTCTTTGCTCGCCAATCAGATTCAAACACTTGATCCTAAAAAGGCAACCAAAGAGGGTATAACTAAAGTTCTTCAAGAACATGCCTCTGAACTTCCATTTTCACCATCAAATACGCAAACAAAAAGCGCACCCAGTAGTGCAGGTGAGGTGATGAGTACATTGTTAGGTGTTGCTGTTAGCGAAGTAAAATCTAAAAGTGCTATTTTTGAAATACTCAAAAGCCATCCTTTGTTTAAAAATATGGGAAATTTTGCTGAGGATATTAAAAATCTTCCTTCTTTAATTAAAGCAGATGCAGCCACAACAAAGCCACTTGCACTTTTAGAGATATTTTCCAAAAACATTCAAACAGCTGATGCTAAAACAATACAACAGCAAGTCCAGCATTCAGGCATATTTTTTGAGTCTAAATTGGCGCAAGAGGTGACACAAAAGGGAGTTTTAGTATCAGCAAAAGAGCTTTTTACACAAGTGCAAACCCATCTCAAAGAGACCCATATTAATCCCACAAGCCTTAGAGACATAACCACAACATTGGAGCAATTAAGTTCAGCCTCATCTTTCTCGACAAAAGAGGCACAAGAAGGGTTAAAGCGTTTACTTGAGCTGTTTAGGAGCAGCGTGAAGCAAGAACTTGCATCTTCTCCTGTGGGTCTATTTAAAGAGGCATATGCCAATGTTCAAAAAATAGAATATGCCATCAAACAGATGGATTTAATCAATTCAAAAGTAGAAAATTATCCACCTTCAATGCAAGTAGAGCAGCATTTTAGTACGCAAGTCAAAGTGATTTTAGAATTATTGAAAGAGCAGTTGCCTGCATTACAGCTAAAAGAACTGCAACCTCATATCGACCAGCTTTTAGCGAAAGAGTCCCTTTTAAAAGGCTCTCTTGAGCCACCAATGACCTTAAACAAAGACGCTTTAGTCCAAGCCACACCAGAGGCGATTACGCAAGCCACGGAAGCTATAGCCCAAGCAAGGACTTCTCAAATCTATTCCTCACCAACCAAGCCTCCTGAAACAGTCGAAGAGGCTCTTAAAATGGTTGCAAATCGCATTAAAGCGCAGATTGAATTGCTTGAGCCTACGAATATTAAGCAAGCTGATTTTGTCGATAAAAGCAAGGTTTTAGAACAAAAAATTCATGAATTTATTAAACCTGAACTTTTTGTGGGAAAAGCCATGGCTCAAAAACTCTCTTTGGATCCTACTGATGTGGAATTGCTAAGCGATATGAAGGGGGTGCTTACCAAACTCAATCACTCACTTTCACTCTCAGGGCAAAATAAAGAAGCCCTTGAGATTACCAATCGCTTGCTTGCCCAAATTGAGTATCATCAGTTAGTCTCTTATGTGAGTAGTTCAACGCACTTGTATATTCCCTTTAGTTGGGATGGGCTTAAAGGTGGCTCCATGATGATGAAAAAGAGCAATGATGAACAATTCCATTGTCAAATTGATTTGGATTTAGAGGTGTATGGCAAGTTAAATATGATGTTAGTCCTCTCTAATGAAAAATACATTGACGTCACAATTGCCACACAGAAAAAGGAGTTTAGTGATAAGCTAACGGAAAATCTTTCACTTTTAAAAAGAGCTTTCAATGAGGTAGGATTAATCACAGGGAGTGTCAAAATGTTAGAATATAAAGATGTTGAACGAGTCAAAAATGACTACTTTCAAGGCGATACACTTGAATTTGGGATTAATATTAGCATATGAGTAACATAGCCCCTAAAACACAAAAAGCGGTTGCGCTTAAATACGACAAAGAAAAACAAGGGGCACCAAAAGTTGTCGCTTCGGGTAAGGGAGAAGTGGCAAATAATATCATTAAGCTTGCACGTGAACATGATATTTTTATCAAAAAAGATGCTGATTTGGTTGAGCTTCTCTCCAAGATTGAAATCAACAAAGAGATTCCGCCCATGCTCTATAAAGCCGTAGCGGAAGTCTTTAGTTTTATCTATAAAATTACCAACGATAAACGCCAATAATCTTTACATGTAAAGATTAAATCCCCCGCAGTTGTAGACTCAAAAGCCCTGCATATTCGTGCAAAGCAATGTAACTTTTATGCAAAGCATGTGCGCTAGGAAGGTAATCCCAACCGTCTTTTGCTCGATGATTGATTTTAAAATTGGTCGCTGCGGGGATGACGTTAAAGCCAAAATACTCATAAAGCTTTGTAGCACGTCTCATATGGTATGCTGAGGTAACAAGGTAAATGGTTGGTTTATTCACTCCTGCTTTTTCAAACGCCATTTTACTAAACTGTGCATTTTGGTAGGTATCAAGACTTTTGTCCTCTACATGTAAAGAAAACTCTTTGCTTGCAAGGTTTTTAGAGCTAGGTGTGGGAATTTCAAGATAGGTTTTAAGCTCTTTAAGGCTCTGTAAAAACGCATCGCTTTCTAAATACGCTTTATACATCCCTCCCCCGCTAAACAAAAGGGGAATGTGATGGGATTTTGCGACCATTAACCCCCACATCATTCGTTTGTAGGCATCACTGCTAAGGGGTAAATTGGCAACACCTTGTGTATGCCCTCCTCCTAAGACAATCACTGCATCGACTGGCATTTCTAGGAGTGCTTGATTAAAGGGCTCTTCTAGGGGGCGCAAGAGCCAATCGGCAACGTATATATTACTCAAAAGATAAAATAAAATGGCATTTGCACAAAAGAAAAGACGAAAACGTCGTGCATAAATGGAGGCGAAAAAGAAAAGAAGAATAAACATACCTGGTGGTAACACCAGATATGTAAAGAGTTTTGAGAGAATGTAGAGGCTACTCATTAGAGCATAATGGCGCTGCGCTCACCCTCTGCAAGTTCACCGATGACATAGCCATCGCTATTTTGTAAGATGGCATCCACATTTTCAGGACTTACCACTAAAATCATGCCCACACCCATGTTAAACGTACGGTGCATTTCACTCTCTTCAACGTATTGGCTCATAAAATCAAAAATTGGAAGAGTTTTGATTTTAGATTTGTAGACACGTGCTTGTAAGCCCTCAGGTAAGACACGAGGTAAGTTTTCGACAATACCACCACCTGTAATGTGCGCTAAAGCGTTAATGTTCTCTTTAAGCGCTTTAAACAGCTTCACGTAGATGCGTGTGGGTGTTAAAAGGGTTTCGATGAGGGGTTTCCCGTTAAATTCGGTTTCGAAGGTGTAGCCTAATTTATCAAAAAAGATTTTACGTACCAGTGAAAAACCATTGGAATGGACACCTGAACTTGGAAGTGCTATGAGAACATCACCTGCTTTGACGTGGGGAAGACGGTTCATTTCATCCTTCTCAGCAATACCAACAGCAAAACCCGCAAGATCAAAATCTTTACCGTGGTACATGCCTGGCATTTCAGCAGTTTCGCCACCAATCAATGAACATTCTGCTTGAATACAGCCCTCAGCGATACCTTTAACGATATTCACAGAAGCGTCAATCTCAAGTTTGCTCATCGCATAATAATCCAAAAAGAAAAGCGGTGTTCCAAAGTTACAAATCAAATCATTGGCGCACATTGCCACCAAATCAATACCAACGGTATCGTAAATACCTGAATCAATCGCCAGTTTAAGTTTTGTGCCAACACCATCGGTTGCGCCTAAAATGACAGGTTTTTTATACCCCTCTGGTAGCTCATACGCACCTGCAAATGAACCAATGCCTCCAATGACATTTTTATCAAAGGTAGATTTTACAAGGGGTTTAATATTTTCGACAAATTGGTTTCCTGCGTCTATATCGACACCAGCGTCTTTGTAGCTGACTGTACTCATGCATAAGCCTTTAGAGGGATTGTTTAATAGATTTTAACAAAAGTATGTTAAAATCGTTATAAAATACAACGTAAGGCAGTCTGATTACTATGGCATATGAACACGCAATTGTCCTTACGGGCAGTATTGGAACGGGTAAAAGTACCGTCTCGACATTGTTGCAAAATCATGGTTTTGATGTAATTGATGCGGACACTATTTCAAAAGAGATTTTACCTTTACATGTAAACGAGGTAAGAGAACTTTTTGGCGAGGGTGTCATTGTTGATGAAACTATCGATAGAAAAGCATTGGGTGCGATTATTTTTAACGATAAAAACGAGCGAGAGAAGCTAAATGCCTTAATGCGCCCTCTCATTCGTGAAGAGATTTTAAAGCGCTCTGAAGTGCTTGAGCAAAAAGGGAAGCCTTACATCATTGACATTCCGCTCTATTATGAGAGTGAGGGGTATGATTGTAAATTGGTGGTGGTGGTGTATGCGCCCGTTGAAGTACAACGCAAGCGTTTAATGCAGAGGGAAAATTTTACTAAAGAAGAGGCTCAAAAACGTATCGATGCACAAATTAGCATTGAAGAGAAGAAAATCTTAGCCGATTTTCTCATTAATAACTCGTTTGACAGAGCATTTTTACAGAGCGAGATTGAAAAATTTATACACTATGTACGGGGAAGATATGCAAATTGCAAAATATAATGCCAGTGGAAACGACTTTGTCATTTTTCACACTTTTTATGAGTTAGATAGAAGCAAACTCGCTCAAGAGTTATGCCACAGGCAAAAAGGTGTGGGTGCAGATGGTCTCATTGTATTGCTTCCACAGGGCGAATACGATTTTAAATGGCAATTTTATAACAGTGATGGCTCTGTTGCTTCCATGTGTGGAAATGGCACAAGAGCCTGTGCGCATTACGCCTATACGCAAGGATTAGCACCAAAACAGATGCGTTTTTTAACAGGAGCAGGCGTCATTCAATCCGAAGTCATAGGAAGTGTTGTGGAGACAGAATTGACCACACCTAAGGTGCTAAGTGAATCCTTTGAAGAAAATGGGCTAACCTGGCATTTTTGTGATACAGGTGTGCCTCATTTGGTCACCTTTGTGGAGGATGTTGCTTTGTTTGATAAAATGATTGCACGTCAAATGCGTTACAAATACAATGCAAATGTCAATTACGCCATGCTCGAAGAAAATGCTTTACATGTAAGAACGTATGAACGGGGTGTTGAGGATGAAACCTTAGCCTGCGGCACAGGTATGGCAGCATGTTTTTACAGTGCGTATCGACAAAAGCGTGTGGGGCAAAATGCGAAGGTATATCCAAGGAGTGGCGAAGAGCTTTTTATGCGCATAGAAGATCAAACACTTTTCTTTAAAGGAGCGGTGCAGAAGGTCTTTGAAACGGTGTGGGAACACTAACTTCGTGAGGTTCTTCTCTACATTACTTATCGCCTCTTGTGTATTTTGTGCAAGCCATATATACGCAGGAGGTTTTTCTACAGAATATTATCAAATAGAAGACAGCACACAACAAAAAGAGGAATTTATTCGCCAAATGAAAAGTTTGGTAGATAAAGGCAATGATGATATTCGTAAAGATCGAGAGTTTATACGAGACTTTTTTGCCAAAGCAATGCCTGATGCATTTCGTGGACTAAATTATAAAAATGTGGGGTATTTGATTTCGCTTAGAAATAAATACGGTGTTGAAAATTTATTTGATAGAGATGAGTATTATAAGCGTATTGATGTTATCCCTACTTCTTTAGCCCTTGCTCAAGCCGCACTTGAAAGTGGATGGGGGAAGAGTAGGTTTGCACGAGAAGCCAATAACCTTTTTGGTCACTGGACCTATTCGGGTGTGGGATTAATGCCACAAAATAGGGCCATTGGTAAAACACATATGATTCGTATCTTTGGAACGCTTCAAAAATCAGTCAATTCGTATATGTTGAATCTTAATACCAATGAAGCATATAGCCTTTTTAGAGAAAAACGCTACAAAGCACGTGAGAGTGATAAAAAATTTGGTGGAATGGAAGCCGCTTCAACGATGATTAATTATTCTGAACGGAAAGAAGAGTATATTAAAATGCTAAAAGAGATGATTATTCAAAACAATCTTCTTCTTTACGATACATAAATTAAAGGTTTGCTTCTTTCATGAGTTCTGCTTGATAGTGTGCAATAATCGGATCAATGAGCTCATCATAAAGTCCACCTTCCATAATCGCATCCAAACGGTACAGTGTTAACCCTACCCTATGATCTGTCATCCGATTTTGTGGATAATTATAGGTACGAATACGAGCACTTCTATCCCCTGAGCCCACTTGTTGTTTTCGTGCTTCACTCTCTTTGGCATTACGTTCTTGCATTTGCATATCGTAGAGTTTTGCTTTGAGAATTTTCATTGCGGCATCTTTATTTTTATGCTGTGATTTTCCATCTTGATTCACAACAACAATACCTGAAGGTAAGTGGGTAATACGTACAGCACTATCGGTGGTATTGACCGATTGTCCACCGTTTCCAGAAGAGCGCATTACATCAATTTTTAAATCTTTTTCTGCAATGTCAATTTCAACATCATCGACTTCTGGCATAACAGCAACCGTAACGGCTGAGGTATGTACTCTGCCTTGCGATTCTGTTAAAGGAACACGTTGTACACGGTGAACACCACCTTCATATTTCAGGCGTGAAAAAGCCCCCTGCCCTTTAATTAAAGCAATAACCTCTTTGTACCCATTTAAAACACCTTCGCTTAAAGAGACAACCTCAACTTTCCATCCACGGTTTTCTGCATAACGTAAATAGGATTTAAAAAGATCCGCTGCAAAGATAGCTGCTTCATCACCACCTGTGCCCGCACGAATTTCTAAAAAGATATTGCGATCATCGTTGGGGTCTGTCGGTAAGAGAAGCAGTTTTATCTCTTCTTCGAGTGTTTCTTTGTGTGGTTCAAGCGTTTTAAGCTCTTCTTTTGCAAGTTCACCTAACTCTTCATCATCTAAGAGAAGTTTATTTTCTTCAATTTGTTCTAATGTAGAGAGATATTCAAGTGTTTTATCTTTAATGGCTTCTAAATTGGACTGTTCTTTAGAAAGCGCTGTCATTTTTTTAATATCGTTGGTAATATTAGGATCACTAAGCAGTGATGTCAATTCATTGTAACGATCTAAAAATGGGAGAAGTTTTTCTTTTAACATAAAAGGAGACTAAAAAGGAGGATGTTGCCGCAAATTATGCAGCAACAGTACCTAGTGTATTAACAAGTTGTGCCAATCTACTTACACGGCGTGCAGCAGTATTTTTAGGTAAAATACCCTTTGTTGAGTAAGAGTGGAAACTTTTATTGACATTTTTTAACGCAAGAGTAGCCGCTACTTGGTCGCCTGCCTCAACAGCTTCTTTAACAGCTTTTGTAAGATTTTTGATTCTAGTTTTATAAAATCTATTTCTTTCTGTGCGTTTTTTAGTTTGTCTAATACGCTTTTCTGCTGACTTATGGTTTGCCATAGATAAGCCTTTCATTATTTAAATTTAGGCGTAGATTATATAAAAATAAATATTAAATCTAACTTATTTTAAGGGCATTTTAAAATAAACTTTTTTAAAAAGAGGGCTTAATGCTTTTCTTTTGAAAACCATTGGCGTAAAAAACTTTTTTCTTCTCCATAATACGCAAAATAAAATTCATAAATGTTATTTGCAAGGTATTCTAAATGCTCATGAGCATTGTCATCCCCCGCAAATAAATAAATGTCGTTTTGTTCCAAGTTCGTATTCCAATCAGGCAGTAACTCAATCTCTTTATGCCGAATACGCATTAATGGAATAAGGTTGTTTGTGAAATTTCTATCTTTCAATGAGGTTCTTAAAAGAGAGAGCGGTAGATTTAATGTGGAACAATGCTTACTTAATATGAACGCTTGTTGAGAGTCAATTTTAAGGGTAAAGAGTTTTGGGTGAAGATCAATAGCCAGTAACTGTTTTATAAGAGTTGTAACGTGGATTTCATCGAGTGCATGGATATTTTTAATAAAAATATCCAAGGCAGGATTTAAAATGGCATTAATGGTTTTATTGATCAGCACTTTTGCAGGAATAAAAATGGTATCAATATTTGAGCTTTCAAAAATAGAAAAATCTTCCAGTTCATTTTCTCTTGCAATTGTGACAATATGAGGGTTGAGTTTTTTTGCTGTTGCTAGGATAGAAAGGTTGGTGGTATCATCATTGGTTCCAGCAATAATGGCAACACAGGTATCAATACCTAGGGCTTTAAGCATCTCTTTGTCGTCGCCATCACCGATTAAGACTTTTGGCTGATTTTGAAAGGTGAACTGTTCTTTCATTTTTGGATTGATTTCAGCAAAGGAAATTTCAAAATTATTGTGTTTTAGTACTTCATAAATACTTTTGCCCATACGACCGTATCCACAAACGATGTATTTACCATGAGGGAGATGCAGGGGTGGGTCATAGAGGTTACATAGGCCATAGATCCATCTTACCACTTTAAGTGTGTTGGGGTTATTTATTGCCATATGCATATGTTCTGCAATAATATCAAAGGGATTTTCAATAATTTGAACACCAATATCCATCAGATTTTCGGTTTGGTTTTTGGTGGTTGATTTAATTGCCATGGTGATATTTGGATTGAGAACTTTTGAGGTGAGTGCGATACGAAGATTGAGTGCATCGTTTTCGAAAAGACTTACGATCGCCTTACAATAAGGAGATTTTATACCTGCCATTTCTAAGGCATCGGGGTTATGAACATCCGCATTTAAACAATACACAGGGGGGTGTAAAATTTTCTAATAAAAGATGGTTACGTTTTTCTTCTTCTTTCTCGATGACTACGGAGCGTAAGCCAGACTCATTTGCTTTTTTGATGATTTCACTGGTGATGGAGTTGTATCCTAAAATGATAATATACCGCTCTTTCAGATAAGCGATATTGCGTCTAAATTTTGCACGAGAAAATTCTTCTAAAAAGAGTTTGTCTTGTAGCAATGCCACCAAAGAGCCTAGACTGTAAAACCATCCAGTCACGGTTATAAAAATAGCAATAGAAACCCACATACGCTGAGGATACGTGAATGTAAAAGGCGTTTCACCAAATCCTATGGTTGTTGCAGTATAGCTTATAAAATAAAACGCATCAAAAATAGTTAATTGATAGGGATTTCCCTCGTTATCAACACCTTTAATCAGTAAAAGACCAATAATGGAAATAGTGTATGTAAGAATAATAACCAAAAAAGGAGCGCGCATCCTTTGCAAAATAAGCCATAGCGAGCTATTTTTCACGCAAACTCTTTAGCGTTTCGATTTGAGTGTGTCACCAATATAGAGCAATACACTCGTAATATTCGCAAGCAAAGCACCACCGCTAAGACTAATAATCACCGATGAAATTTCTTTATCGATGGCATAAGCATAGCTTGCAATTGTCCAAATGGATGCTGCTGCGATCAGTTGAATATCAGCAACGAAACTGCTGGCTAAAAGTACAGAGCCTAATTGTGTTTTATCACCAATTTTAAGTGTTGTTGCAATGATGTTCACAACAAGGGCAGCAAAAAGTTCATATTTACTGTGTACTTCTAAATCGGTTAAATCACCGTAAAAAAAACCAAAATTAAGCGTCATCGCTAAAATAATAAAAAAACCTGAAATCACTTTATCTAAATTCATTGTTTTCCTCACTGCTGTAAGATACTATGAGGCTATTATACCGTTTACATGTAAAGATTAAAAAAGTTTTGTTACAATTTGGCTAAATTATCTTTACATGTAAAGAGAACAGGAAAAGACATGAAACTTTTTGGAACCGATGGGGTACGAGGCAAAGCAGGCAAAAAACTGAGTGCTTTTATGGCCATGCGATTGGCAATGGCAGCAGGCATTTATTTTCGCAAGAACTCTATTACCAATAAAATTTTAGTAGGAAAAGATACCAGACGCAGTGGTTATATGATAGAAAATGCTATTGTCTCAGGACTCACAGCCGTGGGATATGATGTCAGGCAAATTGGACCTATGCCAACACCTGCCATTGCATTTTTGACCGAAGATATGCGATGCGATGCGGGCATTATGATTAGTGCATCGCATAACCCTTATTTTGACAATGGTATTAAATTTTTTGACAGCTTTGGCAATAAATTGGGCGAAAAAGAGGAAGCTGAGATTGAAAAAATCTATTTTGATGATGAATTGATTGAAAAAAATCAAAAAATGGAGTTTGATATTGGCCGTTCTAAAAGAGTGGATGATGTGATTGGTCGGTATATTGTTCAGATTAAAAACTCTTTTCCTAAAACACTGACACTCAAAGGTGTACGTATTGTATTGGATACGGCAAATGGAGCAGCCTACAAGGTAGCCCCAACTATTTTTAGCGAATTGGGTGCGGACGTCATTATTATTAACAATGAACCCAATGGTAGCAATATCAATTTAAATTGTGGGGCATTGCATCCTGAAGAGCTAGGTGAAGAGGTAAGACGTTTACGTGCTGATGTAGGATTTGCCTTTGATGGCGATGCTGATAGATTGGTGATAGTAGATGAAAATGGTAATCCCGTCCATGGAGATAAGTTGTTAGGCAAAATTGCAACGTTCTTGCAAAGCCAAAATAGGTTAGCTAACAAAGGTGTGTGTGTTACGGTTATGAGCAATCAAGCGTTAGAAGATTATTTGGCAAAAACAGGGATTAAAACCTACCGTTGTGATGTGGGCGATAAAAATGTTCTTGAGTGCCTATATAAGGAAAAAATCAATTTTGGTGGTGAGCAAAGTGGGCATATTATTCTCTCTGATTTTGCTAAAACAGGGGATGCGTTAGTTGCTGCACTCGCTGTGATGCACTGTATACTCACAGAAAAGAAACGTGTGAGTGAATTATTCAATCCTTTTGAACTTTACCCTCAGCTTCAAGAAAATATTAAAGTGAATAATAAAATTCCACTTACAGAGCTTAAAGGCTATGAAGCCTTGGTTGCAGAATTGGAAACAAAAAAAATTCGTGTACTGATTCGCTATTCTGGTACGGAAAATTTATTGCGTATTTTATTGGAGGGACAAAATGAATTGTTATTGGAAGAGGCTATGGAAAAAAGCGTGAAATTTTTCAAAAGTGCTTTAAATGAATAGAACAGGGCTTAAGATTTGTATATCGCTTTGTACTATTTTTGTGATTGACCAGTTTATTAAAACTATTTTCTTAGAGGGTTTTCGTTGGCAAGGTGATTTTTTCTCTTTGATTTTGACGTACAACAAAGGGGTTGCTTTTTCAATGTTCTCTTTTTTAGATGAGTATTTGAAGTACATTCAACTTCTTTTAATGGGGGGGCTAGGTATGTATCTTTTATTTCAAAAAGAGATAGTAGCCAAATTTGCACTTTCCATTGGACTTATTGCAGGTGCAGCACTTAGTAATATTTATGACCGTTTTATTCACGGGGGTGTTGTGGATTATTTCTTTTGGCATTATGGTTTTGAGTTTGCCGTGTTTAATTTTGCAGATGTTATGATTGATTTAGGGGTCGTAATGATTTTATGGCACTCATGGAAAGAGTCTAAAGTCGCTAAATAGCCATTGATTGACTATTTAGCGGTATAATCTTTTTTCATACAAATCGTGTAATACGTGAATAACACCCAGTGTTGTCTTTTCCAAAAGGGGATTAGGTTCTTTGGGTATCAGTTTGAAATTTTCGTATTTGAATGTTTGCATTTTCATGTTTGGACCAATAACTGCAATTTCATCTTCTTTTCGAAGCGCATAAACATCATTAAAATTCATCAAAGCTATTTGCGGTTTAATAGGGTTAAAAATAGTGTGCCCTAAAATAGGATAATTGAAATCCAAACCCACAAGATCAAGGGCTGTGGCTAAGACATCAGGTTGACTTGAAAGCCCATGGTAGTTAAGCGGTTTTATACCCTCTGCAACAATAATAGCAGGTATTTGAAATGTTTTTACAGGAACGATATCATCCCCATAAACACGAACATTATGGTCTGCAACCACTACAAAGACGGTATCTTTATAATACGCCTCTTTTTTTGCAAGTTCAAAAAATTTCCCAATCGCATAATCAGCATATTTAATGGCATTTCGCTCACTTTGTTTAGGTTCATTGGGCTCAAATTCTATTTTGCCCTCGGGGAGTTCAAAAGGGGCATGGTTAGATTGGCTAAACATAACAGAGACAAATTTTTCATTGTTTCGTGCGTATGTTTTAAATTTTTCATTTGCTTTTATCACCAAATCCTCATCACTGACGCCCCATGTGCTCCTAAATGAAGGATTTTTAAAATCTTTTTCCTCAATGACTTCATCAAATCCATTTCCCAAATACCAGCTTCGCATGTTATCAAAACGTGCTTCACCGCCATAAATAAAGCTTGATTTGTAACCATAGGGTTTTAACAACGTAGCGATTGTAAAGAAATCATTTTGAGATTTACTTCTTTTTAGGACACCCTCTCCAGGGATTGGTAAAAAGCCTGAACTTAATGCTGCTAATCCTCGAATACTTCGTGTCCCATTGGAATAAAGATTGGAAAATGCGATATTTTCTTCTCCGAGCTGATTCATGTTGGGGGTGAGATTTGGTTCACCTCCACTAAAACGCACAAATTGTGCGCCCATGCTTTCTTGAATAAAAATGACTAAATTTTTTGGGTTTTCACGCTTGAAATTACTTTTAATACTACGATAAAAAGGTCTTTTAGTATCATTGACGTTTATATCTAAAAGCTGTGATGTTAAGGCATAAGCGTCATCAAGATTTATTTTTCCATACTCTTTTATCATCTCATGACTATTCTTTTGATTGCTGTAATACGCATAACCTATAGAATAAAGTGAATTTTTTGTAATTTCATTAATGATTCTATTGGTGCTATAGAGGGCATCAGAAATATTAGCAGGGCGGTGTCCAAACGATGAACGAATCCCAATAAATAAGAGCAATAAAAGAGGTAATAAGAGTAATAATCGGTGTATATAGGGTGTTTTTAATGTATTCTCAATGGAGATAAAACGTGATTTCATAAACCATACGCCATAGATGACCATCATGACCAATGAGAAAAGTAACTCTTTCGCATAATCTTTCCATAAAAGGGAAATGATTTCTTTAGGAGAATCAAGGTATTGGACAAAAAGATAATTAGGTCTCACATCATATTGTGCAAAAAAGGGAAAGGTTGCATTTTCAATAAAGATGAGAATAATAAACCAGAACAAGAGATAGAACTTGATAAATTTTGTTATTTTTATAGCAACAGAATCAGGCAGAAGTGCTAAGAGGAGGGTTGGTACGACAAGAAGGAGAGACAGCACCATTGTATCCATACGCACACCATATATAAAAGTGAGTAAAGAGTGCCCCAATGATATATCGTGAAGCCTATCATTATAAGAGAGATAAAGCAAAAATCTTCCCATGCAAAGGAGAACTAGAAATAAAAAATAGGTTTTAAAAAGTTCTTTAATAAAATGCATACACGTCCTTATTCATTGTGCTAAAGTCGTGATTGTAAGTAATGAATATGAACAGAGGATGAATCAGCGGATAGGATTGACTCAAGAGGGTTTAAGGATTAATTCAGTATTATACCGCTCTATTTTAAGTGGCTTCTCCTTGCTAGAAAGGCTTTTAATAGGACTATAATGGAAATGGTCGCGTAGCTCAGTTGGTAGAGCACTACCTTGACATGGTAGTGGTCGGAGGTTCGAATCCTCTCGTGGCCACCATTTTTTGTTCTCCCGTTGGTGTGGGAGTTCATACAAGTAAAGGACTTATTATGATACATGATATTATCGCCTATAAAGATGGCGCCTCTCTCGTTGATACACAAACTGCATTAGCTTCCTCTAAGACCTACGAAGACAAAATCTTGTTTGAAAACTCAAAAGACGCTCTTGAAGTGATCCGTCACTCCTGTGCTCATTTAATGGCTCAAGCGATTAAAGCGCTCTACAAAGATGCTCAGTTTTTTGTTGGACCTGTGATTGAAGATGGTTTTTACTATGACTTCCGTGTCACTGAAAAAATTGGTGATGCTGATTTAAAAGAGATTGAAAAAAAGATGGCAGAACTTGCGAATGCAAAGCTTCCCATTGAAAAAATATATACAACAAAAGCAGAGGCTCTTAAGCATTTTGCGAATGATGACTTAAAACAAGAGGTCATGTTACGCATTCCTGATGGTGAAGTGTCTATTTATAAACAAGGTGATTTTGAAGATCTTTGCCGTGGTCCTCATGTGCCCAATACTAAATACCTTCGTTTCTTTAAATTAACAAAAGTTGCAGGTGCGTATTTGGGTGGCGATGAAAAACGTGAGATGCTTACACGTATTTATGGCATTGCGTTTGCAGATAAAGAGAGTCTAAAAGATTATGTCACCATGATTGAAGAGGCTAAAAAAAGAGATCATCGAAAAATTGGTAATGAACTGAAACTATTTACGTTTGATGAAGAAGTGGGTGCAGGACTTCCCATTTGGTTACCACAAGGTGGCAAGTTACGCTCTAAGCTAGAAAAATTATTATTTTCTGCACACCGCAAACGTGGGTATCAGCCTGTACGTGGCCCTGAACTTTTAAAATCAGATGCATGGAAAATAAGTGGTCACTATCAAAATTACGGCGAAAACATGTATTTTACCGTGATTGATGAAGCAGAATATGGCATCAAACCAATGAATTGTTTGGGACATATCAAAGTATTTCAAAGCGAAGTCCGAAGCTATCGTGATTTACCGCTCAAATTTTTCGAATACGGTGTCGTGCATCGTCATGAAAAGAGTGGCGTGTTGCATGGTCTTTTTAGGGTTCGAGAATTTACCCAAGATGATGCGCATATTTTTTGTACTCCAGAGCAAATCAAAGAAAATGTTATAGAAATTTTAAGTTTTGTCGATTCTATCATGAGTGCTTTTGGATTTAAATATGAGATGGAAATCTCGACACGACCTGAAAAATCAATTGGTGATGAAGCGTACTGGGTAGCTGCAACTGAGGGCTTAAAAAATGCATTGGATGAAAATGGCATTAAGTATGGCATTGATGAAGGTGGTGGAGCGTTTTATGGTCCGAAAATTGATATTAAAATTACGGATGCGTTAAAACGTAAATGGCAGTGCGGAACGATTCAAGTCGATTTTAATTTACCAGAACGTTTTGACATTTCTTATGTGGATGCCAATAACGAACATGCACGACCTGTGATGTTACACCGTGCCATTTTAGGTTCTTTTGAACGATTTATTGGTATTTTGATTGAGCATACTTCTGGCGAGTTTCCATTTTTTATTGCACCAACGCAGGTAGTGATTGTCCCTATTTCAGATGCACATCTTGCGTATGCAAAATCATTAGCAAATGCCTTAATGGCAGAAGAGATTGATGTTGAAGTTTCATCAAAAAATGAGAGTTTAAATAAACGTATTCGTAACGCTGAAACCATGAGAGTTCCTATGATTTTGGTTGTTGGGGATGCTGAAGTTCAGAATGAAACAGTAGCAGTACGTGACAGAAGAGAAAGAACACAGTATAATTTGGGTAAAGTTGAATTAATCAAAATCTTAAAGGAGAAGCTTAGTGAGGTACACTTTTGAGTAAAGACAAAGAAGTCCTACTGAACGAAGAGATCAGAGCAGTAGAAGTAAGGTGTATGGGAGATGATGGTACCCAATATGGTATTATCACCAGAAATGAGGCTCTTGCGAAAGCAGATGAGCTAGGTTTGGATTTGGTGCTCATTGCGCCTGATGCAAAACCTCCTGTATGTAAAATCATGAACTATGGAAAGTTCAAGTATCAGCAAGAAAAAAAGCTCAAAGAAGCACGAAAAAACCAGAAAATAATCGAAATTAAAGAGATTAAGCTTTCTGTCAAAATTGCTTCAAACGATGTCAATTATAAAATAAAACATGCACGTGAGTTTCTTTTAGAAGGAAAACATGTGCGTTTTAGAGTCTTTTTGCGTGGTCGAGAGATGGCAAATCCAGAAGCAGGAGAGCATGTATTGGAGAGTTTGTGGCCAATGCTTGAAGATATTGCGGAACGTGAGAAAACACCAAAACTTGAAGGTCGATACATTAATATGCTGGTCACTCCTAAAAAGTAAGCCTAGAAAATTTGCATTTTCTTCATTTTAATCCCCTCTAAGGAAAATTGAGCTATTATAGCCGTTTTCTAATGCTAGAGGGGATATTTTTCCATTTAGATTTTAGAATAATCACAAGGAGTAAGCATGCCGAAAATGAAAACGGTACGCGGTGCAGCCAAGCGTTTTAGATGCGCAAAGAATAAGATTAAAAGAGGCGCAGCCTTTAGAAGTCATATTCTTACTAAAAAACCAACGAAAAGAATGCGTGGTTTGAAAGTCGCTAAAACTGTTGATGCACGCGATGAGAAGTCCGTTAAATTAATGCTTTGTAAAGCATAAATTCAAAAGAGTTTTTGACAAGAGTCATTCACCCTACATGTAATGTTCCCCTCTTAATGAGGGTAAGTTCCCGAGACGGGACACCGACATTGATTTATTTGGTCAAGGAGACACCATGGCAAGAGTAAAAACAGGTATCGTCAGAAGAAGACGTCACAAGAAAATTTTAAAGATGGCAAGAGGCTTCTTTAGTGGAAGAAGAAAACACTTTAGAAAAGCGAAAGAGCAATTAGAAAGAAGTTTAGTTTACGCATTTCGTGATCGAAGACAAAAGAAAAGAGATTTTAGAAGACTTTGGATCACACGTATCAATGCAGCATGTAGACTGAACGACATTAGCTACTCACGCTTCATCAATGCCCTAAACAAAGCTAATATTGATTTAGACAGAAAAATTCTTGCAGATATGGCGATGAATGACCCTGAATCCTTTGCAACTGTTGTAAAACAAGCAAAAGCAGCGCTTTAAATAGAAAAACCTTAGGATAATAATCCTAAGGTTTTTATTCTACAGCCCCTCTTTTTTTAAATTTCCTAAAATTATTTATTTTTTTGTTACAATAAGCCTTATTTTTTTCAAGGCTCACACAATGAATATTTTATCGATTCAATCGCATGTTGTATTTGGTCATGTCGGCAATGCCGCGGCAGTTTTTCCCATGCAACGCTTAGGGGTTGAAGTGTGGCCACTGCATACCGTACAGTTTTCCAACCACACAGGCTATGGTTCGTGGAAAGGGAGAGTATTTGACGGCTTTTTTGTCGATGAACTCTTAGAGGGTTTAGCGCAACGAGAGATACTGCACACCTGTGATGGCGTGGTCTCTGGTTACATGGGCTCACCCGATTTGGGGTATGCCATTTTAGGAGCAGTGGAGAGAGTCAAAAAAGAAAATCCCAAAGCGCTGTATTGTTGTGACCCTGTCATTGGCGATGTAGGACGTGGCATTTTTGTACGCCAAGGTATCCCTGAATTTATGGCAGAACATGCGTGTAGCGTAGCAGATATTATGACTCCAAACCACTTTGAGCTTGAATACCTCACCCAGCAGAGCATTCACACCAAAGAAGCGCTGAAACATGCGATAGAAAGCTTGCACGCCAAAGGTCCTCACATTGTGCTCGTCACTTCAGTGCATTTGGAGGATACCCCACACGATGCCTTAGATTTGGTGGTTTCTGAACAAGGTCAATTGTTTAGAATTCGCACGCCAAAACTGGATATTGTTTTAAATGGAACGGGCGATACCATTACCGCGCTCTTCTTTGTGCACTATTTACGAACACGTTGTATCAAAACGGCTCTGTGCAATGCGACCTCATCGGTCTATGGATTGCTTAAAAAAACGGAACTTGCCTCTTCACGGGAGATTTTACTCATTGCCGCACAAGAGGAGATTGTCTCGCCTTCGTGGTATTTTGAAGCGGTGCCATTGTAGGCAAAGTTTTTGGGTGTTATAATGGGTTTACGAATCTAAAAAGGATAGCCTTTGGACTACTACAAATGGGTTTTAGCCTTCCATGTGATGGCATTTCTTTCGTGGATGGCAATGCTTTTCTATTTGCCTCGTCTTTTTGTTTACCATGTTGAATATGCTGAAAAAAAAGGCTTTGTGGAAGTGGTGAAAATTCAAGAGTACAAAATCTACACCTACATTGGGCTTCCTGCCTTTTGGGCAACCCTTGCGAGTGGTCTTTTAATGATTGCACTCGATACGCAACTACTCTCAAGCGGTGGATGGATTTACGCTAAATTTGCTGTTTTAATCATTCTTGCACTCTACTCTTTTTCCCTTGAAAAGTACCGCCTAGAGCTTGCCAATGGCACCTGTACCAAAAGTGGAAAATTCTTTCGAGCCTATAACGAAGTACCGACTGCTTTAGCCATTTTAATTGTGGGGTATGTCATCACCAAAAGTTTTTCATGGGCATTTACACTCATTACACTGGGTGTTTTAGCGATGATTATGGATGTGATTTTGGATGGAAAAGAGAAAAAATAATCCTTACATGTAAAGATGGTTTTAGAGCTCTTTAGAGTGGTTGCGTTGCAAAATAATTTTAGTGTACAGCAACAAAGAGAGCACCAAAAAATAACTCACAATGCTATAACCCATGGTATCTCGCTTTAGTTGCTCTTTGGGTTCCACTGCCTGTACCCCCTCTTTTTTATGCTCACTATGACTTAGCTCAACGTGTTTGGCCTTTGTGCTAGGGTAGTGGTGAGGCAAGACCTCTAAGCCGACATACAACATACTCATGAAAAAGAGAATGAGCATAAAAATTTTAAGATTTGGCATGGGTTTCCTTTTGAGATAAAAACGGTAAAACAATAAAAAGTACCATCATCAGGGTTGAAAAAACAAATCCCAACCACAACGTCAGCTCTGTCGTGGGAAGTTTGCCCAAAATACTCAGTGCAACCAAAGAGAGCACCAATGCCCAGAACCACACCGAAAAGTAGGGGCGTTGGTGTGCTGGAATACGCCTTGGGTTTTTATCTAAAAGTGGCATAAAGAGTAGTCCTGCATTCACCACCACCAACGAAGCCATACCAATGTAAGAGCCTTTGATAAATCCGATGTCAAAGAAAAAACTTTTCAGCAGTTGCAGCATCCACAAAAAATACCACTCAGGATAGATATGTGCTGGGGTATCGGAGGGATTGGCAGGGGTGAGGTTTAGAGCGTCAAAGGCAATGGAGCTTTGAAAAAAGACACAATAAAAAAAGAATGCCAAAAAGAGTGTGCACGCCAAAAGCGGTTTTAAAACGGCATTGGAGAAAAAGGGTTTTGACTCTTTTGGGGGGAGGGCATGTTTGCTAAAACGCTCCTCTTTGCTTACATGTAACCCTTTTCGATTCCATGAAAGTTTGGTGGTTGCGTACCATTTCATAAAGTCGACGTGTACCAAAACCATTATGACAATGAGTAACGGCATAACCACAATATGCAGCGTGTAAAAACGAAGAAGCGTAATGCCACTCACGCTAAAATCGCCTCGCACCCAGAGCATAATATCTTCCCCAGCCCCTGGGATATACTCCAACAAACTGGTAATCACCTGTGCCGCCCAGTAGCTCATTTGCCCCATTGGAAGCACGTACCCTGTAAAACCAATCACCATACAGCAAAAGTAGAGCACCATGCCGTTGTACCAATACTTCGTTTTACCGTGTTTGTAAAATCCAAAATAGAGCATGCCCAAAAGATGAATGTAGAGCAGTAAAAAGAAAAGGGTTGAACCCACCGCATGCATGCTTCGCCACAACCAACCGTACGCTACGTCGTGCATAATGGTTGTGTGCACACTCTCAAACGCTTGAGCGGCATCAGGGATGTAGTGCATTGCCAAAAAAATGCCTGAAACCAAAAGCAAAAGGCACAAGAGCACCATAATGGTACCTGTGTAGAGGAGGATGTTGAAATTGCTCAGTTTTACATTCATGCGTGCGCCCTTTCCATCAGGCTCAAATAGGCTTCGCCCACTTCACCCACAATGAGCATTTCACCCTCTATTTTAAAAGGAGGAATGACGAGGGGTTTACTCACGGGACCTGAAAGGGCAATGCCATTTTGGTCAAATTGTCCGTTGTGGCAGGGACAAATAAACTTTTTTTCTTTGCTTTCATACTTTGGGACACAGCCTAGATGCGTACAAATGCCTATCATCACCGTGTAAAAATAGTCACCAATGTGAATATCACGCTTTGCATCTAACGCCAAAGAGGCATCTTTTTTGAGAATAAAAAGGGGCTTTTTTTGCCATGTGAAAAAGGAAATTTCATTAAGGGGGAGGGTGGTTGTGTCAATAAACGTCGCTGCATCCAAACGGGCTTTTTTAGGTGGTTCTAAAGATTTAAACATGGTCTCTACGCTAAAATAAACACCGCTTCCAGCCAAGGCTATTAGCGAATAATTCACAATCCTACGGTTTCTATCCATTCACGCTTTCCTTTACACGGCTTCACTGAACCCATTTTACCAAAAACTTACCCTGAGTCACATTTTTTACATGTAAAAGCTAAAAATCACACACAAAGCACGAAAAACATCAAAAATTATGTGCTACAATCCACACAACTATTTTACATGTAAGGCTTAGCGTGCATCTTTCTACGGAATTTAAAAATTATGGTTTTATTGGGGTGGGTTCTTTATTTTTAGCGTACGGTGTTGTGGCACTTTTTATCCCAAATGCCCTTGTTACAGGAGGCACGAGCGGTATGGCGCTTCTCATGCACTACATTTTTCACTACCCAGTCGGTGTGATGATGATGGCGATTAACGCACCGCTACTTCTTTTAGGAACGAAGTTTTTTGGCAAGCATTTTACCGTTCGAAGTATTGTTGCCATTGGGTTTACCTCCGTGTGTATTGATGGCATGCGTGCGTGGATGAACGTGCTACCTCTTAGCCACGATGTGATTTTAGCTTCTATTTTTGGTGGTATTTCTGTGGGCATTGGGCTGGGATTTATCTTAAGCGCACATGCTTCTGCGGGTGGCTCGACCATCATCGCCAAAATTGTCGCCTCAAAAACAAGCATCAAAGCCTCAACGGTGATGCTTGTTATTGATATGCTCATAGTGATCGCCATTGCGCTTATCTCTAAAAATGTGGATTTAGCACTGTGGAGTTTGGTGAGTATCTACATCTCCGCTAAAAGCATTGATATGTTCCTCACGAGGGGACCTTCCAAAAAAGTGGTGCACATTGTCTCAAGCCAAATCGAGGCATTGTGCGAGACCATTGTGCATCATTTAGGACCGTATGGCACCATCGTGCAAGGCAGTGGCATTTTTGAACACGAAGAAAAACGTATGATATTTTTAGTCGTCGAAAACAGCCGTATCCCTAGACTTAAAGAACTCATTCAAAGCGTGGATGATGAAGCGTTTATGGTGGTAATGGAAGCTTCCGAACTTTTAGGAAGAGGGCATTAAAAATGGAAGAAAAAGCTTTACATGTAACGCTTTTTCTTCCAGTAAAACCACAAAATTTCGCCCTTATTCGCCTTATGTTATAATAAACAAAAACAGGTTGCACGCGATGAAAAAACAGCCTCCGCTTCTTGTCTCGCAAAGCTCTGAGGGGTTTCATATTGCTTTGGGTGGGCATTGGGTTAAAGAGTCAGTTGTGGTGCTTGAGAAGGCATTTGCAACCCTTACATGTAACCCTCAGTCCACGTATATTTTTAATGCAAGCCGTATTGAGACGTTTGATACGCATGGTATTTTGCTGTTGTTGTATCGGATTCAAGAACTCGAAAAAAAGCATTGTGTGGTTCGTATTGAAGGGACAAACCCCTCTTTTGAAGAACTGTTAAATGTCTGCAAGGAGCATTATCCTCATGAAATCCCCCCTCAAAAAAAAGAGCTAGCCTTATTTACTTTTTTAGAAAATGTGGGGAAAGAAATGGTAGCAGGGTATAAAACACTTGCCTCTTTTTTCTCTTTTACAGGAGAGCTTTCTCATGCAATAAGTGCACTTTTCTTGAAACCTGCCAATATTCGCCTTAAAGCGACACTGTATCATATTGAACAAAGTGGTGCAGGGGCGATTCCTATTATTTTATTGACATCCTTTTTAATTGGCATTGTCATTGCCTATCAGGGGGCAGCACAGCTTGAAAAGTTTGGAGCAAATATTTTTATTGTCGAGATGATTACGATTTCAGCGGTGCGAGAACTTGCTCCCTTGCTTACTGCCATTGTGGTAGCGGGACGAAGTGCCTCTTCGTACACGGCGCAAATTGGGGTGATGAAACTCACCGATGAAATTGATGCGATGAGTTCTATGGGCTTTTCTCCATGGAATTTTTTGGTACTTCCTCGTTTGTTCGCGCTCATTATTTCGCTTCCTTTGTTAGTCTTTTTTGCCGATGTTGTCTCCATTTTTGGGGGTATGGTCATTGCTTCAACACGTTTGGATGTGAGTTTTGTAGAGTTTATAGACCGTATTCAAGAGACGGTTGCGTTAAAGCATCTGATGATTGGTTTGATAAAAGCGCCTATTTTTGGGTGTATTATTGCTACTATTGGGTGTTTTAGGGGATTTCAAATTGATAGTAACACAGAGAGTGTTGGAAAATACACGACGATTAGTGTTGTAAATGCTATTTTTTGGGTCATTGCGATGGATGCCATTATCTCTGTTATTTTAACGGAGCTTAAATTATGAAACAAAATAATGTTATTGAAGCTAAAGGTATCATAACACGTTTTGGAAAGCATACCATTCACGATGGTGTCAGTTTTTCGATTGCTAAAGGGGAGATTTTTGGGCTTTTAGGCGGAAGTGGAAGTGGCAAAACCACGCTATTAAGAGAGATGATATTGCTTCAAAAAGTTCATGGTGGGTCGATGCACGTTTTAGGGTGTGATGTGGCAAATGTGTCCCAACAAATGGCGCAAGATTTGCGCAAACAATGGGGTGTACTGTTTCAATTTGGTGCACTGTTTACCTCGTTGACAATCTTAGAAAATGTCAGCATCGCAATGAAAGAGTACACCAACCTACCTGCATGGCTTATTGAGAAGTCTGCACTGATGAAACTCTCTATGGTAGGGCTTCCCTCAAAAGTTGCCACGATGTACCCCTCGGAGCTCAGCGGTGGTATGAAAAAAAGAGCCGCATTGGCAAGAGCCCTTGCCCTAGATCCAAAACTCCTTTTTTTGGATGAGCCAACCTCGGGGCTTGATCCGCAAAGTGCCCGTGCCTTTGATGCATTGATTCAGACCTTGCGTGATACCTTAGGCATTAGTGTTGTGATGGTAACACACGACAAAGAGACTATTGCGCAGGTCTTGGATCGTTTTATTATTTTAGGGGATCAAAAGGTCAAGTTTGAGGGTACAATGGCATTATTAAAACAAACCAGTGATGAAACGTTGAAAAATTTTCTAAGTTGAGGCTGTCATGGAAAATCGCTTAAGTTATAGTATTGTAGGTGCATTTGTCTTTCTTCTGCTCATAGGAAGTGTTATTTCTATTGTGTGGCTAGGGCGTTATTCAGAAGAGGGAAATTTTAAATTTTATCATGTGGCGACCAAAGAGTCTGTCTCAGGGCTGAATGAAAAAGCACCTGTCAAATTGCATGGCGTGCAAATTGGAGAAGTACGAGATATTGCCATTAATCCTAAAAATGCTGAAGAGGTTTTGGTGATTATTCGTGTGCAAGAAAGCGCGCCGATTAAAGAGAGTACTTATGCCATTATTGAAGCGCAAGGCATTACGGGTCTTAGTTTTATTCAGCTTCAAGGTAGCACAAACGACTCTAAAGATCTTAAAACAGGTTCCAATAAAGACGAATACGGCATTATTTACTCACGCCCCTCTACCTTTTCACGCATCGATAAGACCATTACCTCTGTGAGTTTGAAAGCCGAGAAGATTTTTGAAAGAGCTGAAGAGATTATGAGTGATAAAAACCTCAAGAACTTTGAACGCATTTTAGAAAACAGTGCAAAAATCGCTGAATCTACGAGTAAGACGATGGCAAACATTGAAACACATAATCACGAAATTAACACCCTTCTCAAAGAGTCTATTGAAGCAGCCCGTGGCATTAAGGCGATGTCTTACTCCTTTACCTCCGCCATCGATAATACAGGTATTGACACGATGAATAATGTACGAGAGGCTTCCAAAAGTGTTAAGAGTGTGATGGGCGGACTCAATGAGAAAATGGAAAAAGGTGCATTTGATTTGGATATATTGGTGAAAGAAAATCTCTTACCCCTTCAAAATACTCTAAAAGAATTAGAATTCGTGTTGCGTGAAACCAGAGATTTGGTGGGCAATCTTAAAGATAGCCCCAGTGATTTACTCTTTAAATCAGAAACAACCCCGCCAGCCCCGAATGAATAAATTTAAAGGATAGATGATGAAAAAAGAACTCTTAAGTGTCTGTGCTCTTTTGCTTTTAAGTGGATGTAGCCTGAAAGAGACCACGGTTAAACCGTATAATTACTCTTTAGAGCCTATGGTAAAATTGGAGCGTTATCGTAGCCACAATAAAGATGTCCTCAAAATTGCACGCATAGACACTCCTAGTGGGCTTAATTCCAGAGCGATTCAATACAAAAAGGGCGGAGCTATCTTGCCCTACAAATATGGAACATGGAGTGAGACGCCTAGTTTAAAACTTCAACACCTCATCACCGAAGCCTTGCAAGATCAAAACCATTTTGAATCGGTCATCTCTGGGACGTCAATGGCATCCAATAATCTTGTCCTTGAATCGGTACTACAAAACTTTGAAGAAGTATTTGATGAAAATGGAAAGTCACATGTTTATGTGAGTCTTCGTGTACATCTTGTGGAGCTTAAAAGCGGTGAGGTCTTAGGCAGTGTGCGCCTCTCTTCTAAAAAAGAGGTTACCAACACCAACGGTGCTGCAGGGACAGTGGAAGCGTTTAACCTTGCTACTGCTGAGGTGATTAGCCATCTTGCCACATGGCTAAATGAGGTTCGCAAATAAGAATGCAAAAAGCGCTTTTTATTTTACTTCTCTTCCTAGGGGTGCTTTTTGCAAAAGCCGATTTTAGCGAAATGAGCACAGAAGAGCTTATTGCACTTATAGGGTATGTGGAACCGCATAAAGAAGAGCGTTTTTTTAAAGAGTTGCAACGTCGTGAAGCTCAAATGAGTGAAGAGCAAAAAGCACTCTATGAGAGCCAAAAACAAAAAAGAGACAGTGGTGAAAAATAGACTTTTATTGTTAGAAGATGACACCAATTTAAGTGAAACGGTGTGTGAATTTTTAGAATCCAAAGGCTATGAAGTACTCCCTGTTTATGATGGGGAAGAGGCTGAAGAGAAAATGTACGAAGGTGCGTTTGATCTTTTGTTACTTGATGTCAACGTGCCTGTGCTCAATGGGTTTGAACTTCTCAAAAAACGTCGCAATGAGGGCGATACCACACCTGCAATTTTTTTAACTTCGCTTAATGCCATTGAAGATTTAGAACATGGGTATGCGAGTGGATGTGATGATTATTTGCGCAAGCCTTTCGCACTGAAAGAGCTTCTTTTTCGCATTGAAAGTCTTTTGAGAAGAGAGTTTTTTCACCCACAGACAACGCACATTGTGATTCATGAAACCATGACATATGATTTGCAAACGCATCAGCTTTTTAGTGACAATCATCCGATACAATTGCAAAACAAAGAGGCAAAATTGCTTAAACTTTTTTTGCAAAAGAAAAATGAAATTATCAGCCATGAGACACTCATGTCGCACGTGTGGACGTATGAAGAACAAGGCAGTGATGAAGCGTTGCGTACGTACATTAAAAATCTTCGAAAACTGATAGGGAAAGAACACATTGTTAGCATTAAAAAATTGGGATATAAATTTACGCTCTAGTGAAAAAAAGACATTGTGGTCTTTTTTGGGGCTCTATGCCTTTTTAACCTTGCTTATTTTAGCATTTGTGGCATTTTTATATTATGGGTTTGAGCGTGATTTGATGCTTCAAAATGAACGAGAAAGCCTTTCCAATCTTACCAATGAGCAAATCCTAAGGCTAAAATCGTTACATGTAAACTTTGACAAAGAACAAACCTACCCGAGAGATGAGCGTTTTAATTCTGCTATTTACGACAGTTCTCTAAAACAGATTTTCTCAACCATGAGGGCCAAAAATGTTAATTTGTATGAAGATATTTACTTGAAAAATAGGCATATTTATTTTATTAAGGAGTTAGAATCGTACTATTTGGGGGCTCGTTATATTGCTCTTGAAGTTCCAGAGCCACAGGGATGGAATCACAAACTCTACCGTAAACTTTTGCTGTATGGGTTGCTCATTTTTACGGTTCTAGGGCTGATTGGCTATGTTTTATTGAATTTACTCTTACGTCCTATGCGAGAGACTATTGCACTCTTAGATGGGTTTATTAAAGACACTACACACGAATTAAACACTCCTATTAATGCCATTCTCTCAAACATTGAGATGATAGAGCTGGAAAGCCTTGACGCACCTTTGGCACAAAAGATTAAACGCATGAACATTGCGTCCAAAACCATCTCCAATCTTTACGATGACTTGACCTATTTGGTACTTTCCCATACGCTTCAAAATTTTGATCAACCTGTGGAACTTAAAAGTCTTATTGAAGAGCGTATTGAATACTTCTCTCTTTTGCTTGAATCTAAAAAAATTACACTTACAATGACGCTTCAAGAGGGTGTTCTTCTTAACATTGACCCCAAAAAAATAGCAAAATTGATTGATAATGTTCTTAGTAATGCCATTAAATATAACACCATTAAGGGGCATATTTTTATTCGTCTTGATCAAGAAGGTATTGAAATTCGTGACAGCGGTAGAGGGATAGAGGAGGGCAAACTGTCTCAAGTGTTTGAGCGTTACAGCCGTTTTGATAAAAGTGTAGGAGGGTTTGGTATAGGGCTTAATATTGTGGCATCCATTGCCAAAGAGTATGGATTACATGTAAAGATTGATTCCAAACCCAATGAAGGTACATGTGTGAGGATTTCATGGTAAGAAAAACCTTTTTCCTTCTTTGTATTGGCACGCTTGTATGGGCAAAGCCCAGTGTCTATGAACGTAACTGCATTCCTTGTCATGAAGATTTGGCGGTGAAAATCGATAAATTTTTCTACCGTTATCTTTTAAAATACAGCTCAGAAGCTGAGGTTAAAAAAACGATGATTGCCTACCTCAAAGCCCCAAAAGCAGAAACGTCTATTTTGCAAGATGGGCTGATTCAGCGCTTTGGGGTCAAGAAGAAAAGTACCTTGAAAGAAGAAGAACTCACCCAAGCGATTGATGAGTATTGGAAACGCTACAACGTTTTTGAGCGTCTCCAATAGTTTTACATGTAAGCTTTAAAGAGGCAAAAAAACCACACCACAACAAACACGACAATACTTAAAAACACAACTGCACTGCCCACATCCTTTGCTCGTCCTGCCATTTCATGGTATTCAAGCGTCACCAAATCGGTCACCCGCTCAATGGCACTGTTCATTGCCTCAGCAATGGGCATCCCCATCAAGGCAATAAACATTAAGAGTTGATAACTAAGCTCCAGTGGCACAAAGTAGATCAAAGGGCTTAGGATAAGCACAAGGATAAGTTCTAAACGAAACGATGTCTCATGGGTGATAATATCTCTTAATCCTTTGAGCGCATAGCTTGTATTTTTTAAAAAATGGTATTTAGGTTGATTTCTCATGCTTTGCCTCTAGTGTAGACAGATATTTTTTGCCACGTACCATTTGACAATGGCCATAGTCGAGTAGTTCATTTCTTGTTGTTCAAAGGGAATGGAAGCAATGCGCATTTTAGAACTCACCACTCCGCTTACGAGGGTAAAAAAGAGAAAAAACGCAATGCCTATCCATAGATTATAAGCATATCCCACCCACGCCCCAACACCAAAAGGTGTGAGGGTTAAGAGCCCGTATAACGTCACTTGAAGTACCTTGCACCAAAATCCGTGAATTTTAGGAACAAGCTCAATACGAGGGGGAAGATGTTCCATGTTTATTTAAGATTTGTAAAGTTGACAGGAAAGTCAAATTCACACCCACGAATCGCAGCAATCGCCTCTTGCAAATCATCAATGCTCTTACCCTCAACCCTAACCACATCACCACGAATAGAGGCTTGAACTTTAAGTTTAAGCTCTTTAATCTCTTTGACAATTTTTTTGGCATCATCGCTGGAAATCGCATCAACAATACTCACCGTTACTTTTACTTTTGAACCACCTGCTGGTTCACGTTTAAGCTCTTTAAGTGCCTTACCTGAAATACCTCGCTTAATTGCCTCAGAGACCAATGCATCAACCATTGCATCTGCTTTTGTATCTGTTGTGGTCACCAAGGTAACCGTTTTCGCTTTTTCATTGTGGTCAAACTCACACGCAATGCCTTTAAAATCCCAACGATTGGTAATGACTTTTTTAGCTTGCTCGTACGCATCTTTAAACTTTTGCTTATCAATCTCTGCACTAATGTCAAAACTATGCTCTTTTGCCATACTCTCTCCTTATTGTCTTAAAAAATCTTTGATATTTTCACCCACCAAACGAATGAGCTCACGCCTTGCCTCCACACTCGCCCATGCAATATGCGGGGTGAGTATTAAGCGCTCTTTGTGCTTTACATGTAAGAGTGGATGATTTGCTTGCATCGGCTCTTTTTCTAGGACATCAAGCCCTACAAAAAGCTCTTTTTCATCAAGAATATTTGCTACATCAGCTTCATGTACAATGCCTCCACGTCCAACATTCACAAGAATCGCACCTTTTTTCATCAAAAGCAATTGTTCTTTGGCAATAAGATACTGTGTTTTTTCATTTAAGGGCGCATGGATAGTGACAATATCACACGTTTGCAGCATGTCTCTTAGGGAAATTTGCTGATACGCAGTATCTTTATTCGCTCCGCTGGTGGAATAATAAACCACTTCAGCGCCAAAAGCCGTAGCAATTTTAGCCACCTCTTTGCCAATATTTCCCAGTCCAATAATCCCCCAACGCTTCTTTTTGATTTCACAAAAAGGTTCTTGCAAATGGGTAAAAATAGAGCTATTGACCCATGCACCTGATTGTACATAGGCATCATAATAGGCCGCTTTTCCTAAAAGATTTAGCACTAACATAAACGTCGTTTGTGCTACAGATGCACTAGAATACCCTGCCACATTCTTAACCACAATGCCTTTATGGTTGGCATACGCTAAATCAACATTGTTCATGCCTGTTGCGGTAATGCAAATTAAGCCTAAATTAGGGCACGCATCCATCACTTCTTTGTCGATTAACACCTTATTGCTTAAAACAATTTTGGCATCCCCAATATGCTCAATTCTTTCATGAAGTGCTGTTGTATCAAAAGCCTCAAAGGTTCCAAATTGTTTAAAAAGACTTAAATCCGCATCATCACCCAATGTTTTTGCATCTAAACAAACGATTTTCATGTCTTAATCCTTGATGCGATGTGCCACAAATTTTGAGAAATTTTCCATGATAAGCCCACCTCGCCTAAACCCTAAGCCACATCCCTCATACGCAAAGAAGACGCCTGCTTGATAGGAGCGACCCTCACTGTCTTTTGGAAGTTCTACATAAGCTTGATAAATAGGCTTAAAATTACCGTATTCACCTTCGGTTTGTTCGATAACAGACATATCACGCTCATAAATAACCGTGTTAGCCCCTTCCCTTCCAAACGCTCTTTTTTCAACTTGTTTTTGACCTTTTAGAGGTTCAAACGAGGTTTCTAACAACAAGGGATGGTTTGGAAACATATCCCATAACACTTTCATAAAGGCTTTGCTTTGAAAGAGTAGGGTATAGGCAGGGTTGAGGATGATGGCTTTTTGTTCACGTACTATCTCATCCAATAAAAGTGCTAAATCACCCTCTTCAATGGCAATATTTTCCCAAGGAATGAGTTTAAACCAATACTCAAAATTTTCATCGCCCTTAAACACGCCCTCTTGATTAAATCCTACTTCATCCACATAGGCAAAATCGGTGTGAAAACCCGCTTCATTGGCGGCACTTTGAAGCAAACGCGTGGTATTCTCATCTTCAATATTCCCACGAATAGAGGAGAATAAAATCTTCCATCCCTCATAGTAGTGTGAAAAATCTTCTGTATCACCACCTAAGACCACCAGACGTTTAAAATTCTCTTTTAAAGCTTCAAAAACAGTGTTAAACTGTTTGGCTTCATCCATGCCATTGGCTTTAAGCATCGCCCATTGAATAATGGCTGTTTCATACAAAGACGTTGGTGTATCGGCATTAAACTCCATCAGTTTAATTGGCTTACCATCAATGCCTCCTGCAAAATCAAACCGCCCATACAAATGCCAATGCACATCATTTTCCCATGAATTTTTAATCAATTCAACCAAATTAAACGGGATATTAAGCTCATGAAAGAGATTGTTATCAATGACATATTGACCTGCCTGCGCAAACATATCATAAAGTTCATTCGCTGCTTCATAATAGGCTTCTACCTCTTCGTTGCTAACCAAAACTAACTCATCGGCAACGTAGGATGTGTTATCGTTGTCCGTGTGCCAATAAAAGCCAATAGATTCTAAAAATTCTTTGGTTAATGGCTTAATTTTTTCTACATGTAACATGATCACCCTCCTGAACTTTTAGGTACGCTTGATGTGGTTGCTGAGGATGAGGTGGTGCTTCCTGATTTGGAGCCAAAAAAGCCACTATTTTTAGTCGCACTGCTTGTAGTTGAGCTTGACATCGGTTTGTTAAAACTGCTTGTGCTTCTGCTATACGCTTGAGGGCTTTTATAATTGGCAGCTCTTTGATTTTGGTAGTTTTGGTTATTAAAAAGTTTATTACCAATCCAACTTCCAATCATCGCACCTGCAATGCTTGAGAGTAAAATACCTCCTAGACCCATATGTCCTGAGCTTAGCTCAGGGTTGGTCAACGCTGAGGTGTTGTTATCAATTTTAGCCGCTTCTTCTTTAACTAACGCATCAATTTCTGTTTGTGATAAAATACGCTCACTCCCATCTTTACTTCGTACAATGACACGGGTAGTAGAGCTAGGGTACTCCTCAGCAATTTTATACTCTCCTGGGGCTATTTCATCAACAATGACCAAGGCACCTTGTGTTTGTGCAGCTTCGGCTAAGACATTTTTATCTTCTTTTTGCTCACACCCTTGCATGGAAGCAATAACCATTACACCAATACCACCTGCAATCATATAATCTGAAATTTTACGAATATACTTCATTTTATGAATCTCCTAATATCTCTTTGAGTTTTTTACCTTTCTTAATAAATAACGTACCATTTTTGTCCATAACATTATTTAATTGGGATGCTTTTTTACTAAGAGTATCACTAATGTGTTGTTTCTCTTTTTTTGAAAAGCCTTTTTCTTTTAAATAGCTTCTCAAATCTCTCCAGTCACTATAGGTTTCAAAACAAACACTGGTTTCTTGATATATTTCCTCTTCTTCTAAAACATCTGCTTCTTCAAAGGGATGTACCACAGGGGGTGTTGGTATAGGTGTGTTTTGAAAGGAAGAGGGTGGCACAGGAGTTTCTGTTTGTGTAATTTGTCGATTTGCCAAAGAGAGTATGGCCTTGAGTTGCTCATCCCGCTCTTTATAAATCATTTCAATTTTCTCTTTTGATTCAATGAGCATTCTCTCTTTATCGGCAATGAGTCGCTCTTTATCGGCTTCTAATTTTTCGTTTTTATGCTTCATCTCTTCTAGTTGTGTTTTAAGAAGCTCAATATAGGCATTGTGCTCAGCGCTGGTATCATTTCTGCGCAGAGGAGCACTCTCTTTGAGAGAAGTTTTTGTTAACACAATATACTTCACCCCATCTTCAACGACACTTTGCAAAGAACCTCGTCGTAAACGATTGTAAATTGCCTCTTTACTAACACCCAAAAGTTTTGCCGCTTCTATAACCGTGAGTTTTTTATCCATTGTGTAACCTTTATGCTAACAAAAGAGATCTATTTGTTCTTAATGTTATCATAGCTTTGATTAGTTTATTTTGAGAGAGTGAAAATAAGGGAAATAAAGAGAGCCAAGAAGCTAACTTCTTGGCCGTGTGTGTTAGAGTCTTGACTCGTAACGGCGAAGCATATAAAGTTTTTTCAACTGTTTTTTGCGAGCGCTAATTTTATCTTTTTTGCGTTTTTCGGTTGCTGTTTCATAGAAACGTCTTGCACGCACTTCAGTTACAACTAGGTTACGATCAACTTGTTTTTTAAACTTTCTATACGCTTCGTCAAACGATTCGTTAGGATGTAATTTAATTCCTGGCATACTCTATCCACCACCTTTCTGATGAATTTGAAGTGGCATTGTATCAAAGAGCTTTTACATGTAAGCTTAAAATAGTGTAAAATGTATATTTTGACGATAAAAATATATTTTATATTGACTTCATACGTCAATATTTGTATACTTACATAAAAATGACAAAAAGGTGACAATTTTATGAATATTGCGCTTTTAAAAAATCAAAACAGAATAACGCCTGTTACGACACAACAAAAACAGATTTTAAAATATGCCCACCATCATAGTATGAGTGTTGATTCCACAGAAATTGAAAATTCTGAGTTTAGTTTTAGCCTAGAAGAGAGAAGAGAATTTCGAGGGTTTTTACGCTCTTTAAATGAAAATGATCATTTGATTATTTTTGATTTGCATACATTTTCAGAAAATACGATGGAGCTTATTAAGATTTTTGAATGTTTACTCAAGCGTTCTATTTCCGTTCATATTGCAGATATTAATGCGTGCATTCACGTTAAAAGTGAACCAGTGGCTTTGCTTGAACTTTTACTTAGACATCAAGAATTTCAACAAAATGATATGAAAGAGAAAAAAAATGGACGTCCAAAAGGGCGCATTTCAAAATCAAAATTTGATGTTCACCGCTCTTTAATTATTGAATTGCTTGAAGCCAAAGAGCCTATTACGCAAATTGCAAAAACATTGCATGTTAGTCGAACATCACTCAAAGATTATGTCAATTCACGGGGCTTAAAAGAACTTGTCAAAGCCAAGGTTTCTCTCTTAAAAACGCATAATGAAAAACTCTTTATGCCTAAACACACACATGAAAAAGAGTGTTCACTCAGTCAAATACTATCTGATTAAAGGAATTCATATGAATCAATCTGTCACTACGACCTTGTATAGGCAAAAACGCTATATTGTCTTTGGTATTATCACGCTTATTGCCCTTACTTTGCCATTTATTACCATAGATGGGAATCATTTTTTTCTATTGAGTTTTGATAGAAAGCAACTCCACCTTTTGTTTACCACCTTTGATATGCAAGAGCTTTATTTGATGCCGTTTGTTTTGATGTTCTTTTTTTTAACCATTTTCTTTGTCACAACATTGGGTGGGCGAGTTTGGTGTGGATGGTCCTGTCCTCAAACCATTTTTAGGGTTATCTTTCGTGATTTTATTCAAACAAAATTATTGGGTATTCGAAAAAGTATTCAGAACAAACAGCAAGAACCTAAAGAAAACTCTGTCTTAAAACGGATTCTTGCTATTTTGATTTGGGGTATGTTAGCACTCATTGCGGCTTCGAATTTTTTATGGTATTTCATTCCCCCTGAAGATTTTTTTGCCTATGTGCAAGATCCACTTGAACACACAGTGTTATATGGATTTCTTTTAGGGATTACTGCCTTTTTAATTTATGATGTGGTGGCACTAAAAGAGAATTTTTGTGTCTACATTTGCCCTTATTCTCGTATTCAGTCTGCCCTTTTTGATGAACATACAATTCAAACCATTTACAATGAAAAACGCGGTGGGCAAATTTACAATGCACAAGGGACAAAGCTCAGCAATAAACCACCACTTGAGAGTGATGATTGTACAGGGTGTGAAGCCTGTGTAAGGGTGTGTCCTACGCATATTGATATTCGAAAAGGTATGCAATTGGAGTGTATTAACTGTCTTGAGTGTGCGGATGCATGTACGCCAATTATGGCTAAACTGGGTAAAACGTCTTTGATTACATGGACCAGTTCGATTGAAGTTGAAAAAAACAAAAAAACAAACTATTTACGTTTTAGAACCATTGCATACATGGTTGCTTTGAGTTTGGTTTTGGTTGGACTTTTTGTTATGGGAAGCAAAAAAGAGTATATGCTTTTAAATATTAACAGAACCAGTCAACTCTATAAAATGAGTTCAAACAATCAAAGCGTTGAAAATGTTTATACCTTCTTATTTCAAAATACTGAAGCAAAAGACCACTCTTATTATTTTGAGCTTTCGCATCCTGAGTTAAAAATTGAAAAGCCAACAGAGCCATTTTTATTAAAAGCAGGAGAGAAAATCAAAAAAATTGTCATTATTTCTGCACCAGCCAAGGTTTTTAAGGAAGAAAATGAGAATCTTCCAGTTATCGTTAAAGCCTTTGCGTTAGAGGATAAAGAGAAAATTACTGTAGAGAGAAAGACTATTTTTATCTATCCTAAAAAGAGTGAAGTTCAACCCTAAGAATAAAGCGGATTTGATGTAAGGTCAAATCCGCTTTTACATGTAAAGAGTTAGGTTCTAAATTCAGAGAGCTTGAGATTGAGCATTTCGGTCATTTTGCTTAAGTGCTCAGCCGCACCTGCTATTTCTTCAACACTTCTAGCATTCTGCGCAGAAATATCGTTAATCTGAGCTACATCATTGATCATTAATTCAATGTCCGCCCCAGTGTTGAGATAATTTTCAGCGGTTTTATCGGAGACCTTTGTGGCATTATTCATCACATTAAACATATTGCCAATTTTATTTTCAACCCCTGTGGCTGTTGTGGCTAAAGATTCAACCTTCTTAGAATTAGAACTCATCTGCTCTGAACTATCCATAATGGCTTGAACAATAACGTTAATCGTAGCATTGATTTCTTGAAGGCTTTTTTGTGTTCGCTCTGCTAGTTTTCGTACTTCATCGGCGACAACAGCAAAGCCCCGACCATGCTCACCTGCACGTGCTGCTTCAATGGCAGCATTCAAAGCTAAAAGGTTGGTTTGATCGGCAATATCACCAATAACAACTAAAATATCTTTGACCTGTGAAGCATCTGAGCTTAACTGTTGAATTTTATGGGCAAGCTCAATTTCTGTAGCCGCACTGGTTTGAATTTCACGAGTCAGTTCTAAAATGGCCGTGTTGGCTTCTTTAAGGAATTGATTGGCTTTGAGTAACTCTTCTTTTCCTGCCTTTGCCTCAGTAATGCCTGTGCTCATCTCTTGTTTGAGGGTTTGTGCTCGTGTGGTTGTGTTTCCAACAATTTGCATGGATGTTTCTACAGAACGTCCTACTTCAAGAGAGGTTGAAGAGAGTTCATGAGAAATAGAAGAGTTTTCATTGGAAAGATTTTTTGCCTCACTGATAAGAATGCGTACCTTTTCAATAAAGCGATTAATGCTTTTACTGGCAAGCGCAATTTCATCATTTCCAATGACTTCTAATGTTCGAGTTAAATCTCCATCTCCACTGGAAAGATTATCCGCACGCATAATAAGTTCATTGAGAGGTTTAGAAATCGTACGGGTGATCATATACAACGTCACACCCAAACTGAGCAAAAGGAGCACAATGGAAATGCTTAGAAACGATTTTATTTGCGAAGCGGTGTTCTTATCTATGTTTGTTTGTAGCTTTTGGACTTCTTTTTGAACATTATCGACATAAATGCCTGTACCTAGCATCCAATTAAAGGGCTCAAAAGGGATAGCATACGCATATTTTAAAAAGGGTTCGCCATCTTTGACTTTTGGAAAGTAGTATTTTACAAGACCTCCCCCTTTTTTTGCAATCTCTAACATTTCCTTAACAAAAAAGACACCGTTCGTGTCTTTAAGCCCACTGAGATTTTTACCTTCTAGGGATTTGTTGGTTGGTAAAAGAACATTAGTGCCATCAGGGTCGTACACAAAGATATAGCCACTTTTATCATTAAAAAAACGTAGTACATCCAGTTTTGATAAAATGGCTTTTTTAATTTCATCATCGCTTGCACCTTTCGCTTTTTGGTCTTTATAGATAGCGTGTGCGGTTTGTTGCATCATCTCCATAATGGTTTTTAGCTCATTCTCATGAAATGAAAATGCACTTGTTTCATACTCTTGAAGAAACATTGTGGCATTGTTTTTTGTGTTGCTATAGGAAATAACAATAACACTTGTTCCTAAGAGTATCAATGACAGAATGAGTAAGAGTATCATTCGTGTTGATATTTTCATACGATTGCTCCTTTTTTATTAGCTTTGTGAGTTTGTAACATTCTATCATAAAAAAAATTTGATAGTAAAAAAATACTTCAGGATAGAATTGTACTTTTGGGATGTAGTGGATTGAATGCTTTAAGCGAAGGGGTTTTATTTACGTCCTGAAAAAGGGGAAATAAGTGTGTCTCCCCCTTCTTTTACATGTAAAGAGTTAGGTTCTAAATTCAGAGAGCTTGAGATTGAGCATTTCGGTCATTTTGCTTAAGTGCTCAGCCGCACCTGCTATTTCTTCAACACTTCTAGCATTCTGCGCAGAAATATCGTTAATCTGAGCTACATCATTGATCATTAATTCAATGTCCGCCCCAGTGTTGAGATAATTTTCAGCGGTTTTATCGGAGACCTTTGTGGCATTATTCATCACATTAAACATATTGCCAATTTTATTTTCAACCCCTGTGGCTGTTGTGGCTAAAGATTCAACCTTCTTAGAATTAGAACTCATCTGCTCTGAACTATCCATAATGGCTTGAACAATAACGTTAATCGTAGCATTGATTTCTTGAAGGCTTTTTTGTGTTCGCTCTGCTAGTTTTCGTACTTCATCGGCGACAACAGCAAAGCCCCGACCATGCTCACCTGCACGTGCTGCTTCAATGGCAGCATTCAAAGCTAAAAGGTTGGTTTGATCGGCAATATCACCAATAACAACTAAAATATCTTTGACCTGTGAAGCATCTGAGCTTAACTGTTGAATTTTATGGGCAAGCTCAATTTCTGTAGCCGCACTGGTTTGAATTTCACGAGTCAGTTCTAAAATGGCCGTGTTGGCTTCTTTAAGGAATTGATTGGCTTTGAGTAACTCTTCTTTTCCTGCCTTTGCCTCAGTAATGCCTGTGCTCATCTTTTGTTTGAGGGTTTGTGCTCGTGTGGTTGTGTTTCCAACAATTTGCATGGATGTTTCTACAGAACGTCCTACTTCAAGAGAGGTTGAAGAGAGTTCATGAGAAATAGAAGAGTTTTCATTGGAAAGATTTTTTGCCTCACTGATAAGAATGCGTACCTTTTCAATAAAGCGATTAATGCTTTTACTGGCAAGCGCAATTTCATCATTTCCAATGACTTCTAATGTTCGAGTTAAATCTCCATCCCCACTGGAAAGATTATCTGCACGCATAATAAGTTCATTGAGAGGTTTAGAAATTGTACGGGTGATCATATACAACGTCACACCCAAACTGAGCAAAAGAAGCACAATGGAAATGCTTAGAAACGATTTTATTTGCGAAGCGGTGCTGTGTTGGATTTGTGTTTGAAGTTTTCCCACTTCCATCTCAACCGTATCGACATAAATACCTGTCCCAATCATCCAATTAAAGGGTTCAAAAGAGACGGCATAAGAGAATTTTGGTAAAGGTTTTCCCTCTTTTACTTTTGGAAAATGGTATTTGACTAAACCACCACCTTTTTTGGCGACATCAATCAACTCTTTAATCAAAAAAACGCCGTTACTGTCTTTGAGACCTATAAGATTTTGACCTTGAAGTGCCCGATTGGTTGCTGTTAAAATATTTGTACCCGCATAGTCATACACAAAGATATAGCCGCTTTTATCATCAAAAAATTGTAAGACATCTAGTTTTGATAAAATGGCTTTTTTAATTTCATCATCACTGAAACCTTTAGCTTTTTGGTCTTTATAGATAGCGTGTGCAGTTTGGTGAACGATTTCCATGATAGTTTTTAGCTCATTTTCATAAAACGAATAAGAACTTTTTTCATAATCAGCAATAAAAGAGTTTGCATTCTCATTGGTGTTACTATAGGAGACACTAATGATGCTTATGGATAAAAGCAATAATGACAATACAAGTAATACGAGAATTCGTGTTGAAATCTTCATCTTTTTTCACCTTTTTGTGGTAGTTTTTGGCTTAAGATGGCTATTCTAGCATAAAAAAATTATTCATGAAAAATAAAAAGCGCTACAATGGCAGGCAAATTCTAAAGGAGAAGAAATGAAGCAGTATGTTACATTACTTCACTCCCATGCAACGCTTAGACGCTTGAGTTTAATACAGCTTATTTGTTATTTTGGCGCATGGTTTAGTCATATGGCTATTTTTACACTTTTAATTGAGTTGGGAGCGCCTGTGTGGGCACTGAGCACAGCAGCTGCATTTACGTTTTTGCCCTCAATGCTTTTAGCTCCTTTTAGTGGAGCGATTATTGACAAGGTCAATACCAAACGCTTTATGCTTTTTCTTACGGCTATTGAGATTGTAACTGTTTTTTGGCTCATGTTTATTCACTCTTTAGATGCGCTGTGGATTTTATTGGGGCTTATTTTTGTACGTATGGGTACAGGGAGTATTTATTTTCAAACCGAAATGTCACTGTTGCCAAAACTTTTAAATAATAATGAATTGAAACTCGCCAATGAAATTCACTCAATTATTTGGTCGATTTCTTATGCCTTTGGAATGGCAGTGGGAGGATTTTACATTCATTACTTTGGAACGACCAGTGCATTTATGGCCGATATGGTTCTTTATGGAATTGGATTTTATTTGCTTTTAGGACTTGAGATTCCTTCTTTAGAGAACAAATATGCTTTACATGTAAAAGAGATGATTGTGGGTGGTTTTGTTTATTTAAGGGAACATCCAAAAATTATACATCTTATTTTATTGCATGCCAGTGTAGGACTTAGTGCATACGATGCGCTGATTGCTCTTTTGGCAGATTATCAATACAAACACCTCCTTTCTGTCCCCTTAGTTATTGGTTTTATCAATGCCACACGAGCACTCTCTTTGGTATTGGGGCAGTTTTTTTTAAGTCGTTATATTAATTCAAGAAGCCTTTTTTACATTTTTGTGGCACAAGGGGTTAGTATTATGATTTGGGCACTCTTTCAGTATAACTTTTATCTGAGTTTTATAGGAATTTTATTGTGCGGGCTTTTTACCACAACCTTATGGTCGTACACCTATACCCTCTTGCAGTATGAAACCGATGAAGCATTTTATGGCAGAGTCATTGCGTATAATGATATGGTTTTTATGGGAGTCAGTACATTGGTTTCTTTTGCTATTGGTGCTTTCTTTGAGTGGGGTATGCCTTTGTCTATTATTACCTCTCTTTTAGGTGCAGGTTTTATCTTTTTTGCATTTTATTGGAAATGGGTGCAAAAAATTCACGACTGATTCACAATTTTACATTAAAATGCTCACATTATTATTAAGGAGTTCCAGATGAAAATCTTAAAAACCGTTTTACTCTGTGTAGGATTGCTGGTAAGTGGTATGACAAGTGCCCATGCAATGGGCGATAGAGAAAGAGGTGCTCTTATTGGTGCAGGAGCGGTTCTCTTGTTACCCTCTTTAATTGAAGGTGCTGGAAATCTTTTTGGTGGAACACCACAGAGAAATTATACAACAACCCATTATGTGGAAGAACCTCGTCCTAGAGTGGTTTATACAGAGCCTTATGTACGAGAAAGAGTGATTATTATTGACAATACACCTCGTCATCGTTATGAGTCTCCAAGGTATGAGAGAGATCGCTCTTATTATCATAGCTATGATCGAGATCGTTACTACCGATAATTTCTGCACCTTTACCCAAAAGTAGCGCTTAGTGCGCTACTTTTTTTAAAATAACAATGCGTTTTCCATCCGTTTTAAGAGAGATTAAGCCACATTTTTTTGCCAATAATTCCATGGTTTTAGGCGTGTAAAAAAGAATATGTGTTGGGTCTCTTCGGTACCACCATTGTAAAAAATGCGCTTCATCGTTGCTGTGAAAGAGTGTCATTAAGGCAATAATACCATTGGGTTTAAGATGCTGGCTCAAGAGAGATAAAGTTTCTAGCGGATTGTCTAAGTGCTCAAAAACTTCTGTAGACGTAATAAAATCATACTCTTTTCCTTCATAGCATTTTTGAGGTTGGTAAAATTTATCATAACAATCCACATTGACCTCTCTTCTTTGGAGAAGATAACTTAAAACAGGGCTAGGCCCTGAGCCAAAGTCAAGCGATTCTTTTTTACATGTAAGTTCATCCCAAAAAAAATTCAAAAAATTTTCAAACATAGTCACATATCCTTCATTTTCGAGACTATTGTTATGATTATCATACAAAGCATGTTCTTTTTCTAGGCAGAGTTGGTAGTGTGGATCAAGCCAAATAGCATCGCAATGAGGACAGATATAAAAAACTTTTTTTAAAGCCCTGTCTTCAATGCTTCTCATGTGTGAGTCACAAATTTTACAAATCATCATTTTATTCACTTTTTTCTCTTTTAAGTAAATATTTTTTTACTAATTAAGTCATTTTATAAAAAAATATGGCTATTATAACGCTAAACTCACAAGAAAGCGACAGTAACAATGCGTTATATTGCCAGTATCCTTTTTTTCATCTTCGCTTTGGTATTGCTTGGTTACGTTGTATCCCATAAAAAATTTGAGGGCGATGTGATTCGTCTAGGCATGAGTGGGCCTTTTAGTGGAGGCTTGAACAGCGTTGGTAATCAATTTTTATTGGGCAGTGAGATTTATTTAAAAAATCTAAATGAAGAAGGTGGAATACACGGTCGTAAGATTGAAATTATTGCTAAAGACGATCGGTATGAGCCAAAATTAGCCATAGAAAATGCACATGCTTTTATAAAACAAGAGAAAGTTTTTGCTTTTTTTGGCATTATTGGAACGCCTTCTGCGGAAGTGATGTTCCCTATTGCAATTAAAGAACGTATTCCTTTTGTTGGGGCGTATTCGGGTGCAGAATTTCTACGCAAACCTGTTAACCCTATTGTGTTAAATGCGCGAGCCAGTGATTTAGATGAAATTGAAAAATTAGTGCAGTATTACACCAGTGTTTTTAACCACAAACGTTTTGCTATTTTTTATCAAAACGATGGTTATGGGATGGCAGCTCTTACTGGAGCAAAAAGCGCCCTTGCAAAACACAATCTTATTTTGGTAGGTGAGGGGAGCTATCGACGCAATACGCTTTCGGTAGGAAACGCACTGTACGAAATTGAACAGAGTAATCCCGAAGTTATTTTAATGGCAGGCTCAACCCACGCCGTGGCAGAATTTATAAAACGTGCTCGAAAAAGTGAGAAAATTCGTAAAGAGGTCAAATTTGGTCTCTCTTCTTTTGTGGAACCAAAACCACTGATTGAGCTTCTTAAAGGAGAAGGTGAGGGAATAGTGTTCGCACAAGTCGTCCCATCTCCTTGGACATCTGAAGTACAAGAAGTAGAAGATTACCGTGCATTGATGCATAAATATTATCCTCAAGAAGACCTAAGCCATGTTTCACTTGAAGGTTACTTTGCTGCACGTATGATTAGCGAAGTTTTCAAAAGCATTGGTAGATCCTTTAGCAAAGAAGATTTTATTGATGCATTAGGAGCTTTTTCTAAGAGTTTAGATGAAAATAGTCTTCCTAAAAATAGAGATGAGCGTTGTAAATGCTTACACAATGTGCATTTAAGTGAATACGTTGAAGAGGACTTTTACTCGGTAGGAAACAGTCGTGAAAAGTAATCTTTTACGTGATTTAATGCATCGCATTAATGAAACCACGATTGCGACTAAAACGACCCTACTTTTTTTTATTATGCTCACAGGAATGCTCTTTATTGGTAGTTTTGCGCATATGAGTATCAATCGTATTAAAAATAATTTTGATATTTTATACACCAAACGCATGCTTCCTACAATTCGTTTAGAGAACTTAAAAGATATTTATACGGTGAATGTACTTGATACCATTCGTGATATAGAAAAGGGTTTAATCAGCGCATCTGAGGGACAAGTGATTATTTTGCTTGCGCAAGAACTAATTCAAATTGAGCTTCAAGAGTATAAAAAAAGTTTAGAAATTGACGAAAGTGATTGGTTAGTTAAGTTAGCACGTTCATGGGGCGTTTTAAAACCAAAGACGCAAGAGTATTGGCGTATGGAAGAGCATGGGTTTATGTTTAAAATTGAACAGAAAATTCATACAATAGATGGCATTTTACTAAAAATGTTTCGTTATTTTGATTCGAATCAACCTTTTAAAGCGATTGAAATTTTGCAAAATGAGCTTTATCCCAGTGTTTATTCGATTAATATTGATTTAACAGGGCTTATCAATCAAAATTTGAAAAATGCCAAAGAGGGATTTTTACAGACAGAAATTGTTTATGACAATACGTTTGAATGGATTGTTCTAGCCACTGTTGGCACGACGCTTGTTGCGGGTTTATTGGCTCTTTTGTTGTTGCGCAATATTCGGCTTTTGCATAGCAAACTTGCCAATGTGATTGATGAAAAGACGAAAGAACTGCAAAAACTCAATGATGACTTAAAAGAAAAAGTGCGCTATGAAGTGGAACAGAGTCGGCAAAAAGACCAAATTATGTTTCGTCAATCAAGGCTTGCTTCCATGGGTGAAATGATAGGAAATATTGCGCATCAGTGGCGACAGCCATTAAGTGCAATGGTGCTCATTCTTCAAAGCTTTCAAATGAAGCGAATGGCAGGCATAGAGCTTAGTGATGCTTTTATCGAGAAGCAGGTAAATGAGGGGATGGCACTGGGAACACTCATGTCAAATACCATTGATGATTTTCGTAATTTTTTTAAACCCAATCAAAGTGAAGAGCCTTTTAGTTTAAAAGAGACGGTTACCTACAGTGTTAAGTTAATTAAAGCCTATTATGCAAAGGCAGGAATTAAAATATTGATTACATGTAAAAACGATTCGATTGTACAAGGCTATCCTAATGAGTTTTCTCAAGTAATGATGAATTTGCTCTCCAATGCCAAAGATGCTTTTGAGGAACGTGATAGCGAGGAAAAATACATAGAAATCGTGATTTCAAAAGAGGCAAATACGGGTGTGATTTGGGTGATTGATAATGCAGGAGGGATGAGCGAGGAGGTTCAAGATAGAATTTTTGAGCCCTATTTTACAACGAAACATAAATCAACAGGAACGGGTATTGGGCTTTATATGTCAAAGCAGATTATTGAAAAACAGATGACAGGGAGCATTGGTGCTAGCAATAGCTCTTACACCTTTAGCAATGGAAAGTTTTACGAAAAGTGTATGATTATGACAATTGTGATGCCAATTGTCGAGAAAGAGGAGGAGGCGTAGATGGATTTTAATGGTTTAAAAGATTGTGTTGTATTGTATGTAGAGGATGAAAAATCGGTACGAGATCAAACGTATATGATTTTAAAAGATTTTGTAAAAGAGGTGTATTGTGCAAGCAATGGAGAAGAGGGGCTCAGTCTTGCATTGCAAAAAGATGTCGATGTTATTATCACTGATATTTTAATGCCCACTATGAATGGCATTGAGATGCTTAAAAAATTAAAACTCGAATACCATCGAACCATCCCTGCAATTATTACAACCGCATTTACGGAGACAGAGTATTTATTGGAAGCAATTACACTGAAAGTAGATGGGTTTATCATGAAGCCTATCAATATGAAAGATTTAATCAGCGCTCTTTACAGTGCCATGCTCCCTAAATTACAGAGTAAAGAAATTCAAGGTTGCTCCTTTATTATTGAAGGGCTTGCCGCACTCATTGGCGGTAAAAAGATAGAAATTTTAAAATACATCATCAATCATTTGGATGAAGATAAAGTTTTTAATGGTTCCTATCAGGATATAATTGATAATATTGGCGTGAGTAAACCCACTGTGGTGCATATGTTTCAGCAGCTTATCAAAGTGGGAATCTTAGAGAAAGTAAAAAATAAAATGTATCGCTTTCGCAATACAAAATTAGTAGGAGATTAAGGGTATGAAAAAGGTGTTAGCCTTGTGCGTGTTGGGTGTGTGGAGTGCGTTGTGTGCAGCGCAAGTGGTGTTTGAAACAACACAAGGTACGATTGTTTTAGCATTAAAGCCAGAAATTGCACCAAAGGCATGTGAAAATTTTGAGGGGTTGGTGAAAAAAGGGTATTACAATGGGGTCTCTTTTCACCGTGTGATTAAAAACTTCATGATTCAAAGTGGTGATCCAACAGGGACAGGACGTGGCGGAGACTCTATTTTTGGCGGAGCATTTGAGGATGAATTTAAGCCCTTCGTGATGTTCAATAAAGCAGGCATGCTTGCCATGGCAAATGCGGGGCGCAATAGCAACCGCAGTCAATTTTTCATAACAACAGTCCCTACACCGCATTTAAATGGCAGACACACTATTTTTGGTGAAGTCGTTGAGGGAATGGATGTGGTGCATAAACTTGAAAATGTTGCTACCGATGGACGCGATAAACCGCTTGAGCCACAGCTGATTCTCAAAGCGTATTTAAAATAATTTAAGATAAAATAATTTTTAGCAAAGCGATAAAATCAGGAGAAAACAATGAAAAAAATTGAAGCCATTATTAAACCCTTTAAACTTGAAGATGTGAAAGATGCCCTCTCAAGTGTTGAAATAACGGGTATGACAGTCCACGAAGTCAAAGGGTATGGTCGTCAACAAGGGCATTCAGAACTTTACCGAGGGGCCGAATATGTGGTCGATTTTCTCCCTAAGATTAAACTGGATATTGTGGTTGCTGATGAAGTGGTAGATAAAGTGATTGCTACCATTACGGATGCTGCAAAAACAGGAAAAATAGGTGATGGAAAGATTTTTGTAAGTAATGTTGAGCGTGTTATTCGCATTCGAACAGGTGAAGAAAACGAAGACGCTATCTAAGAAAACAGACAGAGTGATTAGCCCTAATCACTCTGGATTTTTCTCTTTCTTGTAACATTATTCCTTCTAAATCTCTGTAAAAAAAGTTTACATGTAATGGATACTGCGCATTTTTTCTGTTTTAATTTTGCTCATGATATTTGGATTTGAAATGCTGAAGTAGGATTGGTGCGCAATAAAAACGTTTTACATGTAAATTCCTCGATTTCTTTTTATTACATGATGAAATATTTTTCAACAATCCGTAAAATTTATGCTATTTTGTAGTCCTTATTCCGTAGAGCTTTTGGAGCGCTATTTGCAGAATTGAAGATTAAGAAAGAAGGAGTTGAAATGAAAAAAATGTTTTTGTCCTCGTCTTTCAAAGATGTTGCAGAACTTTTGCCTCATTTTATGGAAGAATCATTGGAGGGGAAAACCGTCAGTTTTATCCCCACGGCAAGTATCCCAGAAAGTGTCACATTTTATGTTCAAGCAGGGAAAAAAGCACTTCAAAAACTAGGAATGATCGTCGATGAAGTAGAGTTAACGGCATTAAGCCCTGAAGAAATTACACGCAAACTCAAGGCAAATGATAGTATTTATATTACAGGAGGCAATACGTTTTTTTTACTGCAAGCCTTAAGACAAACAGGAGCAGATCGGCTCATTGTTGAGCATATTAAAGCAGGGAAACTATACATCGGTGAGTCTGCTGGCGCGATGATCGTCTCGCCAGATATAACGTATGCCAAAGCCATGGATGACTTTAAACAGATAGAATCCTTAGACTATACAGCACTTAAGAGTGTGGATTTTTACCCTTTACCACACCACACCAATTTTCCGTTTAAAAAAAGTGTGGAAAAAATTATCGCTGAGTATCAGTTTGATTTGAAGTTATGTCCCATTTCAAATACCCAAGCGATTTTAGTGAGTGGGGAGGATGTTCGCATTGCGGATAAAAAGTTGGGAGAAGTGCCTTTTCAATAGGGTAAAACAGCGGCTAACAATGCAAACGTTAACCGCTATCTTTTTACATGTAATGACTCATCCCATGGGGTACAAAATCTCTTTTTGGATGGTTTCAATTTCACGCAGTATCTCAGCGCTAAGGGTAGTCTCCAGTGCTTTAAAGCTCTCTTCAAGTTGATGGGCATAGCGTGCACCGATGATCGTGGAGGCGACAAAATCAAAGTGCATACTCCATGCAACAGCAAGTGTGACAGGACTCATCCCGTGTTGGTTGGCGATTTCTATGTATTTTGAGGTCGCTAAAAGGGTTTTTTCATTGACAAAGCGTTGGCTCATTGCTCTTTGGCGAGGCTCATCAATTTTCATGTATTCACCAAAACGTGTTTTTGGGTCAATAAACGCTTGATTGTATTTACCGCTTAAAACACCCCCTGCAATCGGAGAATAAGGAAGCAGTGAGACATCTTCTTTACGGCATAGGGTGGAGAGTTCATCTAAAAAGCGTGGGTTGAGCAAGGAAAAATTGTTTTGGATGGACTCAAAACGAGAGAGTTTTTCATACTGTGCGATGGTGTTGGATTTGCTAAGCCCATAAGCGGTGTCATTAGATGTTCCAATATAGCGTACTTTTCCGCTTTGAACCAGCTCATCTAAGGCACGCATAGATACTTCTTTAGGGATAATTTCATCGGGCCAGTGGATTTGATACAAGTCGATATAGTCTGTTTTAAGACGTTTTAAACTTCCCTCAACGGCTCTTTGGATATGAAAACGATCAATCGCTGTGTAGCCATGACGAATGGGTGGGACAAACCAACCGTTTGCAGCCCCTGCTACTTTACTGGCTAAAATGATGCTCTCTCTAGGCTTTGTTTGCAACCATTCCCCTAAAATTTCTTCCGTTAATCCTGCATACTCTTTTCGTGGAGGGACAGGATACAATTCTGCTGTATCGTAAAAATTAATACCTCGCTCATAAGCTGTATCTAAAATCTTGAACGATTCTTTTTTATCACTCCAACTGCCAAAACTCATTGTTCCCATACAAATGGGCGTGACACGTAAGCCACTTTTTCCAATATAACGGTATTGCATGATTCACCCCTGATGTATTTAATAGTAAATTAACACTGATACGCCATGCTTCTTTGCATTCAAAAGACGTGGGTAATGTAGATTGATTTTACTCAATCAAGGCTTAAATACGAAGATTTTGATAAGTCACTTCCTTACATGTAAAACTTTTATCAGGCTAATAAGTATAATGTGTGGGTATGTTAGCTTCTTGGAAGTATTTATAGGGGAGAATACTAAAGTGCTTTTTTTCTACACAATGAACCATTTTACAGGAGTCCTAGCGTGTCTTATAAGCTACTTATTTTAGAAGACAATACTCTTTTACTTCAAACACTCGAAGATTTTTTATCCGAATATGCGTATGCATGTACCCTGGTTAAAAGTGGGAAAGAAGCGCTAGAAGCGTGTTTTCAAAATACCTTTGATTTGTATTTAGTGGATGTTAAAGTTCCTGACATGAGTGGGTTTGAATTTTTACAAGCCTTACGCCACTCGGGTGATCGCACACCTGCTATTTTCATTACCTCTTTAAACGACCAAGAGAGTGTTGCAAAAGGCTTTCTTGCAGGTGGCGATGATTATATTAAAAAACCTTTTGATTTACATGAATTACTTTTACGGATTAAGGCTATTTTGGCTCGTACAAAAGGTATCGTAGATGATTGGCTTATCATTGACAATGACTACAAACTCAACCTTGCACGCAAACGCCTTTTTAAAGGGACAACAGAACTGGATTTAAATTTAAAAGATTTTGAATTGCTTTATTTACTGGTGAAAGATAGAGGGCATGTTGTGACCAAGGAGATGATCCATCAACACCTTTGGAGCAGCAGCGAAGAGATTAATGAAGGGTCTATTCGCGTTTATATTAATAATTTAAAAAAGATTTTTGGTAAAGAGGCTATTGTTAATATTCGAGGCATTGGATACCGATTTGAGAAGTAGTGATAAGATTTTTTTCATTCGAACAATGGTTATTTTTAGTGTTGTATTGTGGTGTTTTACATTGCTATGTATTTTTTTATGGGAATGGGTAGGTAGTTCGTGGTTAGTACTTTTTTGGTTTGCTGTTATGGCATTATGTGTGGGATATATCCTAGTTTCTTATACGCTAGCAGCTCTTTTTAAAACCAATCATTTTTTAGACATTTTATTAAAAGATACACTGCATGAGCTTAATATCCCACTCTCTGTCATTAAAGCCAACCTTCAAATGCTACAAGCCGATGAACAAGAGAGTAAAAAATTAAAACGCCTTATGCGCATTGAACTTGCCAGTCAAGACCTTTATGAACTCTATAAAGAGGTTGATTATTTTATCAAGAAAGAGATACAAACCGATGTGAGGGAATATTTTTTTCTTGATGAACTTGTCGAAAAAGTAATTGAAAAACAAAAAGAGATCGCCAATGGTGTAGAGATTCAAAGTTCTGTTTTACATGTAAAGCTTTTTGCAGATAAACATGGTCTTATTAAAGTTCTCTCAAATCTTCTGCATAACGCACTCAAATACAATGTTAATAAACGACCCATTTCTCTTTCATTAGAGGGGAGTTTACTGTGCATAAAAGATCATGGGATTGGGATGAGCGAGTCAGAGCTTTTTTTGGTGTTTGATCGCTATTATCAAGCGGATATGACCAAAGAAGGACATGGTATAGGTTTGAGTTTGGTCAAGGCATATTGTGATGAATGTAAAATTCATATGCGTATTAATTCTCAAAAAGGAGTAGGTACAGAAGTGATTTTAGATATTACATATCTCCTTCGCAAAACATGATATAATGAACAAAAATTGTCATGGATGGGTACAATGGAAACAGAAGCTATTTTTCAACAAGAAAAAGAGCATTTTTTGCTCCATTCGGCACTCTTTTTAGAAGAGTTTGAGTCTGATTTTAGAGCGTATTTCGTCTTGGTAGCTAAAGAATACGATAATAGTATAGATGAAGAAGAGATAAGTGCCATTGCAAAAACAACTTATGCAACGGTGTTTGAATCTGATGAAAAGATTAAAAAACTTAAACAAACCTTGCTTTCTGTTATGCAAAAAGACCGTTTAAAACTTACATGTGTATTAACTCGCAGTATGCTCTATTTTATGGAAAAGTACAGAGTGTTTTGTAAAGAACGCCAGAGTGTTGCGTATTTGGATGTTTTATGTGCATGCGTGTATCGTTTTCATGAGATATGTGAAAAAACCACGAGCCAAGCTCCCTCTTTTATCCATTTTGGTCAAAGCGGTGATGTTCTTTTCTCGCATACAAATTCTATTCTCGAAACGTTTCAAACCATGAAAGAAGCAGGTGAGAAAGTAGTGTTTTTAAACCTTTACAAAGGGGTGCCTATTAGCTCTGAGGCACGCATTGTAAGCATTGATCATGAAAGTGTGACATTTACCAGTGAAGGTGAGCTTCAAGCAATTGCGATTAAATTAGACAATAATGCTTTTATTGTTAAAAATGCCTATTTTACGAAACATATCAAAGCCGATGTTGTCTCTTATAATTTTAAAAGCAATACGGTTAAACTGACGAACTTTACCTACCTTATGGCGATGCCAGCGCTTCAGCGTGAGTCCATTCGTGTTCATCCTGATATTCTTGCAACGGTGTATATGCATCATCACAATGCCCAAACGAGTGGACGTTTATACGATATATCGATGAATGGCTTAGGCATTGTAAGCAATGAAAATCATGGTATCTTTATTGGCGCTAAGGTTAAAATAGAATTTGAATTGAATGAACTAAGTCAAGATAGAAAAATTGAAGTTGAGGGTGAAGTGATTAATATTATTGAGTACAATACATCGTATCGTTACTGTATGCGTATTTTTCCTGATAGTTTTATGCGCCAAAAAATCTCGCACTATATCACAAAAAGAGAAGAAGAAATTCTTGAAGAACTAAAAAAAGAGCTTCAAGAATATATGCTTTGAGGCGTGTAAGAAGGACTTACATGCCTCCTTGTTTTTTCATCCTATTTTCAATTTTATGTCCTAAGACGGTGAGCAAAAACGTAATTCCAAAATAAACTGCTGCAATAATCAACCATGTCTCAAAAGGTGAAAAGGTATTGGCGACTATTTCACGACCGACTTTTGTCAAATCTGTAATAGAAATAACAGAAACAAGTGACGAATCCTTCACCAAAGCAATCATCTCCCCCACAAGTGTAGGTAAAGCACGTTTGAGTGCTTGAGGCATAATAATATAAAGCATGGTTTGAGGGTAGTTCATCCCCAATGATTTAGCTGCTTCGTATTGACCTTTATCAATTGATTGTATAGCACCACGCAAAACTTCTGCAATATAGGCACCAAAGAAGAGACCCAGAGAAATGGCACCTGCAAAAAAGCGTTCAATCTCAAAAATCGTAGCAATAATAAAATAAAAAATAAAAATTTGTACTAAAAGAGGAGTACCTCTTATAACGGCAATGTAAATGGTTGCAATATCTTTTAAAAATTGGTAGCTTGAAATACGCATAAACGCAAGAAGTGAACCTATCGAAAATGCTAAAATTGCAGCGACTCCTGAAATCTCAAGGGTCACAATTAAGCCCTCCAACAAAGGTCCTAACTGCGTAGAAGTTTTATGTGCTAGGGTGTCATTTTCATACACACTATCCCCCTCATTTACACTGAGGGTATAGCCTTTTTCTATTTCAACCTCTTTACTGTTATCATACCCCTCAACAATAACATGAGAGCCATGAATACGTATTTTCCCATCAAGTGGTGCTGTTAGGGTCTCTATTTTTTCATATACAAAATATTTAGGGACACCACTCCATTTCCAAATGTAATTCATCTTAGAAGCTGCCATAAAGAGCATGTAGCCTAGAATAATATAAAACGAAACGGCCACAATGTGACCGAGTGTTTTATTGTGTAAAAAGTGTTGTTTCTCTTTTGCCACTGTTTACATTACCTTTTTTTGCCAAGCGGTTTCAGTAAACCATCTGTCATAGATTTTTTTATACGTACCATCATTTTTGGTTTGATTCAAGAAGTTGTCAAGCCAGTTAAGAAAATCTGGATCACCTTTACGAATAGCAAAACCTAAAGGCTCATAGGTCAATTCATCACTAAGATGTGCTAATTTATCAGCACCTTTTTCAGCAAAGAAGATAGCATTGTAAGGTTTATCATAGACCATTCCATCGGCATTTCCATTAAGTACTTCTTGTGCTGCATCTGCTTCGGTTTCAAAGGTTCTGATTTTTGCTTTTTTAAACATTTTTCGTGTTGCAATTTCACCTGTGACACCAATTTTAGTGACAATGGTGTATTCTGGTTTGTCTAAATCACTCCATTTTTTTCCTGCATGTTTTTTGTTTGCCAAAATTGTTTGTCCCACGGTAATATAAGGGTTTGCAAAGTTAATTTTGAGGTTTCTCTCTTGTGTGATGGTCATACCAGAAATGATAATGTCATATTTTCCTGTTAAAAGACCTGCAATAATACCATCCCAAGCAGTAGGCACAAGTTGAAGTTTTACACCCATCGCTTTTGCCATTTCATTGGCTATATCTACATCGAAACCAATGATGTTACCTTGTTTATCTTTCATCTCAAAAGGCATGTAGCCAGGCTCTAAGCCAACAGTTAAAACCCCTTTTTGTACAATACTGTTGAGGGTTGATTTTTGCCAGAGATTAATATCATCTGCCATAGCATTAAGACCAAGCATTACAAGGAATGCTGCTAAAAGTTTTTTCATTGCGAATTCTCCTTTGAAGATTTTTAGTGTGTTAATATCTCTTGTAAAAATTTTTGAGCACGCTGTGTTTTTGGGTTCGTGAAAAATTCTTCAGGTGTTCCCTCTTCAATAATTTTTCCCTCATCCATAAACACAATGCGGTTACTCACCTCTTTTGCAAAGCCCATCTCATGTGTAACACAAATGATAGTGTAGTTTTCATGAGCAAGTTCTCTCATAACATCCAAAACCCCACCGATCATCTCAGGATCAAGCGCACTGGTTGGTTCATCAAATAAAATAATTTTCGGCTGCATGGCAAGGGTTCGTGCAATAGCAACACGCTGTTTTTGACCACCACTCAGTTCATTTGGGTATCCCTCTGCCTTATGCACTAAGCCAACACGTTCCAAAAGCTTTAAAGAGAGCTCATTGGCATCATGTTTACTAATCTTTTTCACTTTACGTTGAGCAATAGTGATATTTTCCAAAATGGTAAGGTGAGGGAAAAGGTTGAAGTGTTGAAACACCATACCTGTTTCTGCTCGAACACTATTAATATTTGTTTTTTTATCGTATAAATCATACCCATCAACAATAATGTCACCACTATCAATTTCTTCTAATTTATTAATACAGCGAATCAGGGTTGATTTTCCACTTCCACTAGGGCCACAGATGACAACAATCTCCCCCTCTTTTACGGAAAAATTGATATTTTGAAGCACATGAAAATCGCCATAATATTTATCAACATTCTCCATCGATACAATTGCTTGATCCATTCAAACCTTTCTGTAATACTTTCATAACGTAACACGGGGACGTTTTAGAACAAGTCATAATTGTAGCAGTAGTATATAAAATTAAGATAAAGGTTTGTGCTCAATAATTCATCACAGGAGCTAAACAAGCGTGTAGTAAGAAACACGAGAAAATTCTTTTTTGCACTCAATATGGCTTTGAAAATGGTATTTAGATGTGATTTGATGGTTAAATTTGAGTCATGTGTATGGAGGCTTTTAGTGTGCGTTGTGTTACAATGCGTACCTTAGATTTTAAAGCAGAGGGCAAGGTATTGTGATCCATCAAAAATTTAAAGAGTTTGGGGCAGATTTTTTGCTTCTTTTAGTAGCAATTGCATGGGGAAGTACGTTTTTTATTGTACAAGCAGCGGTCAATGAGACACCTGTGTATACTTTTTTATTTTGGCGCTTTTTAGTGGCTGCCATTTTAATGGGGCTTATCTCTTTTAGGCAGCTAAAACACTTAACAAAAGATGTTTGCGTCGCAGGGGGCTTATTAGGGTTGTTTATGTTTTTTGGGTATGCGTTTCAGACATTTGCACTTACCTATACGTACTCTTCAACGGTTGGATTTATTACAGGGCTTAATGTGATAGTGGTTCCTTTTATTGCTTATCTTGTTTTTAAACACAAAGCATCTATTTTTTCTTTATTGGGAGCAATGATTGCATCTGTTGGTCTTTATTTTTTAACACTTAATAGTGAGATTGGTTTTGGATTGGGTGAAGGATATGCCTTTATTTGTGCGATTATGTTTGCCATGCATATTGTTTTTACAGGGTATTATTCGACCAAATACAATGTCTATTTATTGGTGTGTATTCAATTTGTAACCGTAGCTTTTGGTTCATGCTTAGGGGGATTGTTTTTAGAGGGAACACTCATGCCTCCTCGTGTTGATAGCTTGCTAGTGCATTCCATTATTATCACCGTTTTGTTTGCAACTATTTTTGCTTTTTGGGTACAAACAGCTGTTCAACGTTTTACAACAGCGGCTAAAACAGCCATTATTTTTACAATGGAACCTGTTAGTGCGGGCTTATTTGGGTACTGGTTTGCCAACGAAGTTTTAAGTCTTTCCCAAGTGGGTGGGGCATGTTTAATTCTAAGTGGCATGCTTATTGCTGAACTAGGTGTTTATTTTCGTGAGCGTTATCGTGCACAAAATCAAATACCCTAGCATGTCTTCATTTTTAAATAGAGAAACTGAAGAAAAAAGCTTAGGGTACCAACACTGATAATACAGGCGCCAGCACTTAAGTTAAACACCGATGAGACGATCAGCCCTGTGATGCAAAAAAATGTTGATAAAAGTACAGACATAAACATCATACTTCCCATGGAGTTGGTTAGTTTTTCTGCAATATAAGGGGGAATGGTAAGCAGCGCAATTACTAAGATAAGTCCAACAGCTCGAATAATAATGACGACTCCCAAAGCAGTCATCAGTACCAATGCAATATAAAGGGCTGTTACATTGACACCTCTTAGTTTTGCAAATTGTGCATCAAAACTCATTGCAAGAAGCTGTTTATAAAATAACAAAACAAAGGATAACACTAAAACTAACACGCCACTCATGCCGTATAAATCTTGTGTTGAAACGGATAAAATAGCCCCAAAAAGATAACTCATTAAATCCACATTGTAGCCAGGGGTAAGGTCAGTCATAATAATACCCAATGCCATACCAAATGCCCAAATTACTCCTATTAAGGAGTCAAGACGTGTGGCATTTTGATGGGTGATATAAGCGATAATTAAACCTAGAAAAAGAGCAAATAAGGAAGCACCAAGCATAGGGGCAATCCCAAAATAAAGAGCAAGCCCGATGCCACCGTACGAGCCATGGGCGATCCCTCCTGCAATAAAAACCATACGATTAATGACAATGAGTGTTCCAATAACACCACAAATAACACTGACTAACACAGAAGCAAACAAAGCGTTTTGCATAAAATCAAATGAAAACAGTTCTAGCATAAGAGCTCTTTGTGCGTATGATGGCATTGTCTTGAATGAATCAGTTCAATGGGACAAAAATGAGAGTTTGTCTTTTTTAATGTTTCTGTGGCCTGCGTATCGCATAGATCATGAAGATAGAGTATTTTGTTCACATGCGCTACTTTGCTTGCATAATGAAGTGCGACATTGATGTCATGGCTAATAATAACGATACCCACATTTTCATTGAGTGTTTTAAGCAGTTGGAACATACTCATTTGTCCTGCTGTATCAATACTAGCGGTAGGCTCATCCAGAAAGATGATTTTGGCATCACAGGCTAAAGCGCGTGCAATAAAAACACGTTGACGCTGTCCCCCTGAGAGGGTATTAATCTTTTGGTTTTCAAACCCTTTCATTCCTACTTTTTCTAACATTTCATAAGCAATAGTGTAATCTTCTTTGGAGTAAGGCGCAAAAAATTTGGATTTTGAGAGTCTGCCCATTAAAACAACATCTAACACTTTAATGGGGAAGTCTTTATTGGCAATGGTGTCTTGTGGGACATAGGCAATTTCATGGCTTACATGTAAAGGCTTTTTCCCAAAGAGTAGGATTTCGCCTAGACTAGGTTCTAAGAGCCCTATTATCAGTTTGAGTAGGGTACTTTTACCTCCACCATTAGGACCAATAATGGCTAAAAATTCGGTACGGTTGTACTGGAGGTTAATATCCTCCAGTACGGTTGCGCCATCGTAATTAAAAAAAAGGTGATTGATTGAAATGTCGTTTTGCATAAAACGATTATATCATTTTAGTTCTGATTGAAAAATAGTAGCAACATTGAGCATATTGTCTGCCCATTCGTATGCGAGTGGGTTAATGGTTAAAATTTTGCCATTAATTTGTGTTGCAATGGTTTGTGCACTTTTTTGTGAAAACTGAGGAGAAACAAAAACCACTTTAGCATCCTCTTCTTTTGCTTCTTCAATAATCGCTGCTAACTCTTTAGGCTTTGGCTCTTTTCCACTGACTTCAATGGCAATTTGCTCTAAATTATAGCGTTTTGCAAAGTAACCAAATGAAGGATGAAAAATAATAAATTTTCGATTACTCACGTTTGAGAGTTTGCTTTGAATAGTGGCATCGAGTGTATCGAGTGATGCAACAAATGCATCATAATTGTGCGTAAAGGCACTTTTATGTTCAGGGTAAAGTTGAAGCAAGGCCTCATAAATAGTGTTGGCTTGCATTTTAACAAGAATAGGATCGAGCCAAACGTGCGGATCCAGCGTACCATGTTCATGGGCATGACTGTGTTTCTCGCCTTTATGCCCTTTTTCTTCTTCATGATGATGTTCAGCCATCGCAATTTTTTCAATGCCTTTAATCGTATCAACCATGACTAATTTTGGGTGCGTACTTTTAAATTTCGGAAGCCATACTTTTTCAAAACCATCACCAATGCTAAAATACGCATCGGAGTTGGCTAACTCTTTCATTTGAGAAGGTTTAGGCTCATACGTGTGTGGGCTAGCCCCTGGGCTTACCATAACGTTTACATGTAAAAGATCTTTGGCAATTTGATCCACAAAATATTTCTGGGGTAAAATGCTTACGGTCACCGTAGGTTTAGCATAAACAAGGGTGCTTAAAAGCAGGGTTAAGAGTAACAACAATCGTTTCATAAATGTCTCCTTTGCGACTAAGTTGCATAAAATGTGTCGAATCTTAATCTAATGCAACTTAGTTGTGACTTAATTATTTTTTAGCTACCATAAGGTTTAAATTTACAAAGAAGATACACGATGATGGAAGAAATAAAAACCCTTTTTGAAAAACATGGTATTAAGTTTACCACAGCACGTGCTTCAATTTTTGAGGTACTTACAGCGGCACATCATCCAATGAGTTATGAGCAAATAAAAGAAAAAATGGATGTATGTATGGATAAAGCCACGTTTTACCGCAATATTGCCATGTTTGAGGAAGCAGGGATGGTGCATAAGTTTGAAAGCGATGATAGAAAATGGTATTTTGAACTCTCCAGAAACACACACGCACATTTTATTTGTGAACATTGCCATAAGATTCAGTGTATGGAGGTGGATTTAGGTAAGGTTGAGGGTGAGGTAAAAAGTATTGTTTTAAAAGGCATATGCAAAGGGTGTCAATCATGAAATGGTTTTTACATGTAAGCCTTAGCATACTTCTTTTTTGGCTCAGTGGCTGTGCTCTGAAAAAAGAGATCACCCAATCCAACGCCTATATTATCACGATTAAAAATAAGCAAATTGCTTTGTCTGATACAGGTTTTATTAACCATGGAAACAACTACGATAGTGTACAAATTTTCTCAGCAGGAAATATTTTATTTCATTTAGAAATTATGGGAAATTACATTTGCATGGAGGGAAAATGTTTAGAGCGTTTAGCCTTTAACAAGCGTTTTTTTGAAACAGAACACTATGCAGAATTGATGCAAGATATTATGGCTCAAAAGCCAATTTATGATGGTCAATTTTTACGTTCAACCTCGCAAGGTTTTGAGCAAGAACTTCTGCTTGATAGCAGTCACATTATATATAAAGTTGAAAACAAAACACTCAGTTTTAGAGATACGAAAAATAACATTCTTATTCGAATAAAACCACTCCCCTAAAAGGAATACACAATGAAATATGTTGGCGCACATGTAAGTGCCAGTGGAGGGGTTTTTAATGCCCCCATGAATGCAGCAAAAATTGGAGCAAAAGCCTTTGCTCTTTTTACGAAAAATCAGCGTCAGTGGGAGGGAAAATCTCTCTCAAAAGAAGATATTGACCGCTTTAAGGCGGAATTAGAGAAAGCAGAGATTTTACCCAAACATGTTTTGCCTCACGATAGTTATCTCATTAATTTAGGGCATCCTGAAGTAGAAGCACGTGAAAAATCTTTGAATGCTTTTTTAGATGAGGTGAAACGCTGTGAGGCGTTAGGGCTTGATAAGCTCAATTTTCATCCAGGAAGTCACCTAAAGCACATCAGCGAAGAAGCCTGTTTGGAACTGATTAGCGCTTCGATGAATGAGGTGTTACGAAAAAGTGAAGGTGTGTGTTTGGTGGTTGAGAATACTGCAGGACAAGGAAGCAATTTAGGTTACAAAATGGAACACCTTGCCTATTTGATGGAAAATGCTATTGATAAGGAACGTGTGGGGGTTTGCATTGACACGTGCCACCTTTTTACCTCAGGATATGACATTCGAACCCCAGAAACCTATGAGCAAACGATGAACAAATTTGGTACAATCGTGGGCTTTAAATATCTTAAAGGAATGCACCTAAACGATTCAAAGCCAGATTTGGCTTCCCGTGTGGACAGACACGACTCTTTAGGGAAGGGCAAGTTAGGTCTTGAGCCATTTTCGTTTATTATGAACGATACACGTATGGATGATATTCCCTTGATACTTGAAACAATAGATGAGTCTTTATGGGCTGAAGAGATTAAACTTCTTTATAGCCTCATTCACTAAATTTTGAAGGAACATGTATGAAACAAACCGTAAAGGTCGCTACGTTACTAAGTCTGAGCGCAGCCACACTTTTAGCTTCAGGGTATAGAATTCCTGAGCAATCTTTAAATTCTGTCGCCCTTAGTGCGGCATACGTCGCCAGTGCCAATGGTGCGGATGCGAGTTATTACAACCCTGCCAATATGGCATTTATGGCTGAGGGTGGGTATATTGAAACCTCTTTAACCTATATTAATCTACCCAAAGTAGATTACACCGATAGCGGGAATAGTGCACAAAATGGTGATTCCAAAGAGGAAAACTTTTTACTTCCTAATTTACACTATGTCTCACCCATGGTGGGCAATTGGCGTTATGGACTTTCCATTGTAGCACCCGCTGGGCTTTCAAAGCGTTGGGATGAGAGCTATCAGATGCGAAGTTCTGAGGAGTTTACCCTAAAAGTCATTGAGATTAATCCAACAGCAAGTTACAAAGTCAATGACCAGTTAGCCTTAGGTTTTGGTTTACGAGGAGTGTATACAACGGGTGTGATTAAGTACCAACGTGCTGGAGTTTATACAAATGATATGGAAGCAGATTCCATTGATTTTGGTTATAACCTAGCCCTTAGTTACAAACCTATTGAAGATTTAACCTTGTCTGCGACGTATCGCTCGAAAGTTAATCTGACCGTGGATGGCGATGCAACAACAACATGGCTTGGTGCTCCTTCTAGTGGGGATGTTAAAACAAAGATTCCTTTGCCTGCCTCTTTAGCCTTAGCAGCAGCATATACAATGGATAAAACAACCCTTGAATTTGTGTTTGAGCGTACCTATTGGTCAAGCTATAAAGAGTTAGATTTTGACTTTGAAAATCCAACAGCAGAACAAAATTTAGGGGGCTCAAGGGCTAAAAACTGGAAAGATGTCAATGCCTATCGCATCGGCTTAAGTCACCAATACAGCGATGCACTCAAACTCATGGCAGGTTTTGCAATTGATAAAACGCCTGTTCCAACCAGTACGCTAGGGTTTGAACTTCCAGATTCAGATGCAAAACTCTACTCAGTAGGATTTGAGTATAAAGTTTCTCAAAGTTTAAAAGTGGGCTTAGCGTATTTGTATGATGAAAAAGAGAAGAGAAGTACAACTACCAATTTAGCAGGAGTGAATGGCAAATTTACGGACTCTGCTGCGCATCTGGTTACAGCATCCCTCAAGTATAAGTTTTAATCATGCTGCATTATCCCTATCAAAATTTTTATGAGGTGATGTGTGCGAATGCCAAGAATGCACCTCGTAAAACCGCCCTGTTTATGGATGATAGAAAACTAAGTTACGCTAAACTCAAAGAGGCGATTGATGCGTTTGCGCACTTTTTAAAGCAGAGCAATATTCAAAAAGGCGATAAAGTCGCCATGATTGTGGGCAACTGTGAAGCGTTTGTGGTGGCTCTTTTTGCCATTACAAAAGTGGGTGCAGTGGCAGTTCCTCTTAACACTTTTTTAAAACAAGAAGAGTTTGAGTATATTTTAAACGATTGTGATGCAAAAATGCTTTTAAGCTCTTATGCCTTTGAAAAAGAGACAAAAGCGTTGAGAGAGAGTACGAAGATTGAACGTATTATTTGGGTGGAAGCACCTTTGGAAGAAAACGAGGGAAATTTTGAGAGGATTTTAGCCACAACGCTTATGGATAAAGAAGCCTGTACAGCAAAACTCGATGATACTGCCTGTATTGTTTATACTTCTGGTACAACAGGTAAACCAAAGGGTGCGATGCTAAGTTACCGCAATCTCTTCTCAAATGCCATTGGGGGTGCGGACTCTTTTCAGGTTACATGTAAAGATAGATTTATTGTTTTTTTACCGATGTTTCATAGCTTTACACTCTCCATTATGGTGCTTTTACCAATGTTTACCTGTTCAAGCGTTGTCATTGTGCGCTCTGTTTTTCCGTTTGCTAATGTTCTTAAACAAACTCTCCTCAAACAGGTAACGATTTTTTTAGGGGTTCCTACACTTTACAATGCCCTTTTAAAAGCAAAAATTCCGTGGTATTTTATGTGGTTTAATAAGGTACGACTTTTTATTTCAGGAAGTGCACCACTGAGTGAACAAGCGCTGAATGATTTTAGTGCCAAATTTAAAAAAGCTAAATTGCTAGAGGGGTATGGATTAAGTGAATGTTCTCCTGCGGTTTGTGTCAATCGTTTGCATCATCAAAAACCACTCTCGGTTGGACTGCCTCTTCCTGGCTATGAGATTAAGATAGTGGATGAAGAGCGCATGGAAGTTGCCACAGGTGAGGTAGGTGAAATTATGGTGAAGGGCGATTGTGTGATGCAAGGCTATCTGAATCATCCTGATGCTACCGATGAAACGATTAGTAATGGTTGGTTACTCACAGGTGATTTGGGTAAAAAAGATCATGAAGGGTTTTTGTATATTGTGGATCGTAAAAAAGATTTGATTATCTCTAAAGGCATTAATATTTACCCTAGAGAAATTGAAGAGGTCATTTATAAATACGAAGGTGTGGATGCTGTAGCAGTGATTGGACTTAAAGATGAACAGACGAAAGATGAGGAAGTCTTAGCTTTTATTCAGCCTAAAGAAGATGCAAAACTCAGGGAAATGGAACTTCGCGCCTATTTGAAACATCATTTAGCAAATTTCAAATTACCCAAACATATCTATTTTGTCGAGGAACTTCCTAAAAATGCGACAGGTAAAGTATTAAAGCGTGTTTTAAAAGAGAATATACAAGCAGATGGGCTTTTACGTAAAAAATAGAGATTAACTTTATAACCAAAGGGTTATTTTATTATCATCTTGTCATCATATAAGCCCAAAAGTATATGCGAAGATAATTTTTGGATTAAAAGGGTAAGTATTGAAGTATTTGGTAGATTTTTTAGAATGCAAGGATGTTCAAAAATGTCACATTTATGGGCAACTGAAATGTTCCCTTGAAGAAGCAAAATTATTACAAATTATGACCAAAGAGTACGTGCAAGGCTCAGTGGATTTAGATGTTTCAGAGATACTCATTAAACTTTTTGGCAACAAAAATTATGCGCATTTACACCAACTTGTTCTTGTTAAAGAGTTGATTGAACAAGGATGGATTGTTCAAAACAGTTTTTTAAATTCACGTATTATAGATGTATCGCATTTGGAACTTTTAAACAGCAGTGTCACACTCAGTTCTGCTTTTTTAAAACTTCTTGAAGAGGGAACACTCGAAGTAGTGTTACCCGATGTGACACCTTATGCAGATCATTTAGAGTATCTTAAAGATCAATTCTTTCGTATTGAGCTCTATCAAAAATTAAGTCAAACCAAACACAATGCAACAGAGAACTCACCTAGTTTAGGACGTATTAAAAATAAACTTGAACTTTTAGAGAGTCGTATTAGTGAGCGTATTAAAGTCACACAAAATGAAATTGTCGTGGAGAGTATTTTTAAAGAAAATGAACTGAGTCCCAAAGAACAGCTTATTTTTCTAGCACTTCTTAAAGAGGAGTATGCAGGTGAATTTGAGAGTCTACGTGATATGAACACCCTCATTAATTTGATTAGTATTGATGATTATGAGAAAATTAAAAACCGTTCTTTACTTGAAGAGGGCTCAAAACTCATTGAAAATCTCATTATTGATTACGATGAGATGCTGAGCACCTTTGGAGGTGTGACACGTAGTTTTTTCATTGCTGAAGAGATTTTACAAAAAATTATGCATCCCAATAAAGAGAAGAAAAATAAAAAAATAAAACTTGACATGCTCATTGGCGAGCAAGAGCTTTTCGAATTGATTGACCCTAAAACAACCCTAGAAGATGTTATTTTGCACCCTAAAACCAAAGAAGTGCTCGATAATCTACTCAAACAGATTGATAAAAATGTGGTGAAATTACTCAGAGAATGGGGCATTAAAGAAAGACGTAGCGGCATCGATGCGAAGATTATTCTCTATGGACCTCCAGGTACTGGTAAAACCATGACGGCTCTTTCTTTAGCCAAGTCGATGAAAAAACGAGTCCTTAGTTTTGACTGCTCGAAAATTCTCTCCAAATACGTTGGGGAAAGTGAAAAAAATGTTCGCAATATTTTTGACACGTATAAAGAACTATGCAAAAAGACCAAAAGCGAACCTCTTTTATTGCTCAATGAAGCCGATCAGTTCTTAAGCGCACGTTCAACCGAGAGTGGAGCAAGTGCGGATAAAATGCACAATCAAATGCAGAATATCTTTTTAGAGCAGATTGAGCGTTTTGATGGACTACTTATTGCAACCACAAACCTTTTAGAGACGATTGACCCTGCCTTTTCCAGACGTTTTGATTATAAGATTGCCTTTGAAAAGCCTGATTTTAATCAGCGAATCGAATTATGGAAAAAACTTTTACCCGAAAATGCACGCTATGAACCCTCTTTAGATATTGAAAAATTGGCTTTTTATCCTTTAACAGGAGGTCAGATTAAGGTGGTACTTAAAAATACCGCTTTGAAAGTTGCTACTAAAGAAGAGCCACTTTTTACGTTTGAAGATTTTAAACTCTCTATTGATCGTGAGACAAAAGGAGCTTTTGGCGATGCCAAATCAGTAGGTTTTATGAAATAAAGGCACACAAGCCTTTTTGAATACTTTTACATGTAAAGAGTATTCAGATGGATTTGTTGTAAAAAAAATAAAGGATTTTCCGCATGACACCTTTGTCGCACATGGATTTTGCCCATCCTTATTTTGGAGCGTTTTTTCTCCTTATCTTTGGGGCAGTGGTCTTTTATGGGATTACTATTTTAGCTCGTACTGTAAGCCGCAAAATGGCACGTTTGGATACGGAGAAGCTTAAACTCACCATTTACGAGTGTGGACCAGAAGTGACCAAACAGCCCAATAAAATTTCCGCACACTTCTATTTGTTTGCGGTATTATTTATTTTGTTTGATGTGGAGATTATTTTTATGTTTCCATGGGCAGTAAATTTTAGGGTACTTGGAATGTTTGGGTTTATTGAAATGATTTTGTTTGTTCTTATTTTAAGTATAGGATTTGCCTACGCATGGAGAAAAGGAGCGCTTGAATGGCACAGCATAAGATAAATTACCTCCAAGAAGCAGGGCTTCCTGTTGCTTTGACCACCGTTGATAAGTTGGTACAATGGGGACGTAGTAACTCCCTTTGGCCTCTCACGTATGGGCTTGCCTGTTGTGCAATTGAGATGATGGCAACGGGTGCGAGCCGTTATGACTTTGACCGTTTTGGAACGATTTTTAGAGCCAGCCCTAGGCAGGCCGATGTGATTGTCATTGCAGGAACGCTGACCAAGAAACATGCCCCCTTTATGCGCCGTTTGTACGACCAGATGCCTGATCCAAAATGGGTGATTAGCATGGGCAGTTGTGCCAATACAGGTGGCATGTTTAATACCTACGCTACTGTTCAAGGGGCGGATAGAATTGTGCCTGTGGATATTTATCTTCCAGGGTGTGCCCCTCGTCCTGAAACCCTTCAGTATGCGCTTATGCTACTTCAAAAGAAAATTAGAACCGAGAAAGCCTCTCGTAAACTTGCGCCTAAAAGGTTGGTATGATGAGAGTTTACAGCGATAAAAAAAACGTACAAAAAAAATCCTACTACAACGACCGCTATTTTGTAGCACCTGAAATTCCTAAAGAAGACATTGAGAGTGATGCTGTTTTTGCCAAAGATGTGAAAGATTTGGAGACTTCCTTTTTTATTAAAGAAGCGTACATTCAACGAGGTCAGCTTGTCATTTATATCAGCGCAAAAGATAATGTCAAAGTCTTAGAATTTTTAAGGGATAAACTTTCCTACAATTTCTTAAGTGAACACAGTGCCATTGATTGGTTAGCCAAAAGCGGTGAATTTGAAATTTTTTACCAACTGCTCTCGACTTCAAAGCGTAAACGTGTGCGTGTGAAATGTTTTATTCAAGAGAAAGAGACACTTAAAAGTGTGAGTAGCATTTATAAAAGTGCCAATTGGGCGGAACGTGAAATGTACGATATGTTTGGTGTGATTATTAGCGGACATCCGTATATGAAGCGACTCTTGATGCCTGATGATTGGTATGACCATCCGCTTCGCAAAACCTATCCTTTACAGGGTGATGAAGTGGCGCAGTGGTATGAGATTGATAAAATTTTTGGCAAAGAGTACCGTGAAATTATTGGACCTGAAGAGCGAGACAGTGCACGCATTGATGTGGATGACACCTATCGTTTTGCGCATATTCACCATGAAGTGCCTTTTGGTGCCAAACCAAGCCAAGAAAAAACACAAACCGATTATCAAGAAGAGGGTGGGGTGTTTATTGTGAAAAAACTGAAAAAAGAAGATGCGAAAATCGTGAAAGAGAGACCCTAATCATGCAAAAAGTGAATCGCCTAAAACCTTTTTTTGAGAACATCGCTTTTGAGCGTGAAGATAACCATATGATTGTCAACTTTGGACCGCAACACCCAAGCTCCCACGGGCAGTTACGCCTTATTTTGGAGCTTGATGGTGAAAAGGTGAGCAAAGCCACGCCTGATATTGGCTATTTGCATCGTGGTATGGAAAAGATGGCTGAAAATATGATTTACAATGAGTTTTTGCCGACCACCGATAGGATGGATTATATTGCGGCGAGTTCCAACAACTACGGATTTGCCTTAGCGGTTGAGAAGCTCATAGGACTGGAAGTGCCTAGACGGGCAAAAGTGATTCGTATGCTTTTACTGGAGCTTAACCGCATTACTTCGCACCTTTTTTGGTTAGCCACCCATGCCTTAGACGTAGGGGCTATGACCATCTTTTTGTACACGTTTCGAGAAAGAGAGTATGCGCTGGATTTGATTGAGGATTATTGTGGGGCAAGACTGACACACTCTTCGGTTCGTATTGGGGGCGTGCCTTTGGACTTACCCAAAGGATGGCTTGAAAGTCTCAACCGCTACATTAACTGCTTACCGTATGATATTGCCGATTATGAAGCGCTTTTGGATGAGAACCGTATTTGGAAAATGCGTTTGGAAGGGGTGGGTGTGGTTACACCTGAGCAAGCGCAAAGTTGGGGCTGTTCAGGACCGATGCTAAGAGGCAGTGGCATTGCATGGGATATTCGTAAAGAAGAGCCGTATGAACTCTACGATGAGGTGGAGTTTGATGTGCCTGTGAGTACCACGTGTGATAGTTATGGACGCTATAAATTGCATATGGAAGAGATGAAACAGAGCATTCGCATTTTAAAACAACTCATTCCAATGTACGAGGGAACAGCACCTGAGATTATGGCACATGCGCCTTCGTATATTAGCGCACCTAAAGAGCAGATTATGACGCAAAATTATGCCTTGATGCAGCATTTTGTTTTAGTGACACAAGGAATGCGCCCACCTGTGGGTGAAGTTTATGTGGCAACGGAGTCGCCTAAAGGTGAGTTAGGCTTTTACATTAACTCTCAGGGTGATCCTTATCCGTACCGTTTGAAACTGAGAACCCCTAGCTTTTTTCACACAGCGTTTTTACAAGAGTTGTTGGTAGGTGAGTATTTGGCGGACGTGGTGGCGATTATTGGAAATGCAAACATCGTCTTTGGCGAAATTGACAGATAAGGAGAGGGCATGCAACGCTATGATTTACGTCATTTAGGGGATGATTTTTACGGACGTATGCTTGAGATTATTGATGAGAGCGCTTTGGGTGAGGTTTCTATTTTTATGTTTGAAATAGGCGATTTTTCCCCTGTTCAAAAAAGTGCTGATGTGATCAAAGAAGCAGGTTGGACGCTGATGAACTCTCTCAAGTTTAACGAAACCGATTGGACGATTGTGGTCAAAAAAGTAAAAAGTGAAGTAGCCTAATGGAAAAGAAGCAATTTATACACGCCTTAAATCAAACCAGCAAAGAGACATTTGCCTTTACATGTAACGATTTTGATGTGATTGTTTGCATAGGAACATTTCCCTCACGTCATGATAAAGCACTTTTGGAGTGTTTGAGCACGAGTGATGCAGCGGTGGTTTATTTATTTAGTATGGAAGATAAGGCATTGGTTGAAAAAGCGACGTTTTTTAGCCGTTATGAGGTAGGTTCCGAAGAGGGTGTTTTGGCACTTTTAGCGAAAAGTTTTCTTTTACATGTAAAGATTCCTGCTGCGTTAGAAGCCTATTTTGAGGCCCTTGATGAGGGATATTTGAGTGCTGAAAGTAACGTCGGTGAAGAGGAAATTGAAGAGATTGATGCATTGTACCAAGGTGCCTCTAGGGTACTTTTGGTTTTAGGTGACGATGTCATGCGCCATGCAAGATCTTCAAATATTGCGCATCTTGCAGGGCTTATAGCTACTTATGGCAAAGCTAAATTGTATGTAGTCGGGGCACAACCTGAAGACATTGTTCTTGTAGAGGATAAAGGTGCTTTAGAAGAGATAGCAGATATTAAAAGTTTTGATGGGGTTGTGGTGTATGAATGCCCACTGAACGATGAAAATGAAGAAGCGTGGCTTATTGGTTCAACACAATTTCAAATGGCTGCTAAAGTGAAAGAAGATGAAAACATTCGTATTCTCTTTAATGAAGAGGCACATTCTCGTACCTTTGTACATGATGAGCGTCTAAAAGGTGTGATTGCTTTAATGCCCTGTGCAAAAGCCAATGGGGAGTATCCCTACCGTGTTGTCAAAATAGTGAAGTGAGGCTGTCATGAACGATATTACGATAACGATTGATGGAAAAGCGTGTGGTGCCAAAGAGGGCGAATACGTTTTAAGCGTTGCACGCAGAAATAATATTTTTATCCCTGCACTGTGTTATGTGACCAATTGTTCACCTACTTTAGCGTGTCGTTTGTGTTTGGTGGATATTGATGGTAAGCGGGCGTACAGCTGTAATGCTAGAGCCAAAGAGGGGATGAATGTCATCACCAAAAGCGAAGAGATTGAAAAAGAGCGCCGTGCCATTATGGAAATTTACGATGTGAACCATCCTTTGGAGTGTGGCGTGTGCGACCAAAGTGGCGAGTGTGAGCTTCAAAATTACACCTTGCACATGGGAGTGGATTCTCAACACCACTGCATCGCAGACACACACCGTCCGACCAAACAGTGGGGGCGTATTCATTACGATGCCTCTTTGTGTATTGTCTGTGAGCGCTGTGTGACGGTCTGTAAAGATATGATTGGCGAGTCTGCGCTTAAAACCGTACCTCGTGGTGGGGCAGAGTTGGATAAAACGTGGAAAGATAAGACCGAAAAAGATGCCTACGCCATGTGGAATAAACTTCAAAAGTCCATTATTGGCATTGCCAGTGGGGCGGAGAGTTTGGATTGTACGCAGTGTGGGGAGTGTACGGCGGTCTGTCCTGTGGGTGCGCTGGTGGGGAGTGATTTTCAGTACAGCTCCAATGCGTGGGAACTTAAAAAAATTCCCGCTTCCAATCCTCACAGCAGTGACTGTTCTCTTATTTTTTACGATGTTAAACAGACCAGCATCAGCAATCCAGAGCCAAAAATTTACCGTGTGAGCAGTGAGCACAACTACGCACCGCTTCATGCAGCGGCACGCTATGGATTTGACTTCCAAAATGAGGTTACATGTAAAGATGAAAAAGCCTTTGAAAGGGTGGTGGAGAGCTTAAAAACCAAGGTGGATACCCTTGCGTTTGAGAGTTACATTACCAACGAAGAAGCGCTTATTTTACAAAAGCTTAAAGAAAAATATGGCTATAAACTCATTAATCCTGAGGCAAAACGATACCAAACATTTCTCAAACATTATGCCAGCACCTCAGGTAAAAGCCTTTACAGTGGTGATTTAGAGAGTATTCGCTCCAGCAATTTTGTGGTGAGTTTTGGAGGTGCCATAAAAACGGATAGTCCCAATGCAGGCTACGCCATGAACAATGCCTTAGGCATGAACAAAGGAGCAGGGCTTTACTTTCATCCTATTGCAGACCCTGTGGTTTCAGCGTATTCGAAAAATCTTCTTTCCATTACACATAAAGTGGGGGCAGAAGAAGCCATTGCTTACTTTCTTTTAGACCTTTTTGGTGACAAAGAGGCAATGCCAAAAGCACTGATAGATTACTTAGCCACGTTTCATACGATTGAGAAAAAAACCATCGAAGAGAGCATTAAAGAAGATGTGAAAGAGATGGTGAAAGATGAAGAGAGCGGTGAAGAAAAAGAGGTCACTAAAAGTGTCACCAAAGTGGTCGAGAAAGAGATAGAAATTGATACCAATGCTTTGGTTTCCCTCATGGGTGCTGAAGCGGATGTAGTAGAGAAAATTACGAAACTGCTTGATAAAAAAGATAGCTTTAGCCTTATCGTGGGCGAAGATGTTTATGCCCATCCAAGAGCGCAAAACATTGCTCAACTTTTAGGATTGATTGAGCGTTTTACGCCCTTTAACCTAGTCATGATTCCTTCACGCACCAACACCTTAGGCGTTGCGCTCATTTGTGATTTGGATGAAGAAAAAGGTAACTACGTCCTAGGCTATAACACTAAAGGCGATGTAACTTTGAGTGCTTTGGGCAAAGGGGATTTGGCGATGCCTGCTTTAAATCAGCAAGAGGGCACCTTTACCTCCATGAATAAACGAGTCGTTCCGACCAACGCCGCCCTTCCTTTTAAAGGCTATTGTCTCAATGACATTGCCAATGCAGTGGGCTTAGAAGCGGAGTGGACGATTGATTATACGCCTGCTTTACCCACTGAAAAAGGGTTTAAAGCTCAAAAATTTGATGATCTGCCTAACCAATACGAAAACGATGGCAGGGAAAATCGAGGCTATCTTTTAGAGGAGCAAAGCCTTACATGTAACGATGAGGTTGAGCCTTTGGCAAGCTTTACATGTAAAGAGACAGATATGGTCTATCTTGCCAATCCTGTGCATCAGTTTAGCCCTTTTACCAACAAAGCCCATCAGCTTAATGAAGCGGGTGCTTTGTATGTCTCCAAAGATTTCTTAGAGGCTAAAAATCTTAAAAGTGGTGATATGGTTACCCTTGAAAATGAAGCGGGAGCGAAGTTGGTTATTGCACTTAAAGAAGAGCCAATGATAGGGGGCATAATTCCTTATTTGCCTGATTTTGATACCAAAATCGATGTCACACCGTTTTTTAAAGAGGGGTATCGCTTTGCGAGTGTAACGATTAAAGGAGTTGCGCATGTTTGAAACAGCAGTGATTGTTGAAACCGTGGTTAAAGCGGTGATTGTTGTCGCTGTGGTTGCAGCGATGGCGGGTTTTGCAACCTTTATTGAGCGTAAGGTTTTGGCGTTTATGCAACGACGTCTAGGACCGATGCACGTGGGACCTTATGGTTTATTACAACTCGCAGCCGATGGAATTAAACTTTTTACCAAAGAAGATATTATTCCTCAAAATGCCATTAAACCTATTTTTATGATAGCCCCTGTTATCGCGGCAACCAGTGCCTTTGTAGCAATGGCAGCCGTGCCCTATTTTCCTGAGTTTACCCTTTTTGGCTACACCATTCATCCTATTATCTCCGACATCAACGTAGCACTTCTTTACGTGATGGGTGTTGCATCGGTCGGGATTTATGGACCGTTGTTAGCAGGTATGAGCAGTGCCAATAAATGGTCACTTTTAGGAGCGGCTCGTGCGGTGGTACAGATGCTCTCCTTTGAAGTGGTTACAGGGCTTTCGGTTCTAGCCCCCATTATGGTGATAGGTTCTCTCTCTTTAATTGATATTAACGATTATCAAACAGGGGGAATTGGTAGTTGGTTGATTTGGCAACAACCTTTAGCGTTTGTCTTATTTGCTATTGCAGGTTTTATGGAGACCAATCGTGCGCCTTTTGATACGGTTGAGTTTGAAGCCGAAGTGGTTGCTGGGTATGCGACGGAGTATTCAGGCATGCGTTGGGGACTCTTTTTTATTGGTGAGTATGCCAATATGATTACGATTGCAGTGCTTGTAAGCCTCATTTTTATGGGCGGATATAATCCTTTATGGTTTATCCCAGGTGCTGTGATGATGCTTTTAAAAGTCTCTTTTTGGATATTTTTATTTTTATGGGTGAGGGCTGCATGGCCACATGTAAGACCTGACCAACTGATGTGGGTCTGTTGGAAAGTCATGATGCCACTCTCTGTGGTCAATATTTTGATCACGGGCTTTGTGCTGATTTAGGAGGCTTTGATGACACTCAATGATTTTAAAAAACGCGATTGTAGCGGGGATTATATCTTTTTTGACGGTGAGGAAAAGGCTGAAAATGGTTGGGAAGCCTTTCAAAGAGTGGTAAAGAGAACCCTAAAAGGGGAACTTTTTGTAGGGCTATGGGTCGTACTTCGTGAGATGATTCGTTTTGATATTCACACCCTCAAATACCCCAGTGAAAAAATGCAAATGGGTCCACGGTATCGTGCGATTCATAAATTGCTTCGTTTATTTGAAAGTGGGAATGAGCGTTGTATTGGGTGTGGGTTGTGTGAGAAGATTTGTATTGCTCAGTGTATTCGTATGGAGACACGCATTGATGAAAAGAGTCGCAAAGAGGTGAGCGAGTATAGTATCAACTTTGGACGTTGTATCTTTTGTGGCTATTGTGCGGAAGTGTGCCCAGAACTTGCTATTGTGCATGGGATTGAGTATGAAAATGCCAGTGAACAGCGTGCTCATTTTGGACTAAAAGAGGATATGTTAACGCCTCTTGATACCTTTAGAGCCAAAGAGCAAAAAGAGTTTTCAGGGTTTGGAGCATTAAGTGATAATGCCGATGAAAACGTTAAACAAACACCATTAGCGTATTGAGGTTGCCATGTATGAAACAGTAGCATTTTATATTTTTTCTGTCTTAACCCTAAGCATGTTTAGCATTGTCGTGATGAGCAAAAACGCTTTGTATGCGATGAGTGCTCTCGCTGGAGGTATGATTTTTATATCGGGGTTCTTTTTTATTTTAGACGCAGAGTTTTTAGGGGTGGTGCAGATTGTGGTCTATTCGGGGGCAATTATGGCACTGTACGCTTTTGGTATGATGTTTTTCGATACCACGCGTGATGTGAGTGAGAAGATGCGCTCCAAAAAAATTGCGTATACGCTTTCTATACTCAGTGCCATTTTAGTTGTCACTATTTTGTGTATGCCTTTGGTGTCAGAGAGTATTGAAGCTGCTTACCCTGCTATCGAAAATGTAGGCAATGTCCAAATGATAGGTCGTGTTTTGTTTACAAAATATTTAGTTCCTTTTGAATTGGCTGCTATTATGCTTTTAGTTGCCATGATTTCAGGTATTGTCTTAGCGAGTAAACGAATGGATGAGCATTTAGCGATTGAAGAAGATGACCTTGAAGATGCAAAGGAGGGCAGATGATTACCTTAACCCATTACCTTGTTTTAACAGCGCTTTTATTTGCAATTGGGCTTGTAGGCGTCATGCGTCGAACAAACCTTTTAATGCTTTTTTTCTCCACAGAAATTTTGCTTAATGCCGTTAATATTGGCTTTGTTGCGGTTTCTCATTATTATGGAGATTTTACGGGGCAGCTGTTTGCTTTTTTTATTATTGCCGTAGCCGCCAGTGAAGTTGCTGTGGGTTTAGGACTGCTTATTTTATGGTACAAACGCAATGGCTCTGTTGATTTAAATAGCCTACAAATGATGAAGGGATAAAGCATGGAAAAATACCTTTATACAGCGCTTTTTGCTCCGTTGGTCAGTTCACTCTTTGTAGCGCTCTTTGCTTCACGCCCTAAGATGCTTTTTACAGGTGTTATTGCATCCATTTTGATTGCAATTTCAATGGTTTCATCCTTTGTTTTACTGATTGACGTGAATACGCATGGCGCTTTACATGTAAACATGATGGACTGGATTGTTGCGGGTAATTTGTATATTCCTTTTGGATTTGTTGTGGATGAAGTTTCGGTCATTATGATGGTGACTGTAACCTTGGTTTCAACCGTTGTTCATATTTATTCCATTGGGTATATGGATCACGATAAGAGCTTTAATCGCTTCTTCTCATACCTCTCTGCCTTTGTTTTTTCCATGATGATTTTGGTCATGAGCGATAACTTTGTAGGGCTTTTTATTGGATGGGAAGGTGTGGGACTTTGTTCATGGCTTCTCATTGGTTTTTGGTACCACAAACACTCCGCTTCGTGGGCAGCAAATGAAGCCTTTATCATGAACCGCATTGCCGATTTAGGGATGCTTATGGGTATTTTCTTAATCTATTGGAATGTAGGTTCCTTGCAGTATGAAGATGTGTTTGCAACACTTGAAGAGTTAGACAGTGTTTTAGTTGCGAGCATTGGTATGTTTTTGTTCATTGGTGCAATGGGCAAATCGGCTCAGTTCCCACTGCACACATGGCTTGCTGATGCGATGGAAGGCCCTACCCCTGTTTCAGCATTGATTCATGCAGCAACGATGGTTACTGCGGGTGTTTATTTGGTCATTCGTTGTGGGGAGCTTTACAGCATGATTCCAGATGTTGGCTTTGCTATAGCTTCTTTGGGTGCGTTTGTGGCTCTTTTTGCAGCTTCCATGGCGCTGGTTAATAATGATTTAAAACGTATTATTGCCTACTCAACCCTTTCTCAACTAGGATACATGTTTGTGGCCGCTGGTTTAGGGGCTTATTGGATTGCTCTGTTTCACTTGATGACCCATGCGTTCTTTAAATCCTTACTCTTTTTAGGGGCAGGTAATGTCATGCATGCAATGCACGATGAGTTGAACATTAAAAAAATGGGTGGACTCTACGGTTCGATGAAAGCTACTGCTATTTTAATGAGTGTGGCTTCTGTGGCATTGGCTGGTATTTATCCTTTGGCTGGATTCTTTTCAAAAGATAAAATTTTAGAAGTGGCGTTTAACGAGGGTGCGTACTTTTTATGGTTTGCTCTTTTTATAGGAGCAGGCTTAACGGCATTTTACAGTTTTCGTTTGGTGATGCTTGTTTTCTTTGGTGAAAAAGAGTACACCAAATACGGCTTACATCCACATGAGGCGCAACCTTTTGTAATTTATGCTTTGCTTCCTTTGGGGCTTTTAGCAGTAATCGCAGGATGGTTTGAGCATACCTTTGAAGGGTTTACCACACGCCTTTTGAAATCCTATGAGATTCATATTGCACATGGAACTGAAATGATTTTAATTGCCTCAACCTTAGGGATTGCCCTAGGAGGTATTGCGTTTGCTGTTTATAAATACCGACGGGGTGGTTTTTCTAAAAAGTGGGAAGAGGGATTTGTGTATAGACTCTTAAGCAATCAATACTATATTCCAAAACTCTATGAGCTTTATATTATGAGACCTTTTACGCTTTTATCACAGTTTGTATGGCAAAAAATTGATATGAAAGTGGTTGATTTTACCGTAGATGCAATTGCTAGAACGATTTATAAGACGGGTGAAAAGAGTCGTAAAATGCAAAGTGGTAATCTCTCTGACATGCTTCGTTGGATGGTTGTGGGTATGGTTGTTCTGCTCTTATTAGCACTTTTTTACAGACCAATGGCTTAGGAGATAGAGAATGGAACATATTTTAACACTTTTAGTATTTTTCCCAGCGATGGCGGGACTTTTAGGCTTTTTGGTGGCTAAGGAGAGCATCAGGGCGTATGGCATTAGTGTCAGTGTCATTGAGTTTGCCTTATCGATTATTTTGTGGATGGGCTTTGATAGTTCTAATGCAGGGTATCAATTTGTGGAGTATTATGCTTTTATCCCTAGCTATGGCATGAGCTATTATTTGGGAGTGGATGGTATCTCTTTATTTTTAGTTATTTTATCAACATTTATTACTATGATTGCACTGATTGCTCTAAGCATTGAAAAGGATGTGAAGAACTTAATTCTCTCCGTTCTTTTTTTAGAGATGACAATGATAGGTGTATTTTTAATTTTAGATGTGATTTGGTTTTATGCCTTTTGGGAACTTTCATTGGTTCCTATGCTTTATATTATTGGTGGTTGGGGTGGCGAAAAACGTATGTATGCCGCGGTGAAGTTTTTTCTCTATACCTTTGCAGGCTCTGTATTGATGCTCATAGGTATTTTATACATGGCATTTTTATACTATGAAACGACAGGTATTTGGAGTTTTGCATTGCCTGATTGGTATTTGTTGCAAATACCATTTAAAGCACAATTATGGTTATTTGGGGCTTTCTTTTTGGGCTTTGCCATTAAGGTTCCTATGTTTCCTTTTCATACATGGCTTCCGTATGCACACGGTCAAGCCCCAACAATTGGCTCCATTATTTTAGCGGCAGTGCTTTTAAAAATGGGAAGTTATGGCTTTGTGCGTTTTTCTTTACCTCTCTTTCCTGATGCGAGTGTCTACTTTCTTATTCCTGTTGCTATTATTTGTGTCATTATGGTTGTTTATGCAGCCATGATTGCTTATGCGCAAGAAGATATGAAGCAAGTCATTGCCTATAGTTCCATCTCACATATGGGTATTGTTATTTTAGGGACCTTTGCAATGAATGCAGAAGGCATTACAGGCTCTATTTTTTTGATGCTCAGTCATGGTATTGTGAGTGGAGCACTCTTTATGCTGGTGGGAGTTATTTACGATCGCCGTCATACTAAAATGATGAGAGATTTTGGAGGTTTGGCACAGGTTATGCCAAACTTTGCAACGATTTATGGGATTATGCTGATGGCCTCTGTTGGGCTTCCTTTGACTATAGGGTTTGTTGGAGAGTTTTTATCTTTGGTTGGATTTTATCGTATAAGTTGGGTTTTAACCCTTTTGGCTGGTACAGGAATTATTTTAGGTGCCGTGTATATGCTGGTACTGTATAAAAAATCGTTTTTTGGACAGGTGGTACATGAAGAAAACAAAACACTCAAAGATTTAAATACCAAAGAGTTAACCGCATTGATTCCTTTAGTATTTTTGGTGGTTCTCTTAGGTGTTTATCCTAAGCCACTGCTTTCAACGATTGATATGAGTGTTCAAAAAATGCTTGTTTTAATGGAAGAAAAAGCCATTGAGCCTTCCACAAAAGCAGTTATTATAAATGCCAACACACTAGGGGGGACACACTAATGTTAGAGCCTATTTCTATTGATGTGGCAAGTTTAAATTTGCCAGCACTTCTTCCCATGGCGATTTTAACACTAGGGGCGTTGGCACTTATTTGTGTTGACTTAGCGGTGAAAGGCTTAAATCGTAGTTTCTTAACGATGATTACGGTGTTGTTTATTATTCTTGATTTAGGGGCTGTCATAGGCTATAGTGGACCAACACGTGGTTTTTTTGATGTTTTGTTGGTGGATGGAATTGCCATCATTGCGCAGGTGATTATTTTAGCCGCATCGGCTCTTTTCCTCCCTCTTTCTTTAAGTCACCGTCATTTTAGAGAGTTTGAGATGGCGGAGTTTTATGCTCTTTTTATGTTTATGATTGTGGGCTTTCAATGTATGGTTGTAAGCGACAATCTTATTTTAATTTTTATTGGGTTAGAGACTTCTAGTCTTGCCCTTTATACACTCATTGCTATGCACAATCGTGCCAAAGCCTTTGAAGCAGCCATCAAATATTTTACGATGGGTGCACTCGCCGCTGGTTTTTATGCCCTTTCTGCACTTATTTTTTATGCAATGACGGGTAGTGTCGAAATACATCAAATGGAACAGGCTCTTCAAGCACGTAATTTTGAGCCTTTAGTGGGAATTTTAGCGGGTTCTATTTTTATGTTGGGAGCCCTTGGGTTTAAACTTTCATTGGTGCCATCACACACATGGACACCTGATGTGTATGAGGGAAGTTCCGCACCTCTTGCAGGGTATATGTCGGTTGTGCCAAAAATTGCAGGATTTGTGGTTGCTATGCGTTTGTTTGAAATGCTGGTGTATTCAGGAGTTGTGTGGTTGGAGAATATTTTATATGCCGCTGTTGTTATCACAATGACATTAGCAAATATTACGGCTCTTGTGCAAGAAGATGTTAAACGTATGTTAGCATTTAGTTCCATTTCACATGCAGGTTTTATGATGGCGGCCATTTTAATTGGAACCACACAATCAAATACCGCTCTCTTTTTGTATTGGACGCTCTTTATGTTTACAAATTTAGGAGCATTTACGATGCTTTGGATTGTAAGACACCGTAAGAATCTTTGGGATGAGCGTTATCAGCACCCTTTTACAAAGTTTTCAGGACTTATTAAAATTATGCCAGCAACTGCAACGATTATGGGTATTTTTATGTTTGCGCTTGCAGGTATGCCACCTTTTTCTGTCTTTTGGGGGAAACTTTATTTGATCAGTGCTGCCATTAACAGCGAATACATTTATCTTGCGGTGATTATTGCGCTTAATAGTGCTATTGCTGTTTATTATTATATGAAGTTAGCCGTTTATATGTTTTTAAAAGAACCTGTCATGAGCGATGCACGTCTTTATGCGACCAATGCTTCAACCCCACTCAAAGTGATTGTAGGAGTTTCTGTGATGGTTACTGTGTTTGCCATTGTTTTTGTGGAACCACTTCTTGCAATATTAACCAAATATGTGAGTGCCAGCGGGTTTTAAATAAGGGGTGAAAATCCCCTTATTTTGCTATAATGCAGGCATGAAATTTCTACTTACCCTTCTTTTATTATCGGTACAACTGTTTGCCTTAGAGCTTATTTTAAACAGTGGCAAAGAGAACAATACAGAGTATGCTATTTTGCATATTATGGATGCAGAGCCTTTTGCTTGTCAAACACTCACCCTTGAAAAAGATAAAAAACATTATATTTGTCAAATTAAGCGACCTATTACCAAACGGATTGAATCTAAAAAAATGAAGTATGCACAGCTTGATTTTTATGAAAAAGAGGGTGTGTTTTATATTATGATTGAGCCTAAGGTGGGTTCACAACTGATACCCATAGAAGACCGTTTGTATAATAGCTCTGAAATCTTAGCAAAACCTCCTACACCTCTTTATACCCATTGGACACTTTTATTGCAAGAAAAAGAGTTGTTTGAAAAAGAGACTGTGCACAATGGTTTAGACTTTCCTGTGGAATTTCCAAAGTATCAACGTCCTTATATTGGAGCCCTTGATTTAAATGGGGCGCCTATATCGTACGCCAGAAGTAAAGACATCGGTTTGTATTTGGAGATTAAGAAAGCCTATAATGATGGGTATTATGAGAGTGTTATTAAAGATGTTCAACGTGTTTTAGGGCTTTATCCAAACTCTATTTTTCGTAGTGAATTAGAACTTTTTCAAATGCGCTCTATGGATAAGCTTTTAAGTGCACGCGGTGATGAAAGCCCTGAATTGGTCTTTAATGAAAATGATATTGCTTCCATGGCGAAACGATGGAGCAAAGAGTTTACCAGCGATGAAAATTTACCTGAAGTTCTGTATTTGATGGGGAAATCATATTTGAAAATGGGTTCAAAGTCGGATGCGAATTATGTGATTGATATTTTAGTGGATGAACACCCTCACAGTCTTTTTACCAAACGAGCTATTTTACTGTTTGCGGATAATCTGTTTCTTAAAAAAGAGAAAGACAAAGCTCTGAAGCTCTATTTGGATGTGCTTTACAGTGCGCAAGATTTGGATATTGCCTCAGAAGCAGCGATTCGCTTAAGTGACCACCAAATGGATGCAGGAAAAATGCAAGAGGCAAAAGAGTATCTCTTTAAAGTGCTCAATGCCAATGCCGCTTTTCTTCTTAAGGATAAAGAAGCAAGTTATAAATTAGCACGTAGATTGTATGAACATAAGTTGTATGATTTAGCAGCAAGTGTCAGCGACGTTCTTTTGGATGAGGGTGCTAAAAAATTAGAAAATAGGGAACTCTTACTGAAAGAGAGTGGGGATTGGCACGCTAAGGCAAATGAGGTTGAAAAAGCACACAAACGCTATCAAGAGTATTTGGATGAGTATAAAAATACAGGTGATTATGTTCAAGAAGTGACAGAGAGTTTAGATGCACTCTTTTTTGAACTGAAAGAAAACAATGAGACAACATTAGCAAATTATTACGATAAGTTAATTGAAAAATACACAGACAATGAGATAGGACAAAGAGCTTTACTTGAAAAAGCAAATCTTTTATTCAAACAAAAAGCGTATGCAAACGTTTTAGCATTAGAAGATGCTCTTGAAAAGATTCCTGATCGATTTCCTCTTAAGGGTGCGGAGTTGATTTATGAAGCCGCAAAAGCACAAAGTTTAGATTACTTAAACAAGAAGCAATGCCAAGAGAGTGTGCGTTTAATTGAGAGATACAAACTTCAATTTAGCGATGCACAATACGATGAATCTCTTTTTGAGTGCTTTATGGCAGTTTCTCGATTTGACAGAGCAGAAGAAATTAGCCATGCGCATTTAAACGATAGCACCTTAGCAAGCCGTTACAAATGGGCGCAAAAAGAGGTGCATGCCCTTTATAAAATGGGAAAATACCAAGAAGTGGTTGATTTTAAAGAGGATTTAAAAACCCTCTCTTTTTCCCTGAGAGAAAAAATTGGTTTAGAAACCATACGCACACTTTTCTTTGCATTGGTGAAACTGAAAAACAATGATGGGGCAATTTCTTTAGCAGAGAGTATTAAGATTTTATACCCTGATGAAGCCAATAATTTAGATATTTATGATGCTATTGTGAGTATTGCCAGTGAGACAAAAAATGATTTATTGCTTGTGACGTATGCGCAAACAATTAGAGATATACAAAAGAAATTTAATATTTCAGCCCTGAGCCCTCGCATAGAATTTAGTTATATCGAAGCATTGAAACGATTGGGTCGTGAAAAAGAGGCGTTAGTACTTGCCGAATCATTGATGAGCCTAGCACTTAAAAACGATGATAAAATCCGCCTTTTTTACCATGCGGGAGAATTGAGTCTTAAACTAAAAGAGAGTGAAAAAGCAAAAGGCTATTTTAAAGAGTGCGTTGAGAACAATGAGAGCAGTTCGTGGAAGAAAATTTGTGAGGAAAATTTAAAACTCTTTTGATCATTACATGTAAAACTATTTTACATGTAATGAGGCTTCAATTAAAGGCTTGAGTGCATCAACATTACCTTTGGGATGTGCCTCAAATTGTGAGGCATTAAACGTGCGTTGGCGTTTGGCTAAGTGCAAGGTATTTAAGCTAATGCGTTCTTCCAGCTGTGTGAGTGTGTATTTTCCATCAAAGTAATCCAATACCTCTTTAATCCCAATGGCCCTCATGCACTGAGGTGTTCGAGTGTAGCGTTTTTCCAGAGAAAAAACTTCATCAATCAACCCCATTTTAAGCATCATTTGTGTGCGTAAAGTAATTTTTTGAGCCAATACTTCTTTAGGCGTTTCAATTTCAAAAAGTTCAAGCTCTTGAATGAGAGGAGGCTGTTTGGTTTTCGCAAGGTAATCTGAGGGAATCTCGTGTGCGGATAAAAAAATTTCCAGCCATTTTTCAATGCGATAGCTATCGTTTCGTGCAATTTTTGTGGCATAAGCAGGATCGTGCGTTTCAATCAGCGCATACGAAGCCTCTAAATGATGTAATTTAGCCTCAATTTCTTCTTTTACATGTAAAGGTATTTGAGGTTTTAAACTAAAGCCTTCCATCATCGCTTTAAGGTAAAATCCTGTGCCGCCTACAATGATTAAATCTTTTTTATCTCTCTTGCATGCCTCTTTGGCTTCACGGTAACATTCAAAAAACATGGTGACATCAAAATGCTCAGAAGGCAAAAGCACATCCATTCCAAAATGGACAATGCCCCCTCGCTCTTCGAGGCTAGGTTTGGCGGAGGCGATGTCAATCTCTTTGTAAATACTCAAAGAATCAAGCGATAAAATATGTGCGCCATGGGTACGTGCAAGTTCAATAGCAAGAGCAGTTTTTCCCGAAGCGGTGGGACCTAAAATAGCGATGGTTTTCAATGGTCTTCTCTTTGTTTTATGCGGTTTAGTGGGGCAATTATAACACTTTTAAAGGGTTTTGTTGTAAAATCAGTCCATCTTACATGTAAAGGTTTGTATTGCAACAATTTTGGCAAAAGCTTAAAGATATTGGCGATTTAATCGTTTTTAAACACTCCGTTTTTGCGCTTCCTTTTATTTTTATCGCAATGATTGTCTCTTCAAAAGCGCAAAATGGGACAATGTGGTTTGGTTTTAAACTTCTTTTTTTAGGGCTTTTAGCCGCCGTGAGTGCACGCAATTTTGCCATGGCATTTAATCGCTATGCGGATAGGGAGATTGACAAACACAACCCACGAACGGCCAATCGCCCTAGCGTTGATGGGCGTATAGGGGCTTCAAATTTACTGTTTTTTATTGGCATGAATGCAGCGGTGTTTGTAGGTGTGGCGTATTTGATTAACGACCTTGCTTTTTATTTGAGTGTGCCAATTCTGCTGATTTTAGGTGGGTATTCGCTTTTTAAACGCTTTTCTCCGTATGCGCATTTGGTTTTAGGGCTCTCTTTAGGACTAGCGCCCATTGCAGGTGTTGTTGCGGTTCTAGAATCGATTCCTCTGTGGTCGGTACTGCTTTGTATTGGCGTGATGTATTGGGTGGCGGGGTTTGATTTACTCTACTCTTTACAAGATATGGAGTACGATAAAGCCAATGGACTTTTCTCCATTCCGTCTCGTTTTGGAGCAGAAGCAACCTTTTTTATCTCTAAACTGTTTCACGCCCAAACAATTCTTTTTTGGTTACTTTTTGTGATCACGGCAGAGTTGGGATTTTTTGCCTACGTAGGCGTTTTTGTTTCAGCTATTGTTCTCTTTTTTGAACACCGCATTGTGGCAAAAGATTTTTCAAAGATTGACCGTGCTTTTTTTACGCTCAATGGTTATTTGGGGATTATCTTTTTTGTACTTATTTTTTTAGATAGGATGTAATATGGAGGGCATTCGTTTTGTTCCTACGGTGTTAAGTATTGCTTATGAAGAAGGTATTGCCGATGAGAACTCTTTTATACAAGAGTATTATACTCTGATGCAAATAAATGATGACCCACTTGGAGTGTGGTTAAAGTCTCCTAAAATCCGTAAAGCCTCTGAAGAGAGTGACCCCGTGCTTTTAAACCTTCTGATTGAGTTACACCGAAAAGTAGATAAACTTACGCATACCATAACATCTAAGAGCGCTCTACTCCTAACGCTTGCGCATAGTAATAGTTTGAACGCGATTGGGCATGGGTATATTCAATTTGCAGCAGATGTTTTATCTGCAAAACAATGCTATTATGCACGCATTGCGATGCCAACTTTTCCACAACGTCACATCCCTCTTTTTTTTGAAGCCATTGATGGGCGGATTGGAAAAATTACGATGATGCATGAAGACGATGAAAACGACTGGAGTGCCTATATGATGGCATGTGAACGTGCGATGATTCGCCAAAGAAAAGGGAGTGAACGTGAGTATTGAACTTTTGGGATTGGTGGGGTTAGCAGCGCTGGTTATCATTGTTTTTTTAATGGTTTATATTCGTGATGTGGAGGTCAATAAAAAACTTTTGGTTTATGAAAAAAGCATTGAAGAGCTTAATTATCAAAACCATGTCTTAAACAAGGCGCTCAACGAATTGCGCTCCATTGAAAAAGAGCCAACGCTTGATCCTAAAGAGATTGAAAAGAAGATCATGTTCACCTTAAAAGAGGAGATTCATAAAAATGTTCTTCCTGTTATTGGCGCACTTAAAGAGATTGAAAATATTATTCAAGATTTTAAGGATGAACAAAGTACACGGATTGACAGAATTGAGAGTCGCACCAAAGAGATGAGTTTTGTCTCATCTTCACCCTCTAGCTCGAATGAAAAACTGATTATTGCGCATTATGCACGAGGAAAAAGTGAAGCCGAAATCGCAAAAGATTTGCGGATTGGTATTGGAGAAGTAGATTTGGTATTAAAGTTGGCAAATTTAAAATAACGGGTTTACATGTAAACCCGTTACACTGTGTTATTTATGGGTACGAGAAAGCGATGCTGTCTCTTCAATCATAGTATCTAAGAGTTTAAAGAGCATGTCACTTGCTTCTTCCATACGTTTAAAGTTTTGAATAAAAAATGAGAGTGACTCAGGCGTATACCCCTCTTTAAGCTGTTTCATATTTTCATGAACGTAAGCATGCACTGCCTTGTGTGATGTTTCAAGTAACGGAAAGGATTTTGCAAGGCTAAAACGCTCTTGTGTTAGAGGACTATCATACCACTTCCCAAGTCTGCATTCATGGTGATTACTGAATGTTTCATCACTTTGTTCATTTAAAACAGCAGAGTATGCATTGGTTTTGTAGACAATGTGATCTATTTTCGCCAAGATTGTAAAGAGTTTATTCTCAAGCCTAAAGGATGTATCTGCTGTTGCGTTGGCATCTTGATTAAATGCACGTAAAGCTTCTTCAAAATGAATCACACTCTCCCCACTGTGATTGGCAATGGTACTAATACGATCAGAGTTGGCGTGAATACCATTGGTCTCTTGTTGTAAGGTTTGAATCGTCATGGCAATCTCTTGCGTGGCTTTTTGCGTACGCTCTGCTAGTTTTCGCACTTCATCAGCAACCACAGCAAACCCACGTCCATGTTCACCCGCACGGGCTGCTTCAATGGCTGCATTCAGTGCTAAAAGATTGGTTTGATCGGCAATATCTTTAATTAAATTGACCACAGAAGAGATTTCCGAGGTACGAAGACTGAGTGAATTGATAGCCTCATTGGTGCTGTTTAAAAGCTCTAATAACTCTTTAATACCCAAAGAAAGCTCACTGAGCGTTTCAAGGCTATCGTCTGATTTTTGAGCGGTTGTGTTTGCGATGTTTGTAATATTGGACATAGAGGTAATGCTATTGGAGAGGTCTGTTTGAATGCTTAAGACACCATTATTGCCATTGCCTAAATCTGAAATCGCAGAAGAGAGTCTTCCTTTGGCTTTGCCTTTTTCTCCTTCCACAATACCTTTAACACCCTCAGAGAGGTAACGAGCATTAAGTGCGAAAAGACCACGAAATCCTTCGTTGAAAATATTACGATAGATTTTACCTTGACTTGCAGACTCAATAGATGTTTTGGTTTCACGCATCAAGGCTTCCATTTGATCTAAAAGATCATTAATGCCAAGTGCAATTTTTGCCATGGGCTGATTTGCGTCAATATTTACAATGCGTGGCTCTAAATTACCACGAGATGCTTCATTGACGGTAGTGAGTATTTTTTCATACAATTCAACATCGCATTGCATGGTTTTTCGACTGCCAAAAAAAGAACCTGCTACCACACCAAAAAGTAGTGTGGAGGGGGCAAGTACTCCTTCAAGATTAAAGAGGTATGTTCCTAAAAGCAGTACACTACTAATGGCTAAAAAAGGTAGTTTATAGGCGTTGTAACATGTTAGAAAATTCTTCATAACTCATTCCTTTTTCGTGTAATAGCGTCGTTAAATGCTCCAAAGAGGCTTCAATGCCTCCTTTCTTTTCACGTTCTAACAATGTGGCATAAAGAGGTTCTATAATCTCCAAAGCTTTTGCATTGGCTTTTCGCCTTATAGAATAATATCCTATGACATTTCCTTTAGCATCCGTGGAGGCTGTCACATTGGCATACACCCAGTAATATCCACCATCAAAACTCAAATTTTTTACATAGGCAAAAATTTCTTCTTTGTTTTTAATTTTATCCCATAAAAGTTTGAAAATCACACGAGGCATCTGTGGATGACGAATAATATTATGCGGTTTACCCAAAATTTCTTGCTCACTGCCACCTACAATCTTTAAAAAAGGCTCATTACAGTACGTAATTTTTCCATGCGTATCTGTTTTAGAAACCAAAAAAGCATCCGCGCTCACAGCATGTTCTTTGTTAGTAGGAATAGGCTTATGATTCATATCTTAAGCTCCTTGAGAAAGATTTTCAAAGCAGAAGAAGTGTATCTCAGATTCTTTTAGAAAGAGCTTCGAAGTTATGACGATTTAAAATACACACCTTGCATCAATGTTAGATTTATGTATAATATCCCCCATGAGTTTTGCAAGCGTGAAAGCAGATGAATAAATAAAACGAGGAATCTCATGCTGATTGATGGATTTGGAAGAAATGTAAGCTATTTACGAATTTCAGTGACAGAACGGTGTAATTTTAGATGCCAATATTGTATGCCAGAAAAACCCTTTTCATGGGTTCCAAAAGAGAATTTACTCAGCTTTGAAGAGTTGTTTTTATTTGTAAAAGTGGCGATTGATGAGGGTATTACTAAAATACGCATCACAGGGGGAGAGCCACTTTTACGAACCGATTTGGATAAATTTATTGCCATGATTAATACGCATAAAAGTGGTTTAGATTTGGCACTCACGAGCAATGGTTTTTTACTCAAAGAAGCAGCCCAAAAACTAAAAGATGCAGGGCTTAAAAGGGTTAATATTTCACTGGATAGCCTCAAAGCTGATGTGGCAGCAAAAATGGCACAAAAAGATGTTTTGCATAAGGTGCAAGCAGGTATTGATGAAGCACTTCGTGTAGGGCTTAAGGTGAAAATTAATATGGTACCTATTCAAGGTATTAATGCCGATGAGGTGTTAGAGGTATTGGAGTATGCAAAAGCACGTGGTATGTCTATTCGTTTTATTGAATACATGGAAAATGTGCATGCTAAAGAGCAACTCAAAGGCTTAAGTGGTGATGAGGTACAAGCACTCATTGCTCAAAAATATGCTTTCAAAGCTATTGGCAGGCAAGGACCGAGTCCTGCACATCTTTTTGAGATGGAAGATGGGTATATTTTTGGTATCATCGACCCACACAAACATGATTTTTGCGAAGATTGCAATCGCATACGTCTTACAGCAGAGGGCATGCTGATTCCCTGTTTATATTTTGATGAGGCAATGAGCATTAAAGATGCGGTTCACAAAGGGGATGTTGCGGGTGCTGCTGAGATTTTAAAAGAGGTTCTTCGTAATAAACCTGAAAAGAATAAATGGAGCAGTGATGACCAAAATGAGGTCTCTAGTCGCGCTTTTTATGAGACAGGCGGATAAGTAAAACAGAAGAAGGAAACCTCTTCTCCTTCTTCGATAATCGCTCGATTTTCACTCAAGATATAGCCATTGCATTGACTTAAAATCGTGAGTCTTCCTGCCTCGTAGTGGGGTGCACTTATAAAATGACTTCCATCACTGCGCCCAGGAATAGCACTCACACAATCTTCTTTACATGTAATGCGTTTTTGATTGATACACGAAATAAAAGAAGGCAAAAAAGGTAGGTGCATTTGAAGGTGCCTTAGTAGTGGAACACCTAACATTTCAAAGCCAAGCATACAACTAAGGGGTAGGCCAGGTAGATGTAAAATAGGTTTTGAATGAAGCAGACTAAGCGCACTGGGTTTTGCAGGGGCGAGGCGAACATGATGAAAAAGAGGAGGTAAGGTTCTTTTTTCCAAAAGACGACACATACTGTCCTCACAACTCATTGCCCCTGTGGTTATCACAAAATCTGATGTTTCAGCGAGCGTAGAAAGGTTCAATAAAATAGCCTCTTCATTGTCATCACACACGATACAATCAACGACTTTACCGCCCAGTTCCATAATACGTGCCGCAATACTGATGGCATTGGAGTTATAAATTTCTCCACGAACCAATTGAGCCCCAATACTTAAAATGCTTACCGTAGGTTTTTTAAAAACACAAAGCGTTTGAATGCCTTGTGAGGCTAATGCGGTTATTTTTTGGGCACTGAGTCTCTCCCCTTTTGCCAGTAAAATGTCTCCTTTTTCACTGTCTTCCCCCTCTTTTTTTATGTGTGTAAAAGGGTTTGCATGTAAACCGATGTGAATCGTATCGTCTGTTTGATTTAACACTTCTTCCTCGGGAATAATGGTATTAATCCCCTGCGGAACTGACTCCCCCGTACACATTTTTACACCAAAACCTACAGGAATAGGGTTGGGATAAGGAGGGGTAAGAAGGCGATAGCATGTGGTGTTGGATGCAAAGGCAATACCATACCCTTCTTTAAGGCTCATAGGGTATGTTGGAAGTGCCATTTTTGCACATATATCACGGCTAGAAATACGATGCAACGCCTTAAGAAGAGGAAGCGTTTGTTTTACATGTAAAGGCTGAACACGGGTGTGAATCAAACAGAGTGCTTCATGATAGGAAATGGGCATAAAAATAACCTTTGAATTTATGGGCAATATTATACTAAGAATGGTAGACTTTTGAATCATTTTTGGAAGGATTTTTTTATATGGATGAACTTATACGCCTCTCAATCCAATTGCACCTTGTTTTTATTGTTCTTTTAGGGTTGCTTATTGGCATTAATCTTTATTTACTCAACAGTGATAGAACCTTTGTAAAACTCTCCAAACGCTTAGAGCTTTTAGCGCCTCAGTACTACATCATACTTTCAGCTATTTTTTTTACGGGTATCATTGTAATGGCGGTGCAGCAGTTTCATTTTTCAGTCTCACTAGGCGTTATGATTATCGTCTGGGGTGGTATGATTGCTTTTGGTATCAAAGGGCGTCGCATGTATAAAAAAATAGAACGCACCGAATCTTCTCAAAAAGCCTATAAACAATTTGCTAGTAAAAAATATGCCCTTGCTTTGCTCGCTTTGCTTGCGACAAGCATCTTCTTTTATACGGTGCATTAAGATGCAGTTTGTTTATCATCCCAAAGCAGGAGAAAAGCAATTAAGCGTTGATGTCAGGGCGTATGAACATCTTTTTAAGGTACGTCGTGTGGCAAAGGATGCTTTAGTGTATTGGCGCAATCTTGAAGATAGCCTATTGTATGCTTATACGATAAGAGATATTGGTAAAAAAGAGGCATGGCTTGAGTTGGTCTCTTTTTCAGAGTTGCCCTGTGTTGCTTTAAAAAATATTCACATTGGGTGGTGCGTGGTTGATCCAAAAATTGTTGAAAAAACACTTCCCATGCTGAATGAATTGGGCGTGCATAAAATGAACTTTGTGTATGGTGAATTTTCACAAAAAAATCATACGCTTGATTTTGAACGTATGAAACGTATTTTGATTAACTCTTCTCAGCAGTGTGGCCGTAGTCATTTAATGGAAATAGAACTCTTTTCAAGCCTACAAAGTTATCTGATCCAGTATCCTCACAGCTATGTTTTAGATTTTTCACAAAATGTATTGGAAAAAACGGAGGCAATTTCTTCTATGATTGTAGGACCTGAGGGTGGGTTTAGTGAAAAAGAGAGAGCATTGCTTAAAAATCAGCCCATTGTAGGTCTTACATGTAAAACTATTTTGAGAAGCGAAACGGCTGTTGTGGCGGTTGCCTCCAAAATATTGGCATGACTTGAAATAATGAATCTTTTGTGCTATAATTTGCACCCTTTGGCAGAACGCCAAATAATAGATTTTATTTTTATGAATAATTAAGGAAAAATAGTATGAAAAAAGATATTCATCCTGAATATGTACCGTGTGTTGTAACCTGCGCGTGTGGCAATAGTTTTGAGACTATGTCAAATAAAGCAGAGTTAAGAATTGATATTTGCAGTTCATGTCATCCCTTCTTTACGGGCAGTGAGAAGATTGTAGATGCTGCTGGCCGTGTTGAGAAATTTAAGAAAAAATATAACCTTAAATAAGCTCCTGTAAAACCCTTGGTTTACTTCATTCCTACTCCCATAGGAAACTTAGATGACATTTCCGTTAGAAGCTTAAAAGTTCTAGCGGAGTGTCAAACGCTTTTTTGCGAAGACACACGCATTACTAAAAAATTACTCTCTTTACTTTCACAACGCCATGGCATTGAATTTCACATTAAACAGTTTATCTCCATGCACTCTCATAATGAAACGTATCTCTTATCAACCATTGATAAAACTATTTTTAACGAAACTGTAGGCTATTTAAGTGATGCAGGTATGCCTTGTGTGAGTGATCCAGGAAGTGCATTGGTTCGTTTTTGTCAAGAAAACACCCTTGCGTATGAGGTTTTACCTGGCGCCAATGCCGCACTTTTAGCCTATGTGAGCAGTGGCATCCAAATCCATCAATTCTTATTTTATGGTTTTTTATCGCATAAAGGGATCGAGAGACAAAATGAGCTTTTTAAGGCATTGAACGCACCTTATGCGGTGATTGTGTATGAATCCCCTCACCGTATTGAAAAATTAATAGAAGAGTTGGTTCAGTTTGCACCCCAACGCTCAATTTTTGCAATCAAAGAAGCAACCAAGATGCATGAAAAACGGTTTTTTGGTACCCCTTTAGCCGTAAAAGAAGCTTTTAAAACCGCTAATCTTAAAGGTGAATGGGTGGTGGTTATTAATCCTGAAGCTCAGGAGGGTGGTGAAGCCATAACAAAAGAAGACCTTTTAGATTTAGAAATTCCTCCCAAACAAAAAGCCAAGCTTCTTTCTAAACTAACAGGTTTGAGTGTTAAAGAGTGGTATACAAAGCTTCAAAACTAATCTTACTTTTTTGTTACATGTAAATGCCTAAAACCGTCTCTTTTTTTCTACGACTCGTATTATTTTAAGCCATTTTGGATACAATAATTACCATGATAATCTATGGAAAACAACTCTTTTTACATCTGTTAAAGCACTATCCTTCAAGGATTGAGACGGTATTTTTACCCAAAAAGTGTGACCCTAAGCTTTTTTCACAAATTGCTCGTGTAACGGAGAATATTTGCACGATTGATGAACGAAAAGCGCAAGCACTCTGTCATGGTGGAAATCATCAAGGATTTATTGCTCAAATTAAAGACCTTGAACTCACGCCTTTTAGCGAAATGAAACAAGGTTCTTTTTTGGTAGTTTTAGATGAAGTAACCGATGTGGGAAATATTGGTGCAATTGTTCGTAGTGCTTATGCTTTTGGCGCAGACGGATTAATTTTAAGTGGTATGAAAACATGTAATTTAGAAGCCATTTTACGTACCAGTAGTGCCGCAGCATTTGAATTACCTATTGCCTTGTGTCCCTCCACAAAAGATATGCTCAATGAACTTAAACAAATGGGTTTTATGTTGTATGGTGCGGATATGGGTGGTGTAGATGTGCGAGAGGTTTCATTTGCCCCTAAATGTGTTTTGATTATGGGCAGTGAGGGCAAAGGGCTATCGCCTAAAGTAAAAGAGAAATTGGATACGGTTGTGTCTATTAAAATGGCAAGAGCATTTGACTCTTTAAATGTAAGTGCTGCAGCAGCAGTACTTTGTGAGAGGATCGCTAATGGATAACGATGTCAAAATGTTGGAGAAGGTAGGTCTAAAAGAGGTTTCCTCTAAGACACATATTGAAGTAAAACAGTTAGAGTATATCCTTAATGCACAATACGACAAGCTGAATAAAATCAATACCTTAGGTTTTGTAAAAATTCTCTCACGTGAATATGCCATAGATTTTACAGAATGGCTTGAAGGCTATCATGATTATTGGGCAGAACAGGATAAGGAAGAAGAGTCTCAAAATGAAGGAATTTTTATTTGCGCAAGAAGCGATAGAGGTTCTAAAAAGCTAGCATGGTTCTTTTTATTGGTTGTCTTTATTGCCAGTATCTTTTTTGTTGGTTCTATTTTCGAGGTAGACAGAGCGATTCCTAGTCTTTTAGACAAGGTTAAAACTGAATTACCGCAAACTCCAAGTAGTGCTTATCAAAATACATCTGCAATCAAAGAAGCGACAAATTCTTTAGGGGTTAAAGTTGAAGAACGTGTGATAGAGACCAATAGCACCAATGCATCAATTCAAGCAGTGGTTGTAAGTATTGATGAAAATTTAACACGTACAGAAGAATTCAATACAACAGTGATAGAAACGTCTTCTGCGCAAATAGAATCCAATACAACAATTGAAAATAAGCAAAGTGTGCAAACCGCACTTTTACAACCCAGAAGACGTATGTGGGTGGGAATTGTTAATTTGGAGAATAATGTTCGAAAAGAGAGTTCAAATGATTTGAACATTACCATTGATTTGAATCAACGACAAATTATTAAGACAGGGCATGGCTTTTTTAAACTTTCATACGATGATACCGTTGAAGACTTTAGTGAGCAAGGCTCGACACGTTTTTTAGTTGAAAATGGTACGATTAAAAAAATTTCAGAAGAAAAATTTGTAGAGTTAAATCGAGGTAAAAATTGGTGAAAAAGCTTTTTTTAATTTTAACACTTAGCCTCTCATTTTTGGGGGCAGCAGACCTTCATGAAAAAATAAGAAGTTTTATGGGAACAGCTAAATATGAAGCGCAGAAAAATTTAATTAACGTACTGTTTGCACAAAATGCGCAATTTTTAAATCCTAATGGAGACGTAAACAGCATTAAAGTGATCTCTGTTTTAAAGAAAAATGGTTTGATGCAATTACTCTACGACAAACCTGTCAATTTACGCTTAGCTTTTCGTACCAAGCAAGACCCTTTTATTTTTTTAAAAATTATTAATGAATCTTTGGAGTTAATGGGATATAACTATTTTTTAACAAATAATGCGTTACGCGATAGTGGTGGTTTTGTATGGGAAATTTACCTTCAAACAGAGCACATTCTTGATCCAGAAGTTTTTTCAAATATCTTAGAAGCCAGAGGGTGTACGATTACCAATATTGTTAAAAACGAAAACCACTACTGGTTTTATGATATTAATTCAGATAATGCTTACTTAAGTGCTAAAAAAATAGAAAGTGGCATTACAACACCTCTTGGGAAACCTTTAAATCCGTATTGGATCGATATTAAACATGCTCAGGAGATTACGCTAAGTGCTAATGCCGCAGACCGTTGGTTCCCAAATGTTCTGTTTTTTGATGAAAATCTAAACCTCTTGAGTCATGTGAAAGCAGATGAGTCAACACGAACCTTAAAATTAAAAGTACCGCAAGGGGCTGTCTATCTTAAAATCAGTGATACGGTGATGCTTGATAATATTAAGCATGGATTATCTTTACATGTAAAAGAATAAAAGGAATAAAAAATGTTTGATGAGATTCGCTTTAATACCATTGATAGATTGCCTGGGTATGTGTTTGCACAAATTAACGAATTAAAATTATCTGCCCGCCATGCAGGGGATGATATTATTGATTTTTCTATGGGAAATCCAGATGGAAGAACCCCACAGCATATTATTGATAAATTGGTTGAATCGGCTCAAAAAGATGGAACACACGGTTATTCTGTCAGTAAAGGTATTTTTAAATTACGCTTAGCAATTTGTAACTGGTATGCTAGAAAATATGGTGTTACGCTTGATCCCAATACCGAAGCAGTAGCAACTCTTGGAAGCAAAGAGGGTTTTGTGCATTTAGCACAAGCGATTATGAATCCAGGCGATGTTGCTGTTGTGCCAGATCCAGCATACCCCATTCATGCCTATGCTTTTATGATTGCGGGGGGCAATGTTCATAAATTTAGTTTAGATTATAATGAGCACTATGAGTTGGATAAAGAGCAGTTTTTTATTAAGCTGAAAAAAGTGTTTCGTGAGTCTGCTCCAAAACCTAAATTTGTTGTGGTCAATTTTCCTCATAATCCAACCTGTGTGACAACCGATGTTTCATTTTATGAAGAATTGGTTGCTTACGCTAAAGAAGAGCGTTTTTATATCATCAGTGATATAGCCTACGCAGATCTCTCGTTTGATGGTTATGAAACACCTTCTATTTTTCAAGTAGAGGGTGCTAAAGATGTTGCGGTTGAGTGTTACACTCTTTCTAAAAGTTATAACATGGCAGGTTGGCGTGTGGGGTTTGTTGTAGGAAATAAAAAACTGGTTGGTGCATTACAAAAAATTAAATCATGGTTTGATTATGGAATGTTTACACCCATTCAAGTAGCCTCTACTGTAGCACTCGATGGCCCTCAAGAGTGTGTCGATGAAATAAGAGAAAAATACCGTAAACGTCGAGATGTTTTAGTCGAAAGCTTTAATAATGCAGGTTGGGAAATGCAAAAGCCCCAATCAACCATGTTTGTATGGGCAAAAATCCCTAAAGTAGCAGAACATTTAGGCAGTATGGAATTTGCAAAACAGCTCTTAAAAGAGGCAAAAATTGCGGTCAGCCCTGGTATTGGTTTTGGTGAATCAGGTGATGCCTACGTACGAATCGCTTTGATTGAAAATGAAAATAGAATCCGTCAAGCAGCACGCAATGTGAAGAAGTATCTAAAGAGTTTAGAAGGTTAAAACGAATGATTAAAGTTGGAATTATTGGGGTTGGAACCGTTGGAAGTCATGTGGTTAAAATTTTACAAGAGAATGAAGATATTATTACCGCACGCAGTGGCAAAAAAATTGTTCCAATTATGGGGATTGTACGGGATACCCGTAAAAAAAGAGATGTTTCTATTCCTCTAAGCTCAAATGTGGATGATGTCCTAGAAAATCCAGAGATTGACATTGTTATTGAGTTAATGGGTGGCGTGGATGAGGCGTACCAAATTGTAACACGAGCGCTTAAAAATAAAAAAGCAGTGGTAACTGCCAATAAGGCATTACTCGCATATCATCGTTATGAATTACGCGATTTAGCAGGCTCTACTCCTATTGGTTACGAGGCAAGTGTTGCGGGCGGAATTCCAATTATTAAAGCACTTCGTGAAGGTCTTAGTGCCAATCATATTGAAGCCATTAAAGGAATTATGAACGGTACATGTAATTTTATTCTGACCAAAATGATGAATGAAAAGGCAGAATTCACCGATGTCCTCAAAGAAGCACAAGCCTTAGGGTATGCAGAAGCTGATCCAACCTTTGATGTGGGTGGCTTTGATGCTGCACATAAATTGTTAATTTTGGCAAGCATTGCCTATGGCATTGATGTCAAACCTGAAGAAATTTTAATTGAAGGCATTGAATATATTAACAGTGAAGATATTTATTTTGCCAAAGAGTTTGGGTATAACATTAAACTTCTGACCATTGCCAAAAAAAGTGGTAACGAAGTAGAACTTCGTGTTCATCCTGCACTGGTTCCTATGAAACAGATGATTGCAAAAGTGGATGGAGTAATGAATGGCATTAGTGTGATTGGTGATAGGGTCGGTGAGACCATGTATTATGGACCAGGTGCTGGAGGAAGTGCAACTGCAAGTGCCGTTGTATCAGACTTGATTGATATTGCACGTCACCAAAAAAATTCTCCAATGTTAGGATTTATAAAGCCATTAGAAAAAAGTGGTTTAACATTGATGCCAAAAAATAATATTTGCACCCAATACTACATTCGTGCAACTGTCATAGATAAAATAGGTGTATTATCTAAAATTTCAGAAATTTTAGGGAAGCATTCTATTTCAATTCGAAGTTTTTTACAAAAACAAGATGGAAAAAGAGAGGAGTGTGCTGTATTACTCTTTTCAACACACACGTGTAAAGAGCATGACATTCAAAATGCTTTGCATGAATTGAGTGAGTTAGAATTTATTGAGCATAAGCCAGTCATGATACGTATTGAGGAATAAATGAGTGTAAAGATAGGCAAAGAGGCAGAAGAGAGAGCCTGTGCTTATCTTGAGGATGAAGGGTATGCTATTCTTGAGCGCAATTTTTATTCAAAATTTGGTGAAATAGATGTTATTGCATTAAAAGAAAGCACCCTTCATTTTTGCGAAGTTAAATATTCAAAAAGATATGACCCTATTGTTAGAATTACTCCAGCAAAAATGCAAAAAATCATTAAAACAATTCATTACTATTTGTTAACACATAAGACCAGATATGACTATCAAATGGATGCTATTTTAATAACAAACGAAAAAATTGAAATAATAAAAAATATTAGTTACTAAAAAAATAACTTTGTATGCTATGGTAATTTTAAAGTTAGAGTGAGTATAATTGAGTATCAATAAAATAACGTTTTAGGGGAAAAAAATGGGAAAATATATAGAGTTAAATGCATCAAATTTTGATAGTACCGTAGCTGAGGGTGTAGCCTTAGTAGACTTTTGGGCACCTTGGTGTGGACCATGTCGTATGATCGCTCCTGTTATCGAAGAGTTGGCTAATGATTTTGATGATAAAGCAAAAATTTGTAAAGTCAATACAGATGAAGAGCAAGATGTTGCAATTAAGTATGGTATCAGATCTATTCCAACAATTCTTTTCTTTAAAAATGGTGAGTTGGTTGACCAAATGATTGGTGCATCGTCCAAACAAGTTTTAGCAGATAAAGTTAATTCACTTCTTTAATTACATGTAACAAGGGAGCCTAAGCGCTCCTTTGGATACACTACCTCCTATGAAACTTAGTTTAAATAACATATCGTTTTTTAGAGTAACTCTAGGGATTATCACCCAAAATAAGGAAATATAATGTTGGATTTAGCAATTATTGGGGGAGGCCCCGCAGGTCTTAGCGCAGGACTTTATGCAACACGTGGTGGTTTAAAAAATGTTGTTATGTTTGAAAAAGGGCTCCCTGGTGGGCAAATCACAAGTAGCAGTGAAATTGAGAATTACCCAGGAAGTGCAGAAATTTTAAGTGGTTTAGATTTTATGGCACCATGGTCAGAGCAATGTATGCGATTTGGTTTAAAGCATGCTATGGATGAGGTGACACGAATTTCAAAAAATGCGGATGGTAGCTTTCATATCGCACTTGCAGGCGGTAAAAGTGAAGAAGCAAAAAGTGTTATTATTGCTACAGGAAGTACTCCCAAACGTGCCAATTTTGAAGGTGAATCAGAATTCTTCGGTAAGGGCATCAGTACGTGTGCAACATGCGATGGTTTTTTTTATAAAAATAAAGAAGTGGTTGCCCTAGGTGGTGGTGATACGGCTCTTGAAGAAGCTCTTTATCTTTCACATATTTGCTCAAAAGTTTATTTAGTGCACAGAAGAGACACTTTCCGTGCAAGCCCTAGTACTATCGAAAAAGTCAAAAATAACCCAAAAATTGAGCTTGTTTTAAATGTGACCGTGAAAAAAGCGTATGGTGATAAAATGGGTTTAAATGGCATTATTGTTGTTGATTCGGAAGGGAAAGAACGTGATATTGCGGTTCCTGGCGTGTTTGTTTTTGTTGGAATGAATGTCAATAATGCGATTTTAAAGCAAGATGATGGTACCTTTTTATGCGATATGGATGCAAATGGGAATGTAGTCGTTGATTTGAATATGCACACATCAGTAAAAGGATTATTTGCTGCGGGAGATGTTCGTATTAAAGCTTCCAAACAAGTGGTATGTGCAGCAGGAGATGGTGCAACAGCAGGTATTCAAGCACTCGAATACGTGAATCATTAATAAGGATACGGTAAAGATGATAAATGTTGGAATTCATGGCTCAACAGGTAGAGTGGGTCGGTTATTAATTGAAAATCTAATGAAAGATAAAGAAGCAAGACCTTATGTTTTGCATGCCTTGGAAGATTTTAATTTCACCCCTCCAAAAGAAGCAATTTTAACCGATTCAGTCAGTGAACTTTTAGAGAAAAGTACAGTTGTTATTGATTTTACCATAGCAATGGGAACAGAAGTTTTACTTGAAAATGTACTCAAAAATCCAACACCTTTAGTCATTGGTACAACAGGGCTTAACGAACACCAACATAATCTTTTGAAAGAAGCAGCAAGTAATATGCCCATTTTGTATGCTACGAATATGTCTTTAGGTGTAGCGGTTTTAAACCGTTTGGTTGAGCTTGCATCAAAAAGTTTGAGTGATTTTGATATTGAAATTGTCGAGCAGCATCACCGCTTTAAAAAAGATGCACCTAGCGGCACTGCATTAACATTGGGTGAACATGCTGCACGTGGTCGAGGTCTTCATTTAGATGATGTTCGCGTGAGTGGAAGAAACGGATTAATTGGTGAGCGTAGTAAAGATGAAATTGCTATTATGGCACTTCGTGGAGGTGACATTGTAGGGCGACATACCGTAGGATTTTACAATGATGGTGAATTTATTGAGATGAATCACACCGCAACCAGTCGTGATACCTTTGCAAAAGGGGCTATTAAAGCCGCAAAGTGGATCATTAATCAACCTAATGGTCTCTATACAATTAGTGATTGCTTAGGTCTTTAAAAAAAGGTGATATAAACGATGTGTGCGATTGTTGGTGTATTTGATGTAAAACATGCTTCTAAAATAGCTTATTATGCTCTGTTTGCGATGCAGCATCGTGGGCAAGAAGCAACAGGAATTAGTGCTAGTAATGGTAAAAAAATTCGTACGATTAAAGATAATGGCTTGGTAACAGAAGTCTTTAACGAAGAAAAACTCTCTTTTTTAAATGGTGACATGGCGATTGGTCATAATCGCTATTCAACAGCAGGAAGTGATTCTGTGAGGGATGCTCAGCCTGTTGCTGCAAGTTATAAATTAGGTGATATTTCCGTTGTTCATAATGGTAATTTAATTAATAAGCATGAAGTAAGAAGTAAACTTATTGAACAAGGTGCCATTTTTCAATCATCTATGGATACAGAAAACATTATTCATCTGATTGCTCGAAGCCAACAAGGAAAACTTCAAGATCGTATCATTGAAGCTTTACATGTAATCAAAGGAGCGTATTGTCTTTTGATTCAAAGCCGTACAAAAATGTTTGCTGTGCGTGATCGTTATGGTGTTAGACCTCTTTCTATTGGTCGATTGAAAGAGGGTGGTTTTATTGTTGCAAGTGAAACGTGTGCACTTGATTTAGTGGATGCGGAATTTGTTAGAGATGTTAGACCTGGCGAAATGATCATTTTTCATCAAGGTGAAACAGAGTTTGAGAGTATACAACTCTTTGAGCCTGATCCACATATTTGTGCTTTTGAATTTATCTATTTTGCAAGACCTGATAGTGTGATTGAGGGTAAAAATGTTTATGCAACCCGTAAAAAAATGGGAATGAAGCTTGCAGAATTAGCACCTGTTGAAGCAGATTTTGTTGTGCCTGTTCCTGATAGTGGTGTAAGTGCTGCTCTAGGTTATGCGCAAGCCAGTGGTATTCCTTTTGAAATGGCAATCGTGAGAAATCATTATGTAGGAAGAACCTTTATTGAGCCAACGCAAGCAGTGCGTGATTTGAAAGTAAAACTAAAACTCTCTCCTATTCATAAAATCTTAGAGGGTAAAAAGATTGTAGTTATTGATGATAGTATTGTTCGAGGTACCACATCAAGACAGATTGTCAAACTGCTCAAACGAGCAGGTGCTGCTGAAGTGCATATGCGTATTGCTGCTCCAACGATTGAACATCCTTGTCTTTATGGTATTGATACACCTAGCTATAAAGAACTTATTAGTGCCAATAAGAGTGTCGAAGAAGTCAGAGAATATATTGAAGCAGATTCCCTTGCTTTTTTAAGTGTGGATGCGCTTAAAGAGAGTATTGGGAATGACATGAATTATTCTTTGGTGAGTTTTGATGGAAATTATTTTATTAAATAATATAATCTCTTTGACTATTTAATGGGGAATATCGTCTAAATTCCCCATCTACAAGCAAGCTTAGAAACTTAATAACAAGACAGATCATAACGTGTATAGGGCTTTTCGTAAGAGGGGGGATAAGGCATAAACACAGTGAAATTTCGTATTTCCCCTTTAGCCAAATTTTCAGCAATCACAAATTTCTTTTTTGTCTCAATGACAAGAGTTGCATCGCGTTTAAAGAAATTTTGAAAAGCAGATTTTGGAACGAAAATAGCAGAATCTGTCCCTATGCGTTCTAAAGAGGCATTGAAAATTTTTACTTCCAACGTACATGTACCAATTGTAAATTTACCAGTATTTCTAATTTGTCCAGAAATAGAAAAAGATTCATTAATTAAAACTTTTTTTTGAACAATATTTTCAAGACGGGCAACTTTCGTGTATTTATCAAGTGCATAAAAAATGAGTGCGGTCAAAAGAAAAGTAATCAAGATATTGGCTAGAATAGGCGCTAAAAGAGATTGCTTTTCATTGTAACGCATCGTAAGCCAAAGTATGAATGAAAAAAGTAAAATCGTAAGAATAAGAGCAACCCAATGCAGGGAAGTCATATAGGTCATGGTTTCTCCTTTAGTAGCATTCAGCCCTCAGTGTAGCATTAAAATCACCAGTGTAATGGAAATCATCAAAAACAATTTGATAATGTAGTGATTCACCTTTAGGTATTGTTTCTCTTAAAATCATTGATTGACTTGCAAGAGGTTTTAATGAAAGAAGATACGCTTTAAAACCAGTCGCCTCGTTAGCCTTAAATACGGAAGTACTTAAAAAGCATACATTGAACGTATTAGTAGATTGATTGTAAATTGTTGTTTCTAGGATAAATGAAGATGAAAAGTTTAATTTTTGAATTGAAGTGATTTCTGTATGGGTTTTACGTAAAGTTTCATTGAGCTTTTTATGAATAAAAAAAGGTGTAATACATAAGAGAAGTAAAGCAAAGATAATAATAATTAAAGAAAGTGAAGAAGATTTTTTGGCGAGTAATGTCGCCAAAAAAATCAGTATTAAAAATGTAATCAATAACCATGCATACGCCAAATAATCATAGAAAGCAAGATTTTGGAAGTAGGTTATGAGTGAGAGTTTAAAAGCGTCAATGTTCATTGCGGCTATTCTTCTCTTCAATGCCACCAAGACCAAAGCGTCTTTCAAGTTCTTTAGAAATTAAAGAGGGATGAATATCTTTAGCACCTAATGCCACTAGGGTATGAAACATTAAATCAGCTGCTTCATAAACCATTTCATCTTTGTTAGCATCTTTGTAAGCAAAACAAAATTCTCCTGCTTCTTCAACAACTTTTTTCAAAATAGTATTTTCGCCTTTATGGAGTAAAGACGCAACATAAGAGGTCTTTGGATTTGCATGTTTTCGCTCTTGAATAATATGATAAATTTTATCAGTAATAGAATACGCTGCAATCTCTTTTGCTTCTTCTTTAGGGGCTTCTTGTGTATCAATACGGTTAAAAAAACATGAACTTCGTCCCGTATGGCATGCAACGCCTATTTGTTCTACTTTAAGTAAAAGTGTATCGCTGTCACAGTCAAGATAGACTTCTTTAATGTATTGAAAATGACCGCTTGTTTCACCTTTTTTCCAAAGAGCTTGGCGGCTTCTGGAGTAATAATGTGCAAGGCCAGTTTTAAGGGTTAATGTAAGTGCTTCTTCGTTCATGTACGCAAGCATTAAAACATTACCACTGCCTACTTCCTGTGCGATGACAGGAAGTAGGGGTGTTTTTTCCCAATTAAGGGTGTTTAATAATTCGAGACTCATTTTGCAATACTAACTGCTTTTTGACTGTCTTTGGTATCGACCCAGATATTTGGTACGGAACCTCCAGGTGTTAAGAAAATCTTAGCATCTTTATTTTCACGAAGTGCCTCATTAAACTTGCCTTGAACTTCTATTTGACGAAGATTTAAAAGCTGTGTAGAGATACTGTCGCTAATTTTTTTGTTGGCATAAGCATCTGCGTCCGCTTCGATTTTAATAGCATTGGCTTGACCTTGAGCATTAATTTCTCTTGCTTTAGCTTGACCCTCTGCTTCAGCAGCACGTTTTAGGGCTTGTTGATTAGCAATTTCAACTTCATAACGTGTTCGTTCTACTTCTTGTTTAGCAACTTGAACACGTTCAATTTGCTCTTTAATTTTAACAGGAAGGACGATTTCGCGAAGCTGTACTGTTAAAAGTTCAACAGGTTGACCTGGCTGTGCGTCGATGGCTTTACGGATTCCTTCTTCGATATTAATAGCAATTTCATTACGCTTTTGGGGGAGTTCTTCTGCATTAAACTTACCAATAACACTTCTGGTAACATCTCGAACAACAGGGTTGATAATTTTATCTTCCCATGACATACCCCATGTAGCAATGGTTTGAGGCGCTGTGGTTGGCTCAAGTTTGTATTGAACAGTTAGTTCAATAGAAACAGGTAGACCTCTTGCATCAAGTACTGAAATAGCAGCATTTCGTTTAATACCTGAACCTCTTTGAATCACTTCACCTAAATCTTCGCTGGAAGAGTAGTTCATAATACGTACTTTTGTATCCACAATAAACACTTGCTGAATAAAGGGAATAAAAAGATGAAAACCTGGCTCCATTGGTGTTGATTGAAATTTACCCGCAGTTGCTTTAATACCCATCTCACCTGAATTAATAATGACAAATGGTTTTGCAACAACAAAAAGAACCACAATAGCAATTAAAACATAGAAAAAACCTGCTTTTTTCCCGAGGTTTTTCATAAAATCAGGAGGTTCAACATTAAAGGGCGTACGGTTATCATTGTCACCGCCACCACCAAAGCCTCCTCCACCGTTTTTCTTTTTAAAATAATCATTCAAATCTGCTGGCATAGTATTCCTTTAGTTCAATTTTAAATACAGTTTTTTAGCAAAGCTAAAAAACCTACGTTGGCCGCTATGGCGCTAAAGCTGGCCTCTTTCGAGGCAGAAATTTAGATATACGTTAAGAGATGTTTGTAGCTTGGATTACGTCCATAGACTACATCAAAATACGCATCTTGCAACTGTTTTGTTATAGTCCCTCGTTTTCCATCACCAATGATGTAATTATCAATGTCTTTAATAGGTGTTACCTCTGCTGCTGTTCCTGTAAAAAAGGCTTCATCAGCAATGTAGGCTTCATCACGAGTGATGCGTCTACGTTCAATAGGAATACCCGCTTCACGTGCCAAATCAAGCACCGTTGCTTGAGTAATACTTTCTAGTGAGGTATCGTTTGGAGGCGTGATTAAGACTCCATTTCGGACAATAAAAAAACACTCGCCACTGCCCTCAGCAATAAATCCCTCATCATCTAAAAGGAGGGCTTCTTCGTAACCTGCTTCGATGGCTTCGTATTTTGCCATTTGAGAGTTTAAGTAGTTTGCTGCAGCTTTTGCTTTTCCCATAACGGATTTGACAGGATTACGAGTAAAAGAAGAAATTTTGACACGAATACCATTTTCTAATCCCTCATCGCCTAAGTAGCTGCCCCATTGCCAGGCTGCAATAGCTGTCTTTACAGGTGCATGAACATGATTAAGCCCCATAATGCCATAACCTAAATAGATAAGAGGTCTAATATAGACATTGGAGGTAAAATGATTGGCTCTTAAAAGTTCAATATGTGCATTTTCGAGCTCTTCAAGTGAATAGGTTGCTTTAATACGGGTTATTTTTGCAGAGTTTAATAAGCGTTTGGTGTGCTCTGTGAGCTTGAAAATTGCCAAACCATCTTTGGTCATATACGCACGTGTTCCCTCAAAAACACCATTACCATAATGAAGTGTATGGGTTAAAATATGTACGTTTGCATCATCCCATGCAACCAGTTTGCCGTCCATCCAAATGTAGCTTGCTTTATCCATTTTTCTACCTTCTTACAAGTCGATTTCTAAAAGGATACTATGGTAGCTAAATTTTAATTAAAGATAGTTTTAGTCTGAAAATGCGTTATAATTTCGTGACATAACTTCATGATTGAGGTTTACATGTAAACATATAAATAAGGAAAATAGAATGTTAAATATTCACGAACAAGCTCCCTCTTTTAGTCTTCCCAATCAAGACAATGTTGAAATTTCACTTCGAGATTTGGAAGGAAAATGGGTTATCCTTTATTTTTATCCCAAAGACAATACCCCTGGATGTACGAGTGAAGCGTGTGATTTTACCAAGGCTCTCCCTGCTTTTGAAGCTTTAAATGCGGTTATTTTAGGGGTGAGCCCTAATAGCCCAAAATCACATCAAAATTTTATTACCAAACACAATTTGGAGATTACACTATTAAGCGATGAAAGCAAAGAGGTTGCAAAAAGTTATGGTGTATGGCAGATGAAAAAGAATTATGGGAAAGAGTATATGGGCATTGTGCGTTCAACATTTTTAATTAGCCCAGAAGGAAAAATTGCAAAAATATGGACCAATGTCAAAGTAAAAGAACATGCAAATGAGGTTAAAAGGGCTTTAGAATCTTTAGCTTAATTGCCTAAAGAAATAGGGCATCCTACCCATTTTTCACGCAAGGCATCACTCTTTTTAATGTCTTGTTTTAAAAGGCGTTCAGGTGCTATTTTATGTTTTATTATAAGATTTTGAATAATAGCATCGGCTCGTTGATGCGCAAGAACGCTCAAGGCTTCAGGGCTAATAGGTACGGTTTCAGAAATTTTTTTCAGAAGATACTCGTTAATCGTGCCTCTATCAAGCTTTTGTTCAGTGTAACTTTGCGTAAGCTCTTCATAAAGCTCTTTGGAATGGGCTTGAATAAAAAGTGTCTGAATCGCTTTACTGTAATTTTTTGCCAATGGATTGTTTTTCGCCATTAACGCTTCAAGTTGCACTTTGACATGGTTTTCTTGAAGGGCTTTGGTATCAGCAAAGAGATCAAAACTTGGGGTAATGTGTAATTTAAGTTCAGGTTTTTTTTCTAAAATTTGTTGGTAGTTTTCCATCTTCTCTTCTTCTGAGGGTATCAGTGCAGATTTTCCTGCTAAAAAATCAATATGGGTTAGGTTTTCTGTCTCAATGCCTAAGATAGAGCCTAAAAGGGTGAATGGCGATGTCACAATACTTCCCATTAAATTTCCAACAGCACGCCAAACAATACTTGAATAGCTAAATTCAGGACTATTCATATCTCCACTAATGGGCAGATTAAGCTCAATATGTCCTTGTGAATCTTTTAAAAGTGCAATGGCAAGTCCTAAAGGAAGATCAATAGCATCTTTACTTTCTATTTTTTCACCGAGGGTTAAAGCGTCAAGGTTAATTTGATTATCCCCTTGCATTAATCCTTTTCTAATTTTATAGGAGAGATCCATAGAGAGCTTTCCTTCTTGAATCGCATAACCGACAAATTTTCCTGAATACGGTGTGAAGGATTTCATGTCGAGATTTTTGAAAATTATTTTCAAGGTTGCTCGGTTTTTAAAATCAAAGGGCAGCACGGAGCCGTCTATTTTTGCATAACCGTATTTGTCAACTTTCCCTTCTAATGCAAGGACGGATGGTTTGGTTGTTTTTGTATTGAGTGTGGATACGGTTCCATTAAGATTGCTAACATAAGTTGCAAAAGGGATAGGTAAAGATGCATCTTTAAAATGCGCACTGCCTTGGTTCATCGCCATATTTTCTATCACAATGTGCATAGGTTCTTTTTGAGCGTGCGAGGTATTTTTAGGCAATACTATAAGGTGTGAAAAATTGGTACTTTGATCTTTTTTAATATCCAGATTTACATACGGTTTGCGTACTAAAATTTTTTTTACATGTAATGAAGAAACAGGAGCATAAACATAATCAATCGCATCCATACGAAAATGCTCTAAATAGAGAAGAATTTGCTCATAATGATCTAAAAGCGTGAATTTTGAAAGTTCTAAATCACCTTTAAAGAGTACACGAGGTTTTTCACGCAATAGAACATCTACTTTACCTCGCAACGAAAGCAATCCCTCATGTAAAGTGAGTGTTGTAAAAGGAGTAAGATAGGGCTGGGCTGTATCTAAAGGAAGGGCTTTGGCTTCCAAATCCAAAGTGCTTTGGTGCGTTAAGGGAACATAAGAGCCTTTCAGAGCAATAGAGGCATTTTTATCCAGCGTTGTTGTGAGTTCGTAGGAGATGGGATGATCGCTTTGATGTGTAATATTAGCAATATGAAGATTAAGTGATGAAAAAGAGATGGGCTTACTTTTAACATTCTCATCAAGAATAATCAGAGATGCTTGATGAAGCGTACACGACTTGAGTGAAAATTTCCATGCAGGTTTAGGCGCATTGGATGGTTTGTCTGAGGTGCTTTGTGGAAGCGTTGGATTAAAAAGTGTGAGTAGGGTTGGTGTATACGTATGATCAAGATGGGTTTCTATAAAAGGGGCATCTGCGATGAGTTTTTCAATGCGTAAAGAGGATGTGTGAAGTTCTGCGTCAATGCCTTCTACTCTAAGCGATGGGAGGGAAACTATTTTTTTACCTTGATCTAAAAAAAGAATATTTTTTAAATCAACATGTGCTTTTTCAATAAAAAAAAGAGGCTCATCTTTGCTTAAATCAATTAAAAAAGGAAGACGTACACTCAGTGTTCCCTCACTCAAATGAGCACGCGTTGGAAGCAGATAGTGCCAAAAAGATTTTAGTGCTAAATCATGAACCAACAGTTCCCCATGAAGCCTTAAAGGCTCAATAGAAAGACTGCTAGCAAGAGAGATTTTTTCTTCATTTTCTAAGGCGATTTTGAGTGCATGAATGCTTAAATCATCTTTGTAAAAACTCAGAGTGTTGATGACATAATTGATGGGCGAAAAGCTCACGTGAAAAGGTTTTTCATGGCGTGCATCCGTAAAATCAATACGGGCATTTTGAAATTCAATATGTTCAATGATAAGAGGCATTAAAAGATTGGTTTTTGAATATGGCTCTTTTGCGGAGGGTTGTGTCAACAGGCTTAAAAGATTAAGTGTGCCATTGTGATCTATACTAAGATCAAGGAAGGGTTTATCCAGCAGAATCGTTTGAATGTAAAATTGTTTTTTAAACAAAAAGAGTGGCTCATAATTGAGATAGAGGTTCTCAATGCGACTTACACTGGTGTTGCTAGAGTCTTTTAGAATGAGATTGTTTACATGTAATTCAAAGGTGAAAGGGTTGAAATGTACTTTTTCAATCTCTATTGGGAGGCTTGTTTTCTCTTTTAAAAGCAAAGGAAGTTGATTTTTTATCCACCATGGAATGATAATAAAACCACTTAACGTGTAAAACAGTGAAAGTGAAATGAGCCAAAAGAGTAGGAATTTAAAAGGTTTTTTCATGGCGAATTCTCCTTGCAATGTTAAATTATTATACTACAAAATGTGATAAACTTTTTGTAAAAGAGCGCTGTGGTATACTCACTTACAAAATACCTCATGAAAGATTAAGATTATGCTCGTACACATTTGTTGTTCTGTTGATAGCCACTTTTTTTTACAAAAATTAGCACAAGCGTATCCTTCTGAGAGATTAGAAGCTTTTTTTTATGACCCCAATATTCATCCTTTTAGTGAATACCAACTACGGCTTTTAGATGTGCAACGAAGTTGTGAACACTTAGGAATTATTTTACATGTCGGTGAATACAACTATACAGGATGGTTGGAGGCGGTACGTGGGTTTGAAAACGAACCTGAAAAAGGCAAACGATGTGCCATTTGTTTTGATAACAGGTTAGAAGCAACAGCACAAAAAGCCTTAGAATTAGGGGAGAAAATAATAACAACCACATTACTAACAAGCCCTAAAAAATCCCTTGCACAGTTAGAAGAAGCGTTAGCTTCTATTGCACAAAAATATGGGCTTGAAAGTCTTGCACCTGATTTTAGAAAAAAAGGCGGTACTCAAGAACAGTTTGCTCTAGCCAAAGAGAGTATGCTCTACCATCAAGATTATTGTGGGTGTCTTTTTGCCTTGCGTGTACAAAGAGAGCAGCAAGATCGTTTGGCGGATGAACTGAGTTTCCCTTTACGACCACAAACACTTCCCTCTTCCATTGAAGAGCGTATTGAACTCTATGAAAAAGTAAGAGCATTGGAAGCACAAAAAGTCCCGTTTAAATTGGTACGTGAAAAATTTTTAAATTATCGATTATTACGTGCGTGGGTGAAAAAGGATGCAGAGGTCATGCCAAGTTATGTTCTTTTTTATTCTACATGTAAAAAAGAACATGTGAAAACACACGTTGAATTTATCGCACAGGGTGTTGGTTATTTAGCAAAAGAAGAAGCCCGTTTTATTTCATTACAGATGTTTAATCAAAAGGCAAATACAGGCTATAAATGTGTGAAAGAGATGTTACAAAATCCTCCGAGTGTTGCGGTAGAATTACGTGTTCGAAATGCTTTTAAGAGCTTTGAATGCGCTTCTTTAAGCCCACTTGTGGTGCTTGATACGATTGAAATAAAGAGCTATGAACTCTTTATTCAAAGTAAGACTTACCCTGACATTAGAGAAAATTTAGTATTAATTAGATAAAATATTAGAATTTTGTTAGAAGGTTTTAAAGATGTTAATTGATGTTGTAGAGATTCAAAAAATACTTCCACACCGCTTCCCTTTTTTACTTATAGATAGGGTAACTGCCTTGCATTCAGGTCATTCTATAGAGGCGTATAAAAATGTTACCATTGGTGAACAAATTTTTCAAGGGCACTTTCCTGATCATCCTATTTACCCAGGCGTTATGATTATTGAGGGAATGGCACAAGCAGGTGGCGTGTTGGCGTTTAAAAGCATGGATGAAGAGATGCAAGAGGGCACAAAAGAAAAAGTGGTCTACTTTATGAGCATTGATCATGCAAAATTTAGAAATCCCGTACGTCCAGGAGATAAATTGGTGTATCAACTGAGTGTGTTAAAACACAGAGGTAACATTTGGGTGCTAGATGCAAAAGCGTATGTCGATGATAAGTTGGTCGCAGAGGCTGAACTTAAAGCTATGATTGTGGATAAATAAGATGCCAAAAATTCACCCAAGCGCTATTGTGGAAGAGGGAGCATTGCTTGAAGCCAATGTTGAGGTGGGTGCCTTTTGTTTTATCTCCAAAAATGCAAAAATAGGTGAGGGAACAAAAATCGCTCAGGGGTCGCATATTTATGGCAACACGACGATTGGAAAATATAATGAAATTTTTTCACACGCTGTTTTGGGGTCCATTCCTCAAGATTTAAAATATGCGGGTGAAGAGGTTGAACTGATTATTGGTGATTATAATAAAATACGTGAATTTACACTGTTTAATCCAGGCACACTGGGTGGTGGCAGTCAAACTGTGATTGGAAATCACAATTTATTTATGGGGTATGTACATGTTGGTCATGATGTACACATCGGAAATCACTGTATTTTAGCCAATGCTGCAACCCTTGCAGGACATGTGGAGTTGGGAAGTTATGCTGTAATCGGGGGGATGACACCTGTACACCAGTTTGTAAAAATTGGAGATTTTGCCATGATCGCAGGAGCCTCCGCACTTTCACAAGATATTCCACCGTTTTGTTTAGCAGAGGGCAATCGTGCTATTTTAAGAGGTTTAAATCTTAATGGTTTACGTCGTCACTTTGAACGCCCCGATATTGATGCTTTGCGTGGAGCGTATCGAAAATTATTTGAAGCAGGCAAACCGCTTCAAGAAGTTGCTTCTACACTTTTAGAGAGTGAAGGCAATGACAAAGTGATACAGATGTGTCGTTTTATTGTGGATTCAACCCGTGGGATTCCATTTGAGAGGAAAAATAATGTTGAGTAGAGAATGTAGTTTTTGTGGAACCAAAGAGAGTAATGACACCCGTTTGATTGCGGGAGATGATGTATTTATTTGTGAGCATTGTGTGATTTCTGCGTACAAGATTTTTTTTGGTGAAATTCCAGAGTCTTCAGCTTCACAGCAACCACAAGGTGAGTCTTTTAACCCAACCGTACTTGCTCCCAAAGAGTTAAAAAAAGTATTGGATGATTTTGTCATTGGGCAAGATCAAGCCAAAAAGATTTTTTCCGTGGGTGTGTATAATCATTATAAACGTATTTTTAAACAAAGTAGTGTTGCGGATGATACAGAAATATCAAAATCAAACATCTTACTCATTGGACCAACAGGAAGTGGCAAAACGCTAATGGCACAGACCTTAGCTCGCTTTTTAGATGTGCCTATTGCCATTTCAGATGCGACCAGCTTGACAGAAGCGGGGTATGTGGGTGAAGATGTTGAAAATATTTTGACAAAGCTTTTACAATGCGCCAACGGAGATATTAAAAAAGCAGAGCAAGGCATTGTTTTTATCGATGAGATTGACAAAATTGCACGTATGAGTGAAAACCGCTCGATTACCCGTGATGTTTCAGGGGAAGGTGTTCAGCAAGCACTCTTAAAAATCATTGAGGGTAGTGTTGTTAATATTCCACCCAAAGGTGGACGTAAACACCCAAATCAAGATTTTATTCAAATCGATACCACTAACATTTTATTTGTTTGTGCAGGTGCGTTTGATGGTTTGGAAGAAATTGTAAAGCGACGTATCGGGAAAAATGTTTTAGGATTTGAGCAAGAAAAACGTACAAAGAGCCAAGATGAAGGACTTTTTGATTTGGTAGAACCTGATGATTTAGTGCATTATGGTCTGATTCCAGAGCTCATTGGACGCTTACATGTAAGTGCAAAACTCTCCTCTATTACGAAAGAAGATATGGTACGCATTTTAACAGAACCTAAAAATGCTATTTATAAACAGTATCAGAAACTCTTTGCGATTGACACGGTAGAACTTACCTTTGAAAAAGAAGCGCTGGAGGCTGTAGCTGAACTTGCTATTAAACGTAAAACAGGTGCACGTGGGCTTCGAAGCATTATGGAAGAGATGATGGTTGATGTGATGTATGAACTTCCTGAATTAGAGGGGTATGAAGTGGTGGTTACCAAAGATGCTGTCCAAAAAGGTGAAAAGCCTCTTTATATTAAAAAAGACAAAAAAAGCGCGTAAACGTAAAAAAGGATAGATGAGATGATTTTAGACAAAGTGATAGGATTTTTTTCAAGCGATATGAGTATCGACCTTGGAACTGCCAACACCTTAGTGTTGGTCAAGGGGAAAGGTATTATTATCAATGAGCCTTCCGTTGTCGCAGTACAACGCAATCGTTATGGTAAGCAAAATATTCTAGCTGTAGGAAAAGAAGCAAAAAATATGGTGGGAAAAACACCAGGCGACATTGAAGCGATTCGTCCGATGCGTGATGGCGTGATTGCTGATTTTGATATGACGGAAAAGATGATTCGTTACTTCATTGAAAAAGCACACCGTAGAAAAAGTTTTTTACGTCCTCGTATTATCATCTGTGTTCCCTATGGTCTGACACAAGTGGAGCGTAAAGCGGTACGTGAGTCTGCGATGAGCGCAGGGGCTCGTGAAGTTTTTTTAATTGAAGAGCCTATGGCTGCAGCGATTGGTGCGGGGCTTCCGATTCGTGAACCCCAAGGTAGTTTGGTGGTCGATATTGGTGGTGGCACAACTGAAATTGGTGTCGTCTCCTTAGGTGGTTTGGTGATTAGTAAATCCATTCGTGTTGCAGGCGATAAGATTGATATGGCGATTGTAGATTATGTGAAGAAAAAATACAACCTTCTTATTGGTGAGCGAACAGGCGAAGAGATTAAAATAGCTATTGGTACAGCCATTCCAATTGAAGAACCTCTTTCCATGATGGTTAAAGGACGAGATCAAGTGAGTGGATTATTAAGCCGTATTGAGCTTACCAGTGAAGATGTAAGAGATGCGATTAAAGAACCACTGAAAGAGATTGCCGATGCACTCAAAGATGTGCTTGAAGTGATGCCTCCTGATTTAGCAGGGGATATTGTTGAAAATGGTGTTGTTTTAACAGGTGGCGGTGCACTTATCCGTGGATTTGATAAGTATCTCTCAGACATTGTTAAATTACCTGTTTTTGTTGCAGATGAGCCACTTCTAGCCGTTGCTAAAGGAACAGGTAAAGCACTCGAAGAGATTGATTTATTACAACAATTATCGAATGAATAAAATTAAGATTATTTTAGTGTGTGTGGCTTTTGTGGTCGTATCGTTTCGATACGGCACAGAAGCACGACATTTTATTGGCGGAATAAACAATAAAATCTTAGAAACATATTTAGATATTAAAAATACAGTGACTCAAAAAATTGATGAGCATATTAGCCAAACAGAAGAAATTAAGCGTTTGAGAGCAGAAAATCAAACTTTACAAAAATCAGCTGTTTTATCTATTGCATTTGCAAGTAAATTAAACGATCTTTTAAAAGAGCATAATATTGCTAGATATTATCCAAACGTAGAATTGGTTGAAACTATTGGGTATTCAAACCTCAATGATTATGGCAAAGTGTGGCTTCGTTTTAATGATTTTAATCAAAGTAAAATATATGGGCTTTTGCAAGAGGGATATGCCACAGGTATTGTGGTAGCAAGTGATGGGCATCCTCAAGCTTTATTGTTAAGCGATCCAAAATCAATTTTTGCAGTGTATGTGGGCGAGAGTAAAATGCAAGGCATTATGCAAGGAAATCGTAAAGAAGTCTTAGTGAAATATCTTTCTCAGTGGCTACAACCTCAAATTGGTGATGAGGTTATAACCAGTGGATTAGATGGAATCTTTTTTGAGGGAATTAAAGTGGGTGTGGTTTCTAAAGTCATTGAAGAAGAGTCTTCAAAAACCGTTGTGATAACCCCCTATGTCACACCGCATGTACCATCGTATATGCATGTGATTAAGCAAAATTAATATTGAATCCAGTCTCTTTGGATATTGGCTTGAATATTACATGTAGATTAAAGGAAAGAGATGCCAAAACGTCAAGATATTAAAACCATATTATTAATCGGATCAGGTCCTATTGTTATCGGACAGGCATGTGAATTTGACTATTCAGGAACACAAGCAGCCAAAACGCTTAAAGAGCTTGGATACCGAGTCGTATTGGTAAACTCCAATCCAGCGACCATTATGACCGATCCTGAATTTGCAGACCGTACGTATATTGAACCAATTACGCCTGAAGTGATCGCACGCATTATTGAAAAAGAGAGTGTGGACGCCGTACTTCCAACGATGGGTGGACAAACCGCACTTAATGTTGCGATGACGATGCACGAACAAGGTATGCTCACGAATGTTATCTTTTTAGGTGCGAACCCAGAAGCGATTAAAAAAGGTGAAGACAGACAAGCCTTTAAAGAGGCGATGATCAAAATTGGGATGGATTTACCGATTAGCGCTTATGCGTATAACATGGAAGATGCGTATGCCGCAGCGGAGAAAATTGGCTTTCCTCTCATCATTCGTGCATCCTATACGCTAGCAGGTGGGGGAAGTGGTGTGGCATATAACATTGATGAATTCAAAGAACTTGCGATGGCAGGACTGGATGCGAGTCCGATTAATGAGATTTTGATCGAAGAGTCACTGCTTGGTTGGAAAGAGTATGAGATGGAAGTGATTCGTGATCGTGCCGATAACTGCATCATCGTCTGCTCTATCGAAAACTTTGACCCCATGGGTGTTCATACGGGAGATTCCATTACCATTGCACCAGCGCTTACCTTGACCGATAAAGAGTACCAACGTATGCGCAATGCCTCATTTGCGATTCTTCGTGAAATTGGTGTGGATACGGGGGGAAGTAACGTACAATTTTCTATCTGCCCTGAAACGGGTCGTATGACGGTTATCGAGATGAACCCACGTGTAAGCCGTAGCTCTGCACTTGCTTCTAAAGCGACGGGGTATCCTATCGCCAAAGTAGCAACACTTTTAGCGGTTGGTTTTACACTCGATGAGATTAAAAATGACATCACAGGAACGGCGGCAAGTTTTGAGCCTGTTATTGACTACATCGTGACTAAAATTCCTCGTTTTACCTTTGAAAAATTCCCATTAGCGGATTCTACACTGACCACTTCGATGAAGAGCGTGGGTGAAGTGATGGCGATTGGTCGAACGTTTAAAGAGTCTTTCCAAAAAGCGCTCTGTTCCCTTGAGACGAACCTTAGCGGTTTTGAGAGTATGAAAGTGGATGAAGATAAACTCAAAAATGAGATCAGAAGACCCAATGCCGATAGAGCACTCTATGTCGGTGAAGCGTTCCGTCGAGGTTATAGCGTGGAAGATGTCTTCAACTTAAGTAAAATTGATCCATGGTTTTTAAATCAAATCAAAGAGATTATTGATTTTGAGAAAAAGATTGATATGTTCATTCTTAACGATGAAAAACTCTTACGTCAAGCCAAAACGATGGGCTTCTCTGATAAGATGATCGCCAAACTGATCAACAAAGAGGACAATTTAGAGCTCACGACCAATGACATCTATTTTGCACGTAACAAACTGAACATTGACTTTGAGTACAATGAAGTCGATACATGTGCAGCAGAGTTTAAAGCCCTCACCCCGTACCTTTACTCCACGACCAATGTGACCAAACTGCCTTTACATGTAAACGAAAAAGAGACACAGAAAAAAGTCATGATTATCGGCGGTGGACCTAACCGTATTGGTCAAGGCATCGAGTTTGACTACTGTTGTGTCCATGCGGCATATGCGCTGGGTGATTTGGGCGTTAAAACCATTATGTACAACTGTAACCCTGAAACCGTTTCGACCGATTATGATACCAGCGATATTCTTTACTTTGAACCAATTGATTTTGAACACGTCAGAAGCGTGGTAGAAAAAGAGAACCCCGATGGCGTTATCGTGCATTTTGGTGGTCAAACACCGCTTAAATTAGCAAAGAAACTCACCGTGATGGGTGCGAAAATTATCGGTACCACAGCACGTGTGATCGACATGGCAGAAGATAGAGAGAAATTCTCACAATTTATTACCGAAAACAACATCAAACAACCCAACAATGCCACCGCAACGAGCGAAGAAGAGGCGATAGAAAAAGCTAAAGAGATCGGCTATCCTGTTTTGGTACGTCCAAGTTATGTTCTGGGTGGAAGGGCGATGCGTATCGTTTACAATGAGAGCGAACTTCGTACGTATATGAACGAAGCAGTCAGCGTAAGCCACAATTCACCTGTTCTTATCGATCAATTCCTTGATCGTGCCATTGAAGTGGATGTCGATGCGATTTGTGATGGTAAAGAGGTGTACATCGGTGGCATTATGCAACACATTGAAGAAGCAGGTATTCACAGTGGCGATAGCGCATGTTCTTTGCCTTCTATCTCTTTGAGTGATGAGATTCTTACCAAAATTGAGTCTCAAACCAAACGAATCGCCCTTAACCTAGGCGTTGTTGGTTTGATGAACATTCAATACGCCATCTATCAAGACGATGTTTACATGATCGAAGTCAATCCTCGTGCGAGTCGTACAGTGCCATTTGTGAGTAAAGCAACAGGCATTCCGATGGCAAAAGTGGCGACACGTGTCATGTACCAAGGAAATCTCAGAGAAGCGCTTGCTTTTTACGATAAATTTGACGTGGTACGTGAAGGTAATGGCATCTTAAAACCGAAGAAATTCGACCACGTTGCGGTGAAAGAAGCGGTATTCCCGTTCAATAAACTTCAAGGCGCAGACCTTATCTTAGGACCTGAGATGAAATCAACGGGTGAGGTTATGGGCATTAGCCGCAACTTCCCAGCTTCGTTTGCAAAAAGCCAAATTGCTTCTGCAAACGTGCTTCCCAAAAGCGGTTCCGTCTTTATCTCGTTAGTAGACATCGACAAATCCTTTGCCAAAGAAATCGGTACAAAATTTGAGGCTTTGGGCTTTAAAGTTATCGCAACAGGTGGCACGCACAAAGCACTTCAAGAAGCAGGTGTGAACGCAGAGTTTGTCTATAAAATCTCTGAAGGCAGACCAAACATCGAAGATAAACTCAAAAATGGTGACATTGCTTTGGTGATTAACACGAGTGATAATAAATCAAGCAAAGACGATGCGAAGAAAATTCGCCAAGCCGTGTTGCGCTTTAAGATTCCTTACTTTACCACCGTTGCCGCAGCCGCAGCTGCAGCCACTGCGATAGAGTACATCCAAGACAAAAGCGCACTTGAGCCACGTGCGTTACAAGACTATCTAAATTAAAACCATGAACCCCAAGCTTGTTTATCTCGCCCAAACAGAGACAACAGCAGGGTTCCTCTCTCAAAATGCTGAAGCACTTATCAAGACGAAAAACCGCCCAAGCGGTAAATCGTTTTTGATGAGTGTGGATTCACTCACCACCCTTCGTCATTTTACCAGAGTTCCAAAACGCCATAAAAACCGTGTCCGCAGAGCCCAAAAAACAACCTTTGCTTATCCGTGTGGACTAGCGATTCGTGTGGTCAAAGATGAAGCACATTTGCAGTTTCTACGAAAATTAAAATGGAGTTATTCGACTTCGTCAAACCCTAGTGGAAAGGGCTTTGATGAAGTGTATGCCAAAGAAAAAGCCGATGTGATTATCTTTACATGTAAGGATTTTTTTGAGGCGAAACCTTCATCTATTTTTAGAGTAGGCACTGTGAGATTGAAGAGGCTTCGATAACTAAGAAGGCCACGCCAAAACGTAGCCTAAGATGTTTATTTATGACTGCACGTATGGTTTGGATTGATTTTTGCAACATTTCCTGCTAAAAATGCACGCAAAGAGTCTTCTAAAATTTCATTTTTATCATCAAAATAGACGTCAATACCAATGGCTAAAAACTTTTTCAAAGGTTCCCCACCAATACCACCAACAATTAAAACATCCGCTCCTAGGGATTGAATGTTATTGACCGCATCTGAACATGCCCCTGTCACATGCCCTGGGTTTTTATGAATCGCTACATCTTTTACAACACTATCTTCAACAGTGATCACCGTATAATAATTTGCTTTACCAAAATGCGCACCACGTTTGGCACCTAAGCCCTCATCTTTTGTTGTAGGAAATACAATAATCATAACTTAACCTTTTATTTATTTTTTGAAATAGTTATTTTAACGCTTTTAAACTAAAACTTTTCCAGTGCACCCTCTTGATACGCTTTATACGCTTCAGCCACACTCATCTCTCCTGCGCCCACGTAGATAACCGTATTCATTTGTGCTAACACTGCACGGGCATTTTCTCCTGGACCATTGCCTGTAATGATGACATCCACCCCCAAATCTGCCATGAGTTTTGCCATTTTAGGACCCGCTCCATGTTCTTGATTGACAATTTCACGGTTGTCGTGAATGGTGATTTGCCCACTTTGCTCATCAAAAATAAGGACATAATAGGTACGTCCAAAGCGTGCTTCCATCATTGATTCCCATGCAGGATCAACCGTTGTAAAGGCTAGTTTCATTTTATACTCCTAATGTGTTTTTTATGGTTTCAAAACTTTCTTCAAGTAACTTTTTTAAAGGCACATCGCTGTATTCACTAATGGTTTTGGCTTCAACCATCGCTTGTGTGAAGGCTTTAGTGTAAGGGATATTTTTTACATGTAAAATGGATTCTTCCCTTAAAAAGGCTTCAATTTCCTCACACACTTTAGGGTTTAGGTCGGCTTTATTGATGATACATCCTGCTTTAATGCGAAACTTTTTCACCACTTCATAAACCCGTTTTAAATCGTGCAATCCTGAGAGGGTTGGCTCTGTGACCAACAGTACAAAGTTTGCCCCACTTAAAGAAGAGACCACAGGACAGCCAATGCCAGGTGAGCCATCGACAATCATTAAAGCTTTGTTTTTCTCCAGTGCAATCGCTTTTCCCTCTTTTTTGACCTTGGCGACCAATTTACCTGAATTCTCCGCTCCAATGCCAAGCTTTGCGTGAATCATATCGCTTCCGTATTTTGTAGAGGAGTGAAACCAAGCACCTGCCAAACGCTCGTTCATCGAAATCGCCTTTGGACGACACACTTTTTCACAGTACCCACACCCTTCACACGAGAGTTCATCAATGACATAACGCCCTTTTTCAAAGCGTATCGCATCAAAACGACACACATCGGCACAGCGACCACAATTGCGACACGCTTCTTCATCGATGTGGGCTAAAAGACCGCTGTAAAAATCCTCTTTATGAGCAAAGTCTGGCTGAAGTAACAAGTGCATATCCGCTGCATCCACATCGCAATCCACCACCACGCACGACTCTTTAGCTAAACTAGCAAGGGCTGCGGTGATGGAGGTTTTTCCCGTACCCCCTTTGCCTGAAATAACCACTATCTCTTTCATTGTTCCACTCCTTGTGAGAAGTTCTTTACATGTAAAGCAATGTTTTGAATTTCATCTTTAAAGGATGGACTTTCTTTATAGATGAGTTTTCCCTCCGAATAGAGCTTTGCCGCTTCCATAAGATGAGGGATTTTCCCTAAAATTGGGATGTTTTCGCTTTGGCAGTAAGCCTCAACCTCGTCATTTCCCATACCATAACGGTTAATCACCACGCCAAACTTTTTCTTTAAAATGCGTGTCGTTTCCACCGCAAGCGTTAAATCATGCAAACCAAAAGGGGTAGGCTCTGTCACTAAAATAACAAAATCCGCATCTTTAATCGCCTCAATCACGGGGCATGATGTCCCTGGAGGTGAATCAAAAATCTTGATAGCCTCATCATCAAAATGTTGATCAACGTATTTTTTTGTTTGCGCAATCAACGAGACGGCCTGCTCTTCCCCAATGTTTAAACGCCCTTCCACAAACTCTATATCCCCCGCTAGAAAATGGCTGAGTTCGCCCATTTTTATAGGCTCCATCGGCAGTGAACCTGTCGGACAAAGCTCTGAACAGGCGTAACAACTGTGGCAGAGATTTTGGAAGACTAAAATTTCATTGGCAATGAAAAGCAAAGCGTTAAAATTACAATTTTGAACACACTCCGCACACAAGGTGCATGAAGTGCTATCCCAGCGTGGAATCATCTTCATTTTGTCTTCCTTGCGTAGAAGCTCTCCATTTAAAAAAAGATTTGAATTTGGCTCTTCCACGTCCAAATCAACTAAAACAACACGCTGGGTTTCTCCTAAATAGGTGGCTAAATTGGTGGAGAGGGTCGTTTTACCCGTTCCACCTTTACCGCTGGCTATGGCTATTTTCATGCTCCCTCCTCTTCTGTGTGATGACAACACGATCCATGCCCAAACCCTTTAGCAAAATCTATCAGTTCACTTGAATGACACAGAGGGCACTCTTTCTCTTCTTCATGGATACGTGCTCTAAAACGGTGGTTGCATGCCTTGCATTGGTAAACATTTTCTTTAAAATGCACACTTCCTCCATCAATCACCACCTTAGAGCCTTCAACAAGCATCAACGCCATTTTTTTGCGAGCTCGCTCTATCAGTCTGGTGAAGGTTGAGCGAGAAATACCCATCATCTCAGCTGCCTCTTCGTGTTCTAAGCCTTCATAATCCGCCAAACGAATCGCTTCGTACTCATCCAGTTCTAGGGTAATGGTTGCTAGTTTGGTGGCTGCGACACCTGCAGGCTTAAAGGTCGTAAATAAAGGAGGGTGACTCACCGCTCTTGCTTTTGGATTGCGTGCCATTTGGTTTCACCTTTCAATAAATTAAAGCCATTATAATACACATATGTGCATAATGTCAAGAGTTATTATTGACATATGTGCACTATGAAGGTATAATTTTTTTCAAACATATGTTTAAAATAAAGGGGTTTTGAGATGTTAAAAAAGCTCTTGCTTGTGCTCGGATTTGCCATTTTGGTGTTCATAGTTTATGCCATCTACACGCAGGTTACAAAAATCAGTTGTCGCTCTTTACGCCTTGAATGCCAAAAAGAAACGGTGGTGTTTGAACGTGTTTACTTCAAAGAAAAAATACATGCCTTTCAAGAAGCCATCCGTACACAAGGGCTTGTCGTAGACCTTGAGACACAAAAATCGCACTATGCTCCCTCAAAGCTTTTTGAGCGTTTAGACCTTAACGAAGTCCGAAATATCTTAATAAGAGAGTTTGGAGAAACACCCTCCAAAGACTCGCTTCGTTTACATGTACTGATATATGAAAACGACCCCCTAGACCCTGGAAAAAAAACCAAAGAAGCCAAACTTTATGCAGGGTATGTGGTGTTTAGCTTTTTTGAGGGAGCGGATTTGGTGTATAAAATTCAAATTGATTTTATGGATAAAGAGGGAGAAGATATTGCAAAACGCATTGCTTGTGCCAAAGCATCGTTGATGAACTTATAAACACTATTGATGTGTCAAACGCTGTTTCGAGGTAAATAAGAATTTAGAATAAATAGCTATACAAAGGAAAACATACCATGGAATTAAAAGTGTTAGTGGATAACAATACGATTATTGATCGTTATTTTTTGGCAGAACCTGCGGTTTCGTATCTCATTAGCGAGGGCGATACCAAAGTCTTATTTGATGTTGGGTACTCAGATATTTTTATCAAAAATGCGCAAAAAATGAATGAATCCCTCAAAGATATTGACTATGTGGTTATTTCTCATGGGCATAATGACCATACAGGCGGGTTAATCTCTTTGGCTACATTTTACGCTGAGGCAAAAGCTGAAAATATCCCATACTCTCATCCGACGCTTATTGCACATCCAGAGGCTTTTTTGCACAAAGAAGAGAGCGGTCAGTGTATTGGTTCAATGCTGGATCAAAAAAATGTTAGCAAATATTTTAAGACACAATGGAGTAGCAAACCCTTGTGGATAACACCTAAGTTAGTTTTTCTAGGAGAAATTGAAAGAACGAACGCTTTTGAAAATCTTGAACCAATGGGGCAGTACGAAACGGCAGATGCAATGAAAGATGATTATGTTAAGGATGATTCTGCATTGGTTTATCAATCAGCCCAAGGACTTGTTATCATCACGGGGTGTTCGCATTCAGGCATTTGCAATATTATTGAATATGCAAAAAAAGTGTGTAAGGATGAGAGAATTGTTGATATTATTGGCGGTTTTCATTTGCTTCATCCCAGTGCAATTCAAGCAGAGGGAACCTTAAAGTATTTTCATGAACAGCAGATAAAAACGATGCATCCTTGCCATTGCACCAGTTTAGAGTATAAAATCAAATTATCCAAAACAAGCGAGGTTTTAGATGTGGGTGTTGGACTTTCTCTTATGTACGAGTAACTTTTACATGTAAAGATAAAATGAGATAAAAACCAAAGAGCCAAAGTTTTCTATGGGCATTGGGTGTACAAAGGAGTAGTCCATAATATGATAAACTCTGATAAGAAAAAAAACTGATCGGATAAGTTTGTACCTCTAAAAATGATAAAGAAAACTTTAAATATTTTTTAAGATATATGAAGCAATGCTGAGGAAATAAAATGAAAAAGATATTTTATAGAATTAGAAATTTAAACAGTTTACTAGGAAAGTATAAAGAGTTAGAAAATCAAGAGATATTTTTTCAAACTCCTGAAAAACTAAATGATCCAATGGAAGGCTTTATGGATTTTGTTTTTGATGGGGATGAAATTGTATGGAGAAATTTTTTTGAACACTACATCTATTGTCTCAATAGCGTTTTTATGCTTTATTATAAGATCATTGGAGAAAAATTTATTTTTTCTAACGATATTATTCCTATTTTTCATAATCTTTATGATGTTAGGCAATCAAGTACATATATTGAGCTTCAAGATATTCCTAAAATATTCTTTGACTTATATGGAGATTTAATAGATAAAATTTCTAAAAGAACTACCGCAATTACAAAAAATGAATTTCTTAATTATCTATATACTTTTAATTATGATTTATTGGAGATTATTCAAAAAGTTTATGAAGCTAAAGGACTCATGCCTAAAAGAGAACAATTTATAGAAATTGATAAAAATAAAATACAAGAGATGATTAAAGCTATAGATGCTCTTGAGGAATTACAAAATGAGTATGGTGTTGAAAAAGTAAATATAATTCATCAAAATAATAAATCTTGGTATGACAAGTTAATGCTTGAGTTATCTTGTGTCTCAAAAATAGACCAAAACACCCCTAATAAATATTTTATAATGAATTTTCATACACATTATTTAGAAGCTTTACAAAAACTTGCATATCCAAAAATTTATGTTGCAAGTTTTTTAGAAGACTATCATAACTCATCTGTTTGGGGAAATTATGGAGAAAATCATAGCGGAGTTTGTTTAATATTTGAAGCTGATGAAAATAACAGTTTAAACTTTTTGAATGTTTTATCAGGAAATACACAAACAAAACAATCTATGAGGTTTCAAAAGGTAAATTATGATGGCAATTTTGAAGAGATAAATTTTTTTGAATCATTTGGATTATCGACTGAACCAACTGTAAACTCATGGTATATGGATGAAAATAAAAATAAGAGTAATTTATTTGATGAAGTGATCAATAATCAAGAAAAATGGCGTGATGTATTCTGGAGTAAATTAGAAAATAACAAATTAATAAAAACTAAAGACTGGAGCTATGAAAATGAGTACAGAATAACTTGGCATAGATTACAAAACTATGATATTGAAGAAAACTATAGAAAACTAAAATATGATTTTAATAGTTTAAAAGGTTTGATTTTTGGTATTAAAACTCCTCTAGAAAAAAAATGCGAAATAATAGAGATCATTAAAAAGAAATGCATGGAACATGAAAGATGTGAATTTGAATTTTATCAAGCTTATTATTGCAATAATAACAAGGATGTTAGAAAAGGGAAATTAAATATTGATATAGGTGTAACTCAAGAAAGTATTAGAACAAAGTTAAATTTAGAGTTTTTACAACATAAGTATAAAGCTATAGAATTAGAAAATAGACTAAATAAAATAATGGGCATTAAAGATGAATAAAGCGCAAAGAAAAGATAGGGACAAATAAATAGGGACAGGCAACAATATGACCACCATCAAACATTCAAACCCCACTTTACATGTAAGCTTTTTTTGAACACTCCCGACAAAATATCTTCTTATGAAAAGGGTTATTTTCAGTTTAAAATAGCCTCGCTATCTTTACATGTAAAGCCTACATTCTCCCCATAATCTTCCGAATCGCCAACGATGCCAGTGTGAAACCAAAAGCGCCTGTGACGCACATGAGGCTTCCTAACTCTTTACATGTAGGCTCTTCATCCGAATATACGGTGAGAAAATCTCCCTTAAAACCGCTCTTTTTCAGCTCATAACGCATTTTTTTCGCCAACGCATCGCCGTGGGTTTTCCAGATAGAAGCGGTGCGGATGCGAGTGGGGTCAAGTTTTTTGGCACTGCCGCTAGAACTTAAGAGTTTTTCGCTTGTTTGATGTGCAATAGCAACTTTGGCTGGCATATCATCAATGGCATCAATGACCACATCGTAGGGTGAAAAATCAAACGCTTCGACCCACGCAGGGGTGATAAGGACGTGAATGGGTCTGACATTGGGATACAAGGAGGCAAGGTGTGTGACCTTCACTTCGCCCACCGCTTCAGAACCCAATTGGCGGTTTTGGTTCGTGATGTCATAGACATCATCATCCACAATAGTAATGCACCCAATGCCTGTGCGAAAGAGTGCGTCCAAACAGACACTTCCTACCCCTCCCACACCCAAAAGTAAAACGTGAGCATTTTGGAGTTTCTCAAAATCCTCTCCTAAAACACGGCGCACTCTGGTAAAGCGATCATCCATTTTGAATCCATCGCTTTAAATTTTCTAGTTCATCGTGAGCGGTCATGTCGAGTTTTACAGGCGTAATAGAGATGTATCCCTCTTCAATGGCACTGAGATCACAGTCATTGTTTTCACTTTTAATCCATTCAAGCGTGTGTACACCCAGCCAATAATACTCCTCACCTCGTGGGTTGCGGTGCAGATGCGCGTCATTGCCATACATGCGGTGCCCCGCACGGGTGATTTTGTAGCCTTTACATTCGTTGGGGCTTAGAGGGGGAATATTGACATTTAAAAAGCGACGTTCACCTAAAGGGTAGGTGCCTTCCAAAATCTTTTTAGCCAAATCATACACGGTTTGCTCCGCCAAATCGTACCCATGACTCAGCTCAATATTTTGAGGACCTCCCACATAAACTTGCGATATTGCAATGGCAGGAACCCCATGCAATGCCGCTTCCATCGCAGCACTTGCTGTTCCACTGTAGGTGATGTCCTCTCCTAAGTTTGAGCCTTTATTGATGCCACTCACCACCAAATCAGGTTTACTATCACCTTCAAAAAGAGCGTTAATAGAGAGGTAAATACAATCCGTGGGTGTGCCATCGTCCAGTTTAAAAAAGTCATCTTCAAGGGAGATGAAACGAAGCGGACGGGTGAGGGTGAGGGAGTGCCCACACGCCGATTTCTCAGAGCTGGGTGCGACAATGGTGACATGCCCTAAAGGACGAAGTGCACGTGCTAAAGCGTGAAGCCCCGCACTTTCAAAGCCATCATCGTTGGTGATTAAAATGCGTTTCATAGAACCTACTTTTTGAGGTATTATAACGTAACAGACTTATAGTTTTAAGAGAGTTTTGTATAGACTTCGTGATAAAGAAGATAAAAGGCATTAATTTGAAATTATTGATTTCCGCACTTGAGCCATCGGCAAATTTGCACTTAGAACCAATTTTAAATGCGCTGGATAGCTGTGAAATTTACGGAGTATTTGATGAGCGCTTTGGAAAACCTGTGATGCCAAGCAAGGCATTTTCAATTATGGGGTTTTTAGACGCATTGCCCAAGATTCGTAAAGCAAAAAAAGCCATTAAAATTATGGCACGCATGAGTTTTTTCGTGGATAAAGTTATTTTAATCGATTCACCCGCATTTAATTTGCCTTTAGCCAAAGCGATTAAGACGATTAATCCCAATGTGCCAATTATTTATTATATTTTGCCAAAAGTGTGGGCGTGGAAGCCCAGTCGCATTAAAGCAATGGAGCGCTATTGTGATGTACTAGCCTCCATTTTTCCTTTTGAAGATCAGTTTTACACCAAATCAACCTATGTGGGCAATCCTTTATTGGATGAAATACCGCTTTTTAAATTGCAATGTGACACAAGTGGCGTGATTGCATTTTTGCCAGGAAGTCGTAAAAGTGAAATCAAAACGCTTTTTCCTATTTATAAAGCGTTGGCCAGTAAATTAGTAGGAAAAGAGAAAATTTTAGTGATTCCTCCCCATTTTGATTATCGAGAGATTGCAGAAATTTATGGGGATATTCATGATTTTAAAATTTGTCGCAATACCTATGAAGCCTTTGCAAAGAGTGAATTTGCCTTTATCTGTTCAGGCACAGCCACACTTGAAGCGGCCCTTGTAGGCGTTCCATTTGTGTTGGCGTACAAGGCTAAAGCGATTGATTATTGGATTGCAAAGCATTTCGTAAAACTCACGCACGTGGGTTTGGCAAATATTTTATTTGATTTTGCCAAGAAACCCTCTTTGCATCAAGAACTTTTGCAAGAAGATGTCAGTGTTGAGGGCTTATTGCATGCCTATAAAAGTGTCAATAAAGAAGCCTTTTTAACACAAGCCAAGGAGCTTCGGGGCATGTTAAAGCAAGGTTCCACAGAGGCAATGATAAGCATTATTAAGGCATAATACACGAAGAATAAAGGAGTGAAACAATGAACGCAACGAAAGAGCCAATGACCGAATATGGGTATAAAAAATTAACCGAAGAGTTAAATGATTTAAAAAAAAGACAGCGTCCAGAGACTGTTATAGAGCTTGATATTGCACGAAGTCATGGTGATTTAAAAGAGAATGCTGAATACCATGCTGCCAAAGAGAAATTGGCATTTATTGATGCACGTATTGCGGAGCTGAGTGATTTTGTCTCACGCTCTCAAGTCATTGATCCGAGCAGTTACGAACACGATAAAGTGCGTTTTGGCTCAACCATTACGTTAGAGAATTTGGAAACCAATGAAGAGGTAACGTACAGTATCGTGGGAAGTACCGAGAGCAATCCTGATTTGGGGCTTATCTCATACCATTCGCCACTTTCAAAACAGTTGATGGGTCGTTGCGTGGATGAAGAAGTTGTGATTAAATTGCCTGTAGGAACGCAAGAGTATGCCATTTTAAACATTACGTATTGTGAAATAGACTTTGAGGTGAAGTTCAAATGAGAGTAGCCATTATTGGGGCGAGTGGGTATACGGGCTTAGAGCTGATTAAGATGCTTATTTCCCATCCGCATTTTGAGATTACGTATATTGCAACCACTGAGGGTGGGGTGAAAGCCAGTGCATTGCATCCTAGTTTAGCAGGTGTGTTTGAACAAGAGGTTGTAAAAGCCGATGCCAAAGAGGTGGCACAACATGCGGATTTAGCATTTTTAGCCCTTCCTCATCAAGCTGCTATGGGATTTGCAAAAGAGCTTTTGGATTTACATGTAAAGGTGGTTGACCTCTCAGCGGATTATCGTTTGGAGCTTGAAGCGTATGAGAAACACTACTGCGAACATTTGGATAAAGAGCACCTAAGCGAGGCAGTGTATGGGTTGCCTGAAATTCACACTGCAAAAATTAAACAGGCTCGTTTAATTGCTAATCCTGGGTGTTATCCAACCGCTTCGTTGTTGGCAGTTTTACCGTTTCTTCCTTACTTAAAAAAAGAAGCACCTATTTTTATTGATGCGAAAAGTGGGGTTTCAGGTGCAGGTAAAAAACTTTCTCAAACATCACACTTTGTCACCATTAATGAAAATATTTTTGCCTACAACCCTTTAAAACACCGCCATGAACCAGAGATTGCTGAGAAAATTGCGCAGGTAAGTGGGCATGCATATGAAGTCAATTTTATCCCGCATCTTTTACCCGTGAGTCGAGGAATGTTGGTGAGCGCTTATTTGCAAACCACAGAGGTGCTTGATGCAAAAGCCCTGCTTGAGTCTTTTTATCAAGAGGCCCGTTTTGTGCGAGTCAGGGGAAATCCTGTGGATATTAAATCAGTAGCAGGAACCAATTTTTGCGATATTTTTGTCACACAAAAAGGCACATCGCTTTTTGTCTCTTCCGCCATTGATAACCTTCTTAGAGGTGCTTCCTCTCAAGCAGTGGTCAATGCCAACTTAATGTGTGGGTTTGAAGAGAGTGCTGGAATTCCCATTATTGCGTATGTCCCCTAATCTTTTAATTCACGAAGGAGCGCACTTTATCGCCGATGCGCATGATAGTTCTGAGCGCTCCTTTTTCTTAGAATACCTTTTACATGTAAAGAAAAATCCTCCATCCCAACTCTTCTTAATGGGTGATATGTTTGATTTGCTTGTGGGCGATGTGGTGTATGGGGTAAAAAAATATGAGCACTATATTGCTCTTATTGAAGAGATTGCGCAGGTGTGTGAGGTCTATTATTTTGAGGGAAATCATGACTTTCGTTTGGCTCAACTTTTTTTACATGTAAAGGTCATTTCCATTGAAGAACAACCCCTTACATGTAAGCTTCCCAGTGGAAAAACCTGCCTTTTATTGCACGGCGATAAATACGGTGATAGATTCAATCGTTTCTACACAAAACTCATACGAAACCCTTTCATTTTGAGCTTTTTAAATGGGTGTGATATGTTAAGCCAAGGCGCCATCTCAAAAGCAATTGAACAATCTCAATCCAAAAAGAATTTATGCAAACACATCTGCGATTTTACAACGCTGATACAACGCAAGCTCTTTTTATACCCTAAAGCAGAGGTAATCGCAGAAGGTCATTACCATCAGAATCACGCATTTATGGTATCTGGCGTTCATTACATAAATTTTTCATCTTTTGCGTGCAATCAAAGCTACTTTAGTGTACAATCTTCCTCAGAGACAGAATTTGCACCAATGCAATTTAGGTCATGTCCAAGCACATAAGGGGCAGAAATGGCGAAAGAAAGTATTTTAAAAGTAGGCTCCAATGAGATGGAGTTGGTGGACTTCCGTATTTTTAAAAAGGAAGAAAATGGTGTGTATGAGGGAATTTATGGTGTTAACGTAGCTAAAGTACGTGAAATCATCAAAATCCCTAATCTTACAGAACTTCCAGGTGTTCCTGATTATATTGAGGGAATTTTTGATTTGCGTGGTATTGTTATTCCTGTGGTCAATCTTGCCAAGTGGATGAACATTAAAGAACCTGATGATGGTTCCATTAAACCACGTATTATTATTACCGAATTTAGCGATATTTTGATTGGTTTTGTGGTGCATGAAGCCAAGCGCATTCGTCGTATTAGTTGGAAAGATATAGAACCAGCCTCCTTTGTCGCAGGTATGGGCTCACTGGATAAGAGTCAAATCACGGGTGTGACACGGATTGAAAACGATGAGGTATTGCTTATTTTAGACCTTGAAAATGTAGTTCAATCCTTAGGTATTTACCAGCCAAAAATTGATGTTGCAGATGATCAAATTCAAAAAATTGATGGTACAGCTCTGATTTTGGATGACAGTATGACCGCTCGAAAACTCGTCAGCGATGCCCTCAGAAAAATGGGTATGCGTGTGGTCGAGGCAAAAGACGGCATGGAAGGTTTGGAGAGACTCAATGAGCTTTATAAAACCTACAGTGATCGTTTAACCGATGTGGTTAAAATTATTATCAGCGATGTGGAAATGCCACAAATGGATGGATTTCATTTTGCAGCCAATGTTAAAGAAGATCCTCGGTTTAAAAATATTCCTATTGTTTTTAACTCATCTATTAGCGACCATTTTAGTGAAATTAGAGGCAAAGAGGCGGGCGGTGAGGCCTATTTAACAAAATTTGATGCGGGAATTTTTTACACAGAAGTCTCAAAAGTCATCAAAGCACACGTGAAAACAGCACAATAGGGGTAGAACGATGGAAGATATTCAAGAAATTTTAGAAGATTTTTTGGTTGAAGCGTTCGAACTTATTGAACAACTTGATCAAAATTTGGTAGAGCTAGAGTCCAATCCTGATGATTTGGAACTGCTCAACAGCATTTTTAGGGTGGCGCATACGATTAAAGGGTCATCATCATTTTTAAATTTTGATGTCCTAACAGGTCTGACACATCACATGGAGGATGTTTTAAATAAAGCACGCCATGGTGAGGTAAAATTAACACACGGTGTGATGGATGTGGTGCTAGAGTCAATTGATTTAATGAAAAGCTTGCTTCATGCGATTCGTGATAATGGCAATGACACTTCTATTGGTATTGATATTACCGATATTTGCCGTCGCTTAGATATTATCTCTAATGGAGAAGCCACACATGAAGAAGAACAGATAGCGACATCTAGTACATCTGCGCCTGTTGAAATGGACCCTGTAGAGACGCCAATGAATGAAGACAATGTGGATTATTCAAAATTGAGCGATAAAGAAGTTGAAGACGAAATTGAACGATTACTCAAGATGCGTAAGGAAGAAGATCGTCAACGTAAGCAAAACACGCAAGCTCCATCACCAGTTGTTCCACGTAGTTCATCCGTGGTTGTGGATGAGGATGCAGATGAGGAAAAAGAGGCACCTAGGGTTGTTGAACCTGTCAAAAGAGCTGCTAATGCGGAGAATACTGCCCCAGCAAAAAAAGATGCTTCTAGTTCGATGGAGCAGACCATTCGTGTTGAGGTAAAACGACTTGATCACTTAATGAATTTAATTGGTGAGCTTGTTTTAGGTAAAAACCGATTGCTTAAAATTTATGACGACGTTGAAGAGCGTTATGAGGGTGAAAAATTCTTAGAAGAGCTTAACCAAGTTGTTTCTTCTATTTCTTTGGTAACGACAGATTTACAAATTGCGGTTATGAAAACCAGAATGTTGCCTATTGCCAAAGTGTTTAATAAATTTCCAAGAATGGTACGTGACCTTTCTCGAGAACTAGGTAAACAAATTGAGCTTGAAATCTCAGGTGAAGAGACAGAGCTTGATAAGTCTATTGTGGAAGAGATTGGCGATCCTTTGGTTCATATTATTCGTAACTCATGCGACCATGGTATTGAAGATATTGCAACCAGACGTGCAAAAGGAAAACCTGAGACAGGACTCATTCAGCTCAAAGCATACAATGAGGGCAATAATATTGTCATTGAGATCACCGATGATGGTAAAGGCTTAGATGCTGATTTATTGCGTTCAAAAGCAATTGAAAAAGGAATGATTACCGAGCGAGAAGCCGATGGTATGAGTGACAAAGAGGCCTATGCGCTTATCTTTAAACCATCCCTTTCAACGGCAAAAGTCGTCACTAATGTTTCAGGTCGTGGTGTGGGCATGGATGTGGTTAAGACCAACATTGAAAAGCTCAATGGTATTATTGATGTTGACAGTGAGTTAGGTCATGGAACGGTCATTCGTTTAAAAATTCCACTAACCCTTGCTATTATTCAAGCTTTATTGGTCGGTGCTCAAGAAGAGTATTATGCGATTCCTTTAGCTTCCGTTTTAGAGACGGTTCGCATTCCACTGGATGAGATTTATACCATTGAGGGTAAAAATGTTTTACGACTTCGAGATGAAGTTTTATCTCTTGTGCGACTTTCTGATATTTTTGGAGTCAAACAGGTGTATGAGGGAGGCGAGCATACCTATGTTGTTGTTATAGGACTTGCGGAGTCAAAACTGGGTGTTGTGGTTGATATGCTTGTGGGTCAAGAAGAGATTGTTATTAAATCTTTGGGCGATTATTTACAGGGTATTGAGGGTATTGCAGGGGCTACCATTCGAGGGGATGGTCGTGTGACACTCATTGTGGATGTGGCAGCACTGATGAATCTTGCAAAAGGCATCAATGTTGACATTCGTGCCAGTGCTGAAACCGTTGTGAAGGCAAAAACAGTACCAAGTGATTATGTGGTATTGGTCGTGGACGATAGCGCTATGGATCGAAATATTATGAAAAAATCGATGGAACCTATAGGGGTGAAAACCATAGAAGCAAGCAATGGACAAGAAGCGCTTAACATGATTAAATCATCGGAACACAGTATTGATGCGGTGTTGATTGATATTGAGATGCCACGCATGGATGGTTATACGTTGGCTATGGAGATTCGAAAGTATTCAAAATACAAAAACCTTCCATTAATTGCAGTCACATCTCGTACCTCAAAATCGGATAGATTAAGAGGTGTTGAATCAGGCATGAGCGAATACATCACCAAACCATACTCTCCAGAATACCTCGAGAGTGTTGTTCGTAAAAATATTAAATTATAGGCGGTAGTGCGATGAGTGATAAATTAAATCAAATTATCCAAAAACAGCAAAAGCAGATTGAAGAGCCTCTTAAAAAAGAGGATGATGTTGTTCAGCTCGTTGGATTTATTATTGGTCAAGAAGAGTACGCCGTGCCCATTTTGAGTATTCAAGAGATTATTAAACCCATTGAATATACTAGAGTTCCAAGTGTTCCTGATTATATTCTGGGCGTTTTTAATCTTCGAGGAAGCGTTATTCCTTTGATTGATTTGCGTCGTAAGTTTAAAATGGATTCCGTTAAAGCCACAGAAGATACCCGCTATATTGTTATGAAAGGGCATGATAATACCGCTGGTTTTGTGATAGATAGACTCACAGAGGCAATTCGTATCAAAAGCAGTCGTATTGGACCACCACCTGAGACTATTCATGCAGAAAAAGGGATGGTTTATGGTATTGGTATGCGAGAAGAGAATATCTTAACGATTCTTAAAGTAGAAGCCCTGTTAAAACGAGATTTTTAATCCCGTGAAGAGCTAAGCCTAGAGGTTTAGCTCTTTTACATGTAACGCTTAGGCTTTTAGCAGATCTGCTACCAATTCAAAGTTATTGGCGCTCATCATATGAATTTTTGGGTGAACTTTTTTTAACGCATGAAAGGTTTGAAGCGAAAGTTCAAAACCTACTTTTTTCTCTTCTTCTTCACTGATTTTCTTAGCACGAGCTAGTTTCTCCATCCAAAAATTGGGCACATTCACCCCTGGGACGTGAGCTGAGAGAAATTGCGCAGTGCGTAGTTTTACAATAGGGAAAAATCCTAAAATCATTTGTGCTTCATTGTCTTCTTTACCAAGCTCTTTTTTAGCCTCTTTGAGCAGTTCAAGAAGCATTGAAGCATTGTCTACACTGTAGACAGGTTGTGAAATAATCCCCACAGCTCCATGGCTAATTTTAGTAGCAATTTTTTTCATCAAGTGGCGTGGTGTATTGCTATGGGCGTTACAGACGGCAAAAGGGTAGATGGGGTGCGGTTGTGTTTTAAAAGGTTTGCCTGAGTAATCCATCCCCGCATTAAAGCATTGAATAATATCCATCAAGAGTGTGCTGTTTCCCTCAAAAACGCCTTTAAGGGATGGTTGGTCACTTGCACTTGAAGGATCACCAGTAAGGCACAAAATGGCACGAAGATCATTTTCATTAGCTCCTAGGAGGTCTGATTGAAGAGCAAGTTTATTGCGATCACGCATACTCATGGTTGCAATGACAGGTTTGTTAAAACGGTTTTGAAGTTTGAGTGCGCCAAAAAGAGCATTGTATTTAAGCCGTGCTAAGGGGTTATCGGTGGTGCTAAAGCCATCGACGTGTTTATCCAATCCAAAGTGAGCAATTTTTTCAATCATAGGCTCAAAGGTTGGTTCGTGAATAGGGGTTGTTTCAAGGCTTAAAAAGCTCTCATATTTTAATTTTTCAATAAAAGGTTCTAGCATTTTTTTCCCATGTAATTAAACTTTGGTGTATTATAACCGAAAATTTCCTTGGAATATTACCTAAGGTTTAGCGTGATATAATAAATCCTTTATTTGTAATAAGGGAGTCATGGAAATGAAATTGTGTGTGTTTGATTTTGATTCAACCCTCATGGATGGTGAAACGATAGATTTTTTAGCAAAAGAGCATGGGGTAGAAAAAGAGGTCTGCGCTATTACCGAAGCAGCGATGCGTGGAGAGCTGGATTTTTTTGAGAGTTTAACCACACGTGTAGGGCTTTTAAAAGGGATGAATGCACGTAAAGCAGAAGAGATTTGTGCGCATTTGCCTTTAATGAATGGTGCACGTGAGGCGATTGCTGGGCTCAAAGCAAAAGGCTATACGGTCATTGTTTTTAGCGGAGGATTTCGTATGGGGACAACACCCGCTAAAGCGATTTTAGGCTTTGATGCGGACTTTGCGAATATTTTACATGTAAGAGATGGCCATTTGAGTGGTCTGGTTGGTGGTGATATGATGTTTGGTTTTTCCAAAGGTGACATGTTAAAAAGGGTGCAAAATCTTTTACATGTAAACGAAGAAAATACAGTGGCGGTGGGAGATGGTGCTAATGATCTTTCAATGTTTGAACACGCCCATAAAAAAGTGGCATTTTGCGCAAAGCCTATTTTAAAAAGTGCGGCCAATATTGTGATTGATGAGAAAGATATGCGCAATTTACTTGAATTTATTTAGAAAAGAGTTTTAGAATGTACAACAATGAATTAAAATTTTCGTTATGGTGTGATTTTGTTGAGAGAAGTTTTTTAGAGAATGAATTTTCTAGCTTAGTTGAAAAAAATATTGTCAATGCGGCGACAAGTAATCCTTCTATTTTTAAGAGTGCTTTTTTAGGCTCACCAGCGTATAAAGAGGCAAAAACACTTCTTGAGGGTAGACCTGCTAAAGAAATTTATGAAACATTGGCTATTCAAGATATTCAATGTGCTGCTGGTAAACTTTTAAGTGCTTATGAAAGTGGAAATGATGGGTTTATTAGCATTGAAGTGGATCCTTTTTTATGCGATGATGCCAAGGCAACCATTGAGGAGGGTAAACGTCTTTTTAAGGCAATTGCTTATCCCAATGTGATGATTAAAGTTCCTGCGACTGAAGCAGGGTTTGTTGCTATGGAAGCATTGCTCAGTGAGGGTATTCATGTGAATGCGACCCTTGTTTTCTCAAAGCAACAAACACAAAATTGTTTGGATGCCTTTTCACGTGCCAATCTGCTTTTAAAAGAAAAAGGGGTAGAGTCGCTTCCTAAAGCAGTGATTAGTATTTTTGTAAGCCGTTTTGATCGAAAGTTGGACGACATGCTTTCTAAGATTGATTTTCCAATGGGGCGTGTAGGCATTATGAACGCTTTACGTTGTTATGAGTGTATTAAGGCGTATGGTCTTGAAAATGTAAGGGCATTATTTGCAAGTACAGGTGTTAAAGGTGATCGGTTTAGAGAAGATTATTATATTCGAGAACTTTTGGTTGAAAATACCATCAATACGGCTCCTCTTGATACCATTCATGCCTTTGTAGCGTCGAAAGAATGTAAGGCTATCGAGTATACTTCTGAGATGATTGAGAACTTTTTTAATGCACTAGCTGCAAATGAAATTTACTTAGATGAAGTAAGTGATACGTTAATGGATGAGGGATTGCGTGCTTTTAAGGAAGCCTTTGTGGAGATTTTAAACGAACTCAAATAGCAAGGATAAACACAATGGCAGAAAGTGTCAATGTTAGTGAACTTACCTTTGAGATGACAAAACGGCTCAAAGTCTATTTGAGTCAATTGGTTGAAAGTGAGGGAAGCGATTTACATGTTAAAACAGGTACGACGATTCGAGGACGAATTAACGGTGAAATTGTTCCCTTTTCAAATGAAGCCTTAAGCTATCAAGAGGGCTTAACTTTAGCCAAAGAGCTTTTACGCAGTCGTTTTCCTGAATTGGTAGAGAAAAAAAACATTGATTTTACCTTTAAATTGAATGATGCCTATCGCTTTCGTGTCAATATGTTTTTTCAAGTTGATGGCGTTTCGGCTGTTTTTCGAACCATTCCAATGGTTTTGCCCACAGTAGAGTCTTTGCATTTACCTTCAGTTATCAACACCTTGTGTGATCTTTCACGAGGCTTAGTCTTGGTCACAGGCCCTACAGGTTCAGGTAAAACAACAACGCTTGCTTCCATGATTAATCGTATTAATCAAACACAAAAGAAACACATTATTACCATTGAAGACCCTGTTGAATTTATTTACAAAGATGCTTCATGTGTGGTCAATCAACGTGCCATTGGTCCTGATGCTATCTCGTTTTCAGATGCTCTGCGTGCAGCACTTCGAGAAGATCCTGATGTGATTTTAGTGGGGGAAATGCGCGATTTAGAGACCATTGAGACAGCAATTCATGCTGCAGAGACAGGGCATCTAGTCCTCTCAACCCTGCACACATTGGATGCTAAAGAGACCATCGGGAGAATTATTGGCATGTTCCCAGGCAGTGAGCAAAATCGTATTAAAATGTCACTTTCATCTGTTTTGCAGGGTATTGTGGCACAAAGACTTGTGAAAACAGTTGATAAAGGGCGCACGGCTGCGGTTGAAATATTGGTTAAAAATGCACGCATTGAAGCATTAATTTTAGAAGGGCGTGAATTAGAGATTCCTGATGCCCTTAAAGAGGGAAAAGAAGTTTATAAAACGCAAACCTTTGACCAAGCCTTGTTGGGGCTTTATACCGAGGGGAAAATTTCAAGAGAAGAAGCCATTCGCTCCTCCTCAAGTCGTAATGACATTGCGATGGCACTTGATTTTTACGATGCTGATAAAATGCAAAAAGAAAAACGAAAAAATGATACGCATTCTCTTCAAAATGAAGTGGAAATGGTTGACCAAGATATTATTGCTCTCAAAAAATAGTTATATTTATACAGTTTTTAGGTTTGTTTCAGTAAAATTAGCCCCTTAATTTTTATAAAGGAAGACCATGTTAGAAGGCATCATTAGAGATAGTATCGAAAAAAAGGCTACTAAAGCACTTCGTAGAGATGGATATCTAATTGCTAATATTTACGGTAAGGGTGAAGAAAACATCAATGCTGCATTTAAAGCAAACGAATTCATCAAGGCAGCAAAGAGTAAAGAGACGCTTATTTTCCCAGTTAAAGTGGCTGGTAAAGAGTACAGTGTTGTAATCCAAGATTACCAAAGAGACCCAGTAAACAGCAATCTTTTACATGTAGATTTACGTATTGCGCTTCCAGGTGTTGTTAGTAAATATTTAGTTCCTGTAAAAACGGTCGGTATTCCAAAAGGTACAAAAAATAAAGGTGTTTTAATTCAGTCTAAAAAACGTTTAGCGGTTAAATGTACAGCCGAAAACCTACCAAATGATTTTACCGTTGATGTGAGTGAACTTGATGTGGGTGAAACCATTCTTGTACGTGATATTGCGGTTCCAGCCAATGTAAAAATTATGGATGAGACACGTGTATCTGTAGCGGGAGTTATTAAAGCGAAGTAACGCTTAATGACACTGATTGTTGGATTAGGAAACCCTGATTTTCAATACAAAAACAACCGACATAATGTTGGATTTATGGTCATCGATGCTTTTCTCGATGACCATCCTCTTGCAGAAAAAATTACCAAAACCTCTTTTAAAGGGGAGCTTTTTAAAGCCCCATCAATGCTACTTCTAAAACCCACAACCTATATGAATCTTTCTGGAGAAAGTGTTCGCTCTGTGAGTGATTACTTTAAACCCGATCAGATTATTGTGATTCATGATGATTTAGATCTACCTTTTGGAACGGTACGTTATAAGATAGGTGGAGGTCATGGTGGACACAATGGGCTTCGCTCGATTGATGCACATATAGGAGCTGAGTATATACGGGTTCGTATTGGTATTGGAAAACCACTGCACAAAAGTGATGTGGCTAAATACGTTCTTTCTGATTTTTCAATGTGCCAAAGAGAATTTTTACCTGAATTACTTTTACATGTAAAGAAAAGCATTCAGGAATTGTTACGTGAGGATTTAAAAGAAGTTTCGCTACAATATTCCCTTAAACAAACATGGTGTGATGGAGATAAGGTATGAAACTTTTTGAGAAATATATCATCATGCATTATCTCAAAAACGTCTTCGTTATTTTCTTGGGTTTGGATCTCTTTTATGTAGGCGTTGATCTTTTAAGCAATTATAAAAATATACCTGACTCAGCAAACCTTCAATTGCTATACGCGCTTTTTCAAGCCATGAATGCTATTAATTATGTCTTACCCCTTTCCATCGTTTTTGGAATGATTGTTACGTATTTTACGATGCTGAAAACCAATGAAATTATTTGTATGTATGCTTCAAGCATTAGCAAAAAAGCGTTGGCTCGTCCTTTGTTTTTTTCTGCTTTAGCACTGAGTATCCTCTATGTATCGCTCAATTTTACAGAATTTGCCTATGCACACGAATATGGCTCAAACCTTAAAAAATACAATCGTATCTCAACCAGTTCTGAAGATTTGTTTTTAAAACACAACAATCAATATATCTATTTTAAAAAATTAGACCCCTTGAAACAAATTGCTTATGATGTAAGCATCTTTGAGGTGAATGATGTTGATGTCAACCGTATTATTCGTGCAAAAACGGCTTCGTTCATCAATAACGCATGGTTGCTAAGAGAGGTTGATATTATCAACAAGCCTTATATTAGCTCCTTAGATGATAAAGGGTTTTCCAAAGAGAAACGTGAGAGTTTAAGCGCAATGGAAAATTTTAAACCAAAAATTATGGACAATGTCTACCAAAGTGATTTTTCACTTTCAATTCGTGATGGTATCGATGCATTGCGCTTCTTTACCGTACAAGGAGTGAATACAACAAAAATTAAAGCAACCCTTTTTTATCAAATCTTTTTTCCCTTTTTTGCTCCTTTTTTAATTGTTATTTTATTTTACAAAGCACCTCTCATGGGACGTTATTATAATACTGCATGGGTGGCTTCTGTTTTTGCTTTTATAACATTGCTTATTTGGAGTGGACTCTTTTTGCTTAGTCGTTTGGCAATTAATGGGGTATTACTTTCAGAAATTGCGATTCTAGCACCGATTCTTTTATTGGGCTTTGTCGCACTTTATTTTTACGCTAAACGCACATAAATCCCTTTTAATTATTTTTTGCTTAACTTTTTGATAGAATAAAAGAATTATTGTTATCTCTCATAAGGTTTAAAATGACGAAATTCTCTGCTTTAGCACAAAAATATGGTACCCCTTTGTATGTTTACAATTTCGATACGATTACCCAAAAATTTAGCGCACTCAAAGAAGTTTTCAAAGCACGCAAATCATTGATTTGTTTTGCGGTTAAAGCCAATTCCAACCTTTCGGTTCTACACCATATGGCACACTTAGGTGCAGGATGTGATTGTGTCTCCATTGGTGAAGTGAAACGAGCTTTATTTGCGGGTATTCCTAAGTATAAAATTATTTTTAGTGGTGTGGGTAAAAGGGACGATGAGATTGAAGAAGCACTTCGTAATGATATTTTAATGCTCAATCTTGAGAGCGAAGAAGAGATGAAGCGGGTGGAAATAATTGCTGAAAAATTGGGTGTTGTTGCACGTATTAGTATTCGGGTAAATCCCAATATTGACCCTAAAACGCATCCTTATATTTCCACAGGATTGCATGAAAACAAATTTGGCGTGGATATTGAAAGTGCAAAGCGTATGTATATTCATGCGAAAAATAGCCTTTCACTTGATCCTGTGGGCATTCATTTTCATATTGGCAGTCAAATTACAGAGGTAAATCCTTTTAAAGAAGCCGCCGAGGTTTTAGCTAACTTGCTTCGCAATTTAAAAGCACTGAAGATTGATATTAAATTTTTTGATGTCGGTGGTGGCATTGGTATTCAGTATAAAGAAGAAGAGACCATTGCTCTGTATGAATACGCTCAGTCTATTTTTAGTGCGTTAGGTGGATTGGATGTTACGCTTGTGTGTGAACCTGGGCGTTATTTGGTGGGTGATTGTGGCTATTTTCTCACGAAAGTTTTGTATGAAAAACATAATGGTTTTAAGCGTTTTGTGATCGTGGATGGTGCTATGAACGATTTGATTCGACCAAGCCTTTACCAAGCCTACCATGCGATTGAAGCTGAGGGAAAAGAGGGTGCTGAAAAAAGTGTGTGTGATGTGGTAGGTCCTGTGTGTGAGAGTGGTGATTTTTTTGCGAAAAACATTGAACTTCCTGCTTTGGAACACGATGATCTTTTGGTGGTGAAAAGTGCAGGTGCGTATGGATTTACCATGAGTAGCAATTACAATACCCGTTCACGTGTGGCAGAAGTTGCTCTCCAAAACGGAGAAGATCGTTTAATTCGCAGACGTGAAACATTTGAGGATGTCATTGCGTTGGAGAAAGCGTGTCTATGAGTTATTTAATTGATGTACAAGGAACGCTCATTGATGATGTGAATAAAGAGCCGATTGAGGGAGCTATTGCTTTTATTGAGTCTTTAAATGCTTCCAAAATACCTTATGTGGTGATTACCAATAACACAAAAATTCCTAGTGTGGAGTTTCATCAATTTTTATGCAATTTGGGTTTTGCTATTCCAAAAAATAATTATCTTGATCCCTTTATGACGTTAGAAAAAGTCTTACATGTAAAAGCCATTCGTAGCTTTGGTGCACAAGAGTTTTTGGATGTGATGGAGACATTAGGGTATGAACAAAACGCACAAAATCCTGAAGCCATCGTCATTGCGAGTAAAAAGGATTTTGATGCGAATGATTATGCAAGCATGATAGAATTGGTTTTAGGCGGCGCTAAAATCGTAGGAATGCATGCCACAAGCATTTACGCAAAAGATAAACGTCGCTATCCAGGTGTTGGCGCAATTTTAGAAATGCTTTCGTATGCCACAGGTGCGGAGTATAGTGTGGTAGGAAAACCTAGTACACTGTTTTACAGCGAAGCGTTAAAGCGTTTACAAATGCAAGCTGATGTGAAAAATTTTGATGAGATTACGATTATTAGCGATGATGCTATTGGGGATTTAGTAGGTGCAAAAGCCTTGGGGATGAAAACGATTTTAGTGCTCAGCGGTAAATGCCAAAGTGAGGCAGAAGTCTTACATGTAAAGAGTTCCTTAGATGCGATTGTTCCCAATATTGGGCATATTAAAGGTGAAGAATGCAAACGATAGAAACGTATCGCAAAAAAATTGATGCCATTGATAATGACATTTTAAAACTTTTAAATGAGCGTATGGAGTTGGTCAAAGAGATTGGTAAGGCAAAGCAAACCAGTGGGACTGCAATTTATCGACCTGAGCGGGAAAAAGAGATTTTGGATCGTTTAAAGTCACTGAACAAAGGTGCTTTAAATGAGAAAGCCATTGATGCGATTTTTTTAGAAGTTTTTGCGGTAAGCCGAAATCTTGAGTTTCCAGAAAAAATTGCTTTTATGGGACCAGAGGGAAGTTATACCCATCAAGCAGCAGAAAGCCGTTTTGGAGCTATGGGTAGCTACATTGAAGTGAGCTCTATTGAAGCGGTTTTTCATGTCCTTGAAAACGGTGAAGCTAAGTATGGTGTGGTTCCTGTTGAAAACAATACCGCAGGGGCGGTGGGAACAACGCTGGATTGTTTAGGCAAGTTTAGCTCAAAAATTGTCGCAGAGCTTTATATGGATATTCACCACTCGTTTGCAACCGTTTGTGAAGATATTAAAAAAATTAAACGTATCTATTCGCATCCGCAAGGCTACAATCAGTGTCGTAAATTTTTAGAAGAACACAGGCTTTTGGGTGTGGAATTTATTCCCACAAAATCAACAGCAGAAGCAGCGCAAAAAGCAAGTGTTGAACATGATTCTGCTGCTATTTGTTCGCATATCGCTGCAAAATTATCCAATCTTCCTGTTTTGTTTGAAAAAATTGAAGACAATATGGCAAATCAAACACGCTTTTTAATTTTGAGTGATTTCAAGAACAAAAAAGGGATTCACAATAAAACCTCTATTTTGGCAAAAACCGATGACAAACCAGGAGGACTTGTAGAGTTTTTACAAACCTTTCAAGACCAAAAAGTAAATCTCACTAAAATAGAGTCGCGACCAACCAAAGAAAAAGGGTTTCAATCCATTTTTTATATGGATTTTGAGGGGCACATTGATGATGAAAATGTTCAAAAAGTGATTGAAGAGAACAAAGACAGATACGATATTAAATGGCTTGGAAGCTATATTTGTGGAGGATGAGGAATGCAATTTAACAGCGTTTTAGATAATTTAAAAACCTATGAAGCGGGAAAACCTATAGAGTTAGTTGTAAGAGAGTATGGCATTGAAGCCAAAGATGTCATTAAGCTTGCAAGTAATGAAAACCCACGAGGATGTAGCCAAAAAGTTATTGAAGCGGTCAGAGAAGAAGCTACAAAAATGAATTTATATCCTGATGACAGTATGTATGAACTCAAAGAAGCGCTTGCTCATAAATACAATGTGAGTGATAAAAATATTATTATTGGCTCAGGAAGCGATCAAGTCATCGAATTTGCTATTCATGCCAAAGCCAATGCAAATACGAAAGTACTAATAGCAGGCGTTACCTTTGCCATGTATGAAATTTACACCCTTCAAACAGGGGCAAAAGTTCTGAAAACACCTTCTGCACAGCATAATTTAAAAGAGATGCTAGAACTCTATAAAGCCAATAGTGATATTTCTATTGTTGTGCTTTGTCTTCCCAACAATCCTTTAGGTGAGTGTGTGGATACAAAAGATGTGTATGCTTTTTTAGATGAAATTCATCCAGAAACCCTTGTGATTATTGATGGAGCCTACCAAGAGTATGCTCGTTTTAAAGATGCTGCAAAGAAAATTGAGCCATCTGATATAATCGCAAAATACCCTAATACAATTTACACAGGGACGTTTTCAAAAGCGTATGGATTGGGAGGAATGCGTTGTGGGTATGGTATTGCTCAGCCTGAAATTATTAAAGCTTTATTAAAACTTCGTGCTCCTTTTAATATTACAAATTTGACATTAAAAGCAGCGATTGTTGCTTTAAGAGATCAAGATTTTGTGGATGCTTCTGTGCGAGAAAATTTTGAACAGATGAAGGCATACGAAGCGTTTGCAAAAGCATTGGGTTTTCGTATTATTGAGAGTTATACCAATTTTATTGTTTTAGAATTTGATGCACGTAAAAACTCTGGAGAAATTGCTCAAAAATTAATGGAAAAGGGTATAATCGTTAGAAATTTAGGTTCATACGGGATGAATGCTATTCGTGTAACCATTGGAACTCCTGAGCAAAATAGTCGCTTTTTTGAATGCTTTAAAACACTTTACATGTAAGAGAATATTAAATGGATCTTAGAACACTTTTAAATCAAATCGCAACGCTGATTCAAAACCTGACTCTACGTCAAAGAATTGTATCGGCTGTATCTATCATTGTTTTAATTGGTTTTCTTGTGTTTCTCATGCTGTACAAAAACACCAGTACCTCTTCTATGAATGGATACTCGGTTTTATTTGAAAAAACATCTGCAGGTGATGCTGCATTGATTGTGCAACAGCTTGATAAGGAGAAAGTTCCTTACAAAATTATTGATGAGGGAACCATTGCCGTCCCTAATGATATGGTGCATAAACAGCGTATTGCCATTGCTGCTCTTGGTATTCCTAAAAACAGTAAAGTTGGTTTTGAAATTTTTGATAAAACCGAATTTGGTGCAACGGATTTTGAACAGAAAATTAAGTATGTAAGAGCAGCCCTTGAGGGTGAGTTGGCTCGCACCATTGAAAGTTTGGGGCCTATTGCCAATGCAAGCGTGCATATTGCTATTCCTAAAGAGACAGTCTTTGCACAAAAGCAAGCTCCTGCAACAGCGTCTATTGTACTTAATATTCGATCAGGGATGAGCCTTTCTATTAAGCAAATTGTAGGCATTCGAAATTTAGTCGCAGCGTCTATTTCTAACTTACCCGCAGAAAATGTTTCTATTGTCAATCAAGATGGTGAGCCTTTGGGAGATGAAGAGAGTAACCTTTTTCAAGGCGAGTTGGTTAAGAGTCAAATGCGCTATAAAAAAGAGTTTGAGCATAATATTGAGCAAAAAATTATTCAAGTCTTAGCTCCTGTGATTGGCGGTGTTGATAAAGTGAACGCTAAAGTCACGGTTGATTTTGATTTTTCACAACAAAATTCTGTCAGTGAGATTTATGATCCTAATTCCGTTCCAAGAAGTGAGCAGAGTGTCGAGGAAAAACGTGAAGGAAAAGAACCACAAGATGTTGGCGGGGTTCCAGGTGCGATTAGTAACATTGGTCCTGTGCAAGGTTTAGAGAGCAACAAAAAAAGTGAAACTTATCAAAAAAGCTCCACGACAACCAATTATGAAATTTCTAAAAAAGTAGTCAATTCCAAAGATGAATTTGCCAAAATCAAACGTTTAACCGCTGCCGTTGTTGTGGATGGAACGTATAAATATGGCGTAGATGCGGATGGAAATAAAAAGAATGAACTAGAGTATTTCCCTTTAAGCAAAGAGCAAATGGATGCTATTCGTGATGTAGTAAGGCAAACAGTTGGTTATAATCTTGCAAGGGGTGATGAGGTTACGGTGAGTAACTTAGAATTTAAACCACTCTCCAGTGATGGAACAAGGCTTCCTGCTAAAAGTACAACAGAGAAGATTTTTACCTATGCTATGGCATTGTCTCCTATCTTAAAATACATAGTTGTAGCGGTTTTATTATTTATTTTCTATAAAAAAGTTATTCTTCCATTTAGTCAGAAAATGGTTGAAACAAAATTGGATGATTTTGAAGACGAACTCGAACCTGTTAAAGTAGACGATGAAAGCGTAGAAGATACGTTAGAAAAATTTAAAGAAGCTCGTAAAAAGGTAGAAGATCAATTAGGTATTGGTCAAGATTTTAATGAAGACGCACTTAAGTACGATGTATTGCTTGAAAAGCTTAAGCATATCGCCGATGAAAAAGGTGAAGATTTTGCAGGTATTATTCAATCAATGATTCGCAATGAAGGTGAATATGAAATTAGAAACAATACGAGGGATTTTGGATAATGAAACTAACTGAAGAGCAAAAAACCCTTTACAATGAACTAACAATGGCTGAAAAAGCGGCTATTTTGTTAATACAGCTTGGAGAAGATGCTACGGCAAATCTTTTTTCACACATGGAAATTGATGTCGTTACGGATATTTCTAAGCACATTGCAACCGCTAAAAATATTGATAAATCTGTTGCCAATGCTGTACTGGAAGAATTTTATGTTATTTTACAATCCAATCAGTATATTAGAAGCGGTGGTTTGGAATATGCAAAAGAGATTTTATACCGAACCTTTGGTGCAGAGGGCGCACAAAAGATTTTAGATAAACTCTCCAAATCCATGGAAAATTCTCAAAGCTTTGGTTATCTTTCTCAAATTAAACCGCAACAATTGGGTGATTTTATTATTAATGAGCATCCGCAAACGGTTGCGCTTATTTTAGCTCATATGGATCCAACCAGTGCAGCTGAGACACTTTCTTATTTTCCAGATCAAATACGCAGTGAAGTGACCATTAGAATGGCAAATCTAGGTGAGATTTCCCCTTCAGTAGTCAAACGTGTCTCAGCCGTATTGGAAAATAAATTAGAATCACTAACATCGTATAAAGTTGAGGTAGGTGGTCCTCGTGCGGTTGCTGAAATTCTGAACCGTCTTGGTCAAAAAGCTTCTAAAACAACCATTGCTTACATCGAACAAGCTGATGAAAAATTAGCTTCAGTGATTAAAGATATGATGTTTACCTTTGAAGATATTATGAAACTTGATGGTAATTCTGTGCGTGAAATTCTGAAAGTTGCCGATAAAAAAGACTTGATGGTCGCCCTTAAGGGTGCTGTGCCTGAATTACAACAAAAGTTTTTCGATAATATGTCTCAACGTGCACAAGAGGCTTTTGTTGAGGAGATGAACTTTTTAGGTGCTGTGCGTGTCAAAGATGTTGAAGAGTCACAGCGAAAAATTGTTGAAGAAGTGCAAAAACTAGCAGAGCAAGGTGTACTTCAAATTGGCGAAGCCGAAGAGATGATAAACTAAAATGATGGAAAATATTATTGGCAAAGAACGGGTGGAAGAACACTCGATACAGCGCTATAATTTTAAAGTCTTAGGCTCTGTTTCGGATGCTCCTATACCTTTACATGTAAAAGAAGATACGTATAGTAAAGAGATTGAAACATCATCGCCTCTGAGTGATGAAGTGGTTTCCATCACACGCATTGAAGAAGGAAAGCAAAATCAATTTATTGAAGAGTTACTTAAAAAAACAGATGAGCTGACATCCAGTGTCATAAAACTTCAAATTCAAATTGAAAAGCAAGAAGAAGATTTTTCAAAGCGCTTAACAGAAGCTGTGGAGAGAGAGCGTGAAAATGCGTATACACAAGGCTATCAAAAAGCTAAAGAGGAGAGTGAAACGTCTCTTTCTGAAGTAAAATCTCGTTATTTAAAATCCATTACGCATTTGGATACACTCTACAAAAGTTTTGATGAGAGATTAGGCAAAGTTGAGAGTGAAATGAGTGTGAGTGCCTTTGAAATTGCTAAAGAGGTGATTAAAAAAGAGATTGCTTTTTCAAGTTCTCAGGTGGCTGTAGCACTTTCGAAGGCTCTTCTGCAAGAGGTTAAAGATGCGATTAAAATTGAACTTAGAGTTAATCCAAAAGATTTTGAGGCACTCAAAGAGGTGTATGCTAATGAGGAAAAAATTAAAGTAATTTCAGATGATGCCGTGGCGCAAGGGGGCATTGTTATTTTTAGCGATGTTGGAAATCTTGATGGGAATGTGGCAATGCGCTTAGATAAAGTAAAATATTTATTACATGAAAATTAAGAAGAATTGGATCTCATGAAAGAATTAAAAGAATATTCTATTGAAGAACTAGAGTCGTATTGTGAGCAGATTAGAGAAAAAATTATTCAGACGGTGAGTCATAATGGTGGGCATTTAAGTAGCAATATTGGTGCCGTAGAATTGATAGTTGCCATGCATTATGTTTTTGACGTTAAAAAAGACCCTTTTATTTTTGACGTCAGTCATCAAGCCTATACGCATAAACTTCTCACTGATCGTTGGGAGCGCTTTGATACATTAAGAGAACTTGATGGTATTAGCGGTTACACCAGACCTGATGAATCAATGTATGATTATTTTGTAGCAGGTCATAGTTCGACGTCGATTTCATTGGCTGTGGGTGCAGCGAAGGCTATTGCATTAAAGAATGAACAAACAAAACGTCTGCCTGTTGCATTAATTGGCGATGGCTCACTCAGTGCTGGAATGGTGTATGAAGCGCTTAATGAACTAGGTGATCGCAGATACCCCGTTGTCATCATTTTAAACGATAATAAAATGAGTATTTCCAAACCGATTGGTGCGATTAGTAAATTTTTATCCAGTGCTATGGCAGGTACTTTTTACCAAAAAATCAAAAAAACAACAGAGCAAATTTTACAATATTTACCCGAGAGTGCAACGTATATGGCAAAGAAATTTGAAGAGAGTTTTAAGCTGATTACTCCAGGTATTTTATTTGAAGAGTTAGGAATTGATTATATTGGTCCCATTGATGGCCATGATATAGAGAGTTTAATTCGTGCCATGCAATCAGCACGTAGCCTTAAAAAACCCGTTATTATTCATACCCAAACCCTTAAAGGTAAAGGGTATGAAATGGCTGAGGGATATTATGAAAAGTGGCATGGCGTTGGACCTTTTGATGTGAATAGTGGAGAGGCTTTAAAGCAAGGTGCAAGTAAAAACGCTACGACGATGTATTCAGAAGCATTAATGGCATTGGCAAAAGATCACAATGATGTGGTTGGTGTAACCGCTGCTATGCCAAGTGGTACAGGACTTTCGCCTCTCATTCAAGCCTATCCAGAGCGTTTTTGGGATGTTGCTATTGCTGAACAACATGCAGTAACATCGATGTGTGCAATGGCAAAAGAGGGCTTTAAGCCTTATATTAGCATTTACTCTACCTTTTTACAACGTGCCTATGATCAGGTAATTCATGATGCCTGTATTATGAATTTGAATGTCGTGTTTGCGATTGATAGAGCAGGCATTGTTGGAGAAGATGGCGAAACACACCAAGGTGCTTTTGATATTGCTTACTTAAGTGCTATTCCGAATATGACACTTATGGCACCACGTGATGAATTGAGTATGCACGAAGCGATTCGCTATGCGTACACACACCAAGGACCATTAGCAATTCGCTATCCTAGAGGCTCATTTTTACCGTGTAGCGATGTGCCGTCATTGCCTTTTGTTTGTGGTAAAGCAGAAGTGCTGAAAGAGGGGAATAGTACAGTCCTTTTGATTGGATATGGCAACGGCGTGGGTAAGGCATGCGCAGTATCCCAGATGATGCAAGATGTAGGTGTTGATGTGGGTATTGTAGATTTAAGATTTGCAAAACCTTTGGATGAGAATCTTTTACTAGAGCTCTCCAAGCAATACACACAATGGTACGTTATTAGTGAGAGTGCTAAAATTGGTGGCGTGGCTTCTTTACTGAGTGCATTTAAAGAAAAATATACTTTACATGTAAAGATAAAAAGTTTTGAATATGATGATATGTTTATCAGGCATGGAGCGACACATTTGGTTGAAGAGAGATTAGGTATTACGGCACGACAAATAAGTTCCTCTATTTTAAAAGTATTTCTTAGTAAATAAAAAATACTAATTAATTTTTTTTTATTTAAATTCATCTATAGTATGGAATACTATAGAAAATTTTTGTAAAGGAGGTGTATTACTATGTATGACGTTATTCAACTTTTAAAAGATAAAGAGTTAAAGGCAACACCTCAACGAATTTCCGTTTTAAAAGAGTTGGGACGAAAAACCCATCCAACAATGGATGATTTGTATGAGGCATTAAAAAAAGAGAATCCGTCCATGTCTTTAGCCACAGTCTATAAAAATATTTCAACACTAAAAGAAAAAGGTGTTGTTATAGAAGTAAATGTTGCTGATGGAAAAATGCGTTATGATGTTTATTCAAAGCCACATATTCATTTAATTTGCCAGCAATGTGGTTCAATTGAAGACGTTGATTGTGATGAGAGTATGTACCAATACCAGATGTGCTTAGAATCAAATCAACATGTAAAAATTGAAAGAATGGACATTATTGCGACAGTAAAATCGTGTTCATTGTGCCCAAAATAAATCTGCTTTATCCCTCAAAGAAGTCTAAACTTCTTTGAGGGGACTCTTTAGAGTTTATCAGAGTTGTTTGCAAGATATTCTGCAACACCATCGGTGCTTGCTTTCATGCCTTCATCCCCTTTTCTCCAACCCGCAGGGCATACTTCACCGTATTCATTGGTAAAAAGCATCGTATCAATCATGCGTATCATTTCATCAATGTTTCTTCCCAGCGGTAAATCATTAATAACAGCATGTCTTACAGTACCATCTTTATCAATTAAAAATGAGCCACGAAGCGCAACACCTTCTTTGAATAGAACATCATAATCACGAGAAATTTGTTTTGTAATATCTGCAACCATAGGGAACCTGACTTGTCCGATACCGCCTTGATTGACAGGTGTATTTTTCCAAGCAAAGTGTGAAAATTGTGAATCAACAGAAACAGCGATGACATTAATACCACGGCTGGTAAATTCCTCAAGTCTTTTATCAAATGCAATAATTTCTGACGGACAAACAAATGTAAAGTCTAGTGGATAAAAGAATAAAACGGCACCTTTTGTACCGATGTTTTCATAAAGGTTGAAGGTATCAACAATCTGATTATCACCTAAAACAGCAGTTGCTGTGAAATCTGGAGCTTTATTAGTTACTAACATAGAATATCCTTAATAATAAATTTTATTGACGAAGAAATTATATATAAAAATAATAAAAACTATTTTTATTAAATAGGATTAATAGTAGTATATAAAGGTATATTTAAGTTAATTATGAATATTAAAAAATTATATATAAAATATTCTACATGTAAAGGCTCAAAGAGCTTAAAAAAAGCTTTGTAGCTATTTTCATGCTATGAATTTGATGTAATATTACTCTGAAAACGTTTTAGTAAAGATATCTTGAAGCAGGGTAGCGGTGCCAGTATTTTTGGTTAAATTAAGCCACTTTGTAGTTTTAAACTAGTAATTTAGGTTTAATATCAATTTTAATTTTGTTTAGATATAGTTTTTAGTTAGTAAAAAACATCAAGTTAAGGAGAAATTATGGCAGTAAAAATTACAGATATTTGTATCGCATGTGGCGCCTGTATCGATGAGTGTCCTGTTGAAGCAATTGTGGATGATAGTGATAACCCAACAGGTGCAGACATTTATTATGTATATGCAGATAAATGTGTTGAGTGTGTAGGTCATCATGATGCACCAGCGTGTGCAGAAGCCTGTCCAACAGAGGGTTGTATTGTATGGGATGCTCCATATGCTGGTCAACCAAGCCGCGATGATATTGGTGCAGACATGAGAAAAGGCACAACCCCTTGTGCTGAATAAGAACGATAAAGAGGGGTAACCCTCTTTATTTTTTTATTAAATGTTAGTGTTTAATTGATATTAAAAAAAAATTCTGCTATACTCCCCCGTTCTAATTCCCTGCAAAGTTATGAAATTCAACTATATATAGGAGAGGATTGTGGAAAGCACATTATCCATTATTAAACCAGATGCTGTAGCAAAAAATGTTATTGGTAAAATTGTTGATAGATTTGAGTCAAATGGCTTAAGAATTGCCGCAATGAAAAAAGTACAATTAAGCCAAGCAGATGCAGAAGCTTTTTACGCTGTCCATGCAAGCAGACCATTTTTTGGTGATTTGGTTAAATTTATGATTAGCGGACCTGTTGTGGTTATGGTACTTGAAGGCGAAAATGCTGTTTTGAAAAACCGTGATCTTATGGGTGCAACCAATCCAAGAGAGGCTGCAAAAGGTACCATTAGAGCAGATTTTGCTGATAGTATTGATGCAAATGCTGTTCATGGTAGTGATAGTTTAGAAAATGCAAAAATCGAAATTGATTTCTTTTTTGCACGAAGAGAGATTAACTAATTCCAATGCAGATTGAATTCAAAAAAATTCCTAGCAGTGGAATTCATTTTGAAACATCTTTGGATGAAATTAAATTTTCTGGTGAAGCTGTAAAAACAGGCAAAATATTGGTCAAATGCAAGGGTGTCATCGAAGGAACACTTCTACACACTTGTGATCGATGTGGTGAAAGTTTTGTATTAACCGTGAATGAAAATGTTGAAGTTTTTGCCAGTGATGGTCTTTATGAAGACAAAGAAGGTGAAGAACTTTTAAATGTTATAGAGTTTTTTGATAGCTTTATTGAAGTGGATACCCTACTTCAAAGTGAAATTGAAGCTTTCAAAAGCGACTACCACTATTGTGGACAATGCGAACAACTATAAGGAGAATAAAATGGCAGTACCTAAGAGACGTGTCAGCAAAACAAGAGCTGCAAAAAGAAGAACTCACTACAAAGTGACCCTTCCAATGCCTGTAAAAGATAGTGATGGAACATGGAAGATGCCTCACAGAGTGAACAAAACAACAGGCGAATATAAAAATTAATATGCTAAGCATAGCAATTGATGCAATGGGCGGAGACTTTGGTCCCGCTCCAATTGTCGAGGGAACGCTCCATGCGTTAAAAGAACGTTCTTTTAAAGCGATTCTTGTTGGGGATGTTACAGTTCTTAAACCTCTTATTCCTTCAGAGTTTTTAGACAGAATCTCTTTTATTGAATCAACCGATATTTTAGATATGCATGAAGCTGCAACCAATGCGCTCAAACGTAAAGAAACATCTATCTATAAAGCTGTTGATTTAGTAAAAGATAAAGTAGCCGATGCTGTTGTCTCTATGGGACATAGTGGTGCTACGATGAGTTTAGCAACCCTTCGTATTGGAAGACTCAAAGGTGTTTTACGTCCTGCTATTGCTACGATTATGCCTACAGCAGTTCATGGAAAAGTAAGCCTTGTTTTAGATGTGGGTGCTAATGTAGATTGTAAAGCAGAGCATTTAGCGCAGTTTGCAGTTATGGGCGAAGCATACGTGAAAGATATTTTAAAAGTAGGTAATCCTAAAGTAGGACTTCTCTCAAACGGTGAAGAAGAGAGCAAAGGGAATGAAATTACCAAAGAGGCTTTTGGCTTCCTCAAACAACTTAAAAGTTTTGTAGGTAATGTTGAGGGTAATAATATTTTTGATGGCTCAGTTGATGTTATTGTTTGTGATGGTTTTGTAGGTAATATTTTGCTTAAAACAAGTGAAGGTGTAGCAGAATCTATCACAAAAATTATCAAACAAAATGTCAGGCGCTCACCCCTAGCCATTGCAGGTGCTGTTTTAATGCGAAAAGTTTTTACGGTGCTTAAAAAGCAAGTTGATTATGCTGAATACGGTGGAGCTCCACTGATTGGTATTAATGGCTGTGCTATTATTGGGCATGGCAAAAGCAATGCTAAAGCAGTAAAAAATGCAATTTTTCAAGCCATTAATTTTTCAAGTTCAAATATTAATGCTGATATTGAATCTAAACTTGCACAACTAGAGTTATAAAGGATATATGTGTACGCATCTTTAAAATCAATTGGAGCCTATGCTCCTTCTCGTATTTTAAGTAATTTTCATCTTGAAGAGATGGTAGAAACCAGTGATGAGTGGATAGAAAAACGTACAGGTATTAAAGAAAGACGTATTGCATCAGCAGAAGAAGCTACCAGTGATTTAGGTGTACAAGCAGCTTTAAAGGCCATTGAACGTGCTGGCATTGCAAAAGAAGAGATAGATTTAATTATTTGTGCGACACTTTCTCCTGATTATTTGTGTATGCCATCAACCGCATGTGTGATTGCTGGAAAGTTAGACATTAACAATGTCATGGCTTTTGACATCAGTGCTGCATGTAGTGGGTTTGTTTATATGCTCTCCATGGCAAAAGCCTTTATTGAATCTGGAATGAAAAAAAATATTTTGCTTATCGGTGCTGAAAAAATCAGTAGCATGATTGACTATACCGATAGGGGTACGTGTATTCTTTTTGGCGATGGTGCAGGAGCGGCGATTATTGGTGCGACTGAAAATAAAAACGAAGCTATTTTAGATATTCATGCCTCAGCCGATGGTCGTTATGGCGATCTTCTCATCACTCCAGGCTGTGGTTCCAAATATCCATGTTCCCAAGAGACACTGGATAATAAACTTAATTACATCAAAATGCAAGGCAATGAAGTGTACAAAGTGGCTGTGAAAACTTTGACCAATGATGTGATTGATATTTTAGAAAAAAATAACATTGATGCTTCACAAGTCGATCATTTTATCCCGCATCAAGCCAATTTTAGAATCATTGAAGCAGTACGTGCAAAACTAAATTTCCCTATCGAAAAAACCGTTTTAACGGTTGCAAAATATGGCAATACTTCAGCAGCTTCTATTCCAATGGCCATCAATGATGCGTATGAAGAAGGACGTATCAAGAAAGGTGATCTGATGCTCTTAGATACCTTTGGTGGCGGGTTTACCTGGGCCAGTGCTCTTGTACGTTTTGGTGGTCAGTAAGCGTTACATGTAACTCTAAAAAAGCTTTACATGTAACGCTTTTTTAGAGGATTTTATGCAAGGTCGTGGCTTTGCTCATCCACGCTTCAAGACCTTCCCAATCTTCTTCTTCTATCATTTTCCTTGATTTATGCAATTCTCGCTCAAATATTTCAATTGATTTTAATACATTATCTCTGTTTTGTCTAAAAATGTCCGACCACATTTGTGGTGAACTTTTTGCAATCCTACTCATATCTTTAAAACCACCTGCAGCAAGCAGTAAAATACTTTTAGGATCTTCTTGTCCCATAACGCTATTGGCAAGAGCATAGCTTAGGACATGGGGAAGGTGGGAGATAAATGCAGCATGTGCATCGTGGGAGGTAGGATCCATAAAAACAATTTTCATTCCAATATGTGAAAAAATCTGAATGGCTCTGTTCTTATGCAAATCACCGCTATGATCTGTATCACACAAAACAACTACTTTATCATGGTAAAGATTTTGAATGGCGGCACTTGGCCCAAATTTTTCTGTTCCAGTCATGGGATGCGTTGCAATAAAATTGTATCGGATTTTTTCAGGAACACATGCCACAATTTCAGCTTTTGTACTTCCTAAATCAATAATCGTTGTATGCGCTGATACATCTTGGAGCTCTTGCAATGCTTTAATAATTCCTCCAACAGGGATAGCCAAAAAAATAACATCGCATGTTTTCATTTCAGCAAACGATACAATTTCGTGCACAAGAGTCAATCGTAACGCCTCTTCACAATGACTAAGGTTGTGATCAAAGCCAACAACTTTTGAAACCAACTTGGTATGTTGAAGTGCTAATCCTAAAGAGCCACCCATTAATCCTAATCCAACAATTCCCACAATCATATCGTTCCTTTTTTATCTCGTAATAGGCTACTAAAAACTATTAATACCTTTAATGGGCACTTAATTCTAGAGATGGTATTATATTTTAAAATATCTAAAAAATCTATTCTAACATAGGGCTAAATCGCATGAAAAAAATAACTGCTCTGTCTCTCATTGTTGCAACATCTTTGTATGCAGTACCGTTAAAAAGTCTTCAGTTTGATGGCCTCATTCGTCTCTCTCCTGAAATGGCTTCAGAAATGATCGACATAAAAGCAGGTGATTCTGTTGATATGGAAAAAATCAATAAAGCCATTAAAACGCTTTATAAACAAAATTATTTTGAGGATGTGTGGGTTGAAGAGGTGGGCGAGGGTAATTTGGTCGTTCACGTGAAAGAAAAACCTGTTATTGCAAAAGTTGATTTTACAGGTGTCAGTGAAAACGATGTTGAGGATATGAACAAAATTGTAGGTGTTAAAAAAGGGGAAGTATACGATCCTGAAAGAGCTGAACTTGCTAAAGAAAAAATTGTAAAATTTTATGAAGACAAAGGTTATTTTGATACGGTTGTTGAAATTAAAACGAATCCTTTGAATGAAAAGCTTTCTACATCACTTGATTTTGTGATTAATCGTGGTGAAAATATTGTGATTAAAAAGGTTGCTTTGTGTGGAACAAAAGCCTTGGATTATGATGATGTTGAGCCCAATATTGCCAATAAATCTGAAGAGTGGCTTCCATGGATGTGGGGCTTTAATGATGGCAAGCTCAGAGTGAATGATTTGGAACATGACTCTGCACGTATTAAAGATACTTATATGCAAAAAGGGTATCTTGATTGTGAAGTCAGCCAACCCTTCTTAAAAACTTATTTTGATAGTTATACGGCTGATTTGGTTTACAGTGTTAATGAGGGTGAACAGTACAAAGTGGGTGAAATTGCCATTGAAATCCCTGAGGGATTCATTGATTCACAAGAAACGATTAAAGAGATGTTCTTACAAAATGGCAAGGTCTTTAATATAGCAAAGCTGCGTAAAGATATGGCATTGATTGAAACAAAAGTCGCTGATTTGGGCTATGCGTTTGTAAAAGTCGTTCCTGATGTTAAAAATGATAAAACCACACATCTTGCTCATATAACCTATCGTGTCATTCCTGGCGAAAAAGTTTATATCAATAGTGTACGTATCGCAGGAAATAGTCGCACAATTGATCGAGTTGTAAGACGTGAAGTCTATTTGGCAGACGGTGAGTTATACAGCAGAACCGATGTGGCAGATACGAAAAGTGCTTTAAAGAGAACAGGTTATTTTGAAGATGTTGAGATTAAAGAGGAGCGCTTAAGTAAGAACTCTATGGATTTAGTGATCAATGTTAAAGAAGCATCCACAGGCTCTATTGGTGGTGGTATTGGTTATGGCTCTTCCGATGGACTTCTTTTGAGTGCTAACTTCTCTGATGGTAATATTTTTGGATCAGGGCTAAGAGCAGGTATTGATATTGAGCGAAGTGATAGCGAGTTAAATGGAGGCATCTCACTTTCAAATCCTCGTTTGTTTGATTCAGTCTATAGTTTAAGTGGTAGAATTTATGCTGCAGACAATGATTATGACTACTACGATGAGAAACGATACGGTATTAGCGTGGTGTTGGGTCGTAAAATCGCACGGCATTGGGGTGTTTCGCTAGGCTATATTATTGAGCAAAACAAACTATCAAATCTTGATAGCGAATTAACACCGTATAAAGGTGAATTGTGGACCGATGAAACAACCATTAAAAGTTCTTTTGTTCCAGGTATCTCTTTTAACAACACGGATGATTATTATTTACCACGCAAGGGTATTTCGGCAAGCAGTACACTGGAGCTTGCAGGTTTTGGTGGTGATGAAAAGTTTGCAAGCAGTGTTAATAAATTTGCCTACTATTATGGTTTACAAGACTTAATTGATTACGATTTGATTTTCCGTTATAAGTCACAATTTAAATACCTTGCCATTAAAGATTCTGATGAAAAATATTCGTTTGGTGAAAAATATTACATGGGAGGTGTTCGAACGGTCCGTGGGTATGAATCAAACTCTCTTTCTCCAAAAATTCCAGGAACAGATGTGTTAGTTGGTGGTAATACGATGTTTATCAATACGGTAGAGCTTAGTTTTCCGTTGGTTGAACGTCTTAAGATGCGTGGTGCACTTTTCTTTGATTACGGTATGATTGGTGAAGATAACCTTAACATCAAACGTGGTGGTACGGGTGTTGCACTGGAATGGATCTCTCCATTAGGACCTATTGGTCTTATCTTTGCACAACCTGTTATGGATAAAAGTGGCGATGATAAAGCATCGTTTGAATTTACTATTGGACAAAAGTTTTAAGCACTGCTTTTTTAAAACGAAGAAGAGCTTCTCTTCTTCGTTTTCCTCACTAAAATTTTTTCGGTTTATTTGATAATAATGGCAAAAGAAGCAGGTTTTAGAAGTTGTTTAATTTGTTCGCGTGCAAGAAAAAGCTTTTTTTCTGTTTCTATGGTAAGGGTATGATTTTGATAACTAAGGCTTATTTTGCCTTGTGAGAGGTCATTACAAAGTGTTTTGGTTAATGAAAGCAAAAAACTAAGCCAATGTAAGGTTCTTAAATCTGGCAAAAGTGTTTTATAGGTGAGCATATCTTCTTCTGTAGGAAGTTTGTTAGTTTGGTATTTTATTAACATAGCAATCAGTATCTTCTGTTGATGTGAAAAACCATAATTAAGATTATTTAATACAAAATAGAAGCTGTGCAGTTGATTTTGATAGAAGCCTAAGTTTATACCAATATTATACAATTCACACGCCATACCTAGCTCATAGGTATACGAACTTGATATGCCATGCAATGGGGTTAAGGTCTCAAAAAGTTCACCTGCTAGACGCTTCATGGATAGGTTACTTTTTTCTGTAAAAGAAAATCTATCTTTTAGGCTTTTTAGGCTTAATTTAAAATTGGATGGAAATTTATGATGATGAGAACGCAAGAGATCACATAGATAAGCACCCTCACGAATTCCTGCTCCACTGGTGATGATTGAAGTTGCTTTAAATTTTTGAGCAATAGCTTCAAAAATTGCACACCCTTCTCTCATGGTGTCATAACGGTCTTTACGCACACCCAATGTTTTTAGATTCAGAACATCAGCATTAACAATATTATGAATCAATGCCATATGCTCTGAAAGGGTATATTCAAAGCCATGAACTGTTGTCAGGGGATAATCCATTTTTTCCATAATAATTTTTGAGAGTGAACGCAGGGTTCCGCCAATGCCTATCATTGTTTTACATGTAAAGTGTTCAGGAATAGTTTCAATAATTTCTGAAATGAAAGCGTAGACGTGTTCAATAGATTTCTTTTTATCAAAGAAAAGCTCTTTAAGCCGAACGGTTCCAATATTTAAAGAAATGGTATCTACAATTTTGCCGTTTTCAATTTTTGCAAGTTCTGTTGAGCCACCACCAATATCAATGGTAACCGCTTCTTGAATTTCTTTAAGGTAATTCAGAGCTCCTACAGCACCATAATATGCCTCGGTTTTACCGTCAATAATTTTAATATTGATATTAAGTTCGTTGCGAATTTTGTTTAAAAGAACAGATGCATTAGGAGCATCTCTCAGGGCTGATGTCGCAATACAAATCACTTTAGTACACGCATAGCTTTTCAAAATTGCATTAAATTCTTCTAAGGTATTAAAAGCTCTCTTAAGGGCAGGTTCTTGCAAGACACCACCGAAGTTATAAGCTCCCTCCCCAATTCGTACTCGACCTTTTGTTTCGTTAATTAAATGAAAAGCAAAACGGCTACTTTTTTCAAAGATTGCCATTCGTGCTGAGTTGGAGCCTATATCAATAATAGCCGTACGTTTGGACATTAATTGTCACTGTTGAGTTGTTCGTATTTGAGTTTAAGTTCTTCAACGCTTTCTATATTATCAGGATCAGGGATAATACATTCAACAGGACAGACTGAAATACACGCAGGCTCATCATAGTGTCCTACACATTCTGTGCAAATGTCTGGATCAATAATATAAATAGGATCAGATTCTTCTATTGCACCATTAGGGCATTCATCACGACAGGCATCGCACGCAATACATTCTTCCGTAATCATTAAAGACATACTTGTTTTCCTTTATTAAAGTCAAATTTATTGACGAGTTTATACACTAAAAATACTTTAACGAAATTTAAAGAGAGTGTTTTCGAGACGGTAGGAAGAGGGTGGCAATGGTACCTTGTGCATCTTCTCTATTTTTGAGGGTTATTTTTGCTCCAAGGGCATCAGCGGCATTTTTGGCAAGGAAAAGTCCAAGCCCAGCACCCGTTTGATTTCCATAGCGTTTAAAGGGCGCAAAGAGGTCTTTACTTTCATCAATTCCTGTTCCCTCATCCATAATATAAATAAAAAGTCCCTCATCATTTAAATGCGCTTGAATGGTGATTTTGCCATGTTTAGGTGTAAATTTAATAGCATTTTGAACAAAATTTTGTAAAATATGTACCAATAAGGTAGGTTGAGTGATAACTTTATAATACTTAGGTGCGATTCGTGCGACAATCTCTTTTTCTTCCATTTTGGCTAAAATCGTGTAGTTATTAATTTGTTCCCTTAGAAATTTAACCAAATCAATTTCAATAGGCTTTTCAAATTGTGCTCCTTCTTGGCGCCCAATTTCGAGGATATTGCCAATCATCTTGTTCATATCATTAATCGTTTGGTTATTACTTTTAAGCGTTTCAATATACTTTTCAGTGTCACGAAGTTTTATAAGGGCAACTTCATTCTTTGTTTTCATAACGGCTAGAGGTGTTTTAAGTTCATGTGCAGCACCAATGAAAAGTTCTTTTTGAGAGTTGACAAAGATTTGTATACGTTCAACCAATTTATTAATACTTGCACCCAGTGGTTGGAATTCATCAGGAAGTTTTTGTGTATCAATGATTTGCAAAAAGTTTTCATTCATACTAGCAAGCTTATTGGTGAGTGAACGAATAGGAAGTACTAGCATACGTGAGAGAAATAGTGCGTAAAAAAGAATTAAAAAAATAGCTGTTAAGTTAATAATAAGAACATTAGTAAAAATTTTGTCCAGTAAAATATCGGTATTAGAAATATTTTTAGTGATGGAAACAAAGTGATGCGGACGTTTTTCCAAAGGATAATAAATACTCAGGAATTTTTGTTTGTTTCTTTCGCTGTGCTCAAAAGAGATGGTATTGCCTTGATTGACTCGAATCGCAATGGTGACTTGAATTTCAGATGGATTATTAATGGAGCTAAGAGAAGGGTTGAAAATGTTAATACCCATATGCTCAACAGAACTCGTGCGAGCTGAAGCTATAATCTGAGCTTGTTTTGTCAGCTCTTGCGTAATATCTTCAAAAATAGAAATTTTGATGTAATTGTAGAGGATAACGGAGAAAATTACAATCAGTGTCGCCGAAGCAGACACCAATTGTAAAATAAAACTATCTCTTATACTTTTTTGGGAAAGCAAAATCGGTAACCTCTTCGTCTTACAGTCTCAATGGTTGAGATTTCTAATGGTTTATCCATTTTTTGACGAATTTGGTTAATAGCAACTTCAATAACATTTGGGGTAACAAGTTCTGGCTCTTCCCAAATAGCATCTAAAAGCTGTTCTTTAGAGACGATTTGGTCACTGTGGCGTGCAAGGTGCGTTAAGACTTCAAACGGTTTACCTTTAAGCTCAATTTCTTGACCTTTATAGGTGATTTTTTCTTCATCTGGATCGATAGTTAAATCGTCAATTTTAATGACATTGGTACCACCAAAACGTAGGCGTGCTTCAATGCGAGCAACTAAAATATCAAAATCAAACGGTTTACGAATGTAATCATCTGCACCAGCTTTAAGCGCTTTGATTTCACTCTCTTTGTCATCTTTTGCAGAGATAATTACTGCAGCAGTACGTGGAGATTTTTGTTTAATGAGGTTGATTAAATCAACACCATCGCCATCTGGTAACATCCAGTCGGTTAAAACGAGGTCATAATTGCGAATACCAATATAGTATTCAGCATCTTTATAGTTTTCAGAGCTATCGGTTTGATACCCAAACTCTTGCAAACCTTCTGCAATGGTTTTGTTAAGGGTTACTTCGTCTTCAACGATTAAAATTCGCATTATAAATTCCTTAGTTGCTAAAATTTAAACGGGATTATACCACAATTTTAGCTAGATTTAAAGTTTTTTTAATCAAATTTTAATTTTTTTTGAAGCAAAGGCTTTGTGAAACCCCAACTATCGCATTTGGTAAAATGGATGGTTTTAAAATTTTGAGTTTGATTTTATCCATTTGAGGGTATAGAATTTTTAATTTTTGCATTAAATCATTTAAGGCATCTTCAAGTAAAAAGTAGGCCATCTCTTGCATCGTAGATTCTAAGAAAGAGGCAACTTTAGCATAATCAATAAAATTATTTTCCGTATATGTATAATCAATCTTTACATGTAAAACAACTTTTTGAGGCGTGTGGCGTTCTTCTTCAAGAATACCAACAATCGTCTCAAAACTTAAATCTTGAATGTGAATATGCATTAAATGACTTTGGACTCTTTACCTTGAAAAAGGCGAACAATGTTAGGTATGTGTTTATACACGATGATAAATGCAATCATCCATAAAGGTGCATGGGTTTGAATTCCCTCTAAATCATGATGCATAACATAGGAAGAAGCAATAAGTGCTATTAACGCAAGCAAGGATGAAAGAGAAGAGATTTTTAAGACTTTACCTACAACAAACCACGTAAGAAAAGCAATAAGCGTCTCAATGGGAAGCATGACCAGTAAGACACCCGCTCCTGTGGCAACACCTTTACCGCCTTCAAATTTTAAATAGGGACTATAGCAATGACCTAAGACTGAAAAAACAGCAATTGCCCAAAGGGTGGAAATATCTAAGCCAATTATTTTTGCAATTAAAAGAATAACAATACCTTTCAGTGCATCTAAAATAACCGTTAAAATAGCCAATTTTTTTGCTAATGCTGGATTGGTCTCTTTTAAGACACGTAGGACGTTGGTTGCACCGATGCTGCCACTTCCAGCCTCTCGGATGTCTTTGCCTGTAAAAAGCTTAGCAAACACTAACCCAAAAGGAATGCCACCCACAAGGTAGCTTAAAATATAAAACTGCACATTGATATTAAAAAGAAAATCCACACTCTATCCTTGATTAAAATGCGTTCAGTATAGCAATAATTTTGTTATTATTTCTTTAACGTTATAATGTATTTTTTGATATAACAAAAGGATTTTAGGGTGAATGATAAAGCTTTAAAAGAAGAAATTTTAAAACTCAAAGATGAATTACATGTAAGCATTGTGGCACATTTTTATCAAAAAGATGAGGTTTTTGAGTTGGCGGATTATGCAGGCGATTCTTTACAGCTTGCACAATGGGCAGCCAAAGATGCCAACCCGTATTTGATTTTTTGTGGGGTGGGTTTTATGGGACAAAGTGTGAAGATTCTAGCACCCCAAAAACGTGTGTTGATGCCTAAAATTGCCTGTTGTGCAATGGCTAGGATGATCGATGTGGAGTATTACCATCAAAACATTCAGCTTCTTGAAAAAGCAGGAATTTCCAAAGAGGCTATGGTTCCAGTGACGTATATTAATTCCTCTGCAGAAGTCAAAGCAGAAGTAGGTAAAATGGGTGGCTATGTCTGTACCAGTTCCAATGCGAAGAAAATTATTACCAAAGCCTTAAACAGTGGCAAGAAAATTTTATTTGTTCCTGATCGCTGTTTGGGTCAAAATATTGCTAAAGAAATGGGTTTAAAATCGTGTATTATCGGGGATGGCTCTGATCCAAAAGAGGCTGATATTATTTGTTATAATGGTTTTTGCTCCGTGCATCAACTCTTTGATGTGGAAGATATTGCCTTTTACCGTGCGAAGTATCCTGATATTCTCATTGCAACGCATCCAGAATGTAAAGTTGAAGTATGCGATGCCTCCGATTTTGTAGGCTCAACCAGTCAAATTATTGAATATGTTACAAAACTCCCACAGGAGCAAAAAGTAGCCGTTGGCACAGAATACAATATGGTCAAACGCCTGCGTAAGGAAAATACATATGTGCTCTCTTCAACAAAGCCAGAATGCCCAACAATGAACGAAACAACGCTTGAAGATGTATATCATGTGCTTTTAAGTATTAAAGAGGGGCGATTCGAAAATGAGATAAGTATCTCTGAAGAGACACGAAAATGGGCACATAAAGCACTCAATAGGATGTTCGAAGTATGATTAAGACATTTGTAAAAAAAGCACTTGAAGAAGATATTGGCAGGGGTGATTTATTTAATTTAGTAGGTAAAAATAGTTTTGCTAGTGCCAATATTATATGCAAAGATGTGGGGATTTTTGCAGGAAAACCCTATGTAAAAGCTTTGTGTAAAATGAATAAATTGGATATTACATTTTATTTTAAAGATGGGGATACTTTGCAAAAAGGTGATCTTGTAGCCCGCATTGAGGGAAAATCTAAAACGATTTTGCGTTGTGAACGAACCATTCTTAATTTGATGCAACATGCCAGTGGGATTGCAAGTAATGTAGCGCAGTATAAAAAAGTGCTACAAGGGTATAGCCTCAAACTTCTAGATACCCGTAAAACCAGACCCCATTTGCGTATTTTTGAAAAATATGCCATTCGTTGTGGGGGTGGTAATAATCATCGAATGGGCTTAGATGATTGTTTAATGCTTAAAGATACACATTTACAAACGATTAATGATCTGAAAAGTTTTATTCAAGAAGCCAGAGAAAAAATTCCCTTTACATGTAAGATTGAAATTGAGTGTGAAGATGTTGATTTTGCGAAGTTTGCGATGCAGTGTGGGGCAGATATTGTGATGTGCGATAATATGTCTCATGAAGCGATAGCAGCCGTTGTTGCGTATAAAAACAGTGATTTTCCTCACGTCCTTTTAGAAGCCAGTGGAAATATAACCAAAGATAACATTATTCAATACGCACAAACAGGAGTAGATGCTATTAGCAGTGGGAGTTTGATTCATCATGCTACATGGCTTGATTTTTCAATGAAAATTACGCATAAAACCGTTGCTTAAGATGAGGATATTCTACCGTGGCTGATGATCAAGAAAAGACCGAAGAAGCCACCTCCAAAAAGATAGAAGATGCCAGAAAAGAAGGAAACGTCCCCAAAAGTCAAGATACCAGCGCCTTTGTAACATTGGTTGTAGCCTTGGGTGCTTTTCTAGCACTTCTGCCATGGATAAAGGCACGGACTATTTTCCTTTACCACTATTACCAATCTTTAATTGGAATAGAAATCACGAAAGAAGTTACCTTCCAAATTTCAATGATTTCATTTAGAGAAATTATTTTTATGGTTATTCCTCTAGCCTTAGCCGTTGCTATTGCAGGCGTGTTAGCCAATGTTATGCAAACAGGATTTTTATTTACAACAAAGCCTCTGATGCCAAATTTTGGTAAATTAGATCCTATTAAAGGATTTAAAAATCTGTTTTCGTTAAAAAAGTTGGTTGAAACAGTTAAAACACTTTTAAAAGTCAGTGTTGTTATGGGCGTTGCGTATGTTTTTTTGTGGGAATTTACCAAGGAGCTTCCAACCGTTATCTATTTTCCTTTGTATGACCAGTTGGCATGGCTAAAAGAAAAAATGATTATTCTTGCCGCTGTGATTTTAATCATATTTTTAGTTCTTGCCTTAGCGGATTTACTTTTTGTACGTTACAACTATTTTAAAGACTTACGTATGAGCAAACAAGAAGTTAAAGACGAATACAAGCAAATGGAAGGTGATCCAAAAATTAAGGCCAAGATCCGTCAAATTCAGATGCAAATGACCCGTAAACGCATGATGCAAGAAATTCCGCAGGCCGATGTGGTCATTACCAATCCTACCCATTATGCTGTGGCTATTCGTTACCATCAAGACAAAGAAGCCGCCCCGAAAGTGATTGCAAAAGGAACGGATTTAGTTGCTCTTCGTATTAAAGAAATTGCCATGAATTATAATATTCAAATTGTTGAAAATCCTCCCCTAGCACGTGAACTTTATAAAAAATGTGCGATTGGAGACATTATTCCAGAAAATCTTTATAAGGCTGTTGCAGAAGTTTTAGCCTTTGTGTATAAAAGTTCTAACAAAATGCGCTAACCCATCTCAATAACTTTTCAGGAAAAATTAAGTATAATCTGCTTTTTTAATAAGGTGGAGTTCACATGTATCAACAGGCGTGGAAACGTATGCTTGAAGCAAAGCATAGTGTTATTGTCTCACATGTGCATCCTGATGGCGATACATTGGGAAGTGCACTTGCCTTGTATGATGCATTAAGTCGTGCAGGTAAAAAAGTGACACTGTATAATCACACAAAAGAGCTACCTCTTTGTTACGATTTTTTACCTAATTTTACAAAAGTGAAGCATACCTTGCCAAAGGCATTTGATTTGGTCATTAGTTGCGATTGTTCAACATTGAACAGACTCAAAATTCCCCAAGGGGATTATGATATTGTGAACATTGACCATCATCTTACCAATCACTATTTTGGTACAGTAAATGTGGTGGTGGATCATTTTAGCAGTGCAGGTATGGTGGTTTATGAGCTGTTAAAGGCTAATGGTATTGAAATGAGTGAAGCGTGCGCAACATCTCTTTACACAGCGATTGCCGATGATACAGGTTTTTTCTTATACGGTGATATGGATGCATTAACCTTTTCAATCGTTTCGCAATTGGTAAAGTGTGGAGCCAATCCTAAAGAAATTGCTTCTAAGGTTAAACGACGAGAGCCTCTTTCTAAAATACGTTTGTATGGCTATATGTTGAATCATTTTGATTTACATGAAAACGGAACGATTGCTACGATTATTTTTGATAAAGCATCGCTTGAAGCCACAGGGGCAACACGTTACGATACGAAAAATATTGTCAACATGCTTCGAAGTATTGCCCATGTGACAATAGCCATCATGATTTTAGAAGAAAAAGAGGGTGGATATAAAATTTCATTACGTAGCAAAGAGCTTAACGTTGCACAGATTGCATTGGCGTATCAAGGCGGTGGTCATAAAACAGCTGCTGGTTTTGAGGTAGCACCATGCGATCCATACATGCTTAGAGATGAGATTGTAGAACAAATAAAAAGGATTAAAACATTATGAAAAGAGAAGGAAAATCTTCCGTTGCTGGGTTACTTTTAGGGCTTATTTTTTTTATTTTCATAAGCGGAGTAGTATATATTTTAAGTTCAAATGCTTTTGAAAGGGATGTTCCTAATATTGCATTAGAAAAAGAGATTGAGTGGAATTTAAAGGAACCCTTGAAAATTCACATAACGGATGAAAGTGGTCTTCGCTTTGTAGAGGCTTCACTTTTTGATGGTGAAAAGCATGCTATTTTAGAAACAAAAACATTCAAAGAGACACAGCAAAGTGTGGATTTAAACTTAACATTTCCAAAAGTAGGGCTTAACCCAAATCAAAAAGTGTTTGAATTGAGTATTAAAGCTATTGATAAGAGTAAATGGAACTTTTTCTCAGGCAATAGCGTAGAGGCAAAGGCTGTTATTAAAGTCGATACAAAACGCCCAGAAGTAACTATCCTCAACAATTCGTATAAAATTACTAAAGGTGGCGTCGCAACGGTTGTATTTAGAGCGTATGATGAAGCTATGAAATCGTTATATATTGAAACCAATTTTGGAAAAAAATTCTATCCAACACCTTTTTATAAAGAGGGGTATTATATTTCTTTTGTAGCATGGCCAACTACTGTTGAAAATTTTACTGCTTCTGTTGTTGCTACAGATAGAGCAGGCAATGTGAGTCGTTCTCATATTGCTTATTTTCTCCAAGATAAAAAATATAAAACATCAACCATTGCATTAAATGATCGTTTTTTAGAAGGAAAAATCACAGACCTTATTGCAGAAATGGCTCCAGCACAGTCCTCTCTATCTGCATTAGAAAAGTTTAAATATGTCAATGAAGAGATGCGTAAGGGAAATGAAGAGGCTATCTTAAAAGTAACGTCTAATACGCCAATCGAGCTGACCAAAAGCTTCTATCTGAAACCTTTTTATCCTTTAAGAAATGGACAAGTGGTTGCAAGTTTTGGGGATCATCGCTTTTATGAATACAATAAACAACCTATTAGTGAATCGTTTCACTTAGGGCTTGATTTTGCAAGTAACGCACAAGCTTCAATGCAGACATCCAATGATGGTTTGGTTGTGTTTGCCCGTGAAAACGGTATTTATGGAAATAACATTATTATTTCACACGGGCTTGGGGTTTACTCTTTGTATGGCCATTGTTCCAGTTATATGGTTAAAGAGGGCGATTTGGTTAGAGCAGGCGATGTTATTGCTAAAACAGGGGTTTCAGGGCTTGCTTTAGGAGATCATTTACATTTTGGAATGTATGTTCAAGGAATTGATGTAAGGCCTGAAGAGTGGATGGATGAGGTGTGGCTTAAAGAGAGTATTTTTAGTATTATTGATGCTGCAAAGAAGATGATTGACAGATGAAAGTAGCACAAAAAAATGTACGTGTCTTTCACATTGAAATTGATGATGAAGCAATTTTTTTAGACTATTTTAGAAAAAATAGTCTTCTTTTAAAGGAATTCCTTTTGCTTGTTGAAGGCAAAATAACAAAAAATATTGCTTTTGTCTTAGATCAAAGTGGTGTGTGTTATAAAGAGATTAATCATTGTCATATTCGTTTGGGTGGGATTAAAAAAGAGACCCCTCTTTTAGAAGAGCCCTATTGTGAAGAATCTCCGTCTAAAGAGAAGTTTGTTGAAACAAAAACAGTTGAAAAACTAAGGCTTTTTGATCGGCCCATTCGTTCGGGTGAGGAAATTATTGAAACTTTACCTATGGTTATTTTTGGTAGGGTTAATAGTGGTGCAAAAGTTTTTTGCGAAGAGAGTGTGAGTATTTATGGTATTATAGACGGATTAGTCCAGTGTGATGGTGAATATATTGTCCTAAATGGCATTAGTCCTAGAGGGCATTTAATTTTTAATGGCGAAATTATCGATAGAGACGTCTTAAAACCAAACGTACTTCAAAAAATCGTAATGCGCGATCATGTAATTGAAATAAAGGAAATTGTGTGAAACAGACCACATTAGCCAAAGCAGTCAGTGGTATTGGGATAGGATTGCATAAGGGAGAGCCGATTAAAATACGCCTTGAACCCCTAGAAGCAAACAGTGGCATTGTTTTTTATCGAAGTGATGTCGGCTTGTCGGTTCAAGCATTACCGCAAAATGTTGTCAATACACAAATGGCAACGGTGATTGGAAATGCTAGCCATTATATCTCTACTATTGAACACTTACTCTCTGCGGTATATGCCTATGGAATTGATAATATACGTATTGTTGTAGATGGTGCGGAAGTTCCTGTTATGGATGGCAGTAGTGCAAGTTTTTGTATGATGCTTGATGAAGCTGGAATTCGAAAATTAGAGGCAACAAAACGATTGTTAGTCATTAAAAAAGAGATAGAAGTGAGTGAGGGTACAAAATTTGTGCGGGTTTCACCCAGTAGTAAACCGACCTATAATTTTATGATTGATTTTAACCATCCTTCTATTGGAAAGCAAGAATACAGTTTTGAGTTTAGTAAACGTAATTTTATTGAAGAGATAGCAAAAGCCCGTACATTTGGTTTTTTAAAAGATGTACAAATGCTGCGTTCTCGTGGCTTAGCCCTTGGTGGTTCTTTGGATAATGCTGTTGTGATGGATGAGACAAAGATTTTAAATCCTGAGGGTTTACGATTTAGTAACGAATTTGTTAGGCATAAAATTTTGGATGCAATTGGGGATCTCTCCTTGCTCGGAGCTCCTTTTTTAGGTGATTATACATCACATGCGGGAAGTCACAATCTAAATCATGAGCTTACAAAAGCGATTTTAAGAGATCCAAGCAATTATGAAATTAAAACCTTGAGTGCGGAAAAAGCAGTTGAGTTTGAAAGGGTTTACGCATAAAAACGGCTGTTGATATTGTTGTTATTACACTTACCTCGCCTTTACATGTAGGCATTTATGAAAATAATCAACGGATTAAAACATTTCAAACGACAGAGCAAACCAGTGAGGCTTTGCCCTTGCTTTTTAGGGATATACTCAAAGAGTATCAACCTGCTAGGCTCTTTTTTGCCAGAGGGCCAGGAAGTTTTATGGCCATTAAAATCACCTATATTTTTTTAAAAACTTTAAGTTTGACATTACAGATTCCTCTCTTAGCCTGTGATGGTTTTCTTTTCAATGAAGGGAATCCAATACGAGCAATGCGTAATCTTTATTTTGTTAAAAAAGAGGGTGTTATTAGTACAGAGCGTTTTGCTCATGAATATGCTCAAAACTTTTCATTACCAGAGGTATTAGAAGAATCTTATTTTAATCATGATAATGAACCACTTTATATGTTACCAGCAGTTTAGGAGTCGTGTTTGAAAATAAAAATACCAGCGACCAGTGCAAATTTAGGACCAGGTTTTGATTGTTTAGGTCTAGCCATTGCACTTTACAATGAAGTTTCTATTAAGCCTTCTACTTACCAAAGCATTTCGGTAAAAGGAGAAGGTGAAGAGAATGTTAAACTGAAAAAAAATAATATTTTTGTCTCCATTTTTTATGATGTCTATCAGGAACTCGTAGGGAAGAAAGATTTGTTCCGTTTTGAGTTTCACAATAAGATTCCTTTTTCAAGAGGAATGGGAAGCAGTTCCGCAGTTATTGTAGGAGCCATTGCGAGTGCATATGAAATGGCAGGAGTTAAGGCAAGTAGAGAAATTATTTTGAATAAAGCCCTTATTTACGAAACACATCCTGATAATATTGCACCTGCTGTTTATGGAGGGTTTACAAGCTCTATTGTTGAACATGGAAAAGTGAAAACATTAAAAAAAGAGCTAGGTACTTCATTAAAAGTTGTTATGGTGATCCCCGATCGTCCTATGTCAACAGCACACTCAAGAACACTTTTGCCAAAGTCGTATATGATGAAAAATGTGGTGTACAACCTCTCTCGCGCTTCTTTACTCAGCGCAGCGTTTTTTAGTGAAAATTGGGAGTATTTAAGAGCTGCTTCAAAAGATTGTATGCACGAGCATCGTCGGATGAAACAGATGAGAGAGTTGTTTGACGTGCGTGAAATAGCTTTAAAACATGGGGCTTTAATGAGTACGCTTTCAGGGAGTGGCTCTTCTTTTTTTAATTTAGTAAAAGCAGAAGAAGCACAAAAAGTTAAGGAAGCTCTTCAAAAGAGCTTTGAAATGTTTAGGGTTGAAATCTTCGAGTTAGATAATGATGGATTTCAAATTGTAAAAAGCTGAAAAACAGCTAAATTTTGATATAATCAGGCGCAAAAATGAGTCAACCAATACGAATGTGCATTATTTGTAGACAAAGAGCTTTACAAGAAAGTTTACAACGATTGCAAATCATCAACGGCGAACTCGTACCTTTTTCTAAATCAGGAAGAAGCTTTTATATCTGCAAGGCATGTATGACAAACAATGAAAAGAAAGTTGTGAAGATACTCAACAATAAATGCAAAACAAATCACAAAGCAATGATGGATTTTGGTAAAACTTTTAAGGAGACAGCTACGAATGGATAAGGTTCGCATAACCGAAATAGCAAAAGAACTAGGCATGAAAAGTAAAGATATTATTGAAAAGGCAATAGATATGGGGCTTGATGTCAAAGCACCTTCCAGTTCTATCAATACAGAAGATGCTGAAAAATTAATGAACTATGTTTTAACAGGTGAGAGCCCAAATACCCCCAAGCCTATATCTCCACTTAAGAGTGTTGAAGTTAAAAAAGCAGAGGTTGTAGAAAAACCATCCATTGTTGAAGAACCAAAGGTTGAAAAAATAACACCTACTAAGACAAAGACGCTGAAAGAAAAAGAATCTGAGGTACTCAATACTGAGCCTTTATCTTTATCAGTCGAACAAAAAGATGATGAAATGTTGCAAGGTGATGCAGAAGAGATCAGCGAAGATAAGAATGATCCTACCAATGTACGAAAACGTAGAGGTTTGGTTATTGTTAAAAAGAAAAGACCAGAAAAAGAAGAACAACTGATTGAAGAGAAAAAAGAGACGCATCTGTCCTACGGTTCTCAAGAACAAGAGAAGTCTCGTAGTTTTGACTCTATTTTCTCTACTCCATCAAACAGTGATTTACAAAAAAAGAAGAAAAAAGTTAAAAAATTACCTGCTGAGAAAAAGACCAACGCAGAGAAACTAGATATTGCTTTAAATATTGAAATGACCAATACACATATTGATTCAGATGAAGAAGATATGATTGTTTTGCCTGATTTAAATGAGGGACTTAAGGTCACAGAAGAAGTCAAAAAGAAAAAGCAGATTGATCCTAGTCAAATTAGAACAACGAAAAAAACAAATTTTGTTATGCAAGGTATTCAAAGAGTTGGACGTAAAAAAAGACGACGTACTGTCATGACACAAGAAGCAGAAGCTATTAGTGCTATTGAAATTCCTGAAGAAATTCGTGTGTATGAATTTGCTGAAAAAATGAATAAACCTGTGGGTGAAGTGATTAAGGAACTTTTCTCTTTAGGTGTTATGTTTACAAAAAATGACTTTCTTGATAAAGATTCGATTGAAATTTTAGCAGACACATTTGGGGTGAATGTTACCACCGTCAATGATCAAGAAGCATTTGATTACGTTAAAGCTTATGATGAAGAGGGCGAAGCAGGTGAGCAAAACTTGGTAGAGCGTGCCCCTGTAATTACGATCATGGGACACGTTGATCATGGTAAAACGTCATTACTTGATTACATTCGTAGTGCAAAAGTGGCTGCGGGTGAAGCGGGTGGTATTACCCAACACGTAGGTGCTTATATGGTTGAAAAAAATGGTCGCAATATTACTTTTATCGATACTCCAGGTCATGAGGCTTTTACGGAGATGCGTTCTCGTGGAGCGAAAGTTACGGATATTGTTATTGTGGTTGTGGCTGCAGATGATGGTGTAAAACCTCAAACCAAAGAGGCGGTTGAGCATGCTAAGGCAGCGGGCGTTCCTATTATCATTGCGGTCAATAAAATGGATAAAGAATCTGCCAATCCTGATTTGGTAAAAGCTCAGCTTGCTGAGCTTGGTATTACGCCAATTGATTGGGGTGGAGAGCATGAGTTTGTGCCAGTATCTGCTAAAACAGGTATGGGTATCGAAGATTTATTAGAGACGATTTTATTGCAAGCGGATTTACTCGAACTTCAAGCAGACCCTAGCCGAGAGGTTAAAGCAACGGTTATTGAGAGCTCTCTTGAAAAAGGAAGAGGTCCTGTAGCAACAGTGGTAATAGAAGATGGTACGATGAGAGTGGGTGATATTGTTGTAGCAGGTATTGCTTTTGGTAAAGTAAAAGCATTGCTTAATGATAGAGGTCTTGCTGTGAAAGAAGCAAAACCAGGTGAGCCTGTTGTTGTTTTGGGACTCAGTGAAGTTCCAGGTGCTGGTGAGACACTCATTAGCGTTAAAACCGATAAAATTGCACGTGAATATGCTAAGAAAAAAGCAGAATATTTACGCCAAAAAGAGCTTTCTAAATCTACTAAAGTGAGTCTTGATGAGCTTAGCGATATGATTGCTGAGGGCGCTTTAAAAACGTTACCAGTTATTATTAAAGCGGATGTTCAAGGAAGCTTAGAGGCGATTAAAGGCAGTTTGAAAAAAATTAGAAATGCTGAAACTAAAGTTAATATCGTAAGTGCAGGTATTGGTGGTATTACAGAAAGTGATGTGGCACTTGCTAGTGCTAGTTCAGATTGTATTATCTTAGGTTTCCATGTTCGCCCAACTGGTACGGTCAAAGAGAGAGCAAAAAGCTCAGGCGTTGAAATTAAAACGTACAATATTATTTATGATTTGATTGATGATGTAACCAATATTGTTACAGGATTGATGGCACCTGTTATTCGTGAAGAAAATATTGGTCAAGCAATGGTTAGAGAAGTGTTTGCCGTGCCAAAACTAGGACATATTGCTGGATGTATCGTAACCGATGGTACGATTAACCGTGGTGTGAAAATCAGGGTTATTCGTGATGGTGTGATTATTTATGAAGGCAGTGTCTCTTCTTTAAAACGTTTCAAAGACGATGTAAAAGAAGTAGGTAAAGGGTATGAATGTGGTGTAGGCATTGAGGGCTACACGGATATTAAAGTGGGCGATTATATCGAGAGCTTTAAAGAGGTTGAAGAAAAAGCAAAACTATGATGGATAAAAGTATTAAAATCCAACGTACACAGAGTGTTTTAAAAGAGCTCATCCCAGAAGCGATAAGCACCCTTGAAGATGAGATGCTTCGGGGGGTTTGTGTCATTGATGTGGAGTGTAGCCGTGGAAAATACGATGCAATTGTCTATTTGGATGGTTCTGTCTATGATGAAGCGGAAAAACGTTATATTCTTTCACATTTAGACCGTGTGCAACGTCATATTCAAACACATTGCATGCAAGTTGAGGGATGGTTTAGATGTCCTCATTTTCGTTTCCGCTTTGATGATAGCTTAGAGCGTCAAAATAAGATGGATGCATTGTTTGCCAAAGTAGCAGAAGAGTTAGAAAAAGGGAAAAAAAGCGATGATTGATACAGAACAACTTATTAAAATTGTAGAGAGCTGTGGTGTGAGCCTTTATGATACAGAAGTCGCTAGCGAATTTGATAAAAAAATTTTTCGTATTTACATTACTTCTAAAGAGGGAATTAATTTAGATAAATGTGCGGAAGTCAGTCGTATTTTATCACCTATTTTTGACGTTGAGCCTCCATTGGAGGGTGAATATCTTTTTGAAGTAAGCTCTCCTGGTATTGAGCGAAAGCTTCTTAAACCTGAGCATTTTAGTGCTTCTGTGGGTGAAAAAGTGAAGATTAAGCTTAAAAATAAAGAGAAATTTATTGGTATTTTAGAAAGCTTTGAAAACAATACTCTTCAGGTGCGTATTGAAAAAGAGTTAAAAGAGATTGCACTTGAAGAGATTGAAAAAGCCCGTACTTATTTTGAATGGTAATGCCATTTGGTGCATCGTTGATGCAAAAAGCATTGGATGCGGCGTGGCCGTATCAGGTGCTGACGTTTCCTAATCCTGCAGTGGGCGCAGTTGTGAGTAATGATGCTGGAGAGATTTTAGGCATTGGCGCACACCATAAGGCAGGATTGCCACATGCTGAGGTTTTAGCGCTTAAAGAAGCGTATCTTGCGTTAACCCACGATAAACGCATTGAAGCACTGAGTGATTCAATGGCGCTGCATCTTTTTTTAAAAGAAAATCATCAAGACCTCTTTTTAAATCTTTCTTTACATGTAACGCTTGAACCATGTAACCATTTTGGAAAAACTCCTCCGTGTTCCTCTTTAATCGAAGCTTTAGGCATTAAACGTGTAGTCATTGGCTCTTTTGATGAGAGTGCAAATGCCAAGGGGGGTGGAGTATATTTGCAAAGCAGAGGTGTTAATGTCAGCTTTGGATGCCTTAAAGAGGCGTGTGATACTCTTTTAACTCCTTTTACATGTAAAGAAAAACAAGAGCCTTTCATTTTTTTTAAATTGGCTTTGAGTGCTAACAATGTTGCGACAGGTGGGATGATTACTTCGCTTGATTCTCGCACGATGGTACATCGTCTGAGGGATTGTTGTGATTTGATGGTGATAGGTGGCAATACTGTAAGGGTAGACCGCCCAACGCTTGATGCACGCTTGTGTGAAGGCAAAGCGCCTGATATTTTAATTTATTCACATAGCCCTCAATTTGATAAAAGTATCCCTCTTTTTCATATTCCTAATCGTAAAGTTTTTGTAGATTCAACGCTAGAAAGCATCAAGAGCTATTCGATGGTGATGATTGAAGGTGGAGCAGGCATGCTTAAAGCAATGGAAGATAAAGTAGAGTGGTATTTAATTTTTCAATCGACTCATGAAAAAGAAGGCGAAGCAATAGCTTTACCAAAAGGGCTTAAAAAAGTTTTCTCTCAAGCGGTTGGTGAAGATACGATGAGTTGGTATCAACGTGTTTGGTAATGATTTTTTTTGGTATGAAGCACTGATTGTTTTGTTTGCAGGGATTGTTCATGGAACATTAGGATTTGGTTTTCCTATGATGGCAACACCGCTTTTTGCACTTTTTTTAGACCTAAAAAAAGCGGTTCTTTTTACACTTTTCCCCACCATTGCGGTTAATTTTTTAAGCCTTAAGAGAGATAACTCATTTGGAGAAATCTGGGGAGCGTATCGGTTATTAATTGCGAGCGTTATTGTGGGGAGTATTGTAGGAACAAACTTACTGGTACTTTATGACAATGCGTATTATAAATTGTTCTTAGCAGGTGTTATTTTGCTCTATTTAAATAAAGAGAGGTTGCATATTTCTCTTACACACAGTGTGGCGAAGCATCCACAACTGATGACCATGCTGATTGGATTTTTAAGTGGATTTGTGGGTGGCATTGCCAATATTATGATTCCTGTTTTAATTATTTTGATTTTAGAGCTAAAGTTAGAGAAAAAACGTGCTATTGGCGTGATGAGCTTTTGTTTTATCACCAATAAAATGTTGCAAGTACTTATCTTTGGGTACCATGGTAATTTAAATTTTGAAAACTTTAGTATGATTCTTCCATTGATTTTTATAGCCATGGTTGGATTTTTTATAGGAAGTCGCCTGCAAGATCGTATTGATGAAGTTTTATACAAAAAGATTTTAAATTTCATTTTGTGGATATTATCGTCTTATTTAATCGTCTCTACCTTTTACATGTAAAGGGTATATTTACGCTGTAAAAGGCGTTGTGCCTCTTTGTAGGAAGGTGTGTGCTCCGTTTGCGTGCTCATGATTAAGGGGGCGTATTTTTCATAGGTTTGCCACACACGCATTGCACCCTCTTTTTTACCTTTAGAGGCAAGGGCAAGGGCTGTGGAAGCATTAATAAGGCCTTTTAAGATTTTCGCCTCATTTTCGTGTTCAGGTAGCGTTTTAAGTCGCTTCCATTCGTCTTCCAAAACTTCATGACCTTCAACAAATTGGTTGTTCTCAACCACCCTCAAAAAGAGTTCTATAGCTTCAAAAAGTGTATTTTTTAAGGTTTCCATCTCCTCAGTATAAATGAATCCAAATTTATATTTGCTTTATTTTTAAAAATAAGATAAACTATTTACCTAGAAAGATGAGGTTCGAGTTCATCTTTGGTAGTTTTGTGATACGTGACCTTTAGTTAGCATCCTAAATACTCCAAAAATACTCAATTTTCTACTTTTCGATCTTATAACAGGAGCATAGAATGGCTTTATTAGAGGGAACCGTTAAATGGTTTAACAATGAAAAAGGTTTTGGTTTTATCCAACCAAATGATGGCGGAAAAGATGTATTCGTACACTTTCGTCAAGTGAACAGAACAGGTTACGGCCGTGTTTCTTTAGCAGAAGGTCAAAAAGTGACTTATGAACTAGGCGAAGGTCCAAAAGGTCCTCAAGCTGAGAACGTAACAGGTCTATAAGACTTTAGGAGGAGAATTTCTCCTCCTTTTTTTTACTTCAATTTATAAATAAACTCCGTTCCTTTTTTTTCTTCTGATTTTACTTCAATCTCGATTTTATACTTATCACAAATACTTTTAACAATACTAAGACCTATTCCAAATCCACCTTTGTAAATATCTCCCCTGTAGTGGCGTTCAAAAATTTTATCAATCTCTTTAATGCCCATACCCTCATCTCTAACAGAAAAATAAACTCCTTGAACATTTTGAAACAAAGCAATAAAAAGTGTTGTTTTGGCAGGAGAGTATTTAATAGCATTGGTAATGGTGTTATCAACAATACGCTGAAATTCAATACGATTAATGTAAAGCATGTGCTGAGGCTCAATGGCTGAGAGTATACAAATCTCTTTAGCGGAGCTAAGTGCCTCAAAATATGCGATACGCTCTTCTAAAAAGTCGGAGATAGGCAGATTCTCTTTGGTGTAAGTAATGGTTTTGTATTTAATGAGGTACTCCAAATCATCGTACAGTGTAGAGAGGGTAGAGAGTGCTGCTAATGAGCGATTGAGGCGTTTATCTTTGTACTTTTTCACCAATCCTTCAAGGTTGAGTTGCATAATACCCAGAGGTGTTTTTAGCTCGTGCATGACATCGGTAAAAAAGTGATTCATGCGTGATGAAGTCTCAATGTAAGGTTTCAAAAGTAGTTTTAGCAGTAAAAATGTAAGCAAAAACATTCCAATAATCACCACCCCAATGACAATCAAACTGTCAAAAAAAACTTTTGAATGGCTTATCTCTTTTTGAATAATTAAATGCTTTACATGTAAAACATTAGGGGGTAAGGTATGGCGGTAAAAAAGGCTTTTTCCACTGCGTACAAAGGCGTCATTAATAGGTGGAATAGCTTCGTTAATCAGTGAAAAAATAATATGATTGTTTGCATCTAAAAGCGCAACTTTATAGAGAATAGAGCGAGGAAACAAAAAGGTCTTTTGCACAGGCATAATATTTTGAATTGTTACCTCAAGCTCTTTGGCATAGGCTTTGAGTTGATTTTCTTGTGTGAGTTGATTGAGACGTAAGGAAACAGAGAGGTAATTTAGCAGTGGAAAAGAGACAAGAAGGAGGGTTGAAAAAGTTAAAATCATTGCAAATGCAAAAACACTTTTTGTCTCATTTTTCAATTTTATATCCTATGCCTTTAGCAGTTATAATAAAATCTTTATCGGTTTTATCTCTTAGTTTTTTAATCAGCATCCGAATATCATTCTCCCCAATCTCTTTGCCTTCCCATACCGCATCGTGAATCAGTTCAGCGGAGATAAAATATCCTCTATTTTTAACAAGAACAAAAAGAAGTTTTCGTTCATGATTACTTAAAGGAACTTGCACCGTATCGAACCAGAGGCTTTGGTCATGATTGTGATAGGAAAAGCCATGGGAGAGAGGAATCACATCAAGATTGGTATGAAAATGGTAACTTTTAAGGGTTTGGTTGACACGGTACTGTAATTCTTTGAGGGAAAAAGGCTTACGCAAATAGTCATTACAGCCTAGCTCATACCCTAAAGAGAGATTATTAATGTCTGTAAGTGACGTGATAAAAATAATGGGCACATCCAGTTTCGCTTTGCGAATCTCTTTTAAAATCTCATAGCCATCCATGCCAGGAACCCGAATATCCAAAAGCGCTAAATGGTAGTGTTTTTCAAATAGAGCATCGAGTGCTTTTTCACCATCATCGTATGCATCAACGCTGTAGCCCATCTCTTCTAGGGAGTCTTGAATACTCTCTTTATAGGTAAAATCATCTTCAAGAAGTAAAATTTTCATCGGATTTCTATCTCATGGTTTTTTGGAATTTCTGGGTGTAAACGGGTTACATGTAACGATTCAAGCGTTGGGGTCAGTGAAGCTTTTAGTAAAAGAGACTCTTTTAGTAAAGATTCATCAAACCAGACCCCAATGTAACCTACCTGTTTGTTTTCAATATCAAAAAGAGGCGTAAAGCCAAAAAGAGTGGTATTTGAGCGAGCAAATCCTTCTTCGAGCGTTTGTTTGTTGATAAGTGTTTCAAGGGTTGGAATACAATAAGCACAATCATCATTAAGAAGGATAAATTCGTTAATAGATGTTTTATCTTTCATTCACTCTCCAATATCGAGAAATTTTTTATCCATTAAAATGACAAAGTGAATTTTTTTATCACTCAGTTTACGGGCAATTGTATTAAAATTAAGAATAACTTCTAAAGAGCCAATGCGTTCACTCTGTTCGAAAACAGGGGCAAGTGCTTTAATGTTGAGGCGTTTTCCAAGTTCTATAGAAACCAAAGGGGTTTGATGCTCGTGCACGAGGTTAATCCCTTTACGAAAAGAGAGTAGCTCATCACCGTAACTTTGAAAGTTCCAACTTCGAACCAGCGCTTTGCCTTCTTTGGAGTGTAATTGGACTTCAAGGTTATCCATATGCAAATAATTTTTAATTCTAGGAAGTTCATTTTGGAGGGTTTGAAAAAGGAGTGTACGGTTGTTTTGAAGGTAACCTTGTTTCAGTGTTTCGTTATTACTCAGAATAAGCGCAATACTAAGGGCTAATTGCTTTTCATGTTCCAAAAGCTCTTGGGTAAGTCCTAGAACGCTCTCAACACTGTTTTTTGCATCTTCAATGTAGAGATTATGGTTGACTTTATAGATGAAAATTCCCAATGTCAGCATTGAGAGTAGACACAAAATAAGCAAAAGTACGTAAATACGAACTGTTTTAATTTGTTCTCCTTTGTGAGGCTTGCTTTCAAATTATACCTTAAATGCAGCCGTATAAAATTGACGAAAAAGTGACGATGAAAGCTTATGATTAAGCCATGAGAATAATTTAAAGGAGGCATTTTATGAAACATATTTCTCTTATTTCTATGGCAGTGTTGCTTGTGGGCACAAGTACACTTTTAGCACTGGATGTAGCAACGCTCAATCAGCGCGCCAATAAAGGATTTACCCCTGTGGTGGTTAAAGATTGGAAGGCTCCTGATGAGAGCACGATTCCTAATAACCTTTTTGGTGATACCGTGCGTTATGGAAAAGCATTGGTGCATGAAACCTACAAATATATAGGTCCAGAAGTAGAAGACCCAAAAATGCGTTATGCAGGCAACAATCTTGCCTGTTCTTCGTGCCATCAAGAAGCAGGTACCAAACGATGGTCAGCGCCGTTTATGGCAACCTTTGCCAATTTTCCGCAATACCGAAACCGTGATGAAACGATTGGAAGCATTGAAGAGCGTGTCAATGGCTGTATGGGACGCAGTATGAACGGTAAGCCTTTGCCTGAAAATGGTAAAGAGATGCGAGCGATTGTGACCTATATGTATTGGTTAGGGCAAGGCATTCCTTTGGGGGCAACGGTAGAGGGAGCTGAGTTTCCTCAGGTCAATCGTAAAATGGTCATGAGTCAAGCGGCTGATCCTATTAAAGGGGAGCAGGTTTATAAAGAGCACTGTGCCTCATGCCATGGCGAAAACGGTGAGGGCGTGAAGCGAGAGGGTAAAGCCAATGGCTATGAATTTCCTCCGCTTTGGGGAAAAGATACCTACAACACAGGTGCGGGTATGTACCGAGTACTTCGTGCGGCGGATTGGATTGTAGCAAATATGCCTTTAGGTGCGGACAATCACAACAGAATCTTGACCGATGAACAAGCCTATAATGTTGCAGCGTATATCAACAATTACGATAAACCACGTGATGTTAAAGCCAATCGTGAAAAAGATTTTCCTGATTTGAAAGTGAAAGTACCTGATAGCGATGTTGGACCTTATGATGATGGTAAAACCCGTCACCAACACAAATTTGGTCCTTATAAAGGCATTATTATCCCTGCAAAATAGAGTATAAATTTTCTGTACGGTGTCAAAGGAAAACAGACACCGTACTCTTTACATGTAAAGGTTGTTTTTACTCTTTTTCTCTATAATAAAATCAAAAAAGAGTAAAACATGACTTCTGAGAAACTGCAAAGCGATAGTCAAACATTACACCGCTTTATTCAACTTAATTGCGATAAAAAGCACCATGATGTACCCAAAAAAAAGGGTGTGTTGGAGGTTAGTTTTCAAGACAAGTGTTTATGCGAACTTCCCTATCATCTTTGTGAAGAGTGTGAAACACTTTTTGTGTATGCCTATGGAAGATTGAAAAATTGTCCGCATGAGCATAAACCCAGTTGTCGTAAATGCCCCAATCCTTGTTATGAAAAGTCGATGTGGAAAAAGATGTCAAAGGTGATGAGCTTTAGTGGCATGCAGCTAGGTTTAACCAAAATACGCAAACTCTTTTCCAAATAATGTTTTCCTACCTTAGCCACAAAGAAGCGATGAAGTGCCGTTATGGCGAAGCGCTTTATAGTATCCCTGTTAATTTAGACTTTGGCTGTCCTAACCGTGAAAAAGATGGCACGGGTGGATGCAGTTTTTGCCCAGAACACGGTGCTCGTGCTGCCCAAATTGCCGATGCTAAGAGTGTGGAAGAGCAGATAGAAAAGGCGATTTTATTTGCTAAAAAACGCTACAAAGCCACCTCCTTTGCGCTTTACATTCAAGCCTATACAGGCACGTTTGCCTCATTGTTGAAACAAAAAGAGGCGTACGAGAGGCTTTTGAGTCTTTACCCTTTTAAAGCGTTGCACATTGGCACACGACCCGATTGTTTGAGTGATGCGACACTAGAGTATTTAGCAGAACTTAACAGCCGTTTGGATGTGGTGGTGGAACTTGGCGTACAGAGTTTGCACGATGCAAGTTTAAAGCGCATCAACCGTGGGCATAGTGCACACGCTTCGCTTGAAGCGATTAGGCGTTTACATGTAAAGGGTTTAAAGGTGTATGCGCATCTTATTATTGGTTTTCCTAATGAGAACTTTTTGATGTGGGAAGCCAGTGTGAGAGGGTTGGTGGAAGCGGGCATTGATGGGATAAAATTTCATCATTTGCATGTTATCGCTGGTACGCAGTTGGCTCGTGAGTACGAGGCAGAAGCGTTTAAGGTTTTGAGTGAATACGAATACGCCGAAGCCTTGATGGCACTTTTGCGCATCATTCCTTTGCATATTCCTATCATTCGTCTTGCCACGGACACGCCTCAAAAAGAGCTTATCGCTCCGCTGTGGCAGATGGAAAAAGGGCACTTTGGTGAATACGTCGCTCAAAGTATGCGCTACCGTGGCATTAGGCAAGGTGATTTGGTGGAGAGTCAATCTCTCCTGCGGTATGAAATACCTCACACCGTACACTTAAATGATGGAAGTACGACGTTTTACAGTGTTTGCTACAAAGATTATTATCATCCCAAAGCAGGAGCATACACGCAAGCACGCAGACTTTTTGTCGAGGGTTCTCATCTTAAAGAGCGTCTTTTGCAAGGCGATGTTGCCCTTTTGGATATTGGTTTTGGAATGGGATACAACACGCTTGAAGCGTTGCGTGTTGCCCAACAATGCTCCACGTTTTCTTTACATGTAAAGGCGATGGAACAGGATAGAATGCTTCTAAAACAAAGTGCCACGGTCGTTTCAGAAGCGTTACATGTAAAGATGCTTGAAACGCTTTTTACATGTAAGACGTATGAGGAAGCGTTTGTAAAGATAGACTTTCAAAACGTGGAAGCACGCTATGGTGTGCAGGAGTTAGAAGAGCAGTTTGATGTGATTTTTCTTGACCCGTTTGTGGAGAGCAATAATGCTTCGTTGGTCAGTTTAGAGTTTCTAACGCTTTTAAAAATGCATCTCAAACCCACAGGCGTTTTGGTGGCGTCTACTTCTCTTCAAGCCGTACACGATGCGCTCATCTTAGCAGGGTTTGAGGTTGAAATTGTCCACTGCGTGGGAAATGACATAAAAGGGGTTATCGCCACGCCTTTGGTTACGCCAACGTTTTTACATGTAAGTCATCCTTATAGTGACCCGTATCTGGTTTGGAGCGATAAAAAGATAGAGAGCGAGCATCAAAAGCGAAGTTTGGTATAATAATTTTATGAAGTTAAAGGAGCAAAAATGCAAATTGTCATCGATGTCAAAGAGGGCTATGCTACTCAGTTTTTGAGTATTTTACAGTCTTTGGATGGACGATTTTTCAATCACGTAAAAATTGAAAAAAATAGCCAGTTTATGCACGATAAAACCTACCTTGAAAAAGAGCTTGAAGAGCTTAAAAGTGGTAAGGCAACGATGGTATCGCTTGAAGAGTTTGAAGCGCACATGAACAAGGTGCTTGATGAATATGCACATTGAATTTAAAGAGAGTTTTCTTAAACGCTTTGAGAGTCAGCTTCGTTTTATAGCAAACGATAGTCCAAAAAATGCTCTAAAATTTAAAAATGAACTTCTAGCCCAAATTCGCTTGCTTGTCTCTCATCCCTTGAAATGCCGAAAATCTATCTATTTTGAAGATGAATCTATTCGTGATTTGGTGCACAAGGGGTATACGATTGTGTATCGCATCCATGAAAATAAAATTGAGATTTTTGGTTTAACGAAATACCAAGAACACATTGCAGATTAAAGAATGAGGGTAACTAGTATATTAAGAATCTACTATATCTGTTACCTGTAATGATAAGTGTCAGGCTCTTATTTTGAACTATTAGTACTTTTATTAAAACATAACTACACCTTTCAGAAAAAACTCTTTACATGTAAAACGTAAAAACATAAAATTTTAATATGTTTTTACGTCACAAATCTACCTCAATTCCCACAAAAAGCCTTTTAGTTTAAAATAAAACAAAAAAATATAAATTAAAGTTCGTCTTTCAAATTTACATAAAATTTACATAGCTTTCCTAAGATAACACTATCAAATCTTATGAAAAGGATGAAAGATGACTCAAATGCTTAGCCGAAGAAGTTTTCTAAAGCTCTCTTCAACAGCTGCTGCAGTTGCAGGTTTTTCGAGCATTCCTGGAACCCTAGGTGCCATGGATGACATCAAAAAACAGTACAAAGGCAACACAAAGTTTACCCCTAGCATTTGCGAAATGTGTACGAGTTCCTGTACCATTGAAGCACGGGTAGAAGATGGCAAAGGAATGTTTATTCGAGGAAATCCAAAGGATAAAAGCCGTGGTGGAAAAGTATGTGCGAGAGGAAGTGCAGGGTTTAATCAACTTTATGACCCACAGCGTTTGGTAAAGCCTATTATGCGTGTAGGTGAGAGAGGTGAAGGAAAGTGGAAAGAGGTCAGTTGGGACGAAGCATACACTTTCATTGCCAAAAAACTTGAAGAGATTAAACAAAAACACGGTGCACATACGGTGGCATTTACCGCACGTAGCGGTTGGACGAAAACATGGTTTCACCATTTAGCCCAAGCCTATGGTTCACACAACCTTTTTGGTCACGAAGCGACCTGTCCCTTAGCGTATGGTATGGCAGGGCAAGATGTTTTCAGTGCTAGCAGTGTCGGACGTGATTTTGCAAAAGCAAAATACATTATCAATATGGGACACAATGTTTTTGAGGGAATTGTTATCTCTTACGCACGTCAATACATGGACGCTCTCTCTCATGGTGCTAAAGTGGTTACCCTCGAGCCTAGGCTTTCAGCGATGGCAGCAAAATCGAGCGAGTGGCATGCCATTAAACCTGGGCATGATTTACCGTTTGTTTTAGCATTTATGCATGTGTTAATTAACGAGAATCTTTACGATAAAAAATTTGTTGAGAAGTATTGTGAAGGGTTTGATGAACTCAAAGCGTCTATTGAGCCTTATACTCCTGAAAAAATGGCAGTGGAGTGTGATATTCCAGCCGATACCATTAAACGCTTAGCCAGAGAGTTTGCCAAAGCAGCTCCAAAAGCGATTTTTGATTACGGTCACCGTGTGACCTTTACACCACAAGAGTTAGAACTTCGTCGTGCAATGATGATGGTAAATGCACTTGTGGGTGCAGTAGAGCGAGATGGTGGTTATTATTTAGGTAAAAATGCTGATTTTTACAACCAATTTATTGGTGAAGGCGAGCCTAAAGCACCGAAACTTAAAAAACCAAAAACACCTGCTTATCCTAAAGTAGATGTTCCTAGAATAGATAGAATTGGTGAAAAGGACAGTGAGTTTTTCCTTGCCAGTAAAGGTGCTGGAATTGTGACCTTAGTTCCACATGCAGCGCTCAATGAACTCCCAGGCGTGGGCTATAAATTGCATGGTTGGTTTATCGCTCGTAACAATCCTGTCATGACACAATCCAATATGGAAAATGTCATTCAAGCACTTAAAGCGATGGATTTAGTTGTGGTTTATGACATTCAAGTCTCTGATACAGCATGGTTTGCCGATGTCGTGCTTCCAGATACAACTTATTTAGAGCGAGATGAAGAGTTTACCGCCAGTGGAAGTAAAAACCCAAGCTATGGCGTTGGTCGTCAAAAAGTCGTTGAGCCTATTGGGGAGAGCAGACCGCCATGGAGAGTCGCCAAAGAATTGGGTGAAAAAATGGGTTTAGGGGCGTACTTCCCGTACAAAGATATTGAAGATTATCGTTTGCAACAAGTGGGAGATAATATTGATTTACTCGCAAAATTAAAAGCAAATGGAAGTGCGAGTTTTGGTGTACCTTTGATGTTGCAAGAGAAAAAAAGCGTGGCTGAGTTTGTAAAAAAATTCCCAAGCGCTGCAGTGCATGTCAATGCTGAGGGAACCATTGATTTTCCAAAGAAAATTAAACTCTTTAGCCCAAAACTTGAAGAAGTTTCCAAAAAAGGAGCGCTGAGCTACGAGCCTCACAAATACAAAGAGAATGATGAGCTCTATTTTATCAATGGAAAATCAGCGGTAAGAAGTAACTCACACAATGGAAACAACCTTTGGTTAAACAACCTTTTAGATGATGCAGCGGTGTGGATTCACCCCAAAACAGCAGGGCGTTTAGGCATTAAAGATGGTGATAAAATTGAAGTATATAATAAATACTCCTCTCAAAAAGGCAAGGCACTTATCACCAAAGGTGTACGTGAAGATACCGTATTTGCTTACTTTGGTTTTGGGCATGTGAGTAAAGAGTTAAAACGTGCGTATGGAAAAGGTGTGAATAGCAATGCGCTTTATTCGCCATTGGTTTCGCCAAATTCTGGTATGAATTTACATATCGCTGGCGTTAAAGTCAAAAAAGCGTAAGGGGAGGATAAGACAATGGCAAAAAAATATGCAATGATTCACGACAACAATCTCTGCATCGGCTGTCAAGCGTGCAATGTAGCGTGTCGGTCTGAAAATCAAATACCAGAATCGGTCTATCGTTTACAAGTATGGATTAAACCTGAGGAGTATCCTAATGGAACCCTAGGCTATGAATACCACCGCCAATCGTGTGTGCATTGTGAAAACACACCCTGTGTAAGTGTCTATCCAACCCATGCTTCGTTTAAAAATGAAGATGGCATCGTCCTTGTGGATGTGGATTTGTGTGTGGGATGTTTGTACTGTGTGGCAGCATGTCCCTACCAAGCACGTTACGTAGACCCAGTAACCAAAGCCCCCAACAAATGTACGTTCTGTCATGAGTCTCGCTTAAGCAGGGGCGAGGAGCCAGCGTGTGTGACAGTATGTCCTACGGATGCTTTAGTCTTTGGCGATTTAAATGATCCTAAGAGCAAAATCAATACGGTACTTTCAGAACGTGTGACGTACCGACAAAAAGAGCGACTTGGAACAAAGCCAAAAATGTTTATTGTACCAAACCATAAAGGAGGGATTAAATCATGAATCACATTGCAGGCTCTTTAGAGCAATATTCAACACTTATATGGCATTGGCCTATTGCGGTTTATCTTTTCCTAGCAGGACTCTCAGCAGGAGCTGCTATGACCTCTTTAATGGTAAAATGGATGGAGGGCAATAACAAAGCGCCATGGGATGGTTTAATTAAAGCAGGTGCGCTTTTAGCGCCACTCACCATTTGTTTGGGTCTGTTTTTATTAATTTTTGATTTAACAAGACCCCTTCATTTTTGGAAATTATTGATTCATTATAACTTTAGTTCCGTCATGACACTGGGTGTTTTAGGGCTTTTCATCTATACACCGCTGAGTTTTCTTTACGCAGCCATAAAATTTAAACCGTGGTTGTTTGAAACAGGTCCTTTTGCAGGACTTTTAAAACCGTTTAAAGGCATCATTGACGGTATTGGTGACAATCCAGCATGGTTGGAGAGAACTCTCTTTTTGTTTGCGGTCATCATTGGTATCTATACAGGCTTTTTACTCTCAGCCATGTACAGCTATCCGCTTTTTAACACACCATTGTTACCGATTTTGTTCCTAGCCTCTGGGCTTTCATCAGGGGTTGCGGCTTCTATTTTGTTTGGGCTTCTCTTTTTCAAATCAGAGGTTAATCAAAAAAATGCCAAATACCTTTTAGAGCTTGATTTAAGAGTTGTTCCTATGGAGTTGTTACTTTTATTTGCACTTTTTGTAGGCATGTACTTTCAAGGTGGCGATAAAACACTGGTTGCTATTCAAGCCTTAACCACAGGTGTGTGGGCGTATGTGTTCTGGATAGGTGTCATTGGCATAGGTATTGCTACACCACTTTTAATTGCCGTGACGGCTTTAAAACATCATGCGTACCGTGTCGGTTACATTTTGCTCAATTCTGTGGTGGTACTTGTGGGTGTTGTTTTTTTAAGACTTTACATTCTCTACGCAGGTCAAACGTTTGTAGGATGATTGTACGATACAAAGCTCCCTTTTTTGGGAGCTTTGAGAGACTTGTTCATTCCCAGTAGATTGTGATAAAATGCTAATGTCAAAGGCCATTGAATATCTATGAACAAGGTGTAATTGTGAAACTAACCACTTACAGGTATGAAAGCCTTGAAGCCTTAGAGGCATTTCTTACAAAGACGTTTCCTCCCGATGCTCATCTTTTTATTCAACTTTTTTGCGGTAATACAAATCATCAAATCCTTCAGCCCCTTTTAGAGTGTTTAAAATCACAGCTTAGCAACAGTGTGATTATTGGTACAAGTACCACAGGAGAAATTAGCTCAGGGTGCATTCATACTTCTTCCATACAGATTAGTTTTTGTCATCTTCAAAAGAGTCGTGCTAAAGCCTATTATTTTGCAAAGGCAGATTTTGAAAGTGGGCAAAAAGCAGCACAAAAACTCATTGAGAAAGAGACACGAGTGTGTATCTCTTTTGCGTATCCTTTTGGAGAGGATAATAGTGAAAATTTTTTAGAAGGCTTTAATAGCGTATGTTCGCATGTTCCCATAGCTGGGGGGAATGCTTCAGATGAGTTTTTATTTTCGGATGCGTTTATTATTTGCGAAAATCACATTTACACGCAAGGGATTGTGCTGGTGGGATTGAGTGGAAAATCCTTACATGTAAACCATAAGTATTCACTGGGATGGATTCCTATTGGCAAAGAAATGTGTATTACCAAAGCCCATCATAACAGTGTGTATGAAATAGATCATCAACCCGTACAAGCGATTTATCAGCACTATTTAGGAGCGAAAAGCGTTCAAAATCTTCCCTTTAGTGCGATGGAATTTCCTTTTATGAAAATTTGTGATGGCATGGAAGTGTACCGCTCTTTGATTGGCGTTAATCCTGATGGTTCTTTACTGTATGCAGGGCATCTTCACGAGGGTGATAGGGTGCGTTTTGCTATTGGCAATATCGAGGAGATTATGCATAAAGCATTGCTCCTTCAGCAAGCTATTGATAAAAAACCAACTGAAGCTTTGTTTATCTATTCGTGCAGTGCACGAAAGGTTTTTTTACAAGAGCATTTAGCGTATGAGTGTGAGCTTTTGGAGCAAATTGCCCCCACCGCAGGGTTTTTTAGTTACGGTGAGTTTTTTCACACCGCACATCACCACCAGCTTTTAAATCTTACCACCACAGTGTTAGGACTAAGCGAGTCTGATTTTATTGTCTCACACACGGCTACTAGTAAACCCGAAGTGGTATGTTCAACACTCAAATCCTTAACCCATCTGGTGAATGTTACCCAACATGAATTAGACCTCAATACAAATTTTCTGAGCCAATATAAAAATGTTTTGGATGCGTGTTGTATTGTTTCAAAAATGGATTGTAAGGGTGTTATTACCTACGTGAATGAGGCATTTCGTGAAATGTCAGGGTATTCGTATGAGGAAATTATTGGACAAACGCATCGCATTTTTAGACCCAGTGATGCGGATCTTGTGGTGTATGAAAATTTATGGAATACCATTCGTCAGAAAAAGATTTGGAAAGGGATTACCAGAGGCATTGATAAAAAAGGAGCCGTGCACTACTTACAAAATACTGTGATGCCTATTTTGGATGCAAAAGGGGAGATTTTAGAATATATTTGTGCGCATTTTAGTATTACTGAATTGGTTTTAAAAGACCAAATCATTGAAAAACATTTTAAAGATGAACTGACAGGTTTTGGAAACCGTGAAGCCTTGTTTTATCGTTTGAGCTTACATGAGAAAAAGCAACTCTTAATTCTATTTAATGTAGTAGGCTTCTCAGAAATTAATGATTATTTAGGGTATGACGTAGGCGATGCGCTTTTAAAAAATATTGCACAGTTCTTAATGCACTCTTTTCAAGAACATTTGGATGTTGTTTTTCGAACCAATGGGGATGAATTTGCGGTATTGCTGAGTCATTATGATTTTGAAGAGAGTCTTTTGATGAAAGAGCGCATAAAAAAAATTGTGCATGAATTAGAAAAAAAAGTTTTCACGCTGTACGGTTATGATGTTTTAATACGCTTAAATGTAGGTGTGGCGCAAGAGCTTGGAAGTAAAGTGTATCGGTGTGCGCATATTGCACTCAAAGAGGCGAAAAGAGAAAATCAGCTCATTGTGTTTTACAATACCAACCATGCTCTCAAAAAAAGAACCACCCATAATCTTCAAATTATCCAAAAGATAAAACGTGCGATAGAACACGATCGAATTGTTCCTTTTTATCAAGGAATTTACGATAATGCACAGCAGAAAATTACCAAATATGAAGTATTGATGCGGCTAATGGAAGAAGATGGAACCTACTTAAGCCCTTATTTCTTTTTGGAACAAGCAAAAAAGACACGGCTTTATGAGAAGCTTACAAAAATCATGATTCAAAAAGCATTTGCGTATTTGAAAGATTTTGATGTGGATTTTTCGATTAATTTTACCAAAGGCGATATTCTCTCATCATCGGTAAAAGAGTGCTTGTACGAAACGATCAAAAAATATCAGTGTGGGCATCGGGTGATTTTAGAAATTGTGGAGTCTGAGGGCATTGAAAATTTTAGTGAAATTATCCATTTCATCCACGAAGTCAAAAAATTAGGCTGTCGTATTGCCATTGATGATTTTGGTACGGGGTACTCAAATTTTACCTATTTGGTTAAGTTGGATGTTGATTTTATTAAAATTGATGGTTCTATTATTAAAGCCATTGCTACCAATGAGGTGAACCGTATGATGACGCAAACCATTGTCTCTTTTGCACATAAAATGGGCTATGAAGTGGTGGCAGAATTTGTGGATAATCCGCAAGTACAAGCCATACTGGAAGAGTTACATGTAAACTTTTCTCAAGGCTATTTGTTTAGTAAGCCTAGTGCACTGATTCATCAAGCGAGTGTGTAAATGCTAATGAATGAACCCCGAAGAAATTTTTTAAAATGCGCAAGTGTGAGTGCCTTGATTCCTGGAAGTTTGGGAGCTGTGGGTACAAATTTTTTAAAAGGCGAAGATACCTCTATTCGCTCGGTGTGTGAAATGTGTAGCAGTCGCTGTGCGATGGAGGCTCGTGTGATTAATGGTAAAGTGGTCTCTTTGCAAGGCAATGCGTATGACAAAGCCATGGGAACCTCTTTGTGTGCGCGAGGCGTTGCTGGTATTTCACAACTTTATGATGAACAACGGCTTACGCAACCTCTGATTCGAGTGGGAAAAAGGGGTGAAAATAAGTGGCGTGTGGCAACGTGGGAAGAAGCCCTTGATTATATTGCTACGAAATTAAAGGATTTGAAAAAAAACTATGGAGCTAAAAGCGTTATTTTTTCTTCTAAAACAGGTGAGTCTTATGCGATGTTACGCTCGTTTGCCTATACGTTTGGCTCTCCCAACGTCTTTTCGCATTGGAGTTCGTGTCCCATTGCCATTCATACCGCTTTTGAGCATACTTTTGGAGAGACACTGGAGCGTGACTTTGAAAATGCACACTACATCCTCAATTTTGGGCATAACCTTTTTGAGGGCTTGGATATTCCGTTAACCAAAGCAATGGCACGGTTTGCTTCCAACCCCTCTAAAAAGTTGGTAGTGTTTGATCCTCGTTTTTCACTGATAGCCTCTAAGGCGAATGAGTGGTATCCCATTAAAGCAGGGAGCGATTTAGCCTTTGTACTTGCTCTTTTACATGTATGGATTCGTGATGGAAAATACGATAAAAACTTTGTGCAAGAGTATACCCTCGGATTTGAACAATTGGCAAAAGCACTCAAAGAGAGCACCCCTCAGTGGCAAGAGAGTTTAACAGGTATTGGTGCTCACGTGGTAGAGCGCATCGCAGATGAAATGTATCAAGCGGCACCTCGGTGCATTATTGATTGGGGGCACAAAGCAACAACCTCTCCTGCGGAGTACCAACGAAGCAGAGCCATTGTCATTGCCAATATTTTAATGGGCAATGTGGAAAGAAGAGGTGGCATTTATTTTGTCAAAGATGCAAAACGCATCAATGCTTTAGCAAAAGAGTCTTTGGTTCCAACGCTGGATGAAGCGTATCCTAGAGTATTTCCACACGAAGAGCGTTTAGAGGGTGCAGGACAAGGTGGAAAATACCGTTTTGTTTCAAAAGAACATGGGGTATTGCAAGCTATTCCAGAAGCCATTTTAGCGCAAAATCCCTACCCCATCAAAGGATGGTTTTTAACCCGTCACAATCCTTTAATTACCCTAGCCCATCCTCAAAAAACAAAAGAGGCGATGGAGGCGTTAGAGTTGATTGTTGTGAATGATATTTATTTGAGTGATACTGCTATGATGGCAGATGTGGTACTTCCAGAAGCGACGTATTTGGAGAGGGACGAGGGTATTCGTGAGCGAAGCGATAAAGTACCTTCTTATACCATGCGTAATCGTGCGATTCCTGCTATGCATGGTGCGAAAACACTTTTAGAATGTTTGCAGTATTTATCCCAAAAAATGGCTTTACAGACACCTTCTTTCTGGGAGACAATCGCAAAGCTTCGTGTGCATCAAGCCAAAGGAAATGAAGCGCTTTTAGCACTCTTGCTCAAAAGAGGTGTCGCAACATTTGGGATTCCTGAACTTTTTATGCGAGAGCCATTGGATGTGGAGAATTTTGTAGAGCGTTATCCTAAAAGCAAAGTATTTTTAACACAACGTGGATGTTTAAGCCATTTTTTTCATGCGCTTGAGACGCCATCGGGTAAAATAGAAATTTTCTCCGAAGCGATAGAGAAAATCTTTGAAGGGTATGGTCTGCCTCGTGGGGTAGATATGGATGTCACACAAGGGTATCCGTATGTCTTAATCAGCGGGAAAAGTGCGATTCATACCAATGGGCATACCCATAATATTCCCTATTTACATCAGCTTATGCCCGATAATCCTGTGTGGATGCACCCCAAAACAGCAAAAGCACATGGACTCAAAGCAGGGGATAGGTTTTACGTGGAAAATGGCATTTCTAAAGAGAAGGCAACGGCGTTTATTACCGAGGGGATTCGACCTGACACGCTTTTTGCCTACATGGGATTTGGAAGAGATGCTCCTGCTTTAAAGCGAACCCATGGTAAAGGCTTAAATCCTTCCAAATTGCTCTCTTTACAGAGTGCCCCTGTGTGCGGGGCGATGATCACCAATGTGGGTGTGAAAATTACAAAAGCATAGGGAAACATGATGCCAAAACACTACCGATTGCTCTATGATGAAAATGCCTGTATTGGCTGTCAAGCGTGCAGTGTAGCCTGTCGTGTGGAACACGGTGTGCCCGAAGACTTTTTTAGGCTTCAAGTGCGCATGGAATTGCATGGTGTTTTTCCTCATTTAGGGATGAGTTATGAACGCATGGCCTGTGTGATGTGTGAAGATGCCCCGTGTGTGAGTGTGTGCCCTACGTTTGCTTCCTTTCAAGATAAAGAGGGTTTGGTGCATATTGATGAGCGGGTATGCATTACATGTAAATATTGTATTTTAGCCTGCCCGTATCATGCTCGTTTTATCAATCCTTTAAAAAATGTGGTTGAGAAGTGTGATTTTTGTTATGAAAGTAGGGTTTCAAAAGCGTTATTGCCTGTATGTGTGAGCATTTGTCCCACCGAAGCACTTATATTTGGAGATATGAGTCAAACCGATTCTTTGGTCTGTAAAACCTCACAAAAAGAAACACTCATTTTCCCTAAAGCACATCTTAAAACAAAACCAAAAGTCGCATGTATTCCCAGACGTAAAGGGGCGAAGTCATGAGTTCTGTATGGGGAAATGTGGCGCAATATGGGATGGTGCATTGGTCATGGGCGATTGCGGTTTACCTTTTTTTAGCGGGGCTTAGTTCAGGTTCTATCATGGTAGCTCTTTTGGTGAAATGGAACCGTCATGAGCGTAGCAACTCTTCGATTTGGGATGCGATGATTAAATCGGGTGCGGTGGTAGCCCCTCTTTCCATTTTGCTAGGCTTGTTGCTTTTGGTGGTTGATTTGGGGCGTCCTTTGTCCTTTTATTGGTTATTGATTCGCTATAATGTCACATCAGTCATGAGTTTGGGTGTGCTGTTTTTATTGCTCTACACACCCATTGTTCTTGTGTTTATGCTCTTGGTTTTTGAGCGAAGTGTGATGAAATACACTTTTTTTGCACCTCTGGTTTCTTTGATTCAAAGTGTCAAAGAACTGCATTCTTATGCCAAAGTGATTGAGTATTTTTTATTTGTTACTGCCTTGTGTATCAGTTCGTACACGGGATTTTTACTCTCTGCTTTGTATGCGATTCCTTTGTGGAACAGTCCCATTTTACCTATTTTATTTGTAACCTCTAGTATCTCTTTAGGGATTGCTGTGAATATTTTAATAGGGTTGCTTTTTTTTAAAAGCACCATCAATGAAGAGAGTATTAAGTACCTTTTAGTCCTTGATTTACGGGTTATTTTAACGGAGCTTCCTTTATTGGCGCTTCTTTTTATTGGAATGTTTTACGCAGGAGCAGAATCGGCACAAGCGGCAAAAGATGCACTGAGTGTTGGATTTTGGGCGGGTCTTTTTTGGTTTGGAGTTATTGGCGTAGGGCTTTGTTTGCCTTTGTTAACGGTCATGATTGCATTGAAGAGTCATGTATACCGCATCAGTTATGTGGTGATTAACTCTATGGTGGTAATTGTGGGTGTGTTGATTTTACGTTATTACATTGTCTATGCAGGGCAAATTTATTTAGGATGAGACATGAAAATTTTACTCTTAGAAGATGATTATAACTGCAACGAAAGTATCAAAGAGTATTTGGAACTTTTAGGCTACGAAGTAGATGCTTTTTTTGACGGGGAAAGTGCCTTAGATGCTATTATGCAAAAGACCTATTATCTCTTTTTGCTCGATGTTAAAGTACCAAAACTCAATGGTCATGAGTTGATTAAATATATCAAAGAAGCGAATATTAGTACCCCTATTATCATCATCACCTCTTTGGTGGATATTGATAATATCGCTATTGGGTATGAGCTTGGATGCAATGATTATCTCAAAAAACCCTTTGAGCTTAAAGAGTTAGAGCTTCGCGTCAAAGAGCTGATTAAGAAGCATTATCAAACCAGTTCTCAAAGTGAGTTTAAGCTGGCGTGTGGGTATGTGTTTAACTTTGAAACGGGAGAACTTAAAAAAGAGGACAAAACCATTGTTGCTTTTACTTTAAAAGAGCAAGATTTGGTGCGATTTTTGATTTCTCGAAAAAACACCTTTTGCGATATTGAACTTATTCGTGAAAATGTGTGGGAGGGTAAAGAGATAAGCTATGCGGATATACGCATGTACATTCGTAAAATCAGACTTAAAGTGGGTGATGAGCATTTTATTAAATCTTCTAGGGGCTTAGGGTATAAAATTGATGTTATCGTATAATCCACTACGTTTGGTTTTTGTTTATACCCTCATTGTTATGGGGCTTTTTTGTGTACCCAGTTACTTTGCGATTCAAAGTAGCATTATGGAGGAAAAATACAAAGCCACACATGAATTAGTTGAGTGGATAGAAACCCATGAACACGCCATTTTTGCATCCCAATCGTTTGAAATTCCACGTAGTGTTCGTTTTCGCATCAATATTTACGATGCTAAACACACCATGCTTTACCATGATATTAAAGAGCCATTGAGCGATTTAAATTTTAGGGTGCGTTTTATTTACCCTTTTTTATACTATCAAAAAGAGCTAAGAGCGCATGAGAAGCTCTATTATTTGGTAGTGCAATTGCAACTCAATTATGCACGTATTATTTTTTTAAGTACCATGCTTTTTTTTATAGTGCTTTTTTTAATTTATTTAATGAGCCATATTTTTATCAATTCAAGCATTTATCCTTACCGCAAAACACAACAGTATATGAATGATTTTTTTAACGATTCGATGCATGAACTTAAAACGCCTTTGGGTGTTATTAACATCAATGTTGAATTGCTCTCTCACTATGCAACACCCTCAAAGCACCTTCAACGCATTAAAGCAGCCACCAAACAGATGCAAATGACGTATGAAGATGTGGAGTATTATATTAAGCATAAAAAAGTGACCTACAACAAAGAGGCGATTAATCTTTCTGAATACTTAAGTTTACGTATTGCTTTTTTTGAAGATATTGCCCTATCAAAGTCTATTGTTTTAACGCACAGCATTGGGCCTAATATGATGATTTATATGAGCAAAGTGGAGTTGCAACGCATTTTGGATAATACACTTTCTAATGCGATTAAATACTCCTTTTATCAAGGTAAAGTAGAGATTTCTTTAGTGCAAAAAGATGAAACACATTGTGTGTTAAGTGTACAAGATTATGGGCAGGGCATTAAAGATTTGTACAAAGTCTTTCAGCGTTTTGAGCGAGAAGACTCCGTGCAAGGCGGTTTTGGTTTGGGGTTAAATATTGTGCATAATATTTGCAATAAAAATGACATTGATATTGAAATAGAATCGTATGAAAACAGAGGTTCACGCTTTACCTACATTTTTCAAAGAGATAAAAAGAAATTGTTAGATTCTGTTGAAACAGACGAAAAAAAAGGGTTTAAATGAGAGAGAAAAAGTTTTTTTTAAGTGCAGCAGTGATGCTGTTTTTTGGACTTGTGTTGCTTTTTTTGTACCAAAAATCTATGGCATATGAAGAGGAAGAGGCATTAAAAAAACAGATGGATTCACTTTTGTTAACCCTGCACAATAAAATTAAAGAGACCACAACCATCTCTTTGGCAAGTTCCGTGGTTTTGGCCAAAAACCCCTACATCATTGCCTGTTTGAAAGAGCAAAAAAAAGAGCCGTGTTTGGGCTATTTAATTGAGATTAAAAATACATTAGCCCTTGCCAATGTTTTTGACAATGCACGTTTTCATTTGCATACGAAAACCTTTAAAAGTTTTATGCGCCTTTGGGATTATGATAACCAACACAATGATGACTTAAGTGCGTTTCGCCACACCTTAGAGAAGATTAAAACCACAAGAACACCAATGGATGGGATTGAAATTGGAAGACACGGCATATTTTTACGTGCGATTGTGCCTGTGATGGATAAAAATGAGTATCTAGGAAGCTTTGAAACGGTGGTTGATTTTAAAGCACTAAATAATTATTTTAACAAAGATGGTGTGATGTTTTATGTCTTAATGAAGAAGGAGTATTGTGCTATTGCCAATGCCGTAGTCTACGATGAAACACTGATGCTGGATAACTATGCCATTGTCAATCAATCCATTAATGGGCTTCATTTTATCAAAGAGGTCAATCTTCAAGGCACAGGGTATATTAAAAAAGGGGATAATTACGTGCTTTACACACCCATTACGGATATTAATGGCGAAAATGTTGGCTTTTTTGTTTTAACATGGAAAGAGAGTCTCTCCTTAGCCTCCTTTAAAGGCTAAGGTGTTTTCTCGCTTCGTTGCGAATTCTATCCATGCCCATGTAAAACTCTTTCATCAACACTAAAAAGAGGTAATCACCGTATTCTGTGGTAAGAATATTCTCTTTATTTTCTTTAATGGCTTTGGCAAATTTAAGTGCCATCAACTCTTTTTTAAGTGCATCGTTTACGCTTACGCCAAACATCGCTTCAAATTTTTTCTTTGAGAGTTTGCCATTAAAAAGATCGACCATCAAACGGTAATACATACGAGAAGTAAGTCCAAATGTGCGCTCTTTAACCACCGCACTTTTTCTTTGAGCAATACACTCTGCGTATTTATCCAGTGCGAATTCGTTATGATAAAGCGTGTTATTTAAAAAACTAAACGAACCAGACCCCACGCCCACATACTCTTCATTGTCAATTACATACTCATCAATCATCGATTCACTCTCTTTGGAAAATGACCAACCATGACGGGAAGGATAGCTCTCTTTGAGTGACTCTTTGATGAGGTTGAAGAAGGTATATTCATTGGCAAGGCTGAACGTTCCTAGCGTTTTTTTGACACTGTTTTTCACCATGGATGAGGTCATTAGAGGGTAGAAGCTGCTCTGTTCTGGGGAGAGTTTTTGAAGTAATTCTAAATCTTTTAAAAGAGTTTCATTGCTTTGGTTAGGAAAATTAAAAATTAAATCCACACTGGTAATGGGCAAAATACCAAGCATTGCGCTAATTTTATCATACACTTCTTCGCCTGAGCCAAATTTTTCATAGCGCCCCAATTTTTGCAACAGGGCATTGTCAAACGTTTGTACACCTACAGAGAGACGATCCACCAAGCCATCCAAACGAAGAACGGTTTTAGGTTTGATATGATTAGGGTCGGTTTCACAGGAGACATGTTGAATATTAAAGAGGGTTCGTACCAATTCAATGGTTTTAATCAGCTCATCCTCATCAATTAAAGGGGTACCTCCACCCAAGACCAAATAATTAAAACGGTAGCCTAAATCTTTTACATGTAAAAGTTCTTTTCTCAGATGTTTAAAATAATGCGCTGCTGCTTCTTTGGTATAAGTGAATTTATTGAACGAACAATAGGGGCAAAACATGGTACAAAAGGGAATATGGATGTATAAAAGATACTCTTTATCTTCAGGTGGGGGCGGTAAGGTGTCTGTGGGTTTGTTAACATGTAAATAGTGTTTGGTGTACTGATGCATAAAATAGCTGGTGGCATTGGTAACAATCTTGACGTGGCTCTCTCTCATAATCTTTTTCCTCTTTTACTCTTGCTTCGTGCATTATAATGCGTTTACGTGATATTTCGAAGGTGATGAATCTCACAGTTGCTTCGCATATTCCTTACAATGCCTCTTTAATTCTATTTTTTAAGAAATTTTTTTAATTTCTCTTTGCGTATTATAAAGGGTCAGTGTAATTTTTATGTAAATAAATGGTAACAGAGAAAAAAAGGAAAAACGGGGGAAACGTTTTTCATAACACTAGGACTTTACATTTCACCTTTTAACCCTTACATGTAAACGTTATGATTTTACATTTTTTACACAACAGCACTCTTTTCATTTCTTAGATGTTTCAATTTCGTATCGAGCCAAAAAGGAGCAAAAGGAATCAATGAACAGGCAAAACAGAAGAGGGAAAATTTTAACGCCCATTGGTAGCGCACGGAAGCGTGAAACAAAGAAGCAACAAATAAAACAAATAAAACACCATGCGTCATACCGATATACCTTACAAAGGTTGGGTCTCCTGCTATGTATTTTAGGGGCATTGCAATGCCAATTAAAAGCAAAAAGGAAAGACCATCCATGGCACTAAAAAGGCGTAACCTTGTCAAACTGTTTCCTAGCATACTCACTCCAACATAAAGAAATATGAAACATCATAACCAAAGATTTTAAACTAAGATTAAATCTATTGGATAAAAGTGATAGTAAATTTTAAGCATATACGCTTTTACATGTAAAAGATTTGGAGAAAATAAAAATACAAAGAGGGTTTGCATTGCCATAATTTAGCATGTGAAAATTAGCATAATTGGCTATAATTTTGAAAAAACTTAAAGGAAGCCGTAATGCAAACCTACGCATGTGGACACATTAACCCCGATTCAGATTCTGTTGTATCGGCGATTTCTCTCTCCTATCTTAAAACACAGCTTGGTGAAACATGTACGCCTGCACGTCAAGGAGAATTAAGCCCTGAGACGAAATTTATTTTAAGTACGTTCAAACTAGAAGCACCGATGCTTAAAAATGATTTCTCAGGCGATAATCTTTACATTACCGATTATTCAGATTTAGCGCAAGCACCACACAATCTCAAAGAGACCAACATTTTGGGCATTGTGGATCATCATAAGCTCGGTGACATTACCACCACGACACCTTTAGAGTGTTGGATTCGCCCTGTTGGCTGTACCAATACCATTGTCAAAGAGATGTTTGACCACTATAAAATTAGCATTCCAAAAGATATTGCAGGGGCGATGATGCTCGCCATTTTAAGTGACACAGTACTCTTTAAATCCCCAACATGCACCAAAGACGATACCAAAGCGGTGAAAGAGTTGGCGCAAATTGCGGGCGTGGAAAATTTTAAAGCGCTGGGTATGGAGATGTTTTTAGTCAAATCCGCGGTTAAAGGTGCAAGCCCACGTTCCCTCTTGCTACGTGATTATAAAGATTTTGAGATGGGTGGCAATAAAATTGGCATCGGTCAGCTTGAAGTAGTAGACCTCAAAGTTTTTGATGCGATGAAAGAAGCACTTTTTGCTGACATGAAAGCCTATAAAGAAGAGGGCAATCGCCATAGCGTGATACTTTTATTGACAGACATTATGGTGGAGGGCTCTCAATTTTTAGTGGTGAGTGATGATGAGAGTAAAATTGAAAACGCATTTAACACAAAATTGCTCAACCATGAAATGTGGGTCGATAAAATTTTAAGCCGTAAAAAACAGGTCATTCCTGTCATGGAAAAGCAGTTTTAAAAGCACTTTTGTGAAAAAGAGTCCGCTGAAAAAACGCTATCTCATTCAAAACCCTAAAGAAGCAGTGCGCACCTTTGCCACTGCTTTCCCCTCCTATTTAAAACTCTTCTTAGGGCTTTACCTTGAAACAGATGTATCTAAAAAAGAACCTCTGGGTGTGTTAAGCCTTCGGTTTGACGTGCCTGAGACATTGCTTTTATTTGAACGTGTATGTACTTCGTATATTCTTGAAGAGGTTAGCCATAAAAAAGAGTATAAAAATCGTTTTTTAGCCCTCTTTGGTTTACCGTGCAGTTATGATTTTTCTCTCTTAGACGTTTTTAAACGCTGCGATACCTTAGGTGCAACACCGTTTGAATTCTCTTTTTTGGGAGGAATGAGTTCGCAAAAAGTTTTAAGAGTGTTACTCTATCGCCAGATGCAGTTTCTAGAACATACCGTAGCATTGTTATTAGACGATGATGCCAAAGCACCTAAAAAACTGTTTCACATAGCCAATGAAATACAAGAAATTTTAGCCCTAGGTGAAGCTTTTTTTGATGCTTGCTTGCTTCAACGATTTAAAGAGGCTTGTGTGCCTTTTTTAAGTAAGCAAAGAGAGCAATTACTGCTATGCGTACAACAAGAGGCGTATCAAACCTTTTGTATGGACATGGACTTTTTCTTGCGTGAACAAAGCGGATTTTATTGTTTAGAAAGAGGCGATACACCCTTGCTTTTTTTACTTAAGAAAAAGCCGAAAAAAGAGAATCGTGCCATCATAAAAAGGCTCAGAAAAGCCCTTTCTTAAAAGAAGTAATCCTTTGGCTACGTAGCGAAAAATTAAATGTTCATTCGCTACAATAATAGACAATTAGATGTATAAGGGATTATGGTGGAGACAAACGAAAACAAACAGCAAAAAATTGTTCAAATGTTCGATGATATTGCAGGAACCTATGACACGGCTAACCGAGTGCTGAGTATGGGCATTGACATTCAATGGCGTAAAAGAGCGTGCGATGAGACCTTTAAGCGCTATGAAAAACCCATTGAGCTTATTGTGGATGTGGCGTGTGGTACGGGCGATATGATGGGCTATTGGGCGAAGCAGGCAAAAAAAGCAGGACGAAAGATAGGAAAAATTTTAGGGGTTGATCCATCCGTTGGCATGACCGATGTGGGTAAGCAAAAATTTCCAGAATTCGAGTTTGTGATTTCTGAGGCAACAGCGCTTCCTTTGGACAATGCGTCTGCCGATGTTGTGAGCATTAGTTATGGTATTCGCAATGTGGTAAAGCGTCAAGATGCGTTTAGAGAATTTGCTCGTGTGCTCAAGTCTGGTGGTTATGTGGTGATTTTGGAATTTACCAAAGATGATAAAAAAGGCTTTTTCTTTGCCTTGAAAGACATGTATCTAAATAAAATTCTTCCTATTTTAGGTGGATTCATCTCTAAAAATAAAGAAGCGTATGAGTACCTTCCAAACTCCATCGAGGGTTTTTTAACCGCACCCATGCTTCAAAAAGAGTTGGATGAGGCTGGATTTGAGATTGAATTTTCTAAAAGTTTCTCCATGGATATTTCAACCCTTGTGATTGCTAAAAAACGCTAATGAGCCACACCCTTAGTGTTTCTACTTTAAACACACAAATTAAGTCTTTAATGGAGGCAACCTTTTTACATGTAAGTGTTGAAGGGGAGGTTTCAAGACCCACCTACCATAGCTCAGGACATCTCTACTTTACCCTTAAAGATGCGGATGCTTCCATTTCGTGTGTGATGTTTAAAGGCAATACAAAGAGCCTAAAATTTCAAGTTGAAGAGGGTTTAGCCGTTGTGGTACATGGAGCTATTTCGGTTTTCTCACCCCGTGGAACGTATCAGATCAATTGTACTTCCATGGAGCCAGCAGGCAGTGGGGCATTAGCGCTTGCGTATGAACAGCTCAAAGCAAAACTCGGGGCAAAAGGCTATTTTGAAGCAGCACGTAAAAAAGCGTTACCTCGCTTTGTCAATCACATAGCCCTTGTCACCTCAGGAACAGGAGCTGCCTTACAGGACATGCTCAGGGTGGCTACAAAACGCTGGCCATTGGTCAAGATTACTTTGATTGATACTTTGGTTCAAGGAGAAGGTGCGAAGTTTTCTCTTGCCTCCAACATTGCCCGTGCGGATGCTTTGGGCGTGGATGTGATTGTTCTTAGTAGGGGTGGGGGAAGTGTGGAAGATTTGTGGGTATTTAATGAAGAAATGGTTGCAGACGCACTCTTTACATGTAAAACCCCTGTGGTCTCTGCGGTGGGTCATGAAATCGACTATGTGATCAGTGATTTTGTTGCCGATGTGAGAGCGCCAACCCCATCGGCTGCCATGGAGATGATACTGCCTGATAGCGCAGAGATGCTTCAACGTCTTGATAGCATGATGGAACATTTTAACCTTCTTTTTGGGCGCATACTTCATGCAAAAGAGGAGCAAGTAGAACAACTCAAACGCCTGTTTGCCAAACGCTCCATGGATGAAAAACTTTCCTTGTGGAAGAGTGAAATGGCAATCTTAGAGCGCCAATACAACGATAAAATTGCACTCTTACACCGTGAAAAATCACGTCAGGTACATTTACTTTTAGAGCAACTTTCCTTTCAAACCAGACAAAATTTAGCTAAAAAAGAGCAAATCCTCTCTTCTTACACCCTTGCGCTAACCTCAAAAGAGCCTAGCCGTGAGCTTAAAGCGTGCTATGCGCAGGTGGTAAAAGAGGGTAAAAAAGTTACGTTGGAAAGTCTTGAAGAGGGAGAGGCGTTTGAACTCCAAAACTCCTCCGTGATCCTTAAAGCACACGTTCTTACAAAACGGGTGCTCAAAGTATAATAATAAAAATTTAACTTTCTTTTGCATATGATTAGGAAAATGAGTAATAGATTAACATAAAAAGGATTGCTATGAATCGTTCTTGGGCATTGAGTGTGAGTAGTGTGATTGCATTTTTCTTCTTAACAGGGTGTGTGCCAGCTGTGTCCACGCAACAGTTACAAACGGGGGCTGAGCATAAAGAGACGGTTGCTCAAACCATTCAAGCAATGGAAAAAGATACTTCTGCGCAAAGTGAAATGTGGTATTGGCTCAATTTAGCACGTTTATACCAAAGCACGAAAGAGTATGAAAAATCAACACAAGCCTTTCAAAAAGCCGAAGCCATTTTGGATGAATACGAAGCCAGAGCAGAGGTAAGTATGCGCAATGTGGGCTCAAGCATGGGCTCATTGCTCTTCTCTAAAGGGGCTGAGACCTATTATGGAAAAGGGTATGAGCGAACATTGATGCACACACTCAATGGTTTAAACTATGCCATGATGGGTAATTTTGAGGGTGCAACGGTTGAAATGCGTAAGATGGAAAAACGTCAAGAGTTTTGGCTAAAAGAGTCTGAGGAAAAAATTACAGAAGCGCAACAAAAAAAGAAAGACGTTCAGGGCAATCCTAATACAGAGCAAATTCCAGCAGGCTATTCTATGGGTGAAATGCTGCAAGACCCTGATGTGAAAGCGATGGCAAATAACTATCAAGATGCCTTTTCTTATGCGTTAAGTGCGGTGGTAAGTCGTATTTCCAATGATATGCAGTATTCACAAATCAGCCAAAAAAGAGCTTTAGCGCTTTCTCCTGAAGCTTCCATTGTTTTTGCGCCGTTTAAAGCAAGCCCTGATACGGTTGAGGTGTATGTTGTTGCTTTTACAGGACAAGCCCCTGTTCAAAGTATTGATAAGATTCGTTTTCCTTTACCGAGTTTAAATTATTATACGGTTCTTGATTTACCTGCATTAAAGCATCCAAAAGATGATATTTCTTATGTTAATATCTATTCACCCTTGATGGGTGAGAGTGCAGCTCCTCGATTACTTAAAACGGATAAAATGGCGTATAAAACGCTCAAAGATGAGCTTCCATTGGAAATTATGAAATCAGTGGTACGTGCTACCAGTAAAGGGGTTGTCGCTAAACAAGCATCCGATCAAGGTGGCTTATTGGGTGGTTTGGCTGCGTCTATTTTAATGGACGTTACCTCCAGTGTAATGGAGAAGAGCTATCGCAACTGGGAGATGTTACCTAATTCTGGGTATTTATCAAAAGTCTCAGCGAAAAAAGGCGATACAGTTGTTGTAAAATTAGGAGGACAAGATATACGTGTGTATGTTCCGCAAGAGACAAAACATGGCACTTTAATTCTTGTTTCGTATCTTTCTAGTCAAAATGTGGAGGTGGATCATGTTGAATTTTAAATCGTTAGTTTTGAGTGCGTCAGCACTTTTACTCCTTAGTGGATGTGCCAATCAAAATCAGCAAATGCAACGAGAGGCTGTGATGGAGCGCAATCAAGCGTTTAGTGTCGATAAAGTCAATTTTGTTGATGATATGGATGTTTTGGTGAGCGATATAAAACTCTTTAGCGAAAATGGTTTTTTGAAGGTGATGGTAGAGTTTATGAATGCGGATGATGGCAAAAAACGTGATTTTGTCTATCAAATAGAGTGGTACGATGCAAACGGTCAGCTCAAAGAGAGTACCAGTTGGAGACCTAAGAGCGTTATTGGCAATCAAAAAGTGAAAATCATGGAAGCAGCAACCATGCCTTCTATTGTTGATTATAAATTAATTATTTCTACTAAAAAATAAGGAGTATACATTATGGGTTCAATGTCAAAAATAATAGGTAGCGTTGCAGTAGCGACATTTTTATTTACAGGATGTGCCACAACAGGCGGTGCTGGAAGGGTTGATGGGGATAGTAATGTCGCATATGGCGATGCGAAAGCCGTTGAGACAGTCACAGCAGACTTTGGCTCGACTGATCTGCAAGCAACAGCAGAGATGATGACCCAATCTCTTTTAGAGAGTCGTTACATTATGAAGGCACAACAACCTCCTAAAATTAGACTTCGAGATGTTAAAAATCAGACCTATGAGCATATTGATACCAAAGCCATTACCGATAAAATTCGTATTAAACTTTTAAAATCAGGCTCAGTACGCTTTTTAGCGGATAAAAGCAATCTCTCACAAGTCAACGATGAGCGTGATCTAACCGAAACAGCAACGAAGAAAAAAACGCTTAAAGCGATGACAGATTCAGATTATATCGTGACAGGTACGGTTCGTTCTATTAAAAAAGCCAATGCCAATGTTCAAGATGTTTATTACAATATCTCTTTAGAATTGGTTGATCCTCAAAGCGGTGAGATTTTGTGGGCAGATGAAAAAGAGATTCGTAAAGTGAGTAAAAAATCTTCCCTAGGGTGGTAATATGAAAGTGTTAATCTCAAAAGTATTGGTGGGTTTTTTGGTGATGCAAGGCTTACTGCATGCTCAGGTCATTCCTTTGGATAAAAGCGTTGTAGTGATGCCCTTGCGCTATACCTATCAAGTTAGCCGTGAGTTTTACGATGAGTATTCCAGAGCCGAATCTTCACTCAAAGGCTATGCGCATGAAAAAGGTTCTGTATCACACAATGCGCAGTACCGTGAGGGTTACAGTGGTGGAAGTGCGAGTGCCTCATCGAAGGGGAGTTTTGATGGCAAATATGATCTAAAAGCCAAAGACGAGAGAGAATTTCATGCAAGCACCGATAAGGTTATTGTTGAAAAGAGTTTTGATTCTGAAAAATTAACAGGCATTATTGAATCTGCTTTGAGCGAGGGTGGGGTAAAACTAGGCATGCGAAATCCAGAGTATGCCAAGGCTAAAACCTCAGAAGAAGCGGCAAAAAAGGCCATCTCAAAACGTGCAGGTGATTATGTTTTAACGGGGGATATTGTCAGAATGCAACTAGGGGGTATTCGACGAGTACCCGATGGTACAGAGCGACGCTATGCCATTAATGCTACATGTAAAATTAGTATTAAAATTACACGGGCAAGTGATAGCACTTCTACCTTTGCTCGAACCTTTACAGGCAAAGGCTCTAAAACCTTTGATGCAAGTGAGTATATTCCAACCGATGAAGTCATTGATATGGCCGTCGAAGATGTTGCCTTGCAAATAACAGCGGCGCTTTTGGGAAAACGTATTGCAAATCCGAGCGAATCAGATGATGAGTATCAAGACTCTCCTGGTAAGCGTTTGGTTCAATAAGTTTTATACGGATAGGTTTTACATGTAAACCTATCCGTCTTGTTTATCAAAAAAGGCTAAGGTAGTGTTGTTTTTCATTTTCACTTAAAAAAGAGGCTTGAAAACTGTTTTTTGCCAGAGTGGTTAACTCTTTTTTGCTGGCATTTAAATGCTCTTTTAGCGCCGCATAATTTTCATTTAAATACCCTCCAAAATACGCAGGATCATCAGAGTTAACCGTCACCAAAACCCCTTGTTTTAACAGGCTAAGAATGTTGTGTTTGGGCATGTTTAAAACAGCCTTGAGTTTGACATTTGAGAGGGGACACACGGTGAGTGGAATTTGCTTTTGAACTAAAAAATCGACCAGTGTTGCATCTTCATCGCAACGAATACCATGATCGATTCTGTTTACATGTAAAAGCTTTATCGCTTCCCAAATGTACGAATTATCGCCTTCTTCTCCAGCGTGTGCGACTACTTTATAGCCTTCTTGTCGTGCCATTTTAAAGACCCTCTCAAACTTAGAAGGCGGATGCCCCACTTCACTTGAATCAAGCCCAACGCCTATAATGTGATGTTTAAAGGCTAAAGATTCTTGAAGGGTTTTAAAGGCCTCTTCTTCGCTTAAGTGGCGTAAAAAGCACATGATTAAAAAGGAGCTAATACCCAGTTCTTTTTTACCCTTTTGCAAGGCTTTGACAATGCCTTTGAGGACTGTTTCAAACGCAATACCTCGTTTGGTATGTGTTTGAGGGTCAAAGAAAATCTCTACATGTAAAATAGTTTGCTCTTTGCATTTTTGCAAATATGCCCAGGTTAATTCAAAAAAATCACTCTCTTCAATCAATACACTCGCCCCTGCATAATAGAGGTCTAAAAAGGATTGTAAGGAGCTAAAATTGTACGCATCTCGTACCTCTTGAATGGTTTTGTAAGGCAGAATAACATCATTTTTATGGGCAAGTTTAAACATAAGCTCTGGCTCAAGCGTGCCTTCAATGTGAAGGTGAAGTTCTGCTTTGGGAAGGTTTTGGATAAAGTTATTCATGAGGACTCTTTTTTTTGAAAGTATTATATCACTATAATGGCAAGAGTAAAATGGATTTAAGGAAGATGAATGAGAGTCTTATCTGGCAAACTACAAGGGATAATGTATGTAGGTTTATGCATTATTTTGTGGTCACTCATTCCTTTGTTCGCTAAACTCTCACAGTCCAGACTTGACCATCACCAATACCTTTTCTACTCTAGCATCGTTTCATTTTTTTCCCTTTTAGTGATTGCGCTTTATCAAAAGAGGGCGCATGAATTATTCACGTATTCAGGAAAAATGTATCTGGTTTTGTTTTTACTTGGCTTTTTGGATTTTTTCTATTATTTAATGCTTTATTTGGGCTATCAAAAGGCACATGGTCTGGAAGTGTTAGTGATGCAATACACGTGGCCGATTTTTATTGTGGTGTTATCGTTAGTTTTTTTAGGTGAACGATTAGGTGTAGGAAAAATAGTTGCGTTGATCTTAGGTTTTTTAGGGGTTGTTTTGGTGATTAGCAAAGGAGAATTTGCTCGTGTTGATCTGAGCAATAGCTCAGTGATTGGTATTGTTTTATTAGGTTCATTCAGCTTTGCCCTTTTTTCAGTGTTGAGTAAAAAAGTGCGTGTCAATCTTTCAAATGCTGTGAGTGTTTACTTTTTCAGTGCAATTATTTACGCCTTTATTTCGATGCAAACTTTTTCATCGTTTATTGTACCCACACCAAAAGAGTGGCTGTTTATTGGGATAAATGGCGTTTTCCTCAATGGTATTTCTTATCTTTTTTGGATAAAAGCCTTGCAAAATGGCGATGCTTCGTTTGTCGCACCTTTTATTTTCATCACCCCAATACTCTCAGCACTCTTTTTAATTCTCGTTTTAGATGAGCCTTTTTTGCCAATTTATGGCGTAGCGCTTTTAATGATTGTTCTCTCAGGTCTCGCAAATAGCTTAAAGAATTTTAAGAAATAAAATGTATAATTTTGGCGAAACTTATTTCTCAGGGCAGGGTGTGATTCCCTACTGGCGGTAATCTTTTATAAAGAGAGTCCGCGAGCGCTTTTGTCTTTACATGTAAAGCTAAAAGGTCAGCAGATTTGGTGTGATTCCAAAACCAACGGTTAAAGTCCGGATGAGAGAGAATGTAGTCTATGATTGCCATTGTTTGTGACAAGTTCAGTGCTATATTTAAAAATGCCCTGATTCAAGTTTACTCTAAACCAAAGGGTTTACCATGAATCAAATGTGTGCGAATTTCTCGTTAGAACACTCCGTTTCGCTTGCTCTAAAAGCGCTTCAAAACAAAAAAGGTGTCATTGTCATGGATCGTTATGATCGTGAAAATGAAGCCGATATTATCTTTCATGCCGAGTCTTTAACCCCTGAGCAAATGGCACTGCTTATTCGTGAGTGCAGTGGCATTGTCTGTTTGTGTTTACCGCCACAAAAGGTCGATGAACTAGGGCTTCCCATGATGGTCTCTCACAACGAGTCCAAATTTCAAACAGGTTTTACCGTCACCATCGAAGCCAAAGAGGGTGTTAGCACAGGCGTGAGTGCGAAAGACAGAGTCACCACTATTCAAGCCGCCATTCATGCGGATGGCAAAGCAAAAATCGTCTCCCCTGGGCATGTTTTTCCTTTGCGTGCACGAGAAAATGGAGTTTTAGAGCGTGAGGGTCACACCGAAGCGTCCGTGGACTTAATGAAATTAGCAGGGCTTTCACCCTACGCCGTGTTGTGTGAAATGACCAACGCCGATGGAACCATGAGTGTGGGAGAAGAAATTCTTAGTTTTGCACAAAAACACGATTTTCCTATAGTGAGTATTGATGAGATTATTGCCTATCGGAAGATGCTTCAAGCACAAAACGCTTAAACTCGCTAAAGAGCTTACTGGCGTATTTGTCTTTATGATAGATAAGGTAAAAAGGGCGTTTGAGGCTGATATTTTTTAGGTTGACCTCAAACAGCTCGTTTCGTTTTAGCTCCTTTTCAACCACCACACGAGAGAGACAGGTGATGGCGTTTTGATAACGAAGCAACAAGGTTTTTGCCTCTTCAAATTCGCTAAATTCTAAAAAGAGGGGAAGCGCTTTGGCACTTTCTCCTAAAGCTTCTAAAAAAACCTCCCGTGTGCCTGAGCCTTTTTCCCGCAAAATCCACTTTTTATCAAAGAGCTCATCAATGTAGCACCGTGCATTGTGAAGCGCTTTGTCGCTACTCACCACGATAAGCTCATCATAAGCAATCACCTCTTTGTGTATCTCTTTAACCTCACACGAGGATTCAATGAACCCTATATCTATCTCTCCATTTTTCACCATCGCAATAATGGACGCTGAGTTTTGAATGGTTTTACAAATCTCCACATCAGGATGAGAGAGACGAAAATCATACACAATGCTCGGCATAAGATACTCACCAATGGTTTTACTCGATGCGATTTTGAGGTTTCCAGCAAGGGCGTTGTGGGAGAAAAAAAGTTGGGCTTCTTTGAGTGCTTCAAAGTGCGGATAGGTTTTTTCGTAAAAAAGCCTTCCCTTTTCACTTAAGACTAACTTTTTACCGATGCGGTCAAACAGAGGCTCTCCTATTTTTTTCTCTAAAGATTGGATGGCAAGGGAGATGGCAGACTGAGTGATGCCTAGCTTTTTTGAGAGATTGCACAGATGGGTCTCTTCGCAGAGATGGTAAAAAAGGCTCAATTCTTTGAGTGTCATGATGGCTTCTTATTAAAAATATTCATGATTATAACAAATATAATTTATTTTACTTATGGTAAAAAAGGGTTTATAATTCAAAATTCTTGCCAAACTTAGTTTGCAAGAAGAAAAAGCACCAAAGGTGCGTGGGCATTCTGCCGAAGAAAACTCAGTGTTAACGTAGTCTTGAAAGCTTTGCTTTAAAGACGTGTCAAGAGTTCTGTAAGAGCTCTGGTGAAAACAAGCTAAGGATTTTAAAGGTGTTTCAAAAAGCAAATCGTTCCAATACCCTAAGCGGTCTTTTATTTGTCGCTTTATTTGCCATGAGTGCAAGCTACATTGCCCAGTTTGAATGGATGAAGCGTTTGGGTATGAGCCCTCTAATTGTGGGGATTCTTCTAGGAATGTTTTATGCCAATACCTTGCGTCATAAACTCCCCAAAGAGTGGGAAGCAGGTCTCTTTTTTTCGACCAAAACGCTTTTAAGAGCAGGCATTGTGCTCTATGGTTTTCGGGTGAGTTTTCAAGAGATAGCCCATGTGGGAATGATGGGCATTGTGGTGAGTGTTGGTGTGGTGGCTTCAACCTTTCTTATTGGCTATGTTGTAGGAACCAAGCTTTTAAAACTTGATAGAGACACGACCATTTTAACCAGTGTGGGCAGTTCCATTTGTGGGGCGGCGGCGGTGTTGGCAACCGAGCCTGTGGTCAAAGGTGAAGCCTATAAAAGCACCGTGGCGGTTTCAACGGTGGTGCTTTTTGGCAGTATTGCGATGTTTTTGTACCCGTTTATCTATCAGTTAGGATTAGTACCTCTCTCCCCTGAAATGATGGGCATTTACATCGGAGGCACAGTGCATGAGGTAGCTCATGTCGTGGCTGCGGGTAATGCCATTAGCGAAGAGGTGGCGCAAAGTGCGGTCATTGTGAAGATGATACGGGTGATGATGATAGCTCCTTTTCTCATCTTACTCGGTCTTTGGTTAGCCAAAACAAGCACCAAAAGCAGGGGAAAAACAGCGGTGGCGATTCCGTGGTTTGCGCTCTATTTTATTGGGGTGGCAGGGTTTAACTCTTTGCATTGGGTGCCATCGGAGATTGTTGCAAACATCAATGCTCTGGATACCTTTTTACTGACCATGGCAATGAGCGCACTAGGCATGGAGACGCATGTTCAAAAATTTAAAAATGTGGGAATGAAGCCTCTGTATCTGGCAGGAATTTTATTTGCATGGCTCATTTTTGGAGGATTTTACATCGTAAAATTGTCGTTGATGGTGTAAGTGGATAACGTTTAAAATGAGCCAATAAATTAGCCACAGGGTAATTTATTGGCTCCTCTGATTTGTTATGTTTATTTCGCTGGCTAATATATTTTAATAGTATTAACAAGCAGTTATATCTATTTTTAATTTTGTTATCAAAGTAATGATTTGTTTTATCTGGTCTAAAATAATAAGTTGTTTTTCTTTTAAAATTTGTTTGTTTATTTCTTGATTTTCATTAGAAACTTCACTACTAAATGTTAGTTGATAGTGAAATTTAGATTCTTCAACTTCTGAATTAAATAAATTTAGTTTAAAATTTAATTGAAGTAAATTACTTTGTACATTTTCATCGAGCAAAGAAATGTCATTTATTTTTGACCTTAAATATGGTAAATCATACTTTTTGAATGATAAAAATTTATCCATATTTTCATATAGTTGTATTTCTGTTATTGTCTCTAATTCTTCTTTTGGTGTTTTTTTCAACTTTTTTAATCTTACTAATTTATCATTGTAATCATTTATTCCATTGTAGTTTTCATAAATGTTAATTAAATCATCAAATAACTTATGATTAATTGCAACATATTTTGATTCAATTAAATATGCAACATTTGCCATAATAATTTGACATTCTTCCATTTCAGACAAAAGACTTTTTTTAATTTTTATTGCTTTCTTTTTGTCTTGAATGTAATTTATGATTGATGGAGATAGTAGTCCTAGAAGCCAACCTAATATTAACATTAATACAGCTTGTATTTCAGTACTCATAATTTTCCTTTTTGTTCATTTGTAAACATAACTATATATTCAACATACATTATAGTGTCAAACAGCCTAAAAAATAAAAAACCATACCTATATGACGCCATACCGTCAATCATAAAAAACACTTTCAATAAAGAGAACTTAGTCTCTTCCAAAAAACTCCGAGGCTTCCGAGATAATGAGAAACGCTTCAGGGTCGTACTCTCGGATGATGTCTTTTAGCAGTTGGATTTTCGAACTCTCTACGGTCACCAAAATCACCGTTTTTACTTGCTTTTGGTGGTGAAGCCCCACACCTGTAAAAATTGTTCCATGCTCTTCGATGCGCTCTCTAATCTGCTCGGTCAACGTTTCAACATTGTTGGAGACGATTTGCACTACTTTGCGAGGGGGACGACCTATTAAAATCACATCAATCATCTTTGCGGTCACATAGACACCTAGCATACTGTAAAGCGCTTTTTTGATGTCACCGTGCGTGAGAATAAACGCAAACATAATGCTAATATCAATCGCAAAGAGCACTTCGGAGGCTTTAAATTTACTCTTCATCGCCACGATTTCACCCACCACGGAAGTGCTTCCTGTGGAGGAGCGCCCTTTGATGACCAATCCCACGCCCAGTCCTATAAACATACCCCCAAAAATAGCCGCTAAAAGAATGTCATCGGTAATGGGTTTTAGGCGTAAAAATTCACGAAAGAAGTCTGTAAAAAAGGAGGTTCCAAGCATGGCAAGGAGGGTTTTAAAGGTGTACTGTTTTCCAAAATAGATAAAGCCCAAAACAATAAAGGGAATACTCACCAAAATGATAAGTGTTCCAAGGGTGAGCGAGTCAATGAGGTAGTGCAAAATGAGCGCAATGCCAATGCCTCCTCCCGTGACCATATTGTTCGGGGAGAGGAAGCAGACAACGGCAAACGCCATCGAAACCGTACCGAGCAACACATACACGTATTGCAAAAGGGCAAGGGAGGCGGAGGGTTTTTTCATTATTTTAAGTAACCCATGGTGTTTAAAAGAGGAAGCTTCGCACTGCTTTGTAATTTTTTCATCCATTTATCCATCGCATCTGGTTTTTGCCATACAGGATGGGTGACATTGGCGAGTTCTTCGACTTTGGTTTTGGCACTTGCTAAAGAGCCAATCTCATCAATGAGATGGACATTGAGCGCTTTACTAGCGATAAAAACTTGTGCGTTGGCAAACTCATCGGGTTTGGCAAGGTTGAGTCCTCGTGCTGTTGCAACATCTTTGACAAACAAATCATACGCATCGTCAATTAAACTCTTGAGTGCCCCTCTCTCTTTGGGTGTCCATTCACGAGTAAAAGTGCCCATTTGTTTATATTCACCTGCACTTAAGACCTGCTCAGAGATGCCCAGTTTTTTTGCTAACTCTGCCACATTGGGTGCTTGAAACAAAACCCCAATCGAGCCAATGAATGCCCCTGGGTTGGCGATAATGTAGTTCGACCAAATGGAAGCGTAGTAACTGCCACTGGTCATACTACCACCTGCGTATGCCACAACAGGTTTTTTCTCTGCAAGGCGTTTGACCGCCATGGAAAGTTCAATAGAAGGAGCCAGTGCACCCCCTGGGGAGTCTACATGTAAAAGCACACCTTTGATATTTTCATCGCTTTGTACTTTTTCGATGTTTTCTAAAATCTCTTCAATATTTAAGATTTCTCCCTCAATCTTGATGATAGCAAGATTGGGCGTTTTAAGCTCATCTTGTGAGCCAAAAATCAGTACTAAAAGCAGTAAAAAAAGCATCGCTTTAAAGTGGTTTTGGATGTAGTTAAAAATGGCACCTATCCAAAGAAAAGGTTTTTTAAGGGTTTCTAGCATGGTTGTTTTCCGTCAATAAAGGTTAAATGGGTTGTGTGGGTGTGTAAAATAAGGTGTAAAGGCAGGGTGGAAAGCTCACATGATTGGGGTAGGGTTACGACAATCATATCCGAAGCTAAGCCCTCTTTTAAAGCACCGCAGGGAAGTTTTAACGCATGTGCGGCGTTACATGTAACGCTTTGAAGCAGGGTTCTTGCTAAGGCATTCAGTTCCATATTGGTGTGCATCATCAACGCACTGCGCATCTCATCCCAGAGGCTTAGGGAAATGTTGGAACTCAGTCCATCGGTTCCAAGTGTTAGTTTAATCTTTTCATTTTCGACACGCTCTACATCCAGTTTCCCCACGCCTAAGAGTCGGTTGGAAACAGGGCAATGGGTCAGGGTTGCGTTTTGTTTGGAGATAGTTTCTAACTCTTCCTTACTCGCTTGAACACCATGCGTAAACAAGGTAGCATTGTTTTCAAAAAGAGCAAGATATTCTAGGCTTGTGCACATTGGTTTGGCGTGAGGGTTAAAGGCAGTAAAAAAGGTTTGAAAATCCCCACTTCCCTCATCTATCCATGCGCGCTCTGCTTGAGACTCCATAAAATGGGTAGAGACCACACAGTCCTCATCTTCGGCTAATTTGAGAGCTTTTTTCGCCAAAATTGGATGGGTGGAGTAGGGCGAATGCACTGAAATAGCAGGGATAAAGTGTTTACATGTAAACTCCTTGCTCGCTTCCAAGCGCCCTCTAAAATCGTTGTACATCACATCGACGGCACTAGGGACTGAGCCTAGCACTTCATTAAAATAAACCACCCGTTGAGGGGCGTTGACACACGCTTCCAAATCAGCGCCAAAACTGCTAATCGCACCAAGGCTGGTTGTACCACTTTTAAGCATTTCAGTGAGTTTACATGTAATGAGCTCTGTGGTTGCAAGTGCGCTCAGCTCATCCCTGTGGGCGATGACCGATTGAAGCCATGGTATAAAATCGCCATAATGTAGCATACTTTGGTTTGCGCTAAATTCTAAATGCACGTGGCTGTTAATGAGTCCTGGTAAAAGAACACTGTTTTTTGGGGTTTCGATGCATGTTACGGTGGGGTGTTTTTCTTTGAGGATGGAGGCTTTTCCTACCTCTAAAATCTGTGCATCAAACAGCACCGCACCCTCTTCAATGATTTCGAAATGTTCATTACATGTAAGAATAAAATCGGCGGTTATAAGTGTCACATTTTTCCTTTGTTTAGACGATACATTCGTGTAATTGTATCGTAAAGTAAGTGTGGCTATAATAGAACAAAATTTTTAACAAAAGGTAATCCATGAAAATTGTTGTGATTCAAGGTCCAAATTTAAATATGCTCGGTCATCGTGAACAAAATGTTTATGGTGCGATGAAACTAGAGGAAATCCATTCTCAAATGGAAGCGGTTGCAAAGCAAAATAACTTTGAAATTGAGTTCTTTCAATCCAATTTAGAGGGTGAAATTGTCGATAAAATTCAAGAGTGTTTGGGCGATGCCGATGGTATTATTATCAATCCAGCGGCGTACACACATAGCTCTATTGCCATTCGTGATGCCATTAGTGCGGTTGCTTTGCCAGCGATTGAGGTGCACATTAGCAATATTTACCGACGTGAAGAGTTCCGTCAAAAAAGCATGACCGCAGCGGTATGTACAGGTCAAATCAGTGGTTTTGGACCTTTTGGTTACCACCTTGCGATGATTTCCATGATGCAAATGCTAGGCGAACTTGATGCGCTTCGTAAAGCACAAATCGCACAACAACAAGTAGCACAAGCCTAACGTGAACAACTACATTCTCCAAAATGAAAACGCACTCTATTATGAGTGCGGTTTTTCATGCGATCATGCTATTTTTTTAAAGCTCGGCAGTGAAGCTTTTTTTATTACAGATGCTCGCTATACCACAGAAGCTTCTGAAGCCATTGCAAATGCGACGGTTTTAGAGGGGGCTAGAGGCGATTTACTCAAAACCGCACGCCTTTTAATTCGAAAAAGTGGAATCAAATCGCTTTGTTACAATCCTGCTGAATGGGACGTTGAGGCCTATGCCAAACTCTCTGAGACCTTGCGTATCACCTTTTGTAAACGACCCAATTTTTCGCAGCAAAAACGTATGATTAAAACAAAGGGTGAGCTTGAGCTTTTAAAAAAAGCAGCACACTTTGGAAAAGAAGCGTTTGAGCATTTTGGAGTATTTTTAAAGCAACACGGCAAGGGGATGGATGAAAAAAGGGCTTTTTTTGAAGCTGAAGCGATTTTAAAACATCATGGAGCATTGGGGATTAGTTTTGAGCCCATTGTCGCCTTTGGTGAAAATGCGGCAAAACCACACGCACTGCCTACATGTAAAACGCTTCAAGAAGACGAATTGATCCTTTTTGATGCAGGGGTGAAGTATGAGCGTTACTGTTCTGATAGAACACGAACCACATGTTTTAATGAGAGGCTTTGTTTTGAAAAAGAGCAACACTTTAGCGATGCACTCAAACAAAAAGTCTATGACACGGTCTTGCGTGCGCAAGAAGCTGCCCTTAAAGCGGTGCGGGTGGGAGTAAAAACCAATGAAATTGACAAAGCAGCACGTGAGGTGATTGACAAAGCGGGATTTGGAAGCTATTTTGTGCACTCAACAGGGCATGGCGTTGGATTGGATATTCATGAATTACCAATTATTAGTGCACGCTCTAAAACGGTGATTGAAGAAAATATGGTCTTTACCATCGAACCTGGTATTTATCTGCCCAAACAGTTTGGGGTGCGCATTGAAGATACGATTATTGTACGAAACAATGGTGCGGAGATTATGGGGTGAAATTAGAGAAAATTCGTTTTTTCCCTACATGTAAAACAACCGTGGCACCTTATCGTTATGAGGCATTCATTGGAATAGGTGGTAATGAGGGGAATGTTAAAAAACGTTTTGTGGCGTTATACCGTTTGCTACAAGACGATCCTCGAATCTTTGTGCAAAAGAGTTCATCTGTTTTTCAAAACCCACCCTTTGGTTATGCCAACCAAAATGATTTTTACAATGCAGTGATGGTGATACGAACCTCTTTACATGTAAATGCATTGCTAAAAATACTTTTACATGTAGAGAATAAATTTAGACGGATTCGTCTTTTTGAAAATGGTCCAAGAACCCTTGATTTAGATATAATATTTTTCAATAATTACAAGCGTCATCAAAAACATGTCATCGTTCCTCACCCTAAATGGCAGGAGCGTTTATCGGTGCGTGTACCGCTTTTAGTATTAAAACGTTTTAAAGGATAGAAGGGTGAAATTTCATACGTTTAGTGGTGAAACTCCAGCAGAAGCACTCAAGCGCGCGCAAAATGAGTGTGGTGAAAATGCTCTGGTGATTAGTACTAAGCAAATTCGCAAAAAGACGATTAGCTCTTCTGCCCTCTATGAGGTCGTTGTAGCCATTGAAGATATGCCCACACAGAGTGTACAAAAAGTAGAGCCTAAACAGATAAAAAGTGGTGAAGATGTTCTCTTTAGCCTCTCAGAAGCTGCCAAACAAATTTCACAAATTGCTCAAGCAACCAGTGACTCAAGCTTTTCAGGGAGTACGAAAGCCACTGAAAAAGCTCTCCCTAATGAAGATTTGGGTGACATAAAAAATGAAATCAATAAACTTGCCGATAAAATTAAACTCATTCAAGAGATGTTTTGGGAAGAAAAAGCACCCCATCGCAACCATTTAGCCATTCCCTCAGAATTTTCTGAGATTTATAAATTGGCAAAAACCAGTGGTATGGGTAAAGATCATTTAGAAAATATTATGAATTTAACCCTAGAACATATGCCCTCACGTATGAAAAATAGCTCTGAAACCATTAAGCGTTATTTTCAAGTTTTACTGCGTAAGCTGATTCCTGTGCGTGTTGAATCAGAAGCTTCCAAGGGAAATAAACGGGTGATGATGTTTGTAGGTCCCACGGGTGTGGGAAAAACGACGACGATTGCCAAACTGGCGGCTCGTTACTCTTATATTCAAGAAAAACGCTCAAAAGTTGGCATCATTACACTTGATACATATCGTATCGGTGCGGTTGAACAACTTTTTGCTTATGCAAAAATGATGCGTTTACCCATTGAAGATGTGGTAGACCCCAATGATTTTAACAGTGCGCTTAGTTCATTAGGGCATTGTGATATTATTTTAATTGATACCATGGGAAGTTCTCAGTACGATAAAGAAAAATTGGTTAAACTCAATAAATTTTTACAAAATTCGCAGATGCAAATTGATGTCAATTTAGTCCTCTCCGCAGGATGCAAACTCGAAGATTTAAAAGAAATTTATAAAAATTTCTCATTTTTAGAGATTGATACCTTGATTTTTACGAAGTTTGATGAAACAAAAGTATTTGGAACAATTTTTTCTTTGATTTATGACACGGATAAACCTGTGAGTTATTTCTCCATTGGACAAGAAGTTCCTGATGATCTTGTGCCAGCATCCAGTGATTTTCTAGTAGAGTGTATTTTAGATGGCTTTGAGAAAAAAAGAGGTAAAGATGGAAACACAGGCAAATAAACTTCAAGAACTCGTCGGTTCTGTTTCATCCAAAACGCACAGCCGTACAAAATTTATTGCCATTACCAGTGGTAAAGGTGGGGTGGGTAAAAGCACGGTAAGTGCAAATATGGCCAATGTACTCTCCAACAATGGTTATAAAGTGGCACTTTTTGATGCGGATATTGGGTTAGCTAACTTAGATGTTATCTTAAATGTGCGTATTGATAAAAATATTTTACATGTTTTAAAAGGTGATTGTTCTCTAAGTGATATTATTGTTCCTATCAAAAAAAATCTTCTGCTGATTCCTGGAGAGAGTGGTGATGAAATTTTAAAATACTCTGAACAGTTTGTCTATGAGCGCTTTTTAGAAGAGACAAAAGTGTTGGATGATGTTGATTTTATGATTATTGATACAGGTGCTGGTATTGGAGAACATATTCAACTCTTTTTAGAGGCCGCCGATGAAGTTGTTGTTGTCACGGTGCCTGATCCTGCAGCGATTACCGATGCCTATGCAACGATTAAAATTACCAGTAAAACACAGTCGTATATTCATGTGCTTTTAAATATGACGAAAAATGAAAAAGAGGCGCAACTTATTTTTGACAAGATCAATAAAGTTGCAGAAGCCAATATTGGCAATGGACTCAAACTAAATTTGATTGGTAAATTACCCGAAGATAAGCTCATTTCTAAAAGTATTAAACAACGCACACTCTTTACCAATGACGCCCCAAATTCTTTAGCATCCCTTGATATGAAACGTATTGTCAATAATTTAGTCTATAAGTTGGAACGAAAAGTGCTTAAAACAGATACATCAAAGGGGTTTGGTAGCTTCTTTAAGCGTATTATTGAGCAATTTTAGATACATTTTGTAAAGGCAATACATGGTCAAATCAGATAATTTCATCTATTTTTTTACAACATGCGGGTTTTTCATAGGTTTAATGTTTTCTATACTTAATTTTTCAGAACCTGAGGAGGTTTTGTTTTATACCCTAGAGATAACATTGGTATTTTATCTTATCATTCACGTAGCGGTTATTAGTTTCTTTGATTTTGATAAAATTGCACCGTTTGTTTTTAATAAAAAAGATCATGAAAATATTGGAGATTATTTTATTCAAGAGCTCGAGAGCAGAGAGCGAGTCATGGATAATCTTTTAGTAAGTCTTGATCATATGAACCAACAATATGAAAAGTTTATGAAAGGCTCAACTGATAGTAATGAATCCTATGGTCAAAAAGCAGCCTAACCCATATAGCCAAAATCTTAAAAAAGAGCAAGATGAGTTGGTCTTGCAGTACCTCCCAGCGGTTCGTGCGATGGCATATCGTTTGCGTGAGCGTTTGCCTGCCTCTGTGGATGTGAATGATTTAATTTCCATTGGCACAGAAGAGATGATTAAACTATCCCGTCGTTACGATAAAGACCAAAATGACTCTTTTTGGGGCTATGGCAAAAAACGTGTCTATGGTTCCATGCTTGATTTTTTGCGCTCTTTGGATACGATGAGCAGAGCGAATAGGCGTTTGATCAAGTTGGTTGATCATGAAATTACAGCCTATTTGGGTGAGCATGGGAGTGAACCTGATGATGCTTATTTGGCGAAGCTTTTAGAGGAAGATGTTGAAAAAATAGCCGAAGCAAGAAACAGCTCTATGATTGTCTCTGTGATGTCACTCAATGAACAAATCACCATTCTCTCCGAAGAAGATACGGCACAAAAAGTGGAAAAAGATGAACTCATGGAGATGGTTCAAGGAATTCTTTCAAGCTTTAGTGAGCGTGAACAGATGATTATTCAACTCTACTACTTCGAAGAGCTGAATTTAAAAGAAATTAGCGATATTTTAGAGATTAGTGAGTCAAGAATCTCACAAATTCATAAAAAATTGTTAGCAAAAATCAAAGAAGAGTTAGGAATAGCTCATGGCTGATATATTAAGTCAAGAAGAGATAGATGCTCTTTTAGAAGTGGTTGAAGAAGAAGGCGATACGCTCTCTAGTGAAATAGATAATACGGAGAGCAAACAGGTTATCCTCTATGATTTTAAACGTCCTAACCGTGTCTCTAAAGAGCAGTTGCGTGCCGTTAAAGGCATTCACGATAAGATGGCACGTAACTTAGCCTCTCAAATCTCTTCTATTATGCGAAGTATCGTTGAGATTCAACTGCATTCAGTAGATCAGATGACCTATGGTGAGTTTTTGATGTCACTTCCTAGCCCTACCAGTTTTAACGTTTTTTCTATTAAGCCATTGGATGGTAACTGCATTATAGAAATCAATCCTTCCATTGCGTTTCCAATGATAGATAGGCTCTTAGGGGGTCTTGGCGAATCTTATGAGTCAACACGAGAATTAACCGATATTGAGCTTAATTTACTCGATGCCATTTTACGTATTATTATGCAGCGGCTCAAAGAGGGATGGGCACCCATTACCGATATGTACCCTGCTATTGAAACCAAAGAATCCAGTCCAAATGTTGTGCAAATTGTCTCTCAAAATGAGATTGTTATCATGGTGGTGATGGAGATTATTATTGGCAATTCCAGTGGGATGATTAATTTGTGTTATCCTGTTATTTATCTAGAGCCCATTCTCTCCCGCCTTGCCAATCGTGATATTATGTTAGGGGAAACCAGTGCGAAAAAGAGCCGTAATAAAGAGCTCAATACCCTTATCTCACGAGCAGAAGTTTTTAATGAAGCCATTATTGGACAAGCGGATTTAAGCGTAGGTCAACTTTTGGAGTTAAAAAAAGGGGATATTATCAGATTGGATCGAGCAGCTGATGATAAAGCCATTGTTATGATTGATAAAAAAGAGCTTTTTTTAGCGGAGATTGGTTTGCACCGTTTTCATAAATCAATCAAGATAGAGCGTCTCGTTAAAACGGACAAAGATGAAGTTAAAGATGAACTTGAAGAGCTAGAGCAAATTCGAAAATCTAAAATTTTATCGTTTGATATACCACAGCAGGGGTAAGGTGTGAATACATTTGTACAATTATTGCGACAAGAAGTCATTTCGACGATTGAAGGCTTAACAGGAGTTGCGCCTACTGTAGAACTGAGTAAAGAAGAAAATGGTGAGAGCAAATTAAAACTCAGTCCACCACTTGCTAAGCTCGATATTCGTGTGGGTGGAGATATGCAAGGTCATATGCGTGTGACGTTAGCAGCTTCTCTTGCCACAGCCATTGGCGATATGATGTTAGGTGGGGACGGAACTGAAAAAGAGGAGATGGATGCAGAGGATTTAGATGCAACCAAAGAAATTATCTCCAATATTTTAAGTTCCTTTTCACGCTCACTTGGCAGTCAGAAGAATATGCCAAAACTTGAGTTTGAGATTGAAAGTGTTGATTTTATTGAAGCAACCAGTCAAATTGATTTTAAAGGCTATGAGAAGCTTTTTATTTATAATTTAGCCATTCAAAACTCACACGATATGATTGCATTTGCTATTTCTCATGAGCTTATTCCTCTTGTTGAAGAGATGCCTCAAGCATCTGTTCCTAAAGAAGTAGTACCAGAATCTGCCCCAATAGAACCTAAAAAAGTAGCCCCTAATATGAGCCCTGAAGAGATAAGTAATATTGAATTAATCAAAGATGTTAGATTGCCCATTCGTGTACGCATTGGGTCTAAAAAAATGCTTTTAAAAGATGTATTGAGTATGGATATAGGATCGGTTATCGAATTAGACCAGTTGGCTAATGATCCTTTAGAAATTTTGGTGGGTGATAAAGTCATTGCCATGGGTGAAGTCGTCATTGTAGATGGTAACTTTGGTGTACAAATTGGTGATATTGGAACCAAGCGAGAACGTTTAGAAAAATTACGCTAAAGAAGTAGCATGAAAGACCATAAATGTATTAAAGATATTGAGCGCTCAAACGAATGGAGCGTGCTTCGCATTATGTCTGATTTTGTTAAGGGATTTGATGAACTGCAAGAGTTAGGACCTTCTGTGACCTTCTTTGGAAGTGCAAGATTTCATCCTAACAATCACTACTATAAAGATGCTTATACGCTTGCCAATAGGCTTGGGAATAAAGGGTATGCCATTGTAACAGGTGGTTCAAAAGGCATTATGGAAGCCGCCAATAAAGGTGGTTTTGATTCAGGAAAATGTGAATCGGTTGGGCTCAATATTAATTTACCTCAAGAGCAATCGGGCAATGATTTTACAACCATTGATTTAACCTTTGACTACTTTTTTGTTCGTAAAGTGATGCTCATAAAATACTCTCTCGCCTATGTTATTTTTCCAGGAGGCTTTGGTACACTTGATGAGCTTTTTGAAGCCCTAACACTCACCCAAACAAAAAAAATAACCAAAATTAGCATTTTTCTGTACGGAAAATCGTATTGGGAAAAGCTTTATGATTTTATAGCGACAACCCTTGTAGAGCACCATGCCATTTCGCAAGAAGATGTGGAGTTAATCATTTTGAGCGATGACATGGACGAAATTGTCGAAAAAATTGATGAGCGATTAATTTCTTATGTCAATGAGCTAAAAGCAGAGGGTTTGGAGCAGAGTCACTATTATAAACGTGCTATCGAATTTTTATCCAATAAAGATTAAAAGTGCGTTCAAAAAAGCAGTTTTTCAAAAAAACAGCGCCCCTCTTTGGTGCACTCTTCCTTCTTGCTTGCGTTATTTATGAAGTAAGCTTTTATATTTTTAAAACCTACCGTGCCTATTTTAATTCTGATGCGGCAATTGCCAATATTTTAGCCGAAGAAATTGTCCATGCCAGATCTTTTTTCCCAACGCATTGGTGGTATGTCAATAATGATTTATGGGTATTTTATAAACAACTTTTAGTGATACCTTGGGTTTATCTAGGCAAAAATGGCTATTTTGCACATGCCTTTACTGTCTTTTTCGTAACGCTTTTTATGGTAGTTTTTATCTATGCTTTTTTACGCTCTTTAATGTTTTCACGTACGGCTTCTTTGATGGGTGGTGTCGTTGTATGTGTAGGATATTCTCCGATGTATTTACGAGAGTTATACGGCGAAGCAGCCTATACATGGTACTTTTTATTTATGATTGCTTTTATGTTTATTTTTCGAAAACTGAGTCCTCATGTTTTAAGCCGATGGACACAAATGAAAGCTTTTGTCTTTTTTATGCTACTGCTCTATTTGCTCGTACTTGCCAATCCTGTACGCTTTTTTGTTTATTATGTTATTCCTTTTTTTGGCGCTTTAGCCCTTTCACTCTATTTTGCAAAAGACTCCTTAAAAACATTTCAAGGAGCATTGAAACGGCTGCGTTCTACCAAACGTATTATCATTATTTGTTTTGCTATTGGTGTCATTGCTATTGGAATTATGGCACATCAAAATCTGTTAGAGGGTTTAAAAGTTTCAGGCGGGGCAAACAACGCTGCACTCATTTCGCTTGAACGCTTGCCTGTTCATATTGCCCATGCTTTTTTGGGACTCTATAATTTTATAGGGGCAGAATGGGGAGAAAATGTTTGTGCAGCTTCGCTAGAGGGTGGCTTAGCTTTAATGAAATTTTTTCTCTACCCTTTTGTTTTAATCGTTCCTCTTTTACATGTAAAGCAATCTTTTTTTCAAATGAGTGCGACAGAGCGTTTTTTTGTCTTTTTTTCTTATGTTGGTTTTGCGCTTATCTTTGTGCTTTACGCCACAACAGGTTTGCATGAACATGCTTGGGCAGCACGCAATAACATTCGTTACATCTCTCCTTTTTTAATGATGATTTTAATCTGTAATGTCATGATGTGGCGTTTTTTCTCTTTGTTTATGAAGTTGATTGTATCGCTTAGTTTTGTACTTGCTCTTCTTACATCATGGCAGTATGTTTCACCTAAAGAGTGGCGAGGCATTGTGGATGAACGCATTGCTTTTGTGGAAGAGTTACGTAACCGTGGGCTTCATTTTGGATATGCCACCTATTGGGATTCACATATTTACACTGTTTTTAGCGATAGTGAGGTGGATATTCGTCCCATCGTTATCAGTAAAGAGGGAATACAACTCGAACATTGGTTATCCAATGATCGGTGGTATCAAAAAGATGCAAGTGATGGTAAGGTCTTTTTTGTAACAGATGAAAAGAATATTAAGCTATTTCATGAAGGACTATTAGCGTCTAATATGCCTGATTTTATTGATTCGTTTCAGTATGGAAAATACACGATTTTTATTTTTGAGAAAAATCCACTCTATGAAAAGAAAACAGCAAAACCAGCAAAGAAAAAGCGTATAATAACGGCTCCATAATTTACATGTAAAGGTCTTTGCTTGGAGTCTATCAAGATAAGTGTGGTTTCTCCTGTGTATGGGTGTAAAGAGTCTCTGTTTGAGTTGTATGAGCGTTTAGTGGCATCACTCTCTCAAATTAGCAATCAATTTGAAATTATTTTTGTCAATGATGCCTGTCCACAAGGTTCATGGGAGCGCATTGTGATGCTCTGTGCACGGGATGAGCGGGTCAAAGGGATTAATCTCTCTCGAAACTTTGGTCAGCACTATGCTATCACCGCAGGTCTTGATCATGCCAAAGGAGAGTGGGTGGTGGTGATGGATTGTGATTTGCAAGACAGACCTGAAGAAATTATCAAGCTTTACAACACCGCACGTGATGGGTATGACATTGTTTTTGGCAGGCGTGTAGAGCGGCAGGATAGTTTTTTCAAACGTTTAGGCTCTCGAGCATTTAATAAAGTGCTAGAATATTTCACCGATAGCAAACATGATAATTCCATTGCGAATTTTGGTATTTATTCCCAAAAAGTGGTTCAAACAATCAATCGTTACCGTGAACACAGCCGTGATTTTCTCCTTTTTGCTCAAATGGTTGGTTTTAAAAAAATTGAAATTGACATAGAACATGCCTCTAGGACTTATGGAAGTTCATCCTATAACCTTTCAAAACTTTTTAAATTGGCCATTGACTCGATTGTTTCACACTCCAATAAACCGCTTCGTCTTTCAATTCAATTGGGATTTTTCATTGCTTTAGGCAGTTTGATGTATGCGAGTTGGTTGGTGCTTCGTTATTTTTTTTATGGAACGACTACAGAGGGATGGACGAGCTTGATGGTTTCCATGTTCTTTATGTTTGGACTGCTGTTTGCTATCATAGGAATTGTTGGACTCTACATTGGCAAAATTTTCGATGAGGTGAAACGACGACCACTTTATATTATTGAAGAGACCATTAATTTATGAAAAAAGTAGCAATTTTACAGTCTAATTATATCCCGTGGAAGGGGTATTTTGACATTATTGGCAGTGTGGATGAGTTTGTGTTGTACGATGATATGCAATACACCAAAAATGATTGGCGCAACCGCAATAAAATTAAAACCCAAAATGGTTTACAGTGGTTAAGCATTCCTGTGCGTCAAGAGAGTTTGCATCAAAAAATCAATGAAACAATGATTACCGATGCCAAATGGCATGTCAATCATTGGAAAAGCATTGCACAAAGTTATGCCAAAGCTCCTTATTTTAAAGTCTATAAAGAGCAGTTTGAAGCGTTGTACGCAGGAGCGACACAGGCGTATATAAGTGAGATTAATCGTTATTTTATTGAGGCGTTGTGTGGGATGCTTGGCATTCAAACGAAGATTCGAGACTCCAGAGAGTTTGTTTTAGCAGAGGGTAAAAGTGAGAGATTGTTAGCGTTGTGTCAGGAGTTGGGGGCGACGACGTATCTTAGTGGTCCAGCAGCTCGGGATTATTTGGATGAGTCTATTTTTGAAGCAGCGGGTATTGGCGTGGAGTGGATGGATTATAGTGGGTATAAAGAGTATCACCAACTTTTCCCTCCTTTTGAGCATGGGGTGAGTGTGATTGATGTGATTTTTAATGAGGGCGAAAATGCCAAAAATTTTCTTAAAAGTAGTCAGCTTCATTAATAAAAAAGCACCAAAGGTGCGCTGGGCACTCTGCCGAAGAGAACTCAGCGTTAGCGTAGCTTTTAGAGCTTAGCTCTAAAGGCGTGTCAAGAGTTCTCACAACTCTATAAAATTTATTGAAGAGTAAAGAATGATACATTTTAATAAACCGCCTCGAACAGGCAATGAAGATGCATACGTTTTAGAAGCAATGAACAGTTTAAAAATCTCAGGTGATGGTGCGTTTGGTAAAGCGTGTCAAGCATGGTTTGAGAAGCGTTACAATTGTCATAAAACTTTGTTAACACCTTCTTGCACCCATGCCCTTGAGATGGCAGCCCTGCTTTTAGACATTAAAGAGGGTGATGAGGTGATAATGCCGAGTTACACCTTTGTGAGTACTGCCGATGCCTTTGCCCTTCGCGGAGCAAAAATTGTTTTTGTAGACGTTAGACCAGAGACAATGAATATGGATGAGCGTTTGATTGAAGCGGCCATCACCCCCAAAACAAGGGCAATTGTACCTGTGCATTATGCAGGGGTTGGGTGTGAGATGGATGTCATTATGGAAATTGCTTCACGGCACAATCTCTTTGTGGTTGAAGATGCTGCACAAGGCTTTGAAGCAACCTACAAAGGGAAACCTTTAGGGACGATTGGTCATTTGGGGGCATTTAGTTTCCACGAGACAAAAAATGTAACCAGTGGCGGTGAGGGTGGATTATTGCTGATAAACGATGAGCAGTTTGCACACAGGGCGGAGATTATTCGTGAAAAAGGTACCAATCGTAGCCAGTTTTTTAGAGGTATGGTCGATAAATACGGTTGGATGGATATAGGAAGCAGTTATCTGCCCAGTGAGCTTCAAGCGGCTTATCTTTGGGGTCAACTTGAAAAAGTAGACGTCATTCAAAATCATCGTTTAGAGGCGTGGAAAGCGTACAAACAAAGGCTTGAGCCTTTGGCTAAAAAAGGTGTGATTGAGCTTGCATTCATTCCTGATGGATGTCTTCATAATGCGCATATGTTCTATTTTAAAGTCAAGGATTTAGAGGAGAGAACAGCACTTTTAGGGCGTTTTAAAGAGGCAAGTATTGGCGCTGTATTTCATTATCTGCCTTTGCATAGTGCTCCTGCAGGATTGAAATACGGTCGTATGTTTGGTGAAGATAGTTACACCACAAAAGAGAGCGAACGACTGGTGCGTTTGCCTTTGTATTATGGTATTAGCCTTGAAGAGATTGATGCCGTGTGTGAGATTTTAAGGCAATGGAGCGAGTGTTAATGGCACATTTATACATTTTTGGAACGATTTTTTTTACCGTTTATGGGCAGTTGGTTATTAAGTGGCGTATTCCAAATTACGGGCATTTGCCTGAAGCAACGCTTGAAAAAATGATTTTTTTATTGAAGCTCTTTTTAGACCCCTTTATTTTGAGCGGATTTGTCTCCGCTTTTGTGGCATCATTGTGTTGGATGGCGGCGATGACAAAGTTTGAACTAAGCTATGCGTATCCCTTTATGGGACTCACGTTTGTGGTTGTTTTTGTCTCTTCCGTGTTTCTTTTTTCAGAGAGTGTGACACTCTATAAAGTCCTTGGACTTGCTTTAATTGTCTTAGGAATTTTTATCTCCAGTCGTGCGTAAAAAAGGCGAAAATCAATTCGCCTTTTTTACATGTAAAGATTATTGTCTGCCTTTACCACGTCTGTCTTGCATACGATCTAACTGTCCTTTTTGATACTCTTCTTTGGTGATTCTTCCATCATTATTGGTATCAAAAACACTAAATTCAGGGGTGCTAATGGCATTTTGCATTGGTAGATTGGATTCTGCTTTGGCACTCATGCGCTCATTTTTAACACGTTGAAATTCCTCTTGTGTAATGATGCCATCTTTGTTTGTGTCATAAGCTTCAAACGCCACAGGACCTCTGCTAGTATCCACCGCATATAAAAGACCTACAAGGGCTAATAACATACCAATTTTTCTCATTTTGACTCCTTTTGTGAGAGAGGTTAAGGCTGAAGTTTCAGTTTTTGTTTTCCTACTTCATGTGTATCACTCTTTGGATTGGAAGGTATTTGTGGTTTTTCCCATGAAGATTTAAGTTGGTCTTGAAAATCAAACAAGGTCTCAAACGGCCCCCAATACAAAAGGGTTCCTATGACAAATAAAAGATTAAGACCGAAGGCTAAAAGAAACTCTTTGTTAAGAAGTGAAACTTCTCTGCTTTTGTTTTTTAAGTAGTTAAAAAGTGCGTTCCAATTGAGGTAGATATGAAAAAGCATGCCTATTAAAAAAAGTACCATAACACTTACATGTAAATTGGAAAATTGTGTTTTATCTAACCCAAAAAGTTCCCAGTTTGTAGCGTTTGCCACACGTCCTTTGGGTGCTAAAAAAAGAACAATACCCGTATACGACATGATGAGAAATGAGAAGGAAAGCGAGAGGGAAATAAAGCGACGCAAGCTGTTCATGAGAAACCTCCTAAGAACTCTTATAGCATTATGGCACTTTAGGATTAAAAAAGTATTAACGCTACCTTAAGTCCCTATTGGCTAAAATAGAGCATTATTCAATCTAAAGGAAATATGATTATGAGAGGCTATAAAGTCTTTGCAGGAACAGCAAATCCAGAGTTTGCAAAAAGAGTAGCTAAACATCTTTCTTTGCCTCTTTCGGCAGCTGAAATTAAGCGTTTTAGCGATGGAGAAATCAGTGTTCAAGTGAGTGAAAGTGTACGTGGTAAAGATGTGTTTATTATTCAGTCAACGTGTGCACCTGCTAATATTAACTTGATGGAGTTGTTAATTTTAACAGATGCCCTAAGACGAAGTTCCGCCAACAGCATTACCGCTGTTGTCCCTTACTTTGGATACGCAAGACAAGATAGAAAAGCAGCCCCCCGTGTTCCTATTACAGCCAAACTCGTTGCAAATATGATGCAAACTGCGGGAATTGATCGTGTGGTTACAATTGACTTGCACGCAGGTCAAATTCAAGGCTTTTTTGATATTCCTGTCGATAACCTCTATGGCTCTATCGTTTTTAATGATTATGTGAAAGCTAAAAATCTTAAAAACCCTATTATCGCAAGTCCAGACATTGGTGGCGTAGCACGTGCTAGAAGTTTTGCAAAACTGTTAGGTGTGGATATGGTCATTGTTGATAAGCGTCGTGAAAAAGCTAACGAGTCAGAAGTAATGAATATCATCGGTGATGTAGCAGGCAAAGATGTGATTTTAGTGGACGATATGATTGATACTGCTGGCACCATTGTAAAAGCAGCGGAAGTCTTAAAGAAAAAAGGGGCAACCAGTGTCATGGCATGTTGTACCCATGCAGTCTTAAGTGGACCTGCGTATGAGCGCATTGCAAAAGGTGAGTTGGATGAATTGGTTGTTACCGATACGATTCCTCTTAAAGAGACCAGTGAGAAAATTAAAGTGTTAAGTGTCGCTCCTGTGTTTGCAGAAGTGATTCGCCGTGTGTATCACAATGAAAGCGTGAATGGACTCTTCATCTAATGCAAAAACATATTCGTAACTTCTCAATTATTGCCCATATTGACCATGGTAAAAGTACCTTAGCGGATCGCCTGATTCAAGAGTGTGGGGCGGTGAGTGAGCGTGAAATGACCACGCAGATGATGGACACCATGGACATCGAAAAAGAGCGTGGTATCACCATTAAAGCACAAAGTGTACGTTTGACGTATGTCAAAGAGGGGCAGCCTTATATTCTTAACCTTATTGACACCCCAGGTCACGTGGATTTTTCGTATGAAGTGAGTCGCTCTTTAGCGTCGAGTGATGGCGCACTTTTAGTGGTTGATGCCTCTCAGGGTGTGGAAGCGCAAACCATTGCCAATGTCTACATTGCTCTTGAAAATAATTTAGAAATTATCCCTGTTCTTAACAAAATTGACCTTCCAGCCGCTGATCCTGAGCGTGTGAAAGATGAGATTGAGCATACCATTGGGCTTGATTGTTCGGAGGCGCTCAGCGTGAGTGCCAAAAGTGGTATTGGTATTAGAGAGCTTTTAGATACCCTCGTCGATAAAATCCCTGCTCCAACAGGTGATGAAGATGCCCCTACCAAAGCGCTTATTTACGACAGTTGGTTTGATAATTATTTAGGTGCACTTGCGTTGGTTCGAGTCTACGATGGTTCGATTAAAAAAGGGCAAGAAGTCTATGTTATGGGTACAGGCAAAAAGCATGAAGTCTTAAACCTTATGTACCCGCATCCTTTAGCTATGCAAAAAACCACAGAAATTAAAACAGGTGAAGTGGGTATCGTCGTTTTGGGTCTTAAAAATGTAGGTGATGTTCGTGTGGGTGATACGATTACGGACAATCGCAACAAAACCGCTGAAGCCGTAGGTGGCTTCAAAGAGGTCAAACAGTTTGTTTTTGCAGGGCTCTATCCCATTGAAACCGACAAATTTGAAGAACTTCGAGACGCACTTGATAAGCTCAAACTCAATGATTCTAGCATCTCGTATGAGCCTGAAACGTCTGCTGCCTTAGGTTTTGGTTTTAGGGTTGGATTTTTAGGACTTTTGCATATGGAAGTCATTAAAGAGCGTTTGGAGCGAGAGTTTGACCTTGATTTAATTGCCACAGCACCAACGGTTACCTATAAAGTTAAAACGACCAAAGGAGCTGTGCTAGACATCCAAAACCCAAGCCAGCTGCCTCCTGTGAATGAGTTTGAAGAGATTTCTGAACCGTATGTGAAAGCCACCGTGTTAACACCAACAGAGTTTTTGGGCAATATCATCATTTTGATGAATAACAAACGGGGTATCCAAAAAAAGATGGACTACTTAAGTCCTGAACGTGTGCTTTTGGAGTATGAGATTCCCCTCAATGAAATTGTAATGGACTTTTATGACAAACTCAAATCCGTCTCCAAAGGCTACGCAAGCTTTGATTATGAGCCTATTGGGTATCAAGTGGGTGATTTGGTGAAGCTTGATTTACTCGTTGCGGGTGAGCCTGTGGACGCACTTTCCATCATTGTACCACGCGTAAGTGCGCAAAGTAGAGGTCGTGATTTTGTTAAAGCGATGAAAGAAATCGTTCCACGACAACTGTTTGAAGTGGCGATTCAAGCAAGCATTGGCACCAAAGTTATCGCACGTGAAACCGTTAAATCCATGGGTAAAAACGTCACTGCTAAATGCTACGGTGGCGATATTACAAGGAAGCGCAAACTCTTAGAAAAACAAAAAGAGGGAAAGAAGCGTATGAAATCCATCGGTAAAGTACAGCTCCCGCAAGAAGCCTTTTTAACCATTCTTAAAATCGACTAATTATTACATGTAATGCGTTGCCATCTTTGTTCAAATCTAAGTTGGCAACTGCTTTGCAAAAATTGCTTACAGACAATTTTAGCCCCAACGCCTGCTTTTAGAATTTTAGAGAACGGGCTTAAAGTCTACTCGTTTTATAGCTATAGCGACATAGCACCACTGCTTCATACCAAACACACTTATGTAGGTGCGAAAATCTTCGCTCAATTAGGAAAGCACACTTTTTTTGAATTTTTAAAAACCTTCTCACTTCCTAAAGGCATTTACGCCATTCCTATTGATGACCATGTACGACACGGCTACTCGCACAGTGCGATTTTAGCCAAAGCAACCCAGCCTTTTTTAACACCACTGTATGGCAGTTTAAGAGCACAAAATCATGAGAGTTATTCGGGTAAAAGCAAAGCTTACCGACAAGCGAATAAACGTGATTTTATCTTTACATGTAACGATAAAATAGATGCCATTTTGATAGATGACATTGTCACCACGGGAAGTACTTTAGAAGAGGCGTATGAGACACTTAAAGGGCATGGGGTGAATGTACTCTTTGCTTTGGTTTTAGCTGATGCTAAAGAGATATAGTATCACCTCTCTAATAAGCAATAAAATTAAATTTTTCTAAAAAACAGAATTAACTCTCTTTTTATCTAGCATATTAAAGGCATATGGAATAAAGTCTTTTACGGATAAAAATTGTCCGAATTTACTTACATAAGGTTGTTTTGATGGTATACGCTAAACCAATCTATAAATCACAGTATGAGAATTTTATTGGTGGAGAGTGGCTAGCTCCCCTTAAGGGAGAGTATTTTGATAACCTCTCTCCTGTCGATGGTGAACTTTTAACGAAAATTCCACGTTCCTCCACGCAGGATGTTGATTTGGCAGTAGCCGCAGGTAAAAAGGCATTTGAGACATTTAAGCATTTTTCGGTTCTTCAGCGTAGCGAACTGCTCAATAAAATTGCCGATAAAATTGAAGCCAATTTAGAATTTCTAGCTATTTCCGAAACCTTAGATAACGGTAAAGCCATTCGTGAAACCCTAGCAGCGGATTTACCTTTGGTGGTAGATCATTTTCGCTATTTTGCCTCAGTGATTCGCAGTGAAGCAGGGAGTGTAGCGGATTTGGATGAAAATACCATTTCGCAAGAGGTTTATGAACCACTGGGCGTTGTCGCTCAAATTATTCCGTGGAACTTTCCACTTCTTATGGCAGCATGGAAAATTGCTCCAGCTTTGGCTGCTGGCAATTGTGTGGTTATTAAGCCCGCAAGTGCAACACCTCTTTCGATTCTCCTTTTGATGGAGACCATTCAAGAGGTGCTCCCTAAAGGTGTTTTGAATGTAATTAACGGTGCGGGTGGAAAAATTGGAAAACATCTCGCAACGCATCCTGATATTAAAAAAGTAGGCTTTACAGGTGAGACAACCACGGGTCAGCTTATTATGCAATATGCTACGGAAAATATCATTCCATCCACGCTGGAATTGGGTGGAAAATCACCCAATGTTTTCTTCCCCTCTGTTATGGCACACGATGATGACTTTTTGGACAAAGCCATTGAGGGTCTTGTTTTGTTTGCGTTTAACAGTGGTGAAGTATGCACATGCCCATCACGCGCGCTCATTCATGAGTCTATTTATGAGCCTTTTATGCAACGTGTACTTGAGAGGGTAAAAGCGATTAGTCAAGAAAATCCTCTGGATTCAACCACAAAAATGGGAGCACAAGCCTCACTCAATCAAAAAGAGAAAATTTTAGAGTACATTCGTATTGGTAAAGAAGAGGGTGCACAGTGCCTTATTGGCGGTGAAGCCTATGAAAATAAAACCTTTCCAAAGGGTAATTACATTAAGCCTACTATTTTTAAAGGTCATAATAAAATGCGCATTTTTCAAGAAGAAATTTTTGGACCTGTGTTATGTGTGACGACCTTTAAAGATGAGGCAGAAACCCTTTCTATTGCGAATGATACGATTTATGGTTTAGGCTCAGGTGTATGGTCTAGGGATGTGCATGAAGTACACCGTATGTCACGAGGTATTGAGGCGGGTCGTGTGTGGGTGAATTGTTATCATCTCTATCCATCCCATGCCTCTTTTGGTGGGTATAAAAAATCAGGTATTGGGCGAGAAACGCATATGATGATGTTAAATGCGTATCGTCATACTAAAAATATTTTGACTTCGTATGCACTTAAGCCGTTAGGGTTTTTTTAAACCAAAAAAAGCACGGAGTTTTTCTCCGTGCCACCTTAAAAGGAAGTATCATGTCATTTCAAAGAGTTGTTGCTACTCCTGAAGCCTTAAAGGTTATTGAGATGTTGAAAAAAGAGTATGGGGAGCTTGTTTTTAACCAAAGTGGTGGATGTTGCGATGGCACGGCACCCATGTGTTATGAAAAAAAAAATTTTCATGTCCCCTCTCGTAACGTGAAAATGGGTGAAGTGGGCGGATGCGAATTTTTTATTGATGCTGAACAGTTTGAATATTTTCGTTATTCACAACTTATTTTAGACGTTAAAGAAGAAAAAAGTGCCTTTGGAAACTCTTTTTCATTAGAAATTGACGAAGGCTATCAATTCATTACCCGTTCACGTATTGTAGATGCGAACGAATAAATCAATGTTACAGACGCGAACAAGAACTTTGATACACGGGAGATGGATTCTTTTTTTCTACATGTAATTTCATCATCAATAAAAATATTTCAAACATATCTTTTTGATTGGCTTTGGCAATGGTTTTTAACGTATCTTCCACACGGTGAATGTGAACATGGTTTTTTAAAAGCTCTGCTTGAAGCCAAGCACTATCCCACTGAAACCATAAGCAGAGCTCGTGAAACGATTGATTTTTAGTGTTATGAATGAGAAACTCAATGTTGTCTTCATGGCGAATATGTGTGTTGGTAAGAATAGCAAAAGACTCTTGTAAAAGCCGTTTAATCGTACAGCGTCGCAACCAAGCATGCACACCTAAAAGCCCAATAATCAGAAGTGCGGCAAGCTTGTGTAAAAGAATAGAAGCGTGCGAAGTGGCATCGAGGACAAAGAGAATACCCGTAAGGTAAAGAATAACAAACATCACAAGAATGGCAATAATCACGACAACTTTAAGAAGCGTTTCATTTAAATGAGCAAACACAAAATTTCCTTAATAGGGGTCAGGGCTAAACTTTTAACTTTTTAACGTACTGTGGTATAATTTTATCTAAAAAAGAGGGTCTTTATGCCACGACGTTTACGTATTGAAAGTTTAGGGTATCATCATATCTATAACAGAGGCGTTGCTAAAGGGAATATTTTCGAAGATGAAAAAGACAAAGCAAAATTTATTGAACTGATGGCAACTGTGGCTAAGGAGTTTAAGTTTAACATTCACTCCTTTTGTTTGATGGACAATCACTACCATATTCTTCTTGAAAATAAACGTGAAAATCTCTCATCAGGCATGCGCCAACTGGGCGCTCAGTATGCCAGTTATTTTAACAAACGCCATAACCGTGTAGGACATTTGTGGCAAGACCGCTTTAAGTCATGGTTCGTTTTAGACGAGCAATACCTTTTTACACTCTTTAAATACATTGAAAATAATCCTGTAAAAGCCAAAATGAGTGAAAGAATTGGTGCTTATCCTTATTGTGCAACCTACAGTATTTTTAAAGATGCAATACCTTTGTTTTTAGAAAATAGCTTTGTGTTACGAGAATACCATACGCAGGAGCTTTTTGAGGTTTTAAATATCCCTTTAAATGAAACTGAAGTGGAACGTATTGAGGCATTTCATCGCACACGATATAAGCAGGTAGAGGGTGAAATTACACCTTTACATGTAAAAGAATTGACAGAGTATTTTTTACATGTAAAGGAAAAAGCAGAACGAAACATTGCCATAAAAAATGCTTATGCAGATAGGTATACAAAAAGTGAAATTTCTCGATTTCTTCATTTAAGCGTTGCAGGCGTAAGTAAAATCTTAAAAAGTTAAAAGTTTAGCCCTGACCCCTATTGAAAAGAAAGGAAAAGAGCGCTAAAATAGAGCATACTACATAATAAGGTTAGTGAATGGACAATATTTTCAATACCAACCAAGATATTAAAACAATTAATATCGAAGAATCGATAAAGACCAGTTATCTTGATTATTCGATGAGCGTTATCATCGGGCGTGCGCTTCCTGACGCACGGGATGGTTTAAAACCTGTGCATCGAAGAATTTTGTATGCAATGAACGACCTTGCCATTTCTTCACGAAGTCCCTATAAAAAATCAGCCCGTATCGTGGGTGATGTTATCGGTAAGTACCACCCACACGGTGATACAGCGGTGTATGATGCCCTTGTTCGTATGGCTCAACCCTTTTCCATGCGTATTCCTATGGTGGATGGCCAGGGTAACTTTGGTTCTATTGATGGCGATAGTGCTGCTGCAATGCGTTATACCGAAGCTCGTATGACCGTGCTTGCTGAGGAGTTATTGCGTGATTTAGACAAAGATACCGTAGATTTTGTTCCCAACTACGATGACAGTATGATGGAGCCTGACGTGCTTCCAAGCCGTGTTCCAAACTTACTTTTAAATGGCTCAAGTGGTATTGCGGTTGGTATGGCGACCAATATTCCTCCGCATTGTTTGGATGAGCTTTTAGACGCACTTTTACTTTTAATTGAGAATCCAGATGCAACGCTTGAAGAGATTATGGAATTTATTAAAGGGCCAGATTTCCCAACCAGTGGTATTATCTTTGGTAAAAAAGGTATCCTTGAAGCCTATCGTACAGGACGTGGACGGGTTAGAATCCGCTCAAAAGTGCATATTGAGAAAAAAGGCAATAAAGACATTATTGTGATTGATGAATTGCCTTATCAAGTGAATAAAGTACGTCTTATCGAGCAAATTGTGGCACTTGTCAAAGAGAAGATGATAGAGGGTATTAGTGAAATTCGAGATGAAAGTGATAGAGATGGTATTCGTTTGGTTATTGAGCTCAAACGTGAAGCAATGAGTGATATTGTTTTAAACAATCTCTATAAATCCACCAATCTTGAAGTCACATTTGGTGTGATTTTACTTGCGATTCAAAATAAAGAGCCGAAAATCTTTACTTTAATTGAGTTATTAAAACTCTTTTTACGTCACCGAAAAACGGTTATTATTCGCCGTACCATTTTTGAGCTTGAAAAGGCCAAAGCCAAAGCACATATTTTAGAGGGTTTAAAAATCGCTCTGGATAATATTGATGAGATTATTGCGCTCATTAAAGGCAGTGCCGATACGAAGAGCGCAAAAGATGGCTTGATTGAGCGTTTTAACCTAAGTGAAGTGCAAGCAGGTGCAATTCTTGATATGAGACTCCAACGTCTTACAGGACTTGAGAGAGATAAAATTGAGAATGAATTGGCTGAGTTGTTACTTGAAATTGCACGATTGAGCGATATATTACGCAGTGAAGAACTTCTTAATAATCTGATTAAAGAAGAGCTTGTTGAACTTAAAGATAAATTTAAATCTAAACGTATTACTGAAATTGTGGATGATTATGATGATATTGACGTGGAAGATTTGATTGCAAATGAGCCAATGGTTGTAACCATTACACACCGTGGGTACATTAAACGAGTTCCTCTCAAACAATATGAAAAACAAAAACGTGGGGGTAAAGGAAAAATTGCCGTTACGACCTATGATGATGACTTTATAGAGAGTTTCTTCGTCTCTGATACGCATGATACCTTGATGTTTGTTACAGATCGTGGACAGCTCTACTGGCTTAAAGTGTACAAAATTCCAGAAGGTAGTCGTACTGCAAAAGGGAAAGCGGTTGTGAATTTAGTTCAGCTACAAGCAGATGAAAAAATTATGGCAATTATTCCAACAACCGATTTTGATGAAACCAAATCATTGGCATTCTTCACAAAAAATGGTGTCATTAAGCGTACTAATTTAAGTGAATTTAAAAATATTCGCTCTGTGGGTGTGAGAGCGATTACCTTGGATGACGATGATGAATTAGTCACAGCTAAAGTGGTTACGCATGATACAAAGTATCTCTTTATTGTGACCAAAAAGGGTATGTGTATAAGGTTTGAAGTGGGTGATGCAAGAGAAATTGGAAGAACAGCACGGGGTGTAACAGGTATTCGCTTTAAAGAAGAGAACGATCGTGTTGTGGGCGCTGCGGTGATTTACAATGATCAAGAAGAGTTGCTCACCGTTACTGAAAAAGGTATTGGTAAACGTACCACAGCAGACGAGTATCGACTTCAAAACCGTGGTGGCAAAGGTGTCATTGCGATGAAACTCACACCAAAAACAGCCGATTTAGTAGGTGTTGTTATTGTGGATGAAGATAAAGATTTGATGGCGCTTACCAGTAGTGGTAAAATGATTCGTGTGGATATGGAGACAATTCGTAAAGCAGGACGTAATACCAGTGGTGTAAAAGTGGTTTCTGTTGAAGGTAAAGATGTGGTTCAAAGCCTTGCTCGTTGTCCAAAAGAAGAAAATGAAGAAGAAGGTGATGAAAACCTTGATGGGATTGAATCTGGTTTAGACGAAACACTTTTATCGGATAATACAACAGAAAGTGGCGATGAAATAGTGGAATAGTAGTTGCTTCAAATAAAAAAATTATGTAAAGGTGTATGCATGAAGAGATGGTTTATAGCGCTTTTGGCAAGCTTGGGTTTTATTGTTTTAATTACAGGATGTGCCAGCAAAGAAGCTCCCGCAAAAGATCCAAAAGTAGCAGCGTATGATTTTAGCAATGAAAAATCATTTGTTGTTTATGGAGAGGGAATTGCACCCCAAAATACAGTTTCTCCAGCACAAGCAATTGCCCTTGCTAAGCGTGCGGCGATTACGGATGGATACCGACAGCTTGGTGAAAAACTGTATGGTGTGAAAATCAATTCAAGCGAGACAGTTAAAGATGCTGCATTAAAAGATTCTCGTATTGTAGCTTCTGTTAATGCTTTGGTTAAAGATGCTGCCATTACAGATGCGACTTTTAAAGATGGTTTATACAGCATACGTATGGAAATCAGTATGAGCGCACGTAGGTGGCACGAACTTTTTGCGTACTAATTGCTTTTTCACAAGCTCTTTTTTGCAGTGAACTGTTTTGGTTTTCATACAAAATAGTCACTGCAAATTCTCTTGTGGTGTATGAGCAAAAAAATATTGCATCTAGTATGGTTCCTTATGAGGGGAAAGCTGAAGTATTATGTACGCTAAAGTTATCCAACTCTCAAAATCTTCCCAAAGAGCATTTTTTAAAAAAGAATTTTGATGAAATTCTTCCATGTTTTTATCCGCTATCAACGCATCTTAATTCCCGAAGTGAACAGTATTTGAAACATGGACGTGATAGAGTAGAGCTTGTCATAGAGCCTGTTCGATTCACAGTAGATTTTAAAGATGAATTTGCTACCATAAAGACCGTTCGGTAAAACTTTTTTAGTAGGAATATTCACGTATGCATGTTGCCATTGTAGAAGACGATATTAATATGAGAAAATCCCTAGAAATCGCTCTAGGTGAGTATGAAGAATTTAAAATATCGACCTACAAAAGTGCACTTGATGCGCTTAAAAAAATTGATAATAGTATAGATTTGATTGTTACAGATATTAATATGCCTGGTATGGATGGCATTGAGTTTATTAAAAAACTTGATGGTAAATACGATGTGATTGTTATTACTGGCAATGCAACCTTAAGCCGAGCTATTGAGTCGGTACGGTTGGGTGTCAAAGATTTTTTAACCAAACCCTTTGAAATTGAAACCCTCGTTGAAGCAATCAAACGTCACGATAAGATAAGAACAAAAGTTAAAGATAGTATTGACCAAAACAAGGGCATTAAAGAGGATGCAAGCGATTTTATTGGTACTTCGCCTGCTCTTGATAAAGCATTACTGATGGCTCGAAAAGCTGCTAAAACAGATGTGAGTGTTTTACTGTTGGGTGAAAGCGGTGTAGGAAAAGAGCTGTTTGCAAATTATGTGCACAAAAATTCTCCACGAGCAAAGCATGCATTTGTAGCACTCAATATGGCAGCGATTCCCGAGAACCTTTTAGAGAGTGAGCTTTTTGGGTATGAAAAAGGTGCGTTTACGGATGCAACAAGTGAAAAAAAAGGGTATTTCGAAGTCGCAAATGGTGGAACACTTTTTTTAGATGAAATTGGCGAAATGCCTATGATTTTACAGGCAAAACTTCTTAGGGTTATTCAAGAGCGTGTGATGGTACGTGTAGGTGGGACAAAAGAGATTCCTATTGATGTGCGCATTGTCTCTGCTACAAATGCCGATATTCAAAAAAGCATTCAAGAGGGACGATTTCGTGAGGACTTATATTATAGGCTCAACACCATTCCTATCGAAATTCCACCTCTTAGAGAACGAAAAGAGGAAATTATACCTATTTGTGACGTGATTTTAGAGAGAGTGATTCAAAAATACGGCTTACAAAAGCGTTATTTTTCAGAAGAAGCCATTGAATCATTGATGTGTTATCGTTGGCCAGGAAATATTCGAGAGTTAATTTCGGTGGTTGAGCGAGCGGTCATTTTAAGTGATGCGCAGGCCATTAGCAAAGAAGATCTTTTTTTAGAGAGCAGAAAGAGTTTCCAATAAAATAAAATAGACTTTTTTGATAACTTAATACCCTACTATTAGGTTATTAAAAAAGTCTCAGATAAAAAAACAAGGTAAGAGAAATGAAAAAGTACAATGTAGCCATCGTTGGAGCTACGGGTGCCGTGGGTGAAGAGTTGGTGCGTGTATTAGAAGAGGTTGATTTTCCAATCAATACGCTAGTTCCACTTGCAAGTAGCAAAAGTGTTGGTCTAGACGTTGAGCTAAAAGGTAAAACCTATAAAGTGCTTGAGCTGACTGAAAAGGCATTTGAAGAGAATGATGTTGAAATTGCATTCTTTAGCGCAGGGGGTGATATTTCAGCACATTATGCTCCATATGCTGCCGAAGCAGGCGCTGTAGTCATTGATAATACCAGCCATTTTAGAATGGATGCGGATGTTCCTTTGGTGGTTCCTGAGTGCAATCCAAATGATATTGAGCAATGGCAAAATAAAGGTATTATCGCCAATCCAAACTGCTCAACCATTCAAATGGTACAAGTTTTAAAACCTTTGGATGAATTGTTTAATATTACACGTGTGGACGTTGCGACCTATCAAGCGGTGAGTGGTGCAGGAAAAGGTGGTATGGAAGAATTGGTCAATCAAATGCAAGATTTTTTTGCATTCAAACTAGATCAGTGTGAGCCTAAAACCTTTGCACATCAAATTGCACTCAATGTTATTCCGCATATTGATGTTTTCATGGACAATGCTTACACCAAAGAAGAGATGAAAATGGTCAATGAGACTCAAAAAATCTTAGGCAAAAAGATGGAAATCAGCGCAACATGTGTACGTGTTCCTGTTATGCGAAGTCACTCTGAAGCCATTACCATTCATTTTGAAAAAGATGTTAATTTAGACAAAGCGATTGAAGCGCTTAAAAATGCTGAGAATGTTATCGTCATTGATAATCCAGCGAAAAAAGAGTACCCCATGCCAATTATTTCAACCGATACAAATGATACGTATGTGGGAAGAATTCGCAAAGACATTAACCGTGATAACGTGCTTCATTTATGGTGTGTTGCCGATCAAATTCGTGTGGGTGCAGCGACTAATGCGGTAAGAATTGCACAAAAATGGATTAAACTAGAAGAGGCGTAATGATAGAGAAATTTTTTGAAAAAGGATTGTGGTCAAGCAGGCTTATTATCCTTTTAGCTGTGATTTTTAGCATTTTGTCAGCATTTGCACTTTTTCTCATTGGTAGTGCAGATTTGTATCATGTTGTTTTAGAAACATATGCCTACTTTTTCAAAGGTGTTCATCCTGAGAATTTTCATGCGGATATTGTGGCTGAAATCATTGGTGCCATTGATTTATACCTCATTGCAGTTGTTTTACTTATTTTTGGGTTTGGTATTTACGAACTTTTTGTTTCTGATATTGATGTGGCAAAAGGGAGCGGTGGCGATAAAATACTCTATGTGAGCTCCTTGGATGAGCTAAAAGATAAAATTGCTAAAGTAATTGTGATGGTATTGATTGTGAGCTTTTTTCAACGTATTTTGCATACAGAATATAAGGGTGCTTTAGAGATGCTCTATTTTTCTATTTCGATTGCTACCCTTTCACTTGGGCTTTATTTTTTACATAAAGGTGGAAAACACTAATGATTTTTGTTGATGCGTGTTTGGGTAAAAAAACGCCCTATACACCTGTGTGGATGATGCGTCAAGCAGGGCGTTATTTGCCTGAATATATGCAAGTACGTGCGCAAGCAGGAGACTTTTTACGTTTGTGCAAAGACCCTGAAAAAGCCTGTGAAGTAACCCTTCAACCTGTTGATATTTTAGGCGTGGATGCAGCCATTTTATTTAGCGATATTTTGGTAGTTCCTTTAGAGATGGGTATGGAGCTTCAGTTTTTAAAAGGGGAAGGTCCTGTTTTTTCACATCCCATTAAAAATCAAACTGATCTTGATAAACTTGATGTTCAAAAAGCAATTGATGGTTTAGAGTATGTTTATGAGACTATAAAACGTATTCGTGGAAAACTCGCTGCGGATAAAGCCCTCATTGGTTTTTGTGGTGCTCCTTGGACACTGGCGACCTATATGATTGAAGGTCAAGGCACTAAAACGTATGCATTGGTTAAAAAGCTTATCTATTCTGACCCTGCTTTTATGCATGCCTTGTTGGCTAAAGTAACAGAAGTATTAAAAGGCTATATGGAGCGCCAGATTCAAAGTGGTGCGAATGTTGTGATGATTTTTGACTCATGGGCAGCAGCGCTTGAAGAGAGTGCGTATTTTGAATTTAGCTGGTCGTATATGAAAGAGATCAGTGCTTATCTTAAAGGCAAATATCCGCACGTTCCTGTCATTTTATTTCCTAAAGGTATCAGTGGATACCTCGATAAAATTGATGGTGAATTTGATGTTTTTGGTGTGGATTGGTCAACACCTATGGAGTTGGCTAAAGAGAAACTAGGGCATAAATATGTGCTTCAAGGCAATATGGAACCGACACGTCTTTACAGTAAAGAGGCGATTGATGCAGGCATTTCACACATTATTGAGGTGATGAAAAATGAGCGCCATGTGTTTAATTTAGGGCATGGTATCCTGCCTGATATTCCTGTAGAACACGCTAAATATTTTATAAAACAAGTTCAAACTCGCACTAAACTCTAACCTTTTGCCCTCTTTTTGAGGGCAAACCTCTTTTTACATGTAAGGATTTTCCATGAGTTCTTTGATTTTCGGTCCCATTACTTCCAGACGTTTTGGGCAATCGTTAGGGATTGATTTAAGTCCTGATACAAAACAGTGCAACTTTGATTGCCTCTACTGTGAGCTCAAAGGGGCTAAAACAGTTATCAAGTCGCAAAAGGCACCTTTGGTTGAAGAAATTGTAGACGCTCTAAAAGAGGCATTACAAAAGCATGAACACATTGATGTTATCACCTTAACTGCCAATGGCGAACCCACGCTCTATCCATATTTAGATACCTTAGTCGATGAAATTATTAAAATAAAAAAAGAACATAAACTGCTCATTCTCTCCAACGGTGCTACTATTCATAACCCTCATATACAAAAAACACTTTCAAAATTTGACATCGTTAAGCTCTCCTTAGACTGTGTGAGTTCACACTGTTTTAAACGCTTAGATAGACCGCATAAGAGCATTTGCATAGAAGATATTATTGAGGGAATGAAAGAGTTTAGGGCGCACTTTGAAGGTGATTTGGTCATTGAAATTTTAGTCGTTGCAGGGCTTAACGACACGGAGGAAGAGTTTAAAGCATTGCACAAGATACTGTGTGAAATTCAACCTAACCGTATTGATGTTGGAACCATTGACAGACCTCCTGCCTATGATGTACAAGGGGTGAGCATTGAGCGATTGGTTGAACTTGCTAACCTTTTAGAAAATTTAGATGTTTGTATTGCATATAAAAAAAATTATATTCCTCAAAAGCGCCATTTTACACACGTTGAAATCTTAGACTTACTCAAACGAAGACCTCAAAGTTTTGAAGATATTCAGCTCTGTTTTGATGAAGAGAGTTTGATTTTTTTAAAAGATTTAGTCGATAAAAAAGTATTACATGTAAAGAATATTGCAGGGGTTAATTTTTATAAAGTACGTTAGTGGGTTTTAAAACCCACTACTACTTAAGCTGCAAGAGCGAGTTTCTTTTTATACTTAATGCGTTGACCCATATAAACCACACCATAAAGTGCTAATCCAATTGCATAGGCAAGATAATGCGATGGAAGCGCTAAATGGGTTGCAACGATTTTAGGAAGCATCATGCAGGGAACAACTAAAATCAGTAAAATTCTCTCAACCGTGTGAATCTTCATTAAGACATAGCTTTGCGTTACAGAGGTAAAGGCAAACATACCCAAAACGGCTCCTGTAAAAATCACTAAAATTTCTATAGGATTGCTGATCCATACCCACGATGAAGGGTCATTGGGATCTTCAGGATTGACACTAGAAATTAATAAAAGCTCATTATTGAAAAAGAACATAAATGGCAAGACCGCTGTTCGAATATCATAAATAAACGATTGAATACCTGTGACAATAGGATCACTCTTGGCAATCGCAGCAGCAGCGTACGCTGCCATACCCACAGGCGGTGTATCGTCAGCTAAAATACCAAAGTAAAAAACAAACATATGCGCTGCAATCAAAGGAACAATAATACCGCTGTTCCCCGCTAATTCAACAATAATAGGTGCAGTGAGTGACGCCATAACGATGTAATTTGCCGTGGTTGGAAGTCCCATACCCAAAATCAAAGAAACAATGGCTGTCATAAATAAAATTGCTAAGATATAGCCACCTGATAACTGCTCAATCACCTCAGATAAAATAAGCCCAATACCCGTAAGGGTGACAGAACCCACAATAATACCCGCAACAGAAGTCGCAATGGCAATTGAAACCATGTTCTTGCCACCATTAACCATACCGATACCAATATCAGAAAAACCTTCCAAACAGACAGATAAAGTTAATTTCTCTTTATTCATCCATGCCTTAAAGGGTTTTTGAAACACCATAATGACCATTAAAAACATAATGGCACTAAAAGCAGCACTTTGGGCGGATTGTCTTAAAATAATCAGTGTATACATCAAAAAGAAGATAGGAATAAAATAGTGTAAACCTTTTAAAAAGAGGGGAAATGCACGTCCTAAAACACTTTGGTCTTCTCCCTTAATCCCTTGCTTTTTAGCCTCTAAATGCACAATATAAAAGAGAGCAAAATAACAAGTAAACGCAGGAATAAATGCCGCATACACCACGTCCGTATAATCAAGCCCCAAAAATTCTGCCATAATAAACGCTGCCGCTCCCATAATAGGGGGCATCAATTGACCATTAACCGAAGAAGCTGTCTCAACCGCCGCTGCCTTGTGTGCGCTAAAGCCTAGACGTTTCATAAGGGGAATGGTAAAGGTTCCTGTGGTCACCGTATTGGCAATGGAAGAGCCTGAAATAACACCCATTAGTCCAGAAGAAGCGACCGCAGCTTTTGCAGGACCACCATCAAAACGACCCAAAAGAGTGTACGCTAGTTTTATAAAATACTCACCAGCCCCTGCCTTATCAAGCAAGGCACCAAAGAGAACAAACAAAAAGACAAAACTAGCACTAACGCCTAGCGGCACACCAAAAATACCCTCTGTTGTTAAGACCATTTGACCGACAATTTTATTAAGACTAGCACCCTTATGGGCAATCAAATCAGGAAGATATGGCCCAAAATAGTCATACGCAAGAAAAATGATGGAAACAATCATTAAAGGAAGCCCCATAACTCTACGTGATGCTTCAAGTACAGTGAGAATTGTTAAAACCCCTACAATCACATCTATCTGTGTCCACGCACCTGAACGCATCGCTAAGTCTCTATAAGCATACCACTGATAGAGAACTACGGTAACCCCTACGAGGGCAATTAAAAAATCATACCATGTAATTTTTGATTTAAGCGTAACGCTTTTATACATAGAGTGTATCAAAAAAGCAAGAATGATGGCAAAAGCAAGGTGAATAGACCTAACGTGTGCACTATTACCTGGGTCTAAAACAATGTAGAGTTGGTAGAGCGACCATGAAAAAGCAATGACTGAAATAAGCCAGTATTGCCAACTACCTTTTTCAAAGTCTCTTTGTCCCTCAAATTCATTGATGAGCTTCTCGTCATCCAATCTTTGTGTTAATGTCTTCAATAGCGTAACCTTTATAGAGTAAGTAAACTCATGTAAGGCTCTTTCAAGCCTTACATGTAAAAAAATTAGAGGAGTCCAGCCTCTTTAAATGCTTTAATTGCACCTGGATGTTGTGGTACACTTAAGCCCTCAAGGAGACTCTCTTTGGTGATGGTTTTGTATGCAGGATGAAGCTCTTTGAATTTATCAAAGTTATCTAGAATGGTTTTTACCACATGATAGACGACATCATCTTTTACTTTTGTACTTGTAACCAATACTGCTTTTACACCAATGCTTGGAACGTCATTAGGTACACCTTTGTAAAAAGAACCAGATATAGTGCCTTTTGCATAGTAAGGGTATTTTGCAACCAATGCATCAATTTGTGTTCCCTCAATTGGTACAATGTTAATGTCAAGCGAATTAGCCGCATCTTTAATATTCGCTGTTGGATGACCTGCAACAAAGAAGTAACCATCAATATGGTTATCTTGTAACATGGTTGGACCTTCGCTTGATTTTAACTCGTTGGTCAGCGCTAAATCAGAGCGTTTAATACCAAACGCATTAAACACAACATCTGCGGTCATTGCTGTACCAGAACCTGGAGAGTCCATGTTGATCTTTTTGCCTTTAACATCCGTAATCTTTTCAATACCCGATTTTTTGCTAACAACCAATGCTAAGAGTTCAGGATAAATGGCAATAGCACTTCGAAGCTCAGGAACAGGAGAATCTTTAAATTTCTCTTCGCCTTTAAATGCCTGATAGACTGTATCACTTTGAGCAATACCAAAATCGAGTTCACCCGCTTTAATGGTATTTACATTGTAAACGGAACCACCTGTTGATTCAACAGAACAACGAATGTTTGTGCTTTTTTTGTTTTTATTGACCATTTGACAAATGGCACCACCTGTTGGATAGTACGTTCCTGTAACGCCACCTGTCCCAATCGTGATAAACTCAGCCGCAAACATTGGAACGCTTAACGCCCCAGCAAGTGTTAATAGAGCAAGTTGCCTTTTCATGATAACTCCTTATTAGTATAGGTTATAATAGTATCTTTTTTTGACTGACTTTTTCTTGAATGGTATGATGTAAAAATGAGCAATTTATCTTTTAGGGCTTTTTTTTATAAAATCTCTTGACAATCAAATATTTTTTTACTATAATTTCGACCTCATTCAGGTGTTCCGAATTAGCTCAGCGGTAGAGTAGGTGACTGTTAATCACTTGGTCGCTGGTTCGAATCCAGCATTCGGAGCCACTCTTTTTAAATTTCCCTTTAAAAATTTTTCTTTCTCACATTGATTTATGATTTGTTTAATAACTGTTAGTTTATCATTTAAGTTAATCCCCTATACTTTCACTTGTAAGACAAAAACCTCCTTTTTGTGAACAATCTATAAATTTTATATCAACGCTCGAACTGCCCATTCGAGCGTTTCTTTTTTTCCAATCTCCCCACATCCTTTCCTTTTCATCACAAATTTTTTCTAAGCTGTAATAATATTGGCTATAATCGAAAGAAATAATCACAAAGAAGCACCGTGAAGTTGATTCATTTTTCGGACACGCATTTAGGCGATTTCTTTCATAGTTCCTATTCCCCTCACTTCACCCTTATAAAAGTTGCGCTACTCACAAAGCATACACTAGACCTTATCAACTTAATGCTTCGCATCGTCTTCTCCAAAACACTGCGCAAACTTAACACTGCAAATAGCGCTTGGTTTTTAGCCTTCGATGAAGTCTTCGGAAGTCAAGACGAAAACCGACGCATGGAAATATTAGAAGCGTTTCATACCATAAAAGAACAGTACAGCCAGATATTTTTGATAAGTCATGAGATGAAGATAAAAGAGATGTTTGAGAGAGTTGGGGAACTTTAATAATGGAGAAAATTAATGAGTACTATTTTTAATTCGGACAAGGTGTTATGTAATCATATTTCTGAAGTTGATTTATGTACTTATTTTATTGGAACAGATTTCGATGATAGTGGTAATGAATTTGTAAGATGTAATGATTTAATCAAAATTTTACAAGAAGTTCTTTTAGAATTTGCCTTTGGAATTAACGAGGCATCAAAGATAAGTCATACTCAAATTATTTCTAAATTAAGTGATGCCGCTAAATCAATCTATAAGATTAAAGATTTTGAAACGGTAAGACAGCTTTATGAAGAAGGAAAAGATATTGATTCTATTAAATCTACCAAAAAATATCTAAGCAGAGGTGAATTTGGAGAATTGATTTTGCATATGTTATTAAGAGATTTTCATAATACGATTCCATTACTATCTAAAATTTATTTCAAAGATTCCTACTCTTTTACAGTTCATGGCTTTGACGCGGTGCATATTGAACCAGAAACTCAATCTTTATGGCTTGGGGAGTCTAAATTATATACAGATGGTAAAGCAGGAATAAAAGAATTAATTAATGATATTTTAGAACATTTAAAAAAAGATTATCTAAATGATGAATTTAACATCATATCTAAAAAAATAAAGCCCTATGATGATATACCCGAAAAAAAATATTGGCTTAATTTAATGAATGAAAATACTAGCCTAAAAGATATTCTTACTTCAGTTACAATTCCTTTATTATGCGTATATACAAGCGACACATATAATCAAAAAGATTTTTTAAAAGAATACGAAAAAGAAATGAGAACTTTAAAACAATATTTTGATGATAATAATTCGCATCCACTCAAAACGAAACTCAATATTATATTAATTCTATTTCCTGTTAAAAACAAAAATGAATTAGTTAAAAATCTTCATAGAAGATTACATACTTTACAAGGACTATCAAGTTGAATGAGTCAAAATATATTGAAAAAATCATAAATGAAAAACAACTTAGTTTTGATGAATGCTTTGAGTTGTCAAAAGTATGTATGAGATATTTAGCTTCTGAAACAGAACAGTATATTGGAAGAAAAATTATAATTTATGTTCTAGAATATTGGGGGAAAATACATATTTCAACATACGAGGTATGGGCTGATATATTAGAAACAGCGGGGTTTTATCCTTACTTGGAAAAATTTAAGGATAAAATATTTTTAACTCAAACTGCGGGTCAAATAAGAAAAGAATTTCATTTATCAAATCATTTGAATTATTATTTTCATGAAGAGCAAAAAATTGTTAATGATATGCTAAACAGTGAAAAAAATTTAATAGTTAGTGCGCCTACCAGTTTTGGGAAAAGCTTATTAATTGAAGAAATAGTGGCAAGTAAGAAATATAAAAATATTGTAATTATTCAACCTACATTGGCATTGCTTGATGAGACAAGAAAAAAATTAAGAAAGTATTCAAATCAATATAAGATAGTTATTAAAACATCTCAAAAACCTGATCTTGATAAAGGAAATATATTTTTATTAACTGCAGAAAGAGTAATTGAATATAATTATTTTACGGATATAGATTTTTTCATAATAGATGAGTTCTATAAATTGAGTCAAAAAAGAGATGATGAAAGATTTGATAAATTAAATATTGCATTTTATGAGCTATATAATAAATACAATGCTAAATTTTATATGTTAGGGCCAAATATAGATGGCATATCAGAAGGTTTTGAAGAGCATTATAATGAAAAATTCTATCCAACGAATTTTTCATTAGTTGAACAGCAAACGAACGATGATTATATTGGTATTGTAAAACAAGAAAAAGAAATAGCTTTATTTAATTTATTATTTTCTTTAAAATCGGAGCAAAATTTAATATATTGTTCTTCTCCTAAAATGGTCAGAGAATTATCAAATAGATTTTTACAATTTTTGATTGAACAAAAGTTCCAAAAAAATATTGATTTGCCAATAATTCAATGGCTTGAACTATATATGCATAATCAATGGTCATTAATTGAGTGCTTAAAGTATAAAATTGGAATTCATGATGGTGCTTTACAAAAGCATATTACAAGTTCAATAATTGAATATTTCAATGAAAGTAAAATTAATTTCTTATTTTGTACTTCTACAATAATTGAAGGGGTAAATACAAATACCAAAAATATTATCGTTTTTAGTAATAAAAAAGGCCCACATAAAATAGATTATTTCGATTATAAGAATATCAAAGGTCGTGCGGGAAGGATGATGGAACATTTGATAGGAAAAATTTATAATTTCTATTTACCTCCTTTGGAAGAAACATTTATTGTTGATATGCCATTTTTTGAACAAAATGAACCTAAAAAAATACCTGAAATATTGATCAATTTAGATAGTAATGACATTTTAAATCATGAATCAGAAACATATCTAAAAATTCAAAGTATAAATGAAAAAGAAAGAGAGATAATTAGAAAAAATAGAGTTTCAGTATTTGGGCAAAAGCGAATACTCGAACAATTAAAAAAAGATATCCATACAAAGTATGAATTGATTTTTTGGACTAAACCAACTTATCCAAAGTTAGAATATGTTTTTTCTTTATGTTGGGATACACTTAAAAAACCTAAAGAGTCAATGTCAATAAAAACATATGGTCACTTATCGTATAAAATACTTAATTATCTTAATCACAAAAATATGAAAGATTTTATTGAAGATACAATAGAAGATTATAAAAAGAATAGAACAGAGCAAAAGCAGACATGGCAAAAAGAATATAAATTATTAACAGATGCACAAATTCATGAAAAAGCAATTTTAGACTGTTTACAAATTTATAAACACTGGATTACATATAAAGCACCGAAATGGTTGCAAGTTGTAAATGAACTACAAAAGTATGTTTGTGAAATAAATGGTGTAAAACCTGGAAATTATTTAGGTTTAGCCACTATATTAGAAAATGATTTTCTTAATGAGAATCTAACAATTCTATTAGAATATGGCATTCCTTCTTCTGCTATTAATAAAATCAAACAAAAAATTTCTAAAGATATAGATGAAAATAATATCCTTAATGAAATAAGCACTAAAAAACTATACAATGAGCCTAGCTTATTGGCGTATGAAAGAAATTTAATTTTGAATAATGTAAATTAACATGATCCTCTCAAAATCCCTCTATACAAAAGCCATCCAATGCCCAAAATCCCTTTGGCTGAAAAAGTACAAATCCGAAGGGGGGACAGGCAACTTTAAATTGATGAATGGTTAAATTTAGAGGCTAATTTTGAAGCACATGGTTCATAAACACCTTTACATGTAAACCCACTTTAAGTGAAGGTGACGCAAAGAAATTTGGTGTGGTGATTATTGCGTTGTAAAGCATTTCATATTGAAATTTTTTCAAAGCAATGGAGCAATTAAGAGTAAAGTAGTTGTTAAAAAAAGGAACGTGACAATGAGCGAACATAACATCATCATCTATAACACCGCAGACGGTAGAGCTTCCGTTTCGCTTCTTGCCAAAGACGGCACGGCGTGGCTTAGCCAAGTGCAGTTGGCGGAGCTTTTTGCGACCTCAAAACAAAATATAAGTTTACATATTCAAAATATTTTCGAAGAGGGAGAGCTGGCGCAAAATTCAGTTGTCAAGGAATACTTGACAACTGCCAGTGATGGAAAAAATTATTCTGTTTCTCACTACGCTTTGGAGATGATTTTAGCCATTGGTTTTAGAGTGCGAAGCAAACGAGGAACACAGTTTCGTCAATGGGCAAACAAAAACCTGAGCGAGTACATGGTCAAAGGTTTTGTGATGGATGATGAGAGGCTTAAAAATCCTGATGGTAAACCTGATTATTTTGATGAATTACTTGCACGCATCAGAGATATACGAGCATCTGAAAAACGATTTTATCAAAAAGTGCGAGAGCTTTTTGCACTGAGTAGCGACTATGATGCCAGCGATAAAGCCACACAGTTATTTTATGCTGAGGCTCAAAATAAACTACTCTTTGCTATTACAGGACAAACAGCCGCTGAGATTATCGCAAGCCGTGCGGATGCTACACGTTCAAATATGGCACTTACAAGTTTTCAAAGTTCTAAAGTTCGCAAAGTTGATATATACATCGCCAAAAATTACCTAAGCGTCGATGAGCTAGATAGTCTCAATCGTTTCGTTATCGTGTTTTTAGAAACAGCAGAACTAAGAGCTAAAAACCGTCAAGATATAACGATGGAGTTTTGGAGAGAAAATATCGACCGCATTATAGCGTTCAATGACAAAGAGGTGCTCAAAGGGCATGGAAGCATTAGTAATGAACAGATGAAAAAAATGGTTGAATCTGTTTATGAAACGTTTGATGAAAAACGAAAAAAATACGAAGCTATCGAAGCAGACAATCAAGACCTTGAAGAGTTACAACAGCTTGAAGCGAAAGTAAAGAAACGATGAATCATAAAACACACATCCTAATGTACCAAAATAACAACGGCACTATCAAGGTGATGTACGGTTTGAAAATGGACAACATCGTGGGGGATTTGGTGTGGGGATTGTTTCCTGATGGGAGTGAAGTACCTTTTGATACACACGATTTCATGACGCATCATTTTAGCGTTATTGGTGCTACTCAAAATACAAATACGCTTATTTTTTAACACATTAACGCACCCCAATGCGTGTTATACTATCGCAGAAAATTTAAAGGACGTGGATGCGTGTAGGAATTATCGGTGTGGGCGGTGTTGGGGTTGAGTTGGTCAATTATCTTTTAACGCTGGGAAATATGAGTGAGATTGTCTTAGTCAATCGCAACAAAGAAAAAGCGATGGGAGAAGTGGCGGATTTTTCGTATGTGGAGTCGTTTACCTATGCACGAAACACGCATTTGCACAGTGGGGATTATGTGGATTGTGCGCACTGCGATGTGATTGTCATTACCGCAGGGGCGCAACTTAAGGGCAATCAAACACGAGATGAGCTTCTGCATGAAAATGCCACGTTAATACGAGAAATTGTGCATGAGCTTTACACCTACGCACCGCATGCGATTATTATCATGGTGACCAATCCTGTGGATGTTCTCACACACATTGCCTACAAAGAGGGGCTTTACCCAAGGGAGCGTTTGATTAGCTCAGGCACACTCGTTGACACCGCACGTTTTATGAAGATAGTGAGCAAAAAAGTGGGGATTGACCCTAAAAATATCAACGGCTATGTTTTGGGAGAACATGGCAAAGGAAGCACGCTTCCATGGAGCATTTGCAACATTTGTGGATTGGATGTCGATACGTTTTGCGAGCTCAATAGCTTACCTCTGCTTGATCGTGAAGCGATTTATCACGATGTGCTCAATGCAGGTTTTGAGATATTTTACAAAAAAGGCAACACCAACCACAGCACGGCTGCGAGTGTGTTTCGCATTATTCGAGCCATTGCCAATGATGAGCACTCCGTTTTACCTTTAGGTGTTTATTTGGATGGGGAGTATGGACTGCATGATGTGGTTTTGAATGTTCCTGTGGTGGTAACGAAAAAAGGTGCAAGTAAGATTTTAAACTATAAACTGCTCCCAGGAGAGCTTGAAGCCTTACATGTAAGCGCAAAAACCATGCAAAAAATGGCGCAAGAGGTGATGTGAATTCACCTCTTGCATCTTTACATGTAAAGATTAGACTTCTTGCAAAATGAGTTTTGCAAGAAGGAAAAGCACCAAGGGTGCGCGGGCTTTCTGCCAAAGAAAACCCAGTGTTAACGTAGCCTTTAGAGCTTTGCTTTAAAGGCGTGTTAAGAGTTCTGCAAGAACTCTATTATAAGCAGTGTGGAAAGTCGTACACTACACGACCATTTTTAAGTGTCATTACCGCAGCGCCTGTGAGCGTTTGCCCAAAGAGTGGGGAATTTTTTGATTTGGATTTGTTGATGCTTTCATCGTAAACATACTCTTTATTGGGGTCAATAATCGCAATATCCGCTAGCATCCCTTTAGCAATTTTCCCCTTGGTTTTTAGGTTCAAAATTTTTGCAGGATTGGCTGAAGTGAGTTCAACCATACGCTCAAGAGAAATCACCCCTTCATTCACCAATTTAAGTGTCAATGGTACAAGCGTTTGAAGTCCTAAAATGCCAAAAGGAGCGTTGTCAAACTCGACAAATTTGTCATCGGTATGGTGTGGCGCATGGTCGGTTGCAATCACATCGACTAAACCGCTCTTAAGCGCTTCTCGAATCGCTTGAATGTCATTTTCGCCACGAAGCGGTGGGGACATTTTAAAATGCGTGTTGTAGGAGAGAAGGTTTTTATCGGAAAAGCTAAAGTGGTGCGGTGTTACTTCGCAGGTAATGTTAATACCCTGTTGTTTTGCCAGTTCAATAAGCTTCAACGACCACGCAGAACTCACATGTGCGATATGGATGTGCCCTTGGGTCAGTTTGGCTAAGAGCATATCCCGAGAAATCATAATCTCCTCTTTCTCCGATGCCATGCCTTTAAGCCCCAAAATCGTCGAAACCGCACCCTCATGCATCACACCTTTACGACACAGTGAGCAATCCTCCGAGTGGCTAATGACAAAAGAGTTAAATCCACGAGAATACTCTAGCGCATCTCGCATCACACTGCTATCTGATACGGGCAGTCCATCGTCTGAAAACGCTACCGCTCCTGCTTCAATCATATCGCCCATTTCAACGATGCGGTCGCCATGCAAGCCTTGAGAAATTGCGCCTATGGGGAGCAAATCAATCAAACCACGTTGTTTGGCTTTTTGAATCATCGCACGGGTAATGGAACTGTTGTCATTAATAGGAAAAGTGTTTGCCATAGGAAGGCAGGTGGTTACACCGCTTGCAACGGCTGTTTCACTCCCTGATATGACATCGTCTTTGTACTCTTGCCCTGGGTCTCTAAAATGCACGTGCATATCAATAAGCCCTGGCATAATGTAATTTCCACACGCATCAATCACCTTGTCCGCTTCTACTTCATGCGCAATAATATCTACAATCATCTCATCTTCAATGAGCACGTTTGCTTTTATTTGACCATCGCTGTTGACAATAATGCCGTTTTTTATCAAAGTTTTCATTTACGCATTCCTACTTTTTCTATAGAGGTTAAGGGTATGAAGGACTGCCATACGAATGGCAACACCGTTTTCAACCTGATTTAAAATCACTGAGTAATCCTTGTTATCAACAACATCTGAGTTCATCTCTACCCCACGGTTAATCGGTCCTGGGTGAAGCACGATGGCATTTTTATTGGCGAGTTTCATACGAGTAGAAGTAAGCCCAAAAAATTTGGAGTATTCACGAACCGATGGGAATGGATTTCCATCTTGTCTTTCGAGTTGAATGCGAAGCATAATAATCACATCGCTGCCCTCAACTGCTTCTTCCATAGAAGAACACACATGACAGTCAAAGACTTCCATGTGCACAGGAAGCATCATCGGAGGTCCAAAGAGTTTGACGTTAATGCCTAGCTTTCGCATTGCCCAAATGTCAGAGCGTGCCACTCTGCTGTGAAGAATATCGCCAATAATGGCAACTGTTAAGTTTTCAAAACTCCCTTTGTGCTCTAAAATGGTAAACAAATCCAGCAAGCCTTGTGTAGGGTGTTCATTGAGCCCATCGCCTGCATTGACAATAGAAGCATCACTGTTTTGAGCCACAAAATGCGCTGCACCTGAGTTTGGATGGCGCAAAACAAAAATATCGGTTTTCATCGCTTCCATATTGCGAATGGTATCCACTAAGGTTTCACCTTTTTTGGAACTGCTTTGAGAAGATGAAAAATTGATAGCATCAGCGCCAAGGCGTTTGGCAGCAACTTCAAAAGAGACACGTGTACGTGTGGAGTTTTCATAAAAAGCGTTAATAACCGTCTTTCCATGGAGAGAAGGGGATTTTTTGACATCGCTGTTGTTGAGTGCTTTAAACTCTTTGGCTAAATCGATAAACGAAAGAATTTCCTCTTTACTGAGGTCTCTTAAACCAATCAAATCTTTGTGCTGATACACCATGAGCAAGTACCTCTTTGTTGTAGTATGAGATGGGGAGGTTGGTTTTGTGGATAACCAAATCCGTGAATTTTATCTAATTTTCTCTTAATGAACTATTTGTAATGTTTTTACATGTAAAGCCTAAAAGGTATATTTTTTGCTTTTACATGTAAAAGGAGTATGCTATGGATAGTAGACTGTTTCAGATAGACCCGTATGCGGGCATTGGGTATGGAATGTATAATTCCATCAAAGGTGAAGAGGGGAGTTTTGAGGATTTTTTGCTCCACTATGACTCTACTAAAGCCAATGAAGGGGATAATTCATGGCTGAGTAATCTCATAGCTAAAGAGACCCTCAATGCATTTAGTTCCCCTGATGTATGGCAAGCAATGAACACCTTAGGCATCAGTGGGCTTGATTTTATGGGGTCATCAAATTTTTTTGATGCTCAAGTTTATGCTCTTAAAATACAACTCTTTGAAGCGTTTAGCAAGCGAGACGACTATAAAGAGATGGAACCACTTTTAAAACAGTTACTCTCTTAGCGACAGATGTAGGTAACGATGTCGGCTTGCGCACTTCCAATAGTGGGTTGATACCATTGTGTTGGTGCGTTGGTTGAAATAGCTTTAGCCGAGTTGATGTTATGTCCCATTTCTCTAAGAATACGTGAGGCACAGTTAATTTCGACTTTGATGTACAAAATGGTGTCATAACTCAAGCGTTTAATTGTCACTTGCTGAATGGTTGCTTGTTTTGTGTTAGACAAAATATAGTATTTAAATGGATCTTTATACGCTGTTCTAGGTACTTCTACCTCATTGTTTCTTCCTGCTCCATAAGTATTAAGTGCGAGAAAAAGGGCGCTTAGTGCAAGAAAAGAGTAACGAAAAACCATCGTCGTCTCCTTTTGTATTGAGATAAAAAATTGTAACACAAAAAACTTCAATAGGTATTAGTTACTTTTATAGGGTATTTTTATAATTTACTTAACTTTTGCTACAATGGCTTTGGTTTTCAAGATTTAACGAGGGGAAAACGATGCAAGAGCATGCGTACAAAGAGTTATCGGCGTCTGAAAAAATTCATTTGCTGACCAGAGAATTAGAACTCGTTCAACAAAATCTTGTCGATCAATTTTACACAGATCCTCTGACTCGTTTACCCAACCTCTACAAACTCCGTCATGACCTTGAAGAAGAGAATGATTTTACCTTTGTCCTTGCCAATATTGATAATTTTAAACTTTTGAATGATTTTTACGGTTTTGTTGTGGGAGATTTTATTTTAGAATCCTTTGCAAAAAGCCTTAAAGAGTCCTTGCAAGGCGCAAGTGTTTATCGTATTGCAGGGGATGAATTTGCTATTTTAATCAAAAATAGAATGGATTTTTATTATTTAAAAGAGTACCTTGAAGAGTTATCCAAAACATTTAATCACTTAAAATATGCCTATGCTCAAACGGAAATTTATGTTGATTGTACCCTCTCTTCCAGTGCTAGTACATCTCATCACGATATTTTTTCCAAAGTCAATATGGCACTCAAATACGCTAAAAAACACCAACTCAAATATTGGATTTATGAAGACCGTATGAATTTTACACAAGAGTACGAACGCAATTTAAAATACGCTACCAAAGTGCGTAAAGCCATTGTGGAGTGTTCTGGCATTGTGCCTTATTTTCAGCCCATTATCGATAATCAAACCAATGAAATTGTCAAATACGAAGCGCTTTCTCGTTTGGTAGATGAAAAAGGAATGATTCACAACCCCAACCATTTTATTCCCATTGCCAAGACGATTAAAGTGTACGATAAAATTACGATGACAGTGATTGAAAAAAGTTTTGAAATTTTTAAAGAGCATCCGTTTGATTTTAGCATCAACCTTTCATTTGAAGATATTATTAATGAGGCGATGTACGATTTTATTATCCATAAATTAAGCACCTCAAAAATGGGGCATCGTGTCACATTTGAGCTTTTGGAATCTGAGAAAGTGCAAGATTTTAATAAAGTAAAACATTTTTTTCATGAAATTAAACGCTATGGCGTGAAGGTTGCCATAGATGATTTTGGAAGTGGGTTTTCAAACTTTTCGTATGTGATTAAACTCAAACCCGATTTTATAAAAATAGATGGCAGTTTAATCAAAGAGATTGATCGAGATAAAAACGCTCAAATCGTTGTTGAAACCATTGTCGATTTTTCCAAAAAACTGGGCATTAAAACCGTAGCAGAGTTTGTGCATTCTAGTACGGTTCTTTCGATGGTGAAGCAATTAGGGATTGATTATTCGCAAGGTTACTATATTGATATGCCCTCTCCTATCCTTTCGACCCATTAAGTTGTTTACATGTAAAGATTAGCTGAGCTGTGTATCCCACAGCACAGAGATACCATATTCCGTATCGAGAATAAGAGGTTTGAAGTATTCACTCCCTCCTTTTTTCCCATGCAAACGCACCACAATTTGTCCCTCTTGAAGCAATTTTTTCATCTCCAACTCGCTCAAACTCCGTTTATTCCAGCGCAATAGTACATTGGAGTAGACTTGAAAACGGCACGTTGAGGTGGCACTAAAAACATAATCATCGTTTATATCTTTCTCTTTCATGGCATGTTCACAATGGTAAAGATGAACTTTTTGCCCTCTGGCGGTTATTTTTTTTGAAAGGACATTTCCCCCACAATAAGGACATTTCCCTAAAATCATGTCACACCTCAATGGTTAGATGGAAGCATGATACCAAAGCCCAAAAGAGGTGATTAAAAATATTTCAAAATGAAAGAAAACTTACAAAAACTTCTCCACAAAAGCATCCAAACCTTCATCGTTCATTGCTCCACTGACACGTTCCACTTCTTTACCCTCTTTAAAGACAATCAGCGTAGGAATGGAGCGGATTTTAAAGCGGGTGGCTAAAAATTGCTCGGCTTCGGTGTCGACTTTGGCAAAGAGAACACGAAGGGGATAGGCACGTGTGGCTTGCTCGAAAATAGGGGCGAACATTTTGCATGGTCCACACCATGGCGCCCAAAAATCGACAATGACAGGCACATCGGTACTTTCTAGTATTGCTTCTAGGGTATCGCTACTCAGCGCAATAGGATGTGGGTCGAGGAGGGAAGCTTTGCACTTCCCGCAGTTGGCTTTTTTGTACACGTCTAGTTTTGGGACGTTATTGGTTGCTAAACAGTGTGAACAGATCACTTTCATAGCTTATCCTTTGGTTGCGTAATCTTTAAGTGCGTGTAAAATTTCAGGCTCTATCTCCCACTCTTTGCCATCCACTGACATCATGGACTCTCGTTTGATGCCATCGACTGAGCCTTTAGAAACGATGAAGGCTAGGTACTGCTCAACCGCTTCAAAGGAGGGCAGAAGGCTTACATGTAAAACCCGCTCAAGCTCAGCAATAAAGCCATAACCGCCCCAGTTAGAAACCGAAGCAATCATGGGATAATCACACGAAATCACACAGTAGTCATTAAAATACTCTTTATTTTCAAGGGCTTTGGCAAAACTTCCCATGCCCACTTCATTACCCCCATCACCGATACCAAAGCTTGGAGCGGTTTGTGAGCCTAGTTTGAAAAGTTCATCTACAGGTGCGGTAAACTCTTTCACCGAAACACCTCTGGCGTTGAGGTAATCGCCCTGTGCATTTTGACCGCAGCGCTCAATGGAGAAGTGGGCGACGGGTTTGTATTCCTTTAAAAGCGATTCATATTCGTTTACATGTAAACCTTGAAGCGGAATATAAAGGGTTTCAATCTCAGGAAAATAGTCTTCACAAAAGGAATCCGTCACAATGACGGGGCGAAAGCCAATTTTTTCAAAGGCTTTGGCTAAAAAGTACGCTCCAATGGGGCCATCGGTTTCAGCATAACCTGCAACGTAAAATCCTGTATAGATGAAGACCACTCCTTTTTCAAGTTTTACAAAAGCCTCAACCGCTTTTTGGGTGTGCTCAAAAGGAAAAAGTGCTTGAATTTTGTCCATGTGGCGTGTAGAATGTTGTAAAACAATCTCTTCGATTGTATAAAATGCGTGCATAAAAATCCTTACATGTAAAAGTTGACGTTAAAAAATTGTATCTAAAATTTGATACAATGTATCCAAAAAAAAGGATGAAAATGTGTCCAAAAGAGCTTCGTGCCAAAATTGCCAAAGGGGAATTTACACGACCCACAGCGGGTGAATGCCCTGGTTACATTCAGATGAATATGGTAGCCCTTCCTCGTGCGTATGCCAAAGATTTTGAAGCGTTTGCTCGTGAAAATTCTAAAGCGATTCCTGTGCTTGAAGTGATAGAAGAGGGGTATCATTCTAATATTTTAGCACCAGAGGCAAATATTTTAAATGAAATTCCAAAGTACAATATTTTACGTGATGGGGTTTTAGTAGAGACGGTTACGGACATGACGCCTTATTATACGCCTGATTTGGTCTTCTTTCTCATTGGATGTAGCTTCTCTTTTGAGACTGCACTCATTGAAAACGGTATGGCTTTGCGTCATGTGGATGAACAAAAAAATGTGGCGATGTACCGCACTAATGTTGCCCTTAAGCCTGTGGGAGGATTTAGCGGTGAAATGGTGGTAAGTATGCGCCCGATTAAAAAAGAAAAAGTCGCTGATGCGTGTGTGGTGACCAGCCATTTTCCTAGGATGCATGGTTCACCCATTCACGTTGGATACCCCGAAATGATTGGGATTCAGGATATAACGCATCCTGATTATGGCGATGCGATTGCGATTAAAGAGGATGAGATTCCACTTTTTTGGCCGTGTGGTGTGACCCCTCAAAATGTGATTACTCAGATGAAACTTCCTTTTGCTATTACCCATGCTCCAGGGCATATGTTTGTTACCGATAAAAGAGATAGCGAGTATTATGAATAAATTGAGGTAATTTTTAGGTATTTTTTGAAAAAAAATGATTATAATTTCGCTACATGATTTAAGGGTTTACGGGGCGGTGTTTAAACAAAGGTTTAAACGGTAAATGCCCTTACGTTTGTAGGGCTATTTTTGAATGAGAAAGAGATAATGACGGTCAATGAAGCAGTTTTAGAGATGCGTTATAGTGGCATTCCTGAGGAAGACATTGAAGAGATTCTTGAAATTTGCAAGAAAAAAGGGCTAACACCTCAAAACCTTGATGCTGAATTAGAACAAAAAGGTTTTGATAAAGTGTTTGAGTTTGAATACGATGCAAGTGAGAGTTGGTTTGAAAGTGGTGTGAGTGCACAGGCTTCAAAGCCCACCACAAAACAGGCACCAGAAAAAGGGAAAAAAGCCAATGGCAAAACAACTACGTCAGATTATTGAAGAGTATTATGAAGTGGTTTGGAACGAGCAAAAGCTTGACCAAGCACACCATTTTTTAAGCCCTACCATTAATTTTAGAGGTTCTTTGGGTATGAAAGTGGAGGGAATTAACGGTTTTTGCGATTACGCCAAAATGCTTTTTGGTGCTTTTTCAAACTTGTATCATGTCATTGAAGAGGTCGTTGTTGAGGGCGATAAAGCAGCTGTTAGACTGGTCTATACAGGTTCACACACAGGAAAATTGTTTGGTTTTGAGCCAACGGGAAATCGTATTCGTTATTCAGGTGCCTGCTTTTTTAAATTTGAAGACGATAAGATAGTCGACGCATGGGTTTTGGGCGATTTGAATGTACTTTATGGACAACTAAGCGCCTCAAATCATTAAGATTTTTGATATGCCTGATGCGTTTTAAGCGAATGAATCAGCAAGGTTAAGACAATAATAGCACCGCCAAAGAGTGTATTAAGATGCGGTGCTTCTCCTAATAAAAGCCAAACCCAAAAGGGTGCAAGCACAGGTTCAATAATCGTTAAAAGTGCAATTTCCACGGAAGATAAAATTTTTGTACCTATTCCTATGAGTGCCCGTGAAAGCGGCGTTAAAAAAGCTCCCATCCCCACAATAAGAGTTAGAGAATAAGCATCAGGTACCACAATAGAGGTTGTTAGAAACGAAAAGCAAGAGACCATAAGTGCTCCTGTTCCAAAACACGCTAATCGATTGGCTTCTTTGTTTCTCTCCAAAATAGAGAGTGTGGACACAAAGGCAAAAACACAGCCAAAGGCGTAAAGATTGCCTTTCATATTTCCTAGGGCACCATCATGAAAGAGAATAATTCCTAAGCCAATAAAAACAAAAAAAATGGCAATAAACGTACGCAAGGGTGTTTTTTGTTTGAAAAAGACAAAGGCAATCAAAGCACTAATCAGTGGTCCTGTGCTTAAAATAAACACCGCACTGGCTACGCTGGTATGTTTAATGGCAAGAATAAAAAAAAGATTGCTCAGCGCAATACAAAGACCACTTGCCAAAATAGGTAGAAATTGAGTTTTGTAAAGTGCAAATATCGTACGTTTATATTTTAAGAGCAATGTGATATTCATGCTGATAAACATACATAAACCAAAATAAAACGTAAATATCTGAGCGCTGACATGCGTCATTTTAATCAGAGGTGATTCAAAACTCATCAAAATCATGCCAGCAGTCGTGATTCCAAAAGCGTTTGCGTAGGTCATCTAAGGTTACTTTGTAGTGTTTTTAAGAAAATTAAGGTAAAGTTTTTCGATTTTTTCTCGTGCCCATGGGGTTTTTCTAAAAAATTTTAAACACGATTTGATGCTAGGATTTTCGTGAAAGCAGTTTACTTTCATCATTTCATCCAGTGTTTCCCAACCGTAATGTGCATGTAATTGAATAAGTATTGTCTCAAGCGTAATCCCATGCAAGGGGTTATTATTATGTTCTGTATGATTCATTGATTCCTCAAAAATACGCATTACATGTAAGAGAATTTTCTTACATGTAATGAAAGATTTTAGTTGTTGCGTTCTACGCTTAAGCCCGCATAGCTTTGCACTGTTGGCATAATTTCAATACGATTGACATTGACATGCTCAGGAAGTTCGGCTAGGCTAAAAATGGTGTTGGCAATATCTTCTTTGCTCAAAGGAGTCGTGTCTTTATAAACAGACGCTGCTTTTTGAGTATCCCCTTTAAAACGAACATCTGAAAATTCTGTCAGTGAAAAACCAGGCTCGATGTTGGTGACACGTACATGCGTTCCTTTAAGATCCGTTCTAAGATTGAGTGAGAATTGTTTGACAAAGGCTTTGGTCGCCCCATAAACATTACCACCCTCATAAGGCCAACTTCCAGCAGTCGAACCCAGATTAAAAATATACCCCGTTTTGCGTTTGACCATGATGGGGAGTACGGCTTTTGTGACATATAAAAGCCCTTTGATATTCGTATCAATCATGCGTTCCCAATCATCCAAACTGGCTTCATTGGCATGTTCAAGCCCCAGAGCCAAGCCAGCATTGTTGACTAAAATATCAATGGCTTGATACGCTTCAGGCAAAGATGCAACGGCATTAAAAACCTCTTCTTTTTTACTGACATCAAAACAGAGTGTCACGATGTCGCATTTAGGAAGTTGTGCTTTTAATGCATCCAAACGCTCTTGTCTTCGACCCGTGGCAATCACTTTATAACCTGCTTTCGCAAATTTGATGGCGGTTGCTTCACCAAAACCTGAGGTTGCGCCTGTAATGAAAACAATTTTTGCCATAGTGATCCTTTATGATTTTTTGTGATTATACTCTACGGCGGTATAATGATACCTTTGGTAACTTGATGAAAAATTTATTTTCAGGTTAAAAAAGGCTAAAAATTGCCTTAAAATAGCTCTTCATAACTACTAATTTAAAGTAAATCAGATTATTTGTTTAAAATTTCATCATGCGTATGTGATGTTATTTACGAAAAATATACTAAGATTGACGTAATAAAATAAAAGTACTACTTTTAGTATTCTTGAAATTTACCAAGGTTGAGGGTATGGCAAAACAAAAATTTGGTAGAGATAGTATTCAACGTGTCATTGAAAAAAATAGAACCAAAAAACGTGAAATTGCGCAGTTGACGATCAAAATTGATGCAAAATTAGATGTAGCACTTGCAAAACTCTCCCATGCGCTCCATATTTCTAAAAACAGACTTATTGAAGACATTTTAATGGAAAGTGGCATTATCCAAGAGGTTGAGGAAAATTACTATGATTAACTTTCCAACACAAGAGCGTATTATTCGTGCGACGCTTGAGGGAATCACTCAAGCTGAGAAAAATTTTCTGTTTTGGACGAATAACAGACTCTCCTTATCGTGTGGTCCTCAAAAAATCCTTTCTATTCATGTCGCTCAAGCACTGAGTGCAATTGAGAATGCTCCTGAAGTTTTTATCGATGCAACCGTTTCAGATATTTTGCGCTGTTCTTTGCCAAATCGAAAAGCATTTAAATCTTTTATGGAAAAACATGCGCTCTCTCAAGATGTTTTCAGCATTACCCTCGATGAACGCACGCTGCATCAAAATCACAACGACTCTATTTCTCGGGTAATTATGACGCTAAAGAATGGCGTGTGTAATGTCAAAGCAGAATATACGTATGAAATTGAGCGATTGTGTAAGATGCTTCAACGAAAAAGTAGAAATGATTCTAGTTTGGATTACGGCATTTTTGCTTTTTATACAGACATTTCGACCACGGCACGTAAAAAATTGGACAAACGTATTCCTGAGATCGTGGCAAGTTTTGATGAAGTTGTCAGCCATTTTCCCTCACTCAAGGCGACATTTATCACAACACCCATTCAAATTATCGACCATGTAGGAGAGTGGATGGCAGGATGTTATGTCATTGAACCGAATGATGAAATTATCGCAGAGTAGCGTTTACATGTAACGCTATTTTGCTGTGGTTTTAAAAAATTATAAGGAGTGAGAATGAGAAGATTATTTCCAAAATTAACTGCTTCTTTGGCAGTGTGTTCAGCACTTGTAAGCATGGGTGTTGCGGCGGATGTGATTAAAATAGGCGTACAAGCTCCTATCACAGGACAATACGCAAATGAAGGTCAAAGTATTGATAACGGGGTAAGACTGGTTGTGGATCAATACAATGCCAAAGGGGGCGTTTTAGGTAAGAAAATCGAAGTGATTACGTGCGATGATCAAGGAACGGCACAGCAAGCAGCCATTTGTGCTAAAAAATTGGTCAATGAAGGGGTTAAAGCTGTGATTGGCTCTTACACGTCAGGGGCAACAGAAGCAGCACAAACCACCTATTTTAGAGCAGGTGTACTTCAAACCAGCGATGGTACAAGTGATTCATTAATTACACATAAATACTGGACATTTTTTAGAAATTCTTTTCCTAACAGCGCAGAGGCTGATTATACGGCAAAATATTTTGTTGAGGGTAAGCAATACAAAAAAATTGTTATTCTCTCTGATTATTCAAGTTACTCAACGGATTTGGCAAGCGCAGTATCTAATGCATTGAAAGCAAAAAATGCTACGATTATCTATGAGGGTAAAATAAAATCAGGCGCACAAAATTTTACAGCAACACTGACAAAAATAAAATCAATGAATCCTGATGTTATCTACTTTAGTGGGTATTACACAGACGGAGGACTGCTCCGTGCGCAACAGATACAACTGGGCATCAAAGCAGATTTTGTAGGTGGCGATTCCAATGATAATCCTGATTATATGAAGCTTGCAGGTAAGAGCGCTGTGGGTTCATATTTAATCAATGTTCCAACCCCCGATATCTTGCCATATGATATTGCTAAGACTTTTCTTGTGGATTATCAAGCAAAATATAATATGATGCCAGCTTCCATTTGGTCGCTCATGAATGTGGATGGACTCCGTGCTATTTTACATACTATGGAGCAGACAAAGTCTGAAGATACAAAAGTGATTGCAGCATCCATGCATACGCTCAAAGATTTTCCAGGTATCACAGGTCCTGTAACATTTAGAGAGGATGGTGAGCGCATTGGTGGAGGTTATATGACCTATGAAGTGCAAGAGGATAAGAGTTATAAGATCGTTTACCAATAATTTTTAAAGGAAAAGAGTAAAGCCCATGGATATTTTTCTTCAACAAATGGTTAATGGTTTGACCATAGGAAGTCTTTATGCATTGGTCGCTTTAGGTTACACGATGGTCTACGGGGTGATGAGGTTAATTAACTTCGCCCACGGAGACCTCGTTGCCTTTTCGGCTTTTGTGGGATTGAATGTGTATGCTCAAATTTTTGGTGAGCATGTCACGTCGTTCGTCGCAATCCTTAGTGTTTTTGTTTTAACAGCCATTATTGTTGCTTTTGTAGGTGTGCTTCTTGAGCGTCTCGCATACAGACCTTTACGAACAGCACCTCGACTCAGTGCTGTTGTCTCAGCGCTTGGTGCGGGGTTGGTTATTCAAAACTCTGTCATGCTTATTTGGGGCCCCAATATGAAAATCTTTCCCTCAGAACTTTTCCCCTCAACAATTTGGGAAATAGGCGAGATAGTGATTACCTTTACGCAAGTGATGATTTTAGGACTTTCTGCAATCCTTATGGTAGGGCTTTACTTCTTTATTAATCAAACGAAATTAGGTACGGCCATCCGTGCGGTTGCCATTGATCAAGATGCGGCAAAATTGATGGGCATTAATGTGAATCGTATTGTTATGATTATCTTCATTATTGGTTCAAGTTTAGGCGCTGTTGCAGGGCTGTTTATTGGAACGTATTATCGTGGCATTACCTTTGATATGGGGTGGATGTATGGTTTAAGTGCCTTTGTTGCAGCCATTATAGGGGGAATTGGCAATATTCCTGGTGCAATGCTTGGTGGTTTACTCTTAGGTCTTTTTAATGCGATGATTACAGGCTATCTCTCAACACAATGGGCGGAAACATTTACCTTTGTGCTTTTAATTGCCATTCTTATTTTTAGACCAACAGGTATTTTAGGTGAAACTGTGGCGGAGAAAGTATGATGAATAAAACCAGTTTAATAGCCATAGTGCTTCTTGTTTTCATGGGCGTATATCCGATTTTTGTAGATTCTGCATGGCTAGCCGTAGGCACCACATTTTTGGTTTTTGCTGTGGTCGCACTTTCGCAAGATATTATTTTAGGTCGGGCAGGGGTTTTTCATATGGGACATGCACTATTTTTTGGCTTGGGTGCTTATACTACGGCTATTTTCAATGTCCATTTTGGGCTTCCCATATTAGTGACATGGGTACCTGCGGTATTGATTCCAATGGCGGTTGCTTTTATGATTATTGCTCCCATTATTCATCTTAGAGGTGACTACTTACTGGTGGCTACAATTGGTTTTAATATTATTTTTATTCAAGTGCTTGAAAATGATGTTTTTGGTTTAACAGGGGGGCCCAATGGCCTTTTTGGTATAGATGTTGTGAGAATTTTTGGTTTTGACTTTGGCGCACAAACGCATATGTACTATATGGCATTTATTCTTTTAGGACTGACGTTGTTGATCATACGAAATTTAGACAAGAGTAAATTTGGGCGTGCACTTTTTTACATTCACAAAGATGAAATCGCCGCACAAAGCATGGGAATTAATGTGCGTTATTTTAAACTTTATGCTTTTATTTTGGGTGCTGGTATTGCTGGGGCTGCTGGAAGTATGTTTTCAGTGCAGTATTCAGCCGTCAGTCCTGAGGCATTTAATGTTACACAATCCATTATGTTTTTTACCATTGTTTTAGTAGGGGGTTCAGCTTCTTTGCCAGGGGTTTTAATTGGTACGTGTATTATGTTTGTTTTATCTGAAGTTTTTAGAGAGTTTGAAACAGCACGGTATTTGGTATTTGGTGTTGCGATGATTTTAACGATGATTCTTCGTCCTCGTGGAATTTGGCCTGTTCGTTTTGGTAACATTCCTGATTTTCTTAAAACGGAGGTCAAATGAGTGAATATATTTTAGAAATCAGCCATGTGAGTAAATATTTTCAAGGGCTGGTTGCGATTAACGACCTCTCAATGAAAATTAAAAAAGGTCAGATTTATGGCATCATTGGACCCAACGGTGCTGGAAAAACAACACTGTTTAACTGCATTACAGGTATTTATCGACCTGAAATTGGGCAAATTTTGTGGAAAGGTAAAGACATTAAAGGCATTAGCCCGTATAAAATTGCAGAACTTGGTATTTTACGAACCTTCCAAACGATTCGTCTTTTTTCTGAAATGAGTGTTGCTGAAAATATTATGTCAGGCCGTCACATTAAGTCTAAGCAACGCTGGTATAACGGCGTACTTCCTACTCCTGCGTATTATAAAGATGAGAAAGCAAATTGGGAAAAAGTGGGTGAGTTGATGGATTTTTTCCATCTCTCAGAGTTTGCAACAATTCCAGCAGGCGATCTCTCCTATGGCGTTCAACGGCGTATTGAGATGGCACGAGCGCTTGCCGCTGAGCCAGAACTTCTCATCTTAGATGAACCTGCTGCAGGGTTAAATGAGAACGAAACATTGGCATTAACTCAAACGATTCGGAAGATTCAAGAAATGGGCGTGACCATTATGATGATTGAGCACGATATGGAAATGGTTATGAGTCTAACAGAATACATCAGCGTTATCAACTTTGGTGCAAAAATTAGTGAAGGACGACCTTCCTTTGTTCAAGACGATCCTGTCGTGATTGAGGCGTATATTGGCAGTGATGAGGATGATGAAGATGAATGAAAAATTATTGGAAGTGAAAGATTTACATGTAAATTATGATGCTATTGAAGCGATTAAAGGGATTGATTTACATGTAAACAAAGGTGAAGTTGTGACCATACTGGGTGCGAATGGTGCAGGTAAAACAACAACCCTTCGAACACTAAGTGGGCTTTTAAAAGCAACAAGAGGAAGTATATTTTTCAATCAACAAGAGATTACCCATATGCCTGCACATGAAATTGTGGGATTGGGGATGAGTCATTCTCCTGAGGGGCGCCGTGTTTTTGGGACACTTAGTGTTGAAGAGAATTTGATGATGGGAGCGTACAGTCTTAAAAAGCATGATGTTCAAACCTTAGAGTGGATTTACGAAATTTTACCACGCTTGAAAGAACGAAATAAACAGCTAGCAGGAACGCTTAGTGGTGGTGAACAGCAGATGTTAGCGATTGGTCGTGCGATTATGAGCAAACCAAAGTTGTTAATTTTAGATGAACCAAGCCTTGGTTTGGCTCCTGTGTTGGTCAAAGTTATTTTTAAAGCGATCAAAGAGATTAGCAAAAGTGGTGTAACGGTTCTTTTGGTAGAGCAAAATGCTAAAGCAGCACTTAAGCTCGCAAACCGAGGGTATGTTTTGGAGTTAGGCAAGATTACACACACGGGTAGCAGTGAAGAGCTCTTAAGTTCTGAGGTGATACAAGAGGCGTATTTGGGCAAGAAAAAGTAAGGTTACATGTAAAAGCCGTCTGCATTGTGCAGGCGGTTTTTTTTGCCCAATTTTTATATAACAAAATTAGTACTACTTTTTGTACTACAAAAGGAGAGATGATGCAAGTGAATAAGGAAGTGATTCAAAGAGCAATACTCTTAGCCCAAATATGGCAAAACAGAGCGAGTGAATTGGTGAGTGATTTTGATCGTACGTTTCACATCAAGATGAATAAAATGCTAAGCCATCCGCAAGATAAACTTTTTCTCATTGAACTTATGGATCAGAGTTTTAGAAGCAAGAACCCGACACGTGTTGCCAATCAGATTGCGTATCTATTTTCCAAATACAAGATGGCATCTTTTTTTACAAGTTCAGAACGCTTTTTAGTTTTTTTATTTCTGAATGCAGGGATTTATATGCCTCAAATTTCGATTCCATTGTTTGTGAATACTATACGAGAAGATACAAAAACAGTGGTACTTAAAGGAGAAGAAGAACCGTTTAATGCACATTTACGTCAGCGTAAAAATGAAGGCACACGACTGAATGTTAATTTAATAGGAGAAGTGGTTTTAGGAGAAGTGGAGGCACAAGAACGCATTGAAAAGTATCTTAAAGTGCTTGAAAATCCTAATGTAGACTATATTTCTATCAAAATTTCAACACTCTTTTCGCAAATTAATGCTTTGGCTTACGAAGAAACAGTCAAAGAGCTCGTCTCACGGCTTCGTCTTATTTACGCACAGGCTAAAAAGTATAGCTATATCAATGCGCAAGGCAAAAAGGAGAACAAATTTATCAATCTTGACATGGAAGAGTATCGTGACCTAGCCTTAACATTTAGTGCATTTACGCAAACATTGGATTTGCCAGAATTTCAAGATTTTTATGCAGGTATTGTGCTTCAAGCCTATTTACCAGATTCGCATCTTTGGCAGCAAAAACTTATAGCATGGGCTAAAAAACGGGTTGAAAATGGCGGTTCTGCGATTAAAATGCGTTTGGTTAAGGGTGCGAATATGGAAATGGAAGAGACTGAAGCAGGGCTTCGTCATTGGGCATTGGTGACGCACACACGAAAAATTGACACCGATAGCAATTATAAAATGATGGGTGAGTTTGGTCTTCGTGCTGAAAACGCACCGTATGTGCACTTAGGTATGGCATCACACAATCTTTTTGAGTTAGCTTATGGCTATGAACTTGCTCGTGAATATGGTACAACCCACTACTTTAGCATGGAAATGTTAGAGGGCATGAGTGAATCTGCTCGACTTGCCATTAAAGAGCTCAGCGGTGAGGTTATTTTGTATGCACCTACCGCCAAAAAAGAGCAATTTACCAATGCTATTGCGTATTTGGTACGAAGATTGGATGAAAATACGGGTACAGAGAATTTTATTCGTTACTCCTTTGGCCTAAAGGTAGGAACACCCCAGTGGGAAGCACAGAAAGAAAAGTTTATTGCTTCCTTTGAGAATATAGAGCACCTTTTTATAGGCTCAAAACGGATACAAAACAGACTAAGCGAGCAGTGGGATGGGTATGAAGGTGGCACGTATTATACAGGTACATATCATGGTGAAGCTGATACGGATTTTATTCTAACGCCAAATAAAGAGTGGGCAAAAAGCATTCGTGAAAAATGGATGAAAAAAGCAGGTGAAGAGCTGAGTATTGTTCCTGTTGTTGTAGGAGGTACGTGCATTCGTGAGCGAGACATTGAAACTGTCATGGATAAATCTCAACGTAAAAAGGGTGTTTTATGTGGCTCTTTTGCACGTGCACGTAAAGAAGATTTACAGCATGCCGTGGATGTGGCAGTAGAAGATAGAGATGGTTGGAGAAGCCTTAGTGTGGCTGAGCGTCAAAAAATTCTGTGTGCTGTTGCGAATAAGATGCGCAAGAGGAGGGCTGATCTTATTGGTGTGGCTGCTGCTGAGGTGGGAAAAGTTTTTAGTGAAACCGATGTAGAAGTCAGTGAAGCCATTGATTTTTTAGAATTTTACGGTTACAGTGCACGTTATTTTGATACCTATAAAAACCTTACATGTAAAGGTAAGGGGGTTGGTGTTATCGTCCCTCCATGGAACTTCCCCATTGCTATTCCTGTGGGCGGTATCAGTGCTGCTTTGGCGGCAGGAAATTGCGTGATTTTAAAACCTGCTAGTGCTGCAACACTGTGTGCGTATGAACTATGTCAATGTTTTTGGGAGGCAGGAATTAGCCAGAATACCTTACAATTTGTGCCATGCGCTGGGAGTTTGGCAGGTGAATATCTTATTCAAAATGAGAAAGTGGATTTTGTTATTTTAACAGGAGGCGAAGAGACAGCGTATAAAATGTTAGAAAGCCGTCCAAATCTTTTCTTAAGCGCAGAGACAGGTGGGAAGGATGCCACCATTGTAACAGCTATGAGCGATCGTGATCAAGCCATTAAAAATGTCATACACTCTGCTTTTTCAAACAGCGGTCAAAAATGTTCTGCAACATCTTTGCTTATTTTAGAAGAGGAAGTGTACCATGATCCTCGTTTTAAAGCAGGGCTGATTGATGCGGCAAAAAGTTTACATGTAGGTTCTGTATGGAATTTTACCAATCGCCTAGCAACCCTTGCTAATCCTATTGGAGGAGCATTAAAACATGCACTTGAAAACCTTGAAGAGGGTGAAAGCTGGGCATTGGCACCAACGTATGCCGAAGACAATGAGTACATGCTTAGGCCATGCATTAAGTGGGGTGTAAAAGAGGGGAGCTTTTGCCATAAAAATGAGCTATTTGGACCTCTACTTTCAGTGATGTGTGCACGTGACCTTACGCATGCCATAGAGATTGTCAATGCAACAGGCTATGGGTTAACTTCAGGGATAGAATCTTTAGATGAGCGAGAAGTGGCATATTGGAAGAAACATCTTAAAGCAGGAAATCTTTATGTCAACAGAGGAACAACAGGCGCTATTGTTCTTCGTCAGCCTTTTGGAGGTCTGGGTAAATCTGCTGTAGGGACAGGAAGAAAAGCGGGTATTGACAATTACATTACACAATTTATGGATATTAAAGAGGTTGGTGAACCAAAAATAAAGCAGCTAGGGAAGCATTTTTTTATAGAGTGCATTCATCAGTGGCGTGATGGTTGCTCCAAAGGAGTGTATGCAAATTTTCAACAGGATTTTGAGAAATTACATTTTGCTGTGGGAAGTTACCTTGAGCAGTATGAAGACGTTTTTACGCAAGAGAAAGATTTTGTTAAGGTCAGAGGCGAAGACAATATTTTTAAATACCTTCCTTTACAGAAAATAGCAATTCGTATTGAACCAAAGGATACACTTTTTGATGTAATGAGCCGTATTATGGCAGCTAAAATTGCTCAAGTCTCTTTACATGTAAGTATAGATAGAGATGCTAAGAGCGAGGTTATCTCCTTTTTATATGAAAACAAAGAAAGAGTTTTAGGTAAAGAAGATACGCTAGAGCGAGAAGATGAAGTGATGTTTACGCAATTATTTGAAGGTGTTGATAAGGTTTTTTATTCACACGCAGAGCGTATCTCACCTTTTGTCTATCAAGAAGCAGCAAAAAAAGCCAAATGCATTGTAAGAATGAAAGCTTTAATGGAGGGGCGTATAGAATTGTTGCATTATTTTAATGAGCAAAGCATCTCACACAGTTATCATCGCTATGGTAATCTTGGAGTAAGAGGTATCAAAAAGTAAGTGCTTTTAGGGGGTGCGTTTATACACCCTCTAAAGCTTATTTAAGTTTTTCAATCATTGTTTGGTTAAGTTCAAGTTTCTCTTTATTGGCACTTACGCCCTCAGCATTTTTCTTGATATTTTCCTTGTTGGTATTGATTTCAGCACGGTTAAGTTCAATAAGACGTGTTAGTTCATTCACACGACGTTCGTATTTATTGATGAGGTGGTAAATAACATAAACTAAAACACCAATAACAATCCATTGTAAAATATCCATAGCATTTCCTTTATGCAAATTTGGCGCTATTGTATCTTATTTCTTGACAATCAATCAATACTCTCAAAAATATACTCTTGTTTGTATTTGAAGAGGAGTATTTCTTTAAGTTTAAGACCCGCAAAAGGAATCTTCTGGAACTCTTTTTCAGTGGACGGTCGGTGGTATGCAATATCCCTTAAAACAGTGCCTCTATACGCTTTGGCAAAATGACTGACATTCTTTCCATTCTTAAGAAACTTCATCGTAATATAGGGCTGCTTGAGGGTGTAAAATTTTTCATAAAAACCTGCCCGCAAGTCAAGAATAAGTTCATCACCACACCAAGCATCTATGGCATCAGTAAAGTTTTTTTTGTAAAAGGTTTCAATGTCTAATCCGTTAAATGATTCACCTTGCTTGAGTTTATATTCAGGAATAAAATCTTTTCCTAAGAGTGGACCAAATAAATTAGAAAAAATCATGACATTGTTTTCAAGAAATGATTGCGAAGGGGCATCCAGTGTTTTAAAATCTAAATACTGATACGCCACACCCGTATATCGCTCAATGGCTTTACATGTAAACGACGTAAAAAGATTGATAGTAGCATGTAGACGAGTTTTTTCTTCATCCTTGTATCCGAAAAGTTTTTGAAGTAGCAAAAGAGGGGACTTTTCTATATAGCTTTGATAAGCGTTTAAAATGTCTAAGCGCTTTTCATATAAATGAGGAAAAATAAAACTTTCATCCGAGAGAGGGCCTGAGGTTATTGTATTTGATTTTGTTTCACTGGGTGAAAATAAAATTTTCATGTTAGACCTTTTTAGGTTTCAATATAGTTAGGAAGCAATTTTACCCAATTTGTTGAAAATTATAGAAAAAAGTATTGACTTTGAAAATATTTTGAGATATACTTTCACCTCACAATCACAGGATGCTGGTGTAGCTCAGATGGTAGAGCAACTGCCTTGTAAGCAGTAGGTCGGCGGTTCGATTCCGTTCACCAGCTCCATTTTGTTTTGTGAAAAACAGTGTTTGACCAGCAATAAAAATGGTAAAAATACGGTGAGATACTCAAGTGGCCAACGAGGGCAGACTGTAAATCTGCTGACTATGTCTTCGAAGGTTCGAATCCTTCTCTCACCACCATTGCGGGAGTAGCTCAGTTGGCTAGAGCATTAGCCTTCCAAGCTGGGGGTCGCGGGTTCGAGTCCCGTCTCCCGCTCCAACGATTTTTTAAGTAAAACTGGGAGCTGTTGAATTTCTTCTGCTTTATTCGCTACAGAACAAGTTCAGTAGTCTTAATCTCCCTAAATTTTATGCAATCAAATCGTTACTATTTTTAGATACTATATCGGTTCTCTCATATGTCGTCGGCTCATATGGCTCAGGGGTAGAGCACTTCCTTGGTAAGGAAGAGGTCGAGGGTTCAAGTCCCTCTATGAGCTCCATTACTTAAAAAGTTTTAAATAACTTTGACAAATTGAAGCGTATTAAAAAACAAACTCACTACGGAGGAAAAAATGGCAAAAGAAAAGTTCTCAAGAACCAAGCCACACGTTAACATTGGAACCATCGGTCACGTTGATCATGGTAAAACTACACTTACAGCTGCAATTTCTGCTGTACTTGCAACTAAAGGTCTTTGTGAATTTAAAGATTACGATGGTATTGATAACGCTCCTGAAGAGAGAGAGCGTGGTATTACTATTGCAACCTCACACATTGAATATGAAACAGAAAACCGTCACTACGCACACGTAGATTGTCCAGGTCACGCCGATTATGTTAAAAACATGATTACAGGTGCTGCTCAAATGGATGGCGCTATTCTTGTTGTTTCTGCAGCAGATGGCCCTATGCCTCAAACACGTGAGCACATCCTTCTTTCTCGTCAAGTAGGTGTTCCTTACATCGTTGTATTTATGAACAAAGCAGATATGGTTGATGATGAAGAACTTCTAGAACTCGTTGAAATGGAAATTCGTGAACTTCTTAGCTCATACGATTTCCCAGGTGATGACACACCAATCGTTGCAGGTTCTGCACTTAAAGCACTTGAAGAAGCAAAAGCAGGTACTGTTGGTGCATGGGGTGAGAAAGTTCTTGCTCTTATGGCAGCAGTTGATGCGTATATTCCAGAGCCAGTTCGTGAAACAGATAAAGATTTCTTGATGCCAATTGAAGACGTATTTTCAATCTCAGGTCGTGGTACCGTTGTTACAGGTAAAATCGACAGAGGTGCTGTAAAAATTGGTGAGACTATTGAAATCGTAGGTATAAAAGATACTAAAACAACAACAGTAACTGGCGTTGAAATGTTCCGTAAAGAGATGGAGCGTGGTGAAGCTGGTGATAACTGCGGTATCTTATTACGTGGTATCAAAAAAGAAGAAGTTGAGCGTGGTATGGTTCTTTGTAAACCAAAATCAATCACTCCTCATACACAATTTGAAGCTGAAATCTATGTTCTTTCAAAAGAAGAGGGTGGTAGACACACTCCATTCTTTAACAACTATAGACCACAGTTTTATGTACGTACAACAGACGTAACAGGTTCTATTACATTGCCAGAAGGTACTGAAATGGTTATGCCTGGTGATAACGTAAAAATCAATGTAACACTTATTGCACCTATCGCTCTTGAAGAAGGTACTCGTTTTGCAATCCGTGAGGGTGGTAGAACAGTTGGTGCGGGTGTTGTTTCTACAATCATCAAGTAAGTTTAATATGTAAGGGGTTTTCCCCTTACATGTAATTAAGTTAAGGAAGTTTCTATGACCGTTAAAATCGGATTAAAATGTTCAGAGTGTGGTGATATTAACTACACAACGACAAAAAACAGCAAAACAGTTACTGAAAAAATTGAACTTAGCAAGTATTGTGCAAGACTTAAAAAACATACTGTTCATAAAGAAGTTAAATTAAAAAGTTAAGTCTATTTTTGACTTAACTTTTATTGTAGGGTAGTAGCTCCAACGGTAGAGCGTCGGTCTCCAAAACCGCAGGTTGGGGGTTCGAGTCCCTCCTACCCTGCCACTAGTCGAGGTAATATAATGGAAAAATTAAGAGCTTATTATCATCATTCTAAAGCTGAATTATCGAAGGTTATTTTTCCGATTAAAGAACAGATTCGAAATGCTTTTATTTCTGTTTTTGTCGTAGTAACCGTGATTTCACTCTTTTTAGCATTGATTGATGCCATTATGTCTTTTTCTTTGTCTTCTTTGGTTTAAGGAGAAGAAATGGCACATAAATGGTATGCAATTCAAACTTATGCTGGTAGTGAGCAAGCTGTCAAAAAAGGTATTGTTACCCTTGTTAACGATCATGGTATCGCTGAAAAATTGGAGCAAATTGTTGTTCCAACCGAAGATGTCATTGAAGTTAAGAATGGTAAAAAAAAGATTAGTGAACGAAGCCTCTATCCTGGCTATGCATTTGCAAAGCTAGATTTAGATACAGCATTGTGGCATCTTATCCAATCACTGCCAAAAGTTGGAAGGTTTATTGGTGAATCCAAAAAACCTACGCCTTTGAGTGAAAAAGATATTGCACTGATTTTAGAAAAAGCTGAGAAAAAAGGTGCGCCAAAACCAAAAATCTTCTTTGAAAATGGAGAGAGCGTTAGGATTACAGAAGGTCCTTTTGCAAACTTTACAGGTTCAGTTGAAGAGTATGATATGGTCCATGGCAAACTCACACTCAATGTTTCAATCTTTGGTCGAAGTACCCCAGTTGAGATTCTTTATTCTCAAGTTGAAAAAATAGTTTAAGCGTAAAGGAAAAAAAATGGCAAAAAAAGTCATTGGCGAAATTAAATTGCAGATTGAAGCTGCTAAAGCAAACCCATCACCTCCAGTTGGTCCAGCCCTTGGTCAACGTGGTGTAAATATTATGGAATTTTGTAAAGCATTTAACGAAAGAACAAAAGAGATGGCAGGTTTTAGAATCCCTGTTGTTATTACTGTTTATGCTGATAAAAGTTTTACATTTGTAACAAAACAACCACCTGCAACGGATCTTATTAAAAAAGCAGCTGGTATTAAAAGTGGTTCAAGTAATCCTTTAAAAAACAAAGTTGGAACACTCAATAAAGCTCAAATTCTTGAGATTGTTGAGAAAAAAATTGCTGATCTTAATACCACAGATCGTGAGCAAGCAGCGAAAATTATTTCGGGATCTGCTCGAAGTATTGGTATTACAGTCGTCGATTAATTCTACCCCTTTACCGTCAGGGTCACTAAAGGCGGAAGCAAAATTATGCGGAGATACGAATGGCAAAGAAAGTAAATAAACGTTTTCAAGAACTTTTGAAAAAAATTGATAAAGAAAAAAAATATTCAGTGAGTGAAGCATTGGGAAACATCAAAAATTTAGCATCTGCTAAATTTGATGAGACGATTGAAGTTGCATTAAAACTCAATGTTGATCCACGTCATGCTGACCAAATGGTAAGAGGATCGGTTGTTCTTCCTGCAGGTACAGGTAAAACAGTTCGTGTTGCTGTTATTGCTAAAGACGAAAAAGCGGATGAAGCAAGAGCTGCAGGTGCAGATATTGTTGGAAGTGATGATTTGATTGAAGAGATTCAAGCAGGTCGTATCAATTTTGATGTATTGATTGCAACACCTAATATGATGGGTTTAGTGGGTAAAGTTGGTCGTATTTTAGGACCAAAAGGTATCATGCCAAATCCAAAAACAGGTACAGTAACTATGGATGTTGCTAAAGCTGTTGAGAATAACAAAGGTGGACAAGTAAATTTCCGTGTTGATAAACAAGGAAATATCCATGCTGGTATTGGTAAAATCAGCTTTACTGATGAGCAAATCAGAGAAAACTTTGAAGCTTTTATCAAAGCAATTAATAAACATAAACCAGCTGCTTCAAAAGGCAAATACATTAAAAGTGGAACATTGGCATTGACAATGAGCCCATCAATGAATCTTGAGAACCAAGAACTCATTGATTTAAAATAAATATAAAATTTAAAATCGTTAATCTTTGATTGGAGAGAGTAGAGGCGTAAGCTTAATGTGAGGAAACTCACCTCTACTTGAAATCACCAGTTGGAAAGGAGAAAAATTGACAAGAACAGAAAAAGCCCAATTTATTGACGAGCTAACTGCAGAATTTAAAGCAAGCGATGGTTTAATTGTATGTGACTACAAAGGTCTTAACACTAAAGCGATTGAGAGCTTGAGAAATACCTCAAGACCAGGCGCAATTAAAGTTAAAGTTATTAAAAATACTTTGGCATCAATTGCTATGAAAAATGCTGGTATTGAAGGACTTGAACTTAAAGATACAAATATCTTTGTTTGGGGAGATGACCAGTTAGCTGTTACTAAAGTTGTTGCAACATTTGCCAAAACAAATCCAAGTTTTATTATTAAGTCTGGATATGCTGGTGGCATTGTGGTTGACGCTGCTAAAGTTGAAGCACTTTCTAAAATGCCATCACGTAATGAGCTTATTGGAATGCTTCTATCAACGTGGATGGCACCTATTACTAACTTTACAATCGGTCTTGATGCACTACGTGCTAAAAAACAAGAGTCCGCATAAGCTGATTATTAAGGCTTACATGTAAAGCAAATATTGCTACTGATAATTTTAGTGCCCAAGTGGCTAACAGTGTCAAAGAATTTTTTGGCATTTATGAAAATAATAAATTAGGAGATTTGAAATGGCAATTTCAAAAGAAGACGTATTAGAGTATATTTCAGGTCTAAGTGTACTTGAATTAAGCGCATTAGTAAAAGATTTTGAAGAAAAATTCGGTGTATCTGCAGCTCCAGTAATGGTAGCAGGCGCAGGTGCTGGTGCTGCTGTTGAGGCTGCTGAAGAAAAAACTGAATTTGATGTTATCCTTAAAGATGGTGGTGAGAAAAAAATCAACGCTATTAAAGTTGTAAGAGAGATTACTGGTCTTGGTCTTAAAGAGGCTAAAGATGCAGTTGAAGGTGCACCTACTACACTTAAAGAAGGTGTATCTAAAGACGTTGCAGAAGAAATTAAAAAGAAACTTGAAGAAGCTGGCGCTGTCGCTGAAATCAAGTAATGTGATTACTAAGAGAAGCTTAGGCTTCTCTTTACAAACTTTCTTTGGATTATTATTAGTCGTTATACATTCTATCTACGATAGATGAACCCACTGCCCTTTTCAAACAACTACACGAGGTAGACTCATGTTAAATAGCTTAAAATCTGGAAATCGCCTTAGAGTTGATTTTTCCAAAGTCCCTAAAAAAATTGATGTACCCAATCTACTCCAACTTCAACAAAAGAGTTACGAACAGTTTTTAAATGTTGAAAATCTCCATGATGAGAGTGGTGTAGAAAAGGTTTTTAAAGCAATTTTCCCTATTCATGACCCACAAAATCGCATTACTTTAGAGTATGTTGGATCAGAAATTGGAAAACCTAGATACACAGTCCGTGAATGTATGGAGCGAGGACTGACATATTCTGTAAGTATAAAAATGAACATTCGTCTTATCCTTTGGGATAAAGATGAAAAAACCGGTGAAAAAACGGGTGTAAAAGATATTAAAGAACAAGCCATTTTTATTCGTGAAATTCCGTTAATGACCGATAGAACATCGTTTGTTATTAATGGTGTCGAAAGAGTCGTTGTTAATCAACTTCATAGAAGCCCTGGCGTTATTTTTAAAGAAGAAGAGAGCCCCACTGTAACCAATAAACTGATTTATAACGCACAAATTATTCCTGATCGTGGTTCATGGCTCTATTTCGAGTATGATGCGAAAGACACACTATTTGTTAGAATTAATAAACGTAGAAAAGTGCCCATTACGATTTTATTTAGAGCATTAGGTTACAGCAAACAAGATATTTTAAAACTTTTTTACCCAGTGCTTAATATTCTCATTCGTGATAATAAATTTTTAATTGAATTTTCTGCGGATAATTTCTTGGGACGTGTTGATTTTGACCTTAAAGATGAAAATGGAAACCTCCTTTTAGCTGCTGGTAAGCGTTTAGCACGTAAAAAAGCAGAAAAATTTATTGAAGATGGAATTAAGTTTGTTGAGTATCCTATAGAGATTCTTGTCAATCGTTTTTTATCTTCTCCTATTATTGATCAAGAGAGTGGTGAAGTACTTTACGATACATTAACACAACTTGATGAAGGTAAATTGGCAAAAATTATTGAGCAAAAATGCGAAACCATTGAAATTGCAAATGATCTTGCTAGTGGAGTGGATGATGCAATTATTAACTCGTTTATTGCAGACACTGAAACACTTAAACTTTTGAGACAAACTGAAAATGTTGAAGACGAGAATGATTTAGCAGCGATTCGTATTTACAAAGTTATGAGACCAGGCGAGCCTGTAACTAAAGAAGCCGCAAAACTGTTTGTCAAAGATCTTTTCTTTAATTCTGAAAGGTACGATTTAACAAAAGTTGGTCGTATGAAAATGAATCACAAACTAGGCCTTAGCGTGCCTGAGTATGTGACAATTATGACCAGCGAAGATATTATTAAAACGGTTAAATATCTGATTAAAGTCAAAAATGGACAGGGTCATATTGATGATAGAGATCACTTAGGTAATAGAAGAATTAGAGCCATTGGTGAACTCTTAGCAAATGAGTTGCATTCAGGTCTTATTAAAATGCAAAAAGCTATTCGTGATAAATTTACAGCGCTTAGCGGCAATGTTGAAGAGTTAATGCCTCATGATTTGATTAATTCTAAGATGATTACATCAGCTGTTTCAGAGTTTTTCTCTAGTGGACAGTTATCTCAATTTATGGATCAAACCAATCCACTGAGCGAAATTACGCATAAACGAAGACTTTCAGCTCTTGGTGAGGGTGGTTTGGTGAAAGAGCGTGCAGGCTTTGAAGTCCGTGACGTTCATCCAACTCACTACGGAAGAATTTGTCCTGTTGAGACTCCAGAGGGTCAAAATATTGGTTTGATCAATACGCTTTCCATGTATGCAAAAGTAAATGATTTAGGTTTTGTAGAAGCACCGTACCGTAAAGTTGAGAATGCAACCATTACCGATGAAATTATTTATATCACAGCAACGCAAGAAGAAGGCTTGGTTATTGCTCCTGCCAGTACGAAAATCAATGAGAACAACGAGATTGTTGAAGATTTGATTGAGGTTAGGGTTGATGGTGAGACAGTTCTAATTGAAAAAGAAAAAGTGGACTTAATCGACCTTTCATCTATGATGATTGCTGGTGTTGCAGCTTCACTGATTCCATTCTTGGAACACGATGATGCGAACCGTGCTCTTATGGGCTCAAACATGCAACGTCAAGCAGTACCTTTGGTAAAATCAGACGCTCCAATTGTAGGAACGGGTGTTGAGAAAATTGCGGCTCGCGATTCATGGGAAGCGATTAAAGCAAAACGTGCAGGTGTCGTTGAAAAGGTCGATAATAAAAATGTTTATATTTTAGGGGAAGATGAAAATGGTGCATTTATTGACCATTATGCACTCCAAAAAAACCTTAGAACTAACCAAAATACAACCTTTACTCAAAAAGTTATTGTACGAAAAGGTGACTTTATTGAAAAAGGTGGTGTGATTGCAGATGGTCCAAGCATGGATCAAGGTGAACTTGCAATTGGTAAGAATGCCATGGTTGCTTTTATGCCTTGGAATGGTTATAACTACGAAGATGCGATTGTTATCTCTGAGCGTATGATTCGTGAAGATGCCTTTACCAGCGTGCATATTTATGAAAAAGAAGTTGAAGCACGTGAACTTAAAGATGGTGTGGAAGAGATTACCAAAGACATTCCAAACGTAAAAGAAGAAGAGTTAGCGCATCTTGATGATAGCGGTATTGTCAAAGTGGGTACTTACGTTTCACCTGGGATGATTTTAGTAGGTAAGGTATCGCCTAAAGGTGAAGTGAAGCCAACCCCTGAAGAGAGGCTACTACGTGCTATTTTTGGTGAAAAAGCAAGTCATGTTGTTAATAAATCATTGTATGCAACACCTTCATTAGAGGGTATTGTTGTTGATGTGAAAATCTTTACCAAAAAAGGATATGACAAAGATCCACGTGCTGTTCAAGCCTATGAGCAAGAAAAAGAGATTTTAGATCGTGAACATCATGATAAGCTCTTGATGTTGGATAGAGAAGAGATGCTTCGCATTAATGCATTGTTACTTAAAAATCCATTGCAAGAAGATCAAGAAATTAATAAAACTGCTTATAAAAAAGGTGATTTTATTAAGGCTGAAGATCTTCAAAATGTTAATCGTTTCTCTATTAATTCAATTGTCAAATCATTTTCGAATGAAGTTCAAGATGATTATAAAGATCTTAAAGCGTATTTCCAGAATGAGAAGAAAAAACTCAAAGAAGTACACGATGAAAAACTTAATATCATTGAAAAAGATGATATTTTGCCAAGTGGTGTGGTAAAGCTTGTCAAAGTATATGTCGCAACCAAACGTAAACTCAAAGTGGGCGATAAAATGGCAGGACGCCATGGAAATAAAGGTATTGTTTCTAATATCGTTCGAGAAGTGGATATGCCTTACCTTGCTAATGGAGAGATTGTTGACATTGTTCTCAATCCACTGGGCGTTCCAAGTCGTATGAATATCGGACAAATTCTTGAGGTTCACTTAGGTCTTGTTGGTAAACGTTTGGGTAACCAAATTGAAGAGATATTTAAAGAGAAACAGGGTGATTGGATTAAAGCATTACGTGAAAAAATGATTAGTATTGCAGATGTTGCGAAGCTTATGGATGCAAGAAATTTCATTGATAAGATTGATGACGAACAGCTTTTAATCTATGCTAGAGATTGGAGCAAAGGTGTTAAATTTGCAAGTCCAATTTTTGAGGGTGTTAATATTGAAGAATTTGACAAGCTTTTTGAGATGGCAAAAATAGATACCGATGGTAAAACACATTTATACGATGGTATGACGGGTCAAAAAATGCATGAAAAAGTCAATGTGGGTTACATGTATATGTTAAAACTCCACCACTTAGTTGATGAAAAAGTGCATGCACGAAGTACTGGACCATACTCTTTGGTCACACAACAGCCAGTGGGTGGAAAAGCACTCTTTGGTGGTCAACGATTTGGAGAGATGGAGGTATGGGCATTAGAAGCGTATGGCGCTGCACATACTCTAAGAGAAATGTTAACAGTCAAATCAGACGACGTTGAAGGCAGGATCCTAGCTTATAAAGCACTAACACGTGGTGAAAATGTACCACAAACAGGAATTCCTGAAACATTCTATGTTTTAACGAATGAGTTGAAGTCTTTGGCTTTAGATGTTGAGATTTATGATGAGGTGGAAGAAGATGACACGACTAGAACCAATTGAGATTCACGAAGAGAGCCGTCCTAGGGATTTTAAAGCATTTCAATTAAAACTTGCAAGTCCTGAAAAAATTCGCTCATGGAGTTATGGTGAGGTTAAAAAGCCAGAAACAATTAATTATCGAACACTAAAGCCTGAGCGTGATGGTCTTTTCTGTGCGAAAATTTTTGGACCTGTAAGAGATTATGAGTGTTTGTGTGGAAAATACAAAAAAATGCGCTACAAGGGCATTAAATGTGAAAAATGCGGTGTCGAAGTCACGAGTACTAAAGTACGACGTTCACGTATGGGCCACATTGAACTTGTTACACCTGTAGCACATATTTGGTATGTTAACTCACTTCCAAGCCGTATTGGTACATTGTTGGGTGTCAAAATGAAAGACCTTGAGAGGGTACTTTATTACGAAGCTTACATTGTTGAACAAGCAGGTGATGCTTTTTATGATGCAGAAAATAAAAATAAAGTTGCAGTGTTTGATGTTTTAAATGAAGAACAGTATCAATCATTAGAGCAGCGTTTTAGTGATACAGGCTTCGTGGCTAAAATGGGTGGTGAAGTTATTCGTGATTTATTGGCAAGTTTAGATTTAGTGGAAATTTTAAGTCAATTAAAAGAAGAGATTAATCAAACAAGTTCTGAAGCGAAGAAAAAAACCATTGTTAAACGTCTTAAGGTAGCAGAAGCATTCCTGAACAGTGGTAATAGACCTGAATGGATGATGATTACGATGTTGCCTGTCTTGCCACCAGATTTAAGACCACTGGTAGCATTAGATGGCGGAAAATTTGCAGTCTCTGACGTGAACGATTTATACCGTCGTGTAATTAACAGAAATGCACGTTTGAAGCGTTTGATGGAACTTGATGCTCCTGAAATTATTATTCGTAACGAAAAACGTATGCTTCAAGAAGCGGTTGATGCGTTGTTTGATAATGGACGTAGAGCCAACGCAGTTAAAGGCGCTAATAAGCGTCCTTTAAAATCGCTCTCAGAAATTATCAAAGGTAAGCAAGGTCGTTTCCGTCAAAACTTACTTGGTAAAAGGGTAGACTTTTCAGGTCGTTCGGTAATCGTTGTTGGACCAAACTTGAGAATGGATCAATGTGGTCTTCCAAAACAGATGGCACTCGAATTGTTCAAACCACACTTGTTAGCACGTCTTGAAGAAAAAGGGTATGCAACAACGGTCAAGCAAGCGAAAAAAATGATTGATATGAAGACTAATGAAGTGTGGGAATGTTTAGCAGAAGTGGTTAAAGGGCATCCTGTGATGCTTAACCGTGCACCAACGCTTCACAAACTTTCTATTCAGGCGTTTCATCCTGTTTTGATCGATGGAAAAGCAATTCGTTTGCATCCACTTGTTTGTTCGGCATTTAATGCGGACTTCGACGGTGACCAGATGGCGGTTCACGTCCCATTGTCACAAGAGGCCATTGCTGAGTGTAAGATTTTGATGCTAAGTTCTATGAATATCTTGCTTCCAGCTTCTGGAAAAGCGGTAACCGTTCCGACACAAGATATGGTTTTGGGTCTTTATTATTTAACCTTAGAGAAAAAAGATGCAAAAGGTTCTAATAAGATTTTTTCGAATGTGGATCAAGTTCATATTGCCATTGATTCTGGTTTTTTAGATATTCACGCAAAGATTAAAACTATTGTTGGGGATAGAGTACTCTTTACGACGGCAGGTCGCCTTATCTTGAAATCAATTCTACCAGATTTTGTACCAGAAGAGTTTTGGAACAGGGTGTTGAAAAAGAAAAACATTGGTGGTTTGGTTGATTATATTTTTAAAGAGGGTGGCATTGGTATCACTGCAGGATTCTTGGATAATTTAAAGAATTTAGGGTTTAGGTACGCAACCAGAGCAGGTATTTCTGTCTCGATTGATGATATTCGTGTACCTGATACTAAAGTGAAAAAGATCAAAGAAGCAAAGAAAAAAGTACGTGAAATTCAAAAACAGTTCAGCTCGGGTCTCTTAACAGAGCAAGAGCGATATAACAAAATTATTGATATTTGGACGGATACGAACAATGATGTGGCTTCTGAGATGATGAAACTCACCGAGAGTCACAAAGGCGGCTTTAACTCCATTTACATGATGGCAGACTCTGGAGCGAGAGGTTCTGCGGCACAGATTCGTCAGCTAGCAGGTATGAGGGGTCTTATGGCAAAACCAGATGGAAGTATTATTGAAACACCGATTATTTCAAACTTCCGTGAAGGTCTAAACGTTCTTGAGTACTTTATTTCAACGCACGGTGCACGTAAAGGTTTGGCGGATACTGCGCTTAAAACAGCGAATGCGGGTTACTTGACACGTAAATTGATTGACGTTGCACAAAACGTTAAAGTGACCATGGATGATTGTGGTACACACGAAGGTGTTGAGATTACAGAAATCAGTGAAAGTGGCGAGTTAGTTGAATCCTTGTATGAGCGAGCAACGGGTCGTGTTCTTGCTGAAGATGTTATTGATACGATTACCAATGAAGTTCTTTTCACAGAGGGAACATTGATTGATGAGAAAAAAGCACAAGCACTAAAAGATGCAAGCATCAAATCAGTTGTGATTCGTACACCGATTACATGTAAAGCAAAAAAAGGTGTTTGTTCAAAATGTTATGGTACCAACCTAGCCGAGGGAACGCTTGTTCGTCCAGGTGAAGCTGTGGGTATTATTTCAGCACAATCTATTGGTGAGCCAGGAACTCAGTTAACCCTTCGAACGTTTCACATCGGTGGTACGGCATCAACGGAATCTCAAGATCGCCAAGTTATTGCACAAAAAGAGGGTTTTATTCGTTATTACAATGTAAAAACGTATGTAACCAAAGAGGGTAAAAACATTGTTGCAAATCGCAGAAATGCAGCGATATTATTGGTTGAGCCTAAAATCAAAGCACTCATTAACGGTGTGATTGAGATTGATACAGCGCACGAAGAGACAGTTATAACCATTACAGGTGAGAGCGAAACCATAAAATATACACTTAGAAAAAGTGATTTTGCAAAACCAAATGAGCTTGCAGGTGTAAGTGGTAAAATTGAAGGCAAGTTTTATATCCCTTATAACAATGGTGATAGTGTAGAAGCAAATGAAAGCATTGTTGAGGTCATTAAAGAGGGATGGAATGTGCCAAGTCGTATTCCTTATGCAAGTGAACTTAAAGTGAAAAATGGCGAACCCATTATTCAAAAAATTCATGCAGATGCAAAAGGTATTGTGAAGTATTATAAACTTCGAGGCGATTATTTAGACCGCATTCATGATATTGTTAAGGGACATATTGTTAAAGAAAAAGGTATTTTTGCTGTTGTCGCAGATGATGATGACAGAGAAGCCATTCGTCATTATATTCCTCGTGATTCTATTATTGATATTAACGATAACAGTGTTGTGGATACCAAAACATTGTTGGCCTATCCGTCCAATAATGAACAAATTACGATTGCTGATTGGGATCCGTATTCAACACCTATTATTGCTGAAGATGCGGGTACTGTTACGTTTGAAGATATTGAACCAGGTATTAGTGCAACAGAGCAATTTGATGAGATGACGGGACAGAGTCGTTTGGTGATTAATGAATATTTGCCAAGTGGTATGAAACCAACCATTGTGATTGTAAATAAACTGGGTGAAATTATTAAATATCAGTTAGAACCAAAAACAGCGATTTTCGTTCAAAATGGTGCCGTTGTTGGTTTAGCAGATTTAATCGGTAGAACACCAAAAGCGATTGCAAAATCGAAAGATATCACAGGAGGTCTTCCTCGTATTAGTGAACTTTTTGAGGCACGTCGCCCTAAAAATGCAACCGTGATTGCTGAGATTGATGGAACCATTCGTTTTGGACGTCCACTTCGTTCAAAAGAGCGCATTATCATTGAAGCAAAAGATGGTACAAGTGTGGAATATTTAGTCGATAAAAATACACAAATTCATGTTCAAGCAGGTGAGTTTGTCCATGCGGGTGAGCGACTTACCGATGGTGTGATTTCAAGTCATGATATTTTACGGATTATGGGTGAAAAAGCACTCCACTATTACCTAATCTGTGAAATTCAGCAAGTCTATCGTGGGCAAGGTGTTGCCATTAACGATAAACACATTGAGGTTATTGTCTCTCAAATGTTAAGACAGGTAAGAATTGTTGACAGTGGCGATACCAAATTTATTATGGGTGATTTGATTAGCCGTAGACGTTTTAGAGAAGAGAATGAAGCAGTCATGAAAATGGGTGGAGAGCCTGCTATTGCTGAGCCAACACTTTTAGGTGTAACACGTGCTGCCGTTGGTAGTGATAGTGTTATTTCAGCTGCATCGTTCCAAGAGACAACCAAAGTTCTAACGGAAGCGAGTATCGCTGGTAAAATGGATATGCTTGAAGATTTGAAAGAAAATGTTATTTTAGGACGTATGATTCCAGTAGGAACAGGTCTTTATCAGAACAAAAGCTTTAATCTCGAGTTGAATCCAAGTAGAGGTTAAGTTAAGGCTCCCTTAACTTAACCTTTTTTTAAGCTATTTTTAAATAAAATTAGCACCTATTTTTTATAAAATAAAGGAAATAATGTGCCAACCATTAATCAACTCGTCAGAAATGAGAGAAAAAAGGTGATTAAAAAATCAAAATCACCTGCACTTGATAAGTGCCCTCAAAGAAGAGGCGTTTGTACAAGAGTGTATACAACCACTCCTAAAAAACCAAACTCTGCTTTGAGAAAAGTTGCCAAAGTCAAATTGACCAGCGGTTTTGAAGTCATTAGCTACATCGGTGGCGAGGGACACAACCTACAAGAACACTCCATTGTATTGGTACGTGGCGGTAGAGTAAAAGATTTACCAGGTGTTAAGTACCATATCGTACGTGGTGCGCTTGATACTTCAGGTGTTGCAAAAAGAACGGTGTCTAGAAGTAAATACGGTACAAAAAGACCAAAAGCTAAATAAATTTAATTACAGGTGATGTCCTTTGTTTTGACATCATTTGAGTAAAATTTTTAAAAATTTGAAGGAAATAGTATGAGAAGAAGAAAAGCTCCCGTAAGAGAAGTATTACCAGATCCAATTTACAATAACAAAGTTATTACAAAGTTTATCAACGCTTTGATGTTTGATGGTAAAAAGAGTGTTGCCACAAAAGTATTTTATGGTGCATTAGAATTAGCAGAAAAAAGAAGTGGAACACTCAAAGGTATTGAAATTTTTAATACCGCCATGGATAATGTAAAACCTGTTATGGAAGTAAAAAGCAGACGAGTAGGCGGTGCAACATATCAAGTTCCCGTTGAAGTTAGGCCTGCAAGACAACAAGCATTGGCTTTGAGATGGTTAGTTTCTTATTCACGTAAACGAAGTGAGAGAACGATGGTTGAGAGGTTGGCAAATGAACTTTTAGATGCGGCTAACAGTAGAGGCGCAACGTTCAAGAAAAAAGAAGATACTTATAAAATGGCAGAAGCAAACAAAGCGTTTGCTCACTATCGCTGGTAGAATGATGATGAGCGTGTTTACGTTAAAACAACACGCTCTCTCTTTTCTCAATTTTTACCCCTACTACATTTAAGGAAACGACAATGGCAAGAAATACCCCTATAAGCATGGTACGTAATATCGGTATTGCTGCGCACATCGATGCCGGTAAGACCACAACAACAGAAAGAATTCTTTTTTATACTGGAATGTCTCATAAAATTGGTGAAGTTCATGATGGTGCTGCAACCATGGATTGGATGGAACAAGAAAAAGAAAGAGGTATCACCATTACTTCTGCTGCAACTACATGTACATGGAAAGACCACCAAATTAATATTATCGACACTCCAGGTCACGTTGACTTCACGATTGAAGTTGAGCGTTCTATGCGTGTTCTTGATGGCGCTGTTGCAGTTTTTTGTGCGGTTGGTGGTGTCCAGCCTCAGTCTGAAACGGTATGGAGACAAGCGAATCGTTACCAAGTTCCACGAATGGTTTATGTCAATAAAATGGACCGTGTGGGTGCGGATTTCTATAACGTTGAAGCACAAATTAAAAATCGTCTTAAAGCAAATCCAGTGCCCATTCAAATTCCTATTGGTGCAGAAGATACCTTTAAAGGTGTTGTTGATCTTGTTGAGATGAAAGCACTGATTTGGGATGATGATGCTGCAATGGGCTCAAACTATCAAGTGGTTGAAATTCCTGCAGAATTGGCTGAGAAAGCAAAAGAATACCGTGAAAAAATGGTAGAAGCTGTTTCTGAAACCAGTGATGTATTAATGGAAAAATACCTAGGTGGCGAAGAATTAAGCAAAGAAGAGATTAAAGCAGGTATTAAAGCGGGATGTTTGGCAATGACATTTATCCCTATGATTTGTGGAACATCATTTAAAAACAAAGGCGTTCAACCAATGTTAGATGCCGTTGTTGATTATATGCCAGCTCCTACAGAAGTACACGCAATCAAAGGTGAGTATGAAGATGGACGTGAGTGTGTGGTTGATTCAACCGATGAGGGTGAATTTGCAGCGCTTGCATTTAAAATTATGACCGATCCATTTGTTGGTCAATTAACTTTCGTTCGTGTGTATCGTGGTTCATTGGAGAGCGGAAGTTATGCTTACAATACCACCAAAGATAAAAAAGAGAGAATCGGTCGTCTTCTTAAAATGCATGCAAACAAGCGTGAAGAGATTAAAGTGCTTCACTCTGGTGAAATCGGCGCGGTTGTAGGTCTTAAAGACACACTGACTGGCGATACCCTTGCAAGTGAAAAAGATCCTGTTATTTTAGAGAGAATGGTATTCCCAGATCCAGTTATCTCTGTTGCGGTTGAGCCTAAAACCAAAGCGGATCAAGAGAAAATGGGTATTGCACTTCAAAAACTCGCTCAAGAAGATCCAAGCTTTAGAGTTGAGACCGATGAAGAGAGTGGTCAAACGATCATCTCTGGTATGGGTGAGCTTCACTTAGAGATTCTTGTTGATCGTATGCTTCGTGAGTTTAAAGTAAGTGCGGAAGTAGGTCAACCACAAGTTGCTTACCGTGAGACAATCCGTGCTAGCGTTAACCAAGAGTACAAATACGCAAAACAATCAGGTGGTCGTGGTCAATACGGTCACGTTTACCTCAAAATCGAGCCTCAAGATGCAGGTGCTGGTTATGAGTTTATCAACGACATCAAAGGTGGAGCAATTCCAAAAGAGTTTATCCCTGCGGTTGATAAAGGTATTAAAGAATCACTTCAAGCGGGTGTTCTTGCTGGTTATAAAGTGGAAGACGTTAAAGTTACCCTTTATGATGGTAGTTACCATGATGTTGACTCCTCTGAGATGGCGTTTAAATTGGCTGCTTCTATGGGCTTTAAAGAGGGTTGTCGTAAAGCAAAACCTGTTATTCTTGAGCCAATCATGAAAGTAGAAGTTGAAACACCTGAGGACTTTATGGGTGATGTTATCGGCGATCTTAACCGTCGTCGTGGACAAATTAACTCTATGGATGATAGAAGCGGCAACAAAATTGTTAACGCATTCTGCCCATTGGCTGAGATGTTTGGTTACTCAACAGATCTTCGTTCTCAAACACAAGGAAGGGCTAGTTATTCTATGGAATTTGATCATTATGATGAAGTTCCTAGAAACGTTGCTGATGAAATTATCAAAAAACGTAACGGCTAATATGTTTTACATGTAAAGAGTCTTTGGACTCTTTACATCTCTTTTCTGCGTACTGCTCATTTCAATTTCTTCAAACAGCAACATTTTAAATGGTATTTTTAAATTTATAAGTATCAAGGATAAGACGCTATAATCTTGCGTTTTAATTTTTAATACACTAAGCAAAGGCAAAAATGTGATAGAGATAAAACATCTCAGCAAATCTTTTAACAATCACAAAGTTTTAGACGACATCAGTTTACATGTAAATGCAGGAGAAATATTTGCCATTGTTGGTCACAGTGGGGCAGGTAAATCAACACTGCTTCGTTGTATTAACGGGCTGGAACGTTTTAGCGATGGTACACTTAGCGTTTTAGACAAAGAGGTAAAAACACTCAATGAACAGGGTCTGAATGAATTAAGAAGTCATATCGGGATGATTTTTCAAAACTTCTCATTACTTAATCAAAAAAATGTGTATGAAAATATCGCACTTCCAATGAGAGTTTGGGGATACCGTAAAGAGGAAATTCAACAAAGAGTTGATGAGCTTTTAAAACTTGTGGGGCTTGAGAGTAAAAAATATGTCTATCCTAAAGAGCTGAGTGGTGGACAAAAACAGCGTGTTGCTATCGCTAGAGCCTTAACCCTTAAGCCAAAAATTCTTCTGAGTGATGAAGCGACCTCTGCTCTTGATCCCAATACAACCCAATCCATTTTAGAGCTTCTTCAAGAGATTAATCAAAACTTAGGCGTTACCATCATTATTGTAACCCATGAAATGGATGTTGTCAAAAAAGTAGCATCCCGTGCTCTGCTTTTAGAAGATGGGAAAGTGATTGGATTGGGACGGATTGAAGATCTTTTTTTAAGACCTGATGAGAAAATGATGCGGTTTTTAGGAGAGGATGAAGAACTACCAAGCGAAGGTGTCAATATACGACTTTTCTTTCCAAGTGAGGTCTCTTATCAGCCTATTGTAACACAGATGGCACGAGAGCTTAATGTTAATTTTAATATCGTTTGGGGAAAACTTGAAAAGCTTAACAACCATGTGGTTGGTTCACTTGTCATCAATATCGATGCGCAAACCTCTCATAGAATAACAGATTATTTGCATGAAAAAACAGAAGTTATTTGGGAGGTACTCTAAGATGCAACAAGCGGTTACAGATTTTTTTGAAAAATCTTTACTCATGAAAAATGTGCTCATTGATGCGCTCTTTGAGACCCTTACAATGAGTCTTATCTCCACATTTTTAGCAACACTGATTGGATTTATACTTGCAATTGTACTGATTATGACAGATAAAAATGGCGTTTCTCCCAATGCATATGCTTATAAATTTTTAGATGTAAGTATCAATATGTTACGCTCTTTTCCGTTTATTATCCTCATCATCGTCTTGTTTCCTGTGACAAAATTTTTGGTGGGAAAGCATACGGGAACTTTTGCGATGATTGTGCCACTTACGATTGGAACAGCCCCATTTATCGCTCGCATGATTGAAGGTGCTTTTAAAGAGGTGGATCGAAGTGTTGTTGAAGCGGCACAATCATTTGGAGCGAATAAATTTCAAATTATTTTTAGGGTTCTTCTTCCCGAAGCATTTCCTAGCATTATTTCTGCCATTACGCTCTCGTTAATCATCATTATTGGTTTTTCAGCTATGGCTGGAACGGTTGGTGGTGGAGGACTAGGTGCGGTTGCCATGAACTATGGTTATTATAGGTTTGATGCTATTTACATTTTTTGGACCGTATTTATTTTGATTGTGTTAGTACAGATTTTTCAGAGTTTTGGTGATATTTTGTATAAAATTGTGAAGCATTAGGCTTTTAGAAGTAGACAATTCAGTCCTTTTTAATAGGAATGACGTTAGGATTTCAAAAATGTATAGTAAATAAAGTGATTTACTATACATTTAGTTTTTTTAAGGAGTAGAGATGTATAAAGGTTTAGGAGTTATTTTAGTAGGTGCATTATTGGTGTTTAGTGGTTGTAGTAGCGATAAAAAAGGTGAAGAAAAAGCAGCCGTTGCAAAAGAAGATAAGAGTGCCAAAACAATTGTTGTAGGCGCTACTCCAGTACCACATTCTGAGATATTGGAAATCGTAAAACCTCTTTTAGCCAAAGAAGGGTACACGCTTGAGATTAAAGTATTTAATGATTATGTGATTCCAAACAAAGTAACAGACAGTGGCGAAATTGATGCAAACTTCTTTCAACACACACCTTATCTTGTTGAGTTTAATAAAAATCAAGGTACAAAGCTAGTCAGTGTTGGGAATATTCACATTGAGCCTATTGGTATTTATTCTAAAAAAATTAAATCGCTCTTAGAGTTAAAAGAGAATGATAGCGTTGCAATCCCGAATGACCCAAGTAATGGTGGTAGGGCCTTAGATGTTTTAGCCAGTGCAGGACTGATTAAGCTTAAAGATGGAGAACTTAAAACAAAACTCGACATCGTTGAAAATCCAAAAAATCTTACCTTTACAGAGCTTGAAGCAGCACAGCTTCCTCGTGTGATTGAAGACTTTACCCTTGCGGTTATTAACACAAACTACGCACTTCCAGCGGGTCTAAATCCTAGCAGCGATGCGCTTGCATTAGAGTCTGCTAATTCTCCGTATGCGAACATCCTTGTGGTCAAAGCGGGAAATGAGAATAGCGATAAGACAAAAGCACTCCTTAAAGCGGTTCAATCGAATGAAGTTAAAAAATTTATCACTGAGAAATACAAAGGCGCCATTGTTCCTGCCTTTTAACGCATTCTTTCCATCAAAGTGTCTCTTCGGATACACTTTGATGCGTTACTTTTGAGATTTCCTAAGTCTATTTTTGTTATAATCCCGCCACACAAAATCCAACCAATGTCCTCATAGCTCAGCAGGATAGAGCACAGAATTCCTAATTCTGAGGCCGTGCGTTCGAATCGCGCTGAGGACACCAAAACTGCTTTTCAAAACTTTCAAAACTGTTACCAATAAGGGTTAATGTTTTCATTTTGTTTCCATACCTTGTTTCGTGTTGGATTTTTTAATAACGCAATAAGTAACGCAAACTATCTCAAAATTTTTTTTAAGGGTACTTTTTTTGTAGGATTAACCTTTACATGTAAAGAGAACTATATGCGCAAGAGAGTAGCATGCCTTTAAAGGAGATACCATGTTAGCGTACCATACCCAAACAATGCACAGCTATCACTCTGTACGGGATAAATCACATTATATGGATTGGGACCATCAGCCTAAACAGTTTAAGATTTATCCTGAAACCTATATGCGTATACCACTCGATAAAAAAAATCCTGAACACCGTTTTTTGTACCTGATTGGAGGCCTTACGGCTCAAAAAAACTATCCAGGTGTGAGCTATGCCCTGCGTACCAATCCCAGTGCTGGAGCCTTGTACCCGACTGAAATTTATCTGCAGATTCGAGACAGAAAAGGTTTTATAAATGGCATTTACCATCTAAGCCCGCAGGAATCTGCTCTGGTGTTGTTACATCCTTTGGATGAAGAAGAAGGGGTGGAAAACTGTTTACATGTAAAGAGGGTGAGTGGTTTTATTTTTCTCTTTTCAGCACTTTATTACCGTTCCTCATGGAAATACCGTGATCGCTCATTTCGTTACTGCTTGCACGATACAGGGCATATGCTAGGCACCTTAGAAGCTTCGTGTACACTGAGTGGCAAGTCTTATCGTATCCTTTATGACATAGAGAAAAAAGCGTTAAATGCACACTTTGGATTTGGTATGGAGGAGTTTTTTTTCTCATCTGCTATTGTAGGAGTCGAGGATAAAAACCTTACATGTAAAGCATTATCCATGCAATTACCCTACGTGGATGGTACGGGAACGTTTGAAAGCAATGAACGTGTGGAAAAAGCCTACGAGGAAACCTGCGAGCTTTGTCTAAAACTCCAAACAGCAATGCCCATGTTTGATTTGGATAAAGAGCGTTTACAACATGCCATTTGGAAACGCCGCTCCATTCGTGAGTTTACGCAAAAGTCGCTTTTGAAAGAGGAGTTTTTAGAGGTGATGCGTTTCATCACGCAGCCAATTCCCTCGGACTGTGATGTTGATGTTCAACTCTATGCGATCATCAACCGTGTGGAGGGAATGTGGCAAGGCGTTTGGAAGGAGGGCGTTTACGTGGAATCAGGCAATTTTGCACGCAAAGCGGGTTACCTCTGTTTGGAACAAGCCTTAGGAGAGCAGAGTGGTGTCACCTTCTTTTTGGTCGGGAATGATGAGCAAAACTACCAAGCAATGATGCAAAAAGTGGGCATTATAGGGCATCGACTTTATCTTATCAGCGAGTATCTGGGATTTGGATGCAGTGGCATAGGCGCTTATTACGACGAAGAGGTTGCAGCATTTTTAAAGAGTGATGGCATGATTCTTTATGCCTTAGCCATTGGTCGCTGAGGTAAGTGTTTAAAGGTATAGTAGAGTAAGAAAAGAGCGGAGCTGTACACAATGCACCCAAGCCCGACCCACATCCACATAAAGGAGAGCTCAAAGTAGTTTACAATGAGCGTGTATGTAATCACAGGCGCTAAAATTTGGCGAAAGAATCCAATGTAGAAAATCATAGGCGGTTTCTTGATGCCTTGAAGCGTTGCGACACATGAAAAGTGGGTTACATAAGCGCAAAAAAGAAAAAGCATCACATAAATATAGGTTGTGCCATACTGTACCACTTCTACGTTAGTGTCAAACTGCGCAACGAGCCATTTCCCACCCACCCACAAAATGCCCATACCAATGAAACTGAGGGTGTAGCCATACGCCAGTGCGTACAAAAGTGTTTGACGTACCCGCTCAAATTTGCCTGCACCCATGTTATTAGAGACAAGACTGAGTACTGCACTGCTAATGCCAAGAGAGGGCAGTAACATCAACTGTTCCACTCTATACCCAATGCCATAACCTGCCACCGCTTGATACCCATACAAGGTGACAAAATGAAGCGCAATGAGTGAGCCAAAGGACATCATCAGCATATTGAGCCCTGGGGGTGTCGCTTGGGTGAAAAAGGTTTTATAAATGCGGCGATCGGGATAAAAATGAGCTTTACATGTAAATCCAATCAACCCCGTTTTGAGGCTTTTGTACAGCAGATACCCAGCATTCATCACTTGGACTAAAACCGTGGCAAAGGCAATGCCACCTATGCCCATTGCAGGAATAAATCCCCAACCGTAAATAAAAAGAGGGTTTAAGAGAATATTGGCAAAAAAGCCAAAAATGAGGGTGTTGCGATAACTTTTTGTATCGCCTGTGGCAAACAAAACACTGTTGAGTGCAAAATTAGTAAAGAAAAAAGAGGTACCCAACAAAATGACTTCAATGTAATGAAGCGCTAATGCGTGGTAACGCTCCTCCGTACCGATCCATGTGAGCAGCTCCGAGGCAAAGCAAAACCCAAAAAACCCTAAAAAAATGCCCATGCTCACCACCAGTGCAACCCCTTTTTTAGCGATAATGCTTGCAAGAAAGAAGTGCTGTTTCCCGTACGCATGTCCAATGAGTGCCGTTAAAGCACTCGTGCCACCATACGCCATTCCAATGATGAAAAAAAAGAGAAACGAAGAAGCGGAGAGTGCGGCAAGGGCTTCGGTGGAGATAAGCCCTGCATAGTAGGTATCCACAATGTTATACAGGGTGTTAAAAAGCATGCCAAGGCTTGACGGAATGGCAAGTTGACGTAAAAGTAAGGGGATGGGTTTATGGGTAAGTGAGGTTGAATCCATGAAAGCTCTTTTTGATTTTATGATAACGCTTTCCTTCTTTAAAAAAGCTCTTTTTTTCAATGCATGTTTTTAAATTTGGTTTGAATGATGGTTGAAAAGAGTTCCAAAAAAATTACAAGAGATGTAATAAAAGTGCCTTGAGGGCGAAAGAATTACAAAGGCATTACGGTTTAATTACAAACAGGGTTTATTCTTATAAATAGCTTAGAAAATCTATTGCCACACTTTTAGGCTTTTTGTTAAACTCTCCTCGCCTTCAAAACAAACTTTCAGGAGAAAAGAGATGAAACTAGCTAAACTTAGCTTGGCGGCCATTGTAGTTGCAGGACTTGCTTCCCATTCATTCGCAGCAGATAGCTTAGCGGATGCATTTAAAAACGGTAAAGTAACGGGTGAATTAAGAGCGTGGTATTTTGACAGAGATACGGATGTACCTGCTGCTGCAGGTGGTGCTTGGGATAGAAAAAAAGGTGATGCTAATATTATCAATATGGGTGTTATTTTAAATTATGTGACTGATTCATTTTATGGTCTTAAAATGGGCGCAACGTTCCAATCCAATTATGCTCCCTTTGCTGATGATGAAGCTAAAGCATTGTTTTATAATGATATGTATGGCTCAGGTGCAGTCCTTTCTGAGATGTATGTTCAATACACCATTGATAAAACAACTGCAAAAGTGGGTCGCCAATTTATCAATACGCCACTTATCGCAGGCAGTGGTTCTCGTATGATACGCCAATCTTTTGAGGGTGCATTAATCACCAATACAAATCTTCCAGATACAACCTTAGCTGCAGGATATATCAGTAAATGGCAAAATAGAACATCCCCTGATACGACAGCTAAAAAATCAGATGTGGGTGAATTTGAAAGATTTAACGATGATGGTGCGTATACCTTACTTGCGATTAACAAATCGATTCCAGGCCTTACTATTACAGGTCAATGGGCACAAGTAGTTGATGTTGCGGATGTGTATTATGCAGAGCTTGCGTATGCGGGTAAGATGAATGATTTTCGTTATGGTCTAGCAGGTCAGTACCTTATTACAGATTATGATGAATCAGGCAAAGATGATGGTAGTTTTTATGGTATAAAAGCCAGCTTTGGAATCGGTGCGTTTAACATGTATGTGGCGTATGCTGAGGTGGATGATGACAACGATGCTAGCGTGAGTGCTGATGTGGGTGGAGCAGATCCAATTTACACCGCTAACGTGATTCACAGTGGTGAGTATAAAGCGGGAAGTAAAGGGTATGCGATTGATGCCAATTATGAAGTGGTTAAAGGCGCAAAAATTGGTGCACGCTACTCTGATATTAACATGAAAGCGGCTAAGAGCGATTATGATGTGATTGATCTTTATGCGAACTACACCTTTGATGGTCCACTTAAAGGGTTTGGTGTTGAAGTGCAATACGAAACCAAAGACAAAGATGCTTCAACAGGAAGCAGCAACGAATTACGTTTTAGAGCAAATTATAAGTTCTAATATTTTAATCTAAAATGAGCGTGTCTATGAAGTCTTATAGACACGCTTGTTTACATGTAATCAGCCTACGCTTTTTTCTGCAATCATTGTATCTAAGGAGACAAAAAGTACTTTACTCTCTTTCTCAACTGTATGAAATGCCTCAATAATACGCTCTTTTTCCTCCAAAAGGTTCGACGAGGTTGAACGTATAAGGTTGATAATCTCAAGAATGCAGGTATGGAAATTTTTATGGGTTTCATAAATAGTTTTAAAGCTTTGCGTGTTTCCAAAGATTTTTTCACCATCTTTTTCGTACCACTCTCCAAAGCTACAGCGTTTATGGTCTTGAAACTCTGTCTCTTTGTCGTTCACATAAACCGCACTGTAGGCATTGGATTTGAAAATAGCATGATTCATCTTTGCAAGGGTAATAAAAACGGTTTCTTGGATGGTGTTAATATTAGAGGCCGTACTGTTGGAGTGCTCAATGAGGCTATGGAATGTTGTGCTAAGCTTATCGAGTGTTTGGGTGGATGCATCGGCATTGCTTTTCATCGAATTGGCATTGCTTTCAAGCCCTGCCGTTTCTTGTTGAAGCATTTTGATAGAAATGGCAATTTCAGCGGTAGCTTTTTGCGTGGTTTCTGCCAGTTTTCTCACTTCATCTGCCACGACGGCAAATCCACGCCCATGCTCACCTGCTCTTGCTGCTTCAATGGCGGCATTGAGGGCTAAGAGATTGGTCTTATCTGCAATATCATTTATCATATCGACCACGGCGCTAATTTCACGTGTGCGTTGCACAAGAACACCAATACTTTGTTCATTTTGATTGACAAATTCGATTAAAGAGGTGATTTTACTAATGGTTTCACGTAGGTTTTGATAGCTTCCTTTGGTCTCTTCTGCATAAATTTCACCATCGTTGGCAATCTCTTTCAGACGTTCCACAATGGTGGTTAAATTAGATTGTACCGTAGTAAAATCATTGGAGCTACTTCCAATTTGCGCCAATTCAGCATTGAGGGTATTTCGGGCAATAAAATCGTGCGTTTGCTTCATCGCAAGGACAGCTTGATTGACCATTTCGACTTGTTCTTTAAACTCTCCGTGCATTCCTTTTTGAAGAATTTTACGACTAAAATCCTCTTTGGAAGCGGCAAGAATCGTTGCTTTAATCTCTTTGGTCACCAGTTCAAAATTGTCCAAAAGCATGTTCATGTTAAGGCACAAAGCTTTGAGTTCTCCCCCATCATTGACACTGACAATGCGTCCATTTAAAGAGCCATGAGAGCTGTCATAAATGATGCTTGAGAGAGAGCGAATGGTGTGTTGTACTTTATGGATATTAATAAACATAAACCAACCCAGTGCAAAGTTACTGAGATTGAGCAGTTGAAGCCAGTGAAAACCATTAAAATAGGTCTCTAAACAAAAGGACAAAAAGAAGAATAATAAAGAGATGACATTGGCGTTTTGGACTTTGGTGAGTGAGGATCTATTCATGGGAGAAGATGAATTGCGCATAAGAAACCTTTAAATCAGATAGCATGGTGTTAAGATAGCTTAAAGAGTGTTGTATCCCGCCTGTTTGTTCTGCTTGGAGCATTTTTTGATAAAGAGGCTCAATGGCAGCAATGCCTTTTGGATTGGGAGCACGTCTTACCGAGTGATACCCAATAATGGCATGCGTTTTCGTATCAAAAATGGGTGTAATATAGGCATGAACCCAATAATAGTGTCCTGATTTTGTTCGATTTTTGATGTAAGCAAAAATTTCATCGCCTGCTTGGGCTTTGTCCCAAACCAATTTAAAAATGGCTTTTGGCATGTCCGCATGGCGCACAATGTTATGTGGAGCTCCGAGTAGTTCCTTCTCACTGTAGCCAGAAATTTTGATAAAAAGCTCATTTGCGTAGGTAATATGACCCTTTAGGTCTGTCTTCGAGACAATAAAGAAGTTCTCATCGAAAGTAAAGGCATCGCCTTTTTGTGTGATAGGCACCATGACTCCTTTGTAACAATATGAAATGGCTAGTATAACGCAATTTTTTATATTCATTTTATTCTTAAGAATGAATCAAAAAAGAGCCTTGATAAGATTACATTTTGTAACAGATTAAAAAAAATTATTTGTCCGTTTGAAAGGTAAAAACGGCACCTAAACTTTCAGAAGGGGTATTGATAATAAGGTTAGCTTGCCAAATCATATTTCCCACAACACACGTTGGCAACATTCCCTCACCTTCATATACGCCTCCTTCTTTAGCATAAAGTTTAAAGGTATGTAATCCCATATTCATATTGGTGGCAAAGAGGGTAAGTTCAATATAGGGCAGATGAATATCTTTGATAACAGCCCTAAAGTGCAGTGGTTTCATCAGTGGAATAGGCTTTGGATTGATGTCAAATTCAACAAGGGTATTGTTTTTTAAAGAGACACTGCAACTGCTTTGGTGCAAGTTACAAGATGAGGGTGCTTTGACAAAACGGGTATCTCCGACCCACCATTTATAGACATCATGAGCGTCGACTAAAAAGTAAAGAGCGACACACATCACCGCAATGATTTCAACAATAAGAAGTTTCCAGAAGCGACTTTTTGGCACGTGCACATTTCCTTGTGACATAATTTCTACAGTTTAACATGCTATGATTGAAAACGTGTTTAAAATGGCTTTTTCGTGGTGGCTGATGCTTCCATGTTAGCATAACAATGACAGCTTTTTTAAAGTTCGTACGGGATAAAATCAAAACTCCACGCACATTGATAGTCTAAACAATACGCCACAAAAGGTGATACGATTTCATGGCACATATTACAGTTGATGGAAGACTTTTAGAAGTTAAAGAGGGTGCGCTTCTTATCGAAGAATTACTCGCCAATAAAATTCACATTCCCCATTTTTGTTATCATCCCAGTCTAGGGAAAGATGGAAATTGCCGTATGTGTATGGTGGAAATTGAAGGGCAAAAACGTCCGCAAATTGCTTGCGATACACCGATTAAACATGGCATGATTGTTCGCACAAAGGGCGAAAGTATCGACCGTGTAAAGCGTTCGATGTTAGAGCTTGAACTTATCAATCATCCTATTGATTGTCCTATTTGTGACCAAGCAGGGGAGTGTTCGTTACAAAATTACTACATGGATGTGGGTTTGTATGAGAGTAGGCTTTCCACGCCTAAAACGCATGGGCAAAAGCGTGTTGATTTGGGAGCAAATGTTGTTTTAGACCAAGAGCGTTGTGTTTTATGCACACGCTGTGTTCGTTTTACCCAAAAAATTACCAAAACCCATGAACTGGGTGTTCTAAAAAGAGCAGACCATTCTGTGATTACCACCTTTCCTGGCACAAAACTCTCCAGCCCTTATGCGATGAATGTTGTGGATTTATGCCCTGTGGGAGCTTTGACCAGTAAAGATTTTCGCTTTCATAAGCGTGTTTGGTTTTTACGCTCGCAAGAGGCTATTTGTAACCATTGTGCAAGAGGTTGTTCTTTACATGTAGACCATCATTGTGAAAAATACAAGGCAGAAAAAATCTACCGCTATCGCCCTCGTTTGAATGAAAAAGTTAACGGTTATTTTATGTGTGATGCAGGACGGCTTAGCTATGCAAAAGAGAATGAAAAAACAGGGTTTCACCCCTTAATCCGAGGTAAAGTAAGTGAGTATGAATACGCTCAAAGTAAACTGCTTCGTCTTTTAAAGCGCCATTTGGGTAAAACGCTGATTCTCCTAGGCGGTGATTTAAGTATAGAAGAGATGGCACGCTGTGTTTCTCTCTCAAAATACTACACCCTTTTTTTAAGTGCGTATGATGCTGAACGCAGGGATGAGCATTTTGGGGATGATTTTTTAAAATGCTCAGATCGTTCTGCAAATGCAAGAGCCTTTAATATTTTAGGCATCGATACTTCTTTGAACTTTTTTGAAAAAGCTTTGAATGAAGTGGAGTTGGTCATCATGATAGGACGAGAAGACAGCCATGCGATTGCGCAAAGATTGAAAAACCAAACCAGTGTGATTGTCAGTGCGTACGATGTGGGTGCATGTGAGGGAATAGACCTTGTTTTACCAATGGCATCGCATATGAGCAGAGCTGGAAGTTATATCAACATCGATGGCTATGTGCAACACAGTGCCTGTGCGATTGCTTTGCATCTTGAACATCAACCCTTATTAACGATTTTAGCTACTTTATTAAACGATAGCATCTTTACATGTAAAGAGGTGTGGGAAGAACTTTTATGCCAAGAACGTGCTTTTGAAGGTATGACGTTTGATACGCTTCACCTGACACCAAAGATAGCATTATGAACAGCGTTTTGCTCAGTGTCGTCATTATCAATGTGATTTTAGCACTTCTTTTTTCACTCGGAGCCGCACCTATTTTAGTCTGGATGGAACGTCGTGTGGCAGGGCTCATTCAAGACCGCTTAGGTCCCAATCGCTGTCATATCAAAGGATTTCGTTTAGGAGGGCTCATTCAGTCGTTTGCGGATATGCTCAAACTGGTTTTCAAAGAAGACTTCCAATCCAAATCCATCAAGCAAGGCTTTTTCTTCTCCCTAGCGCCCGTCATTGTGTTTGCCTCGGCGTTTTTAACCTTTATGGTCATGCCTTTTGCCGACACACTCGTGATTGGCACACAACAGTTTCGGATGCAAGGCTTGCCCATCGATTTGGGCGTTTTATGGTTTTTAGCCTTTGCAGGGCTTAGTGTGTATGGCATCATGATAGGAGGGTGGGCGAGTAACAATAAATATTCGCTTCTAGGCTCCGTTCGCGCTGCTGCACAAGTTATCAGTTACGAAGCGGCGATGGGGCTTTCTTTGGTTTCGGTTTTGATAACGTATGGCTCAATTGATTTGGTCAAAATCGTCAATGTTCAAGGAGAGACTTTTTTAGGCATTGTGCCGATGTGGGGCATTGTTTTACAACCCATTGCGGGGCTTATTTTTATTGTTACCGCCTTTGCGGAGGCGAATCGTACCCCTTTTGATATTGCAGAGGGAGAGAGTGAAATCGTAGGTGGTTTTCACACCGAATACAGTGCGATGCGCTTTGGGCTCTTCTTCGTAGGTGAATATGTGGCGATGAGTGCGTCAAGTGCGCTGATTGTCACCCTCTTTTTTGGCGGATACCATCTACCCTATCTTAATTCCCAAACCCTTCAAACGCACATGGAGCTTTTTTTAGGGGTTTTGATGATAGCGCTACCTCTTGTGAGCTTTTTCTTTGTGCGTTGGATGCTGCGCAACAATCGTTTTCAAGCAAAGGCGGATATTCGTAACCGTGAGAGTGCTGTTTTGCTCAAAGGTATTGTACTTTTGAATGCGCTTATTGTGCTCTTTTTGGGAGCACTTTTATTTTTTGGCTTGAGTCAAACGGGTTCAAACATTGCCACCGCCGTGGTGCAAATTGCGACGTTTGCGTTTAAGCTATTGCTTATGAATTTTGTCTTTGTGTGGGTACGTTGGACGCTGCCTCGTTTTCGCTATGACCAACTTCAAGATTTGGGATGGAAGGTGCTTATGCCTTTAGCCATTGCCAATATTTTTATCACCGCAACGGTTGTTGTGGTTTTTGGGGTGTAAAATGGGCATTAAAATTGTTAAACGTGAAGGAAATAGTTTTAAAGAAAAACTTTACATTCCTGCGATTTTTGGTGGCATGAAAACGACCTTGCGCCACTTTTTAACCAATCTAAGCGATACCTCAAAGGTGAAAACGTTTTCTTACCCCGAAGAGCAACCTCGTGACATCACAAGCCGTTACCGAGGGGTGCATCGCCTCACCAAGCGAGAGGATGAGAGTATTCGCTGTGTGGCGTGTTTTATGTGCGCAACAGCGTGTCCTGCGGAGTGTATTTTCATCGAAGCTAAAGAGCGTGACGATGGGGTGGATGAAAAGATGCCTGAAGTGTTTACCATCGACTTACTAGAGTGTGTCTTTTGTGGAGGCTGTGTTGAAGCGTGTCCGTGTGATGCGATTCGTATGGATACGGGGATTTTTAGTTTTGTGGCTAAGGCTCGAGAAGATTTTATGCTCACCAAAGAGAAACTTTTAAGCCATGAGCCCAAAAAGGAGTCTGAATGATGGATGTCATTTTTATCATTCTTTCAGTGTTTGCTATCGGTGGAGCATTAGGCATGGTGTTGTTTCATCAGCCCGTGCACGGAGCGTTGAGTCTTATTTTAACCATCATCGCTCTTGCGGGATTGTTTGCGCTTTTGAGTGCCTCTTTTTTATTTATGGTGCAAATTATTGTTTATGCTGGGGCGATTATCACGCTTCTTATTTTTATCATTATGTTTTTAAACGTCAAAGAGGCTAATTTACCCAAAGAGCCGTACAAAAACATCACTCTTTTTCTAGGCTCTTTGGCATTGCTTCCTTTGAATTTTTTGATTTTACGGGCGTTTTCCAAACTCCCTTTGGCGCAACAAAATGTTTTAGTGGAAGGCTTTGGCGACATCCAGCCTCTTGGGATGGAGCTTTTTGAAAAGTGGTTGTTGCCTTTTGAGCTTATTTCTGTTTTGTTGCTGGTGGCGCTCATCGGTGCGGTGGTATTGGGACGTAAGGAGGAGGAAGTATGATAGCAGGGTCACTTTTTTCCTACATTGTGGTGGCGATGATACTTTTTTCCATCGGACTTTTAGGGGTGATGAGTCGTAAAAATATTTTTGTGATTTACATGTCGATTGAGCTGATGCTCAATGCGGTGAATCTTATTTTTATAGCACTTGCACAGTACCATGGTTCTATGGGCTCACACGTGATTGCGATGCTGATTATTGCCATCGCAGCAGCGGAAGCGGCGGTTTTTTTATCGTTAATTGTGGTCTTGTACAAGCGCAAAAAATCCCTTGATTCGGATATTTTTAGGTCTCTTTCACAAAAGGAGTATGTATGAATTTCCTTTTAGCGTGGATTGTGCTTATTCCGTTGTGCTCTTCATTATTTATAGGCTTGGCGTATGTGTATAGCATTACATGTAAACGACTCTCACGGGCGTGGTTTAGCGTTCCAGCTCTGAGTGCTCCTTTTTTAAGTTTGGCGATAGGGATTTATTTTTTCATACAGATGTTGCACGAATCGCAGGTGTTTTTATACCGTCCTTATCTGTGGCTCAGTATTGATAACTACGACATTCATATGGGATTTTTAGGCGATAAGCTCTCTATTTTTATGGTACTTTTCATCACGTTCGTGGGAGGGTTGATTCATCTATATGCCAGTGCGTATATGAAAGAAGACGAAGGGTATGGAAAGTTTTTTTGCTATTTCAACCTTTTTTTAGCATCGATGTTACTTTTGGTCTTAGCCGATGGGCCGCTTATTATGTTTATTGGGTGGGAAGGGGTAGGGCTTTGTTCGTACTTACTCATTAGTTTTTATTTTAGCGAGGCATCCAATGTGGTTGCGGGCAATAAAGCCTTTCTTGTCAACCGAGTCGGGGATATGGGGTTTTTAATAGGTCTTGCGCTGCTTTATTTTTACTGTGGGGATTATGGGTTTGATTATGCTTCGATTGAAGCGAAAATGGCAGGGGTTCCTTCATGGGTTTTACCCCTAGCAGGGCTTGCTCTTTTTGTGGGTGCTATGGGAAAATCAGCGCAAATTCCGCTCTACGTTTGGCTTCCAGATGCGATGGCAGGTCCCACACCTGTTTCAGCACTCATTCACGCCGCAACCATGGTCACAGCGGGTGTGTACATGGTGACACGCTTTTCCTTTTTGTATGAGATGATTCCACACATCGGTCTGTTTATCGCTTACATCGGAGCGTTTAGTGCTCTGTTTGCCGCACTTATTGCTACCAAACAAAGCGATATTAAAAAGATTTTGGCGTATTCGACGATGTCACAGCTAGGTTATATGTTTATCGCCGCAGGATTGGGGGCTTATAGCAGTGCGTTGTTTCATGTCTTGACCCATGCGTTTTTTAAAGCGCTTTTATTTATGGGAGCAGGAGCGGTGATTGTCATGATGCACCATGAACAAAATATCTTTAAGATGGGACAGATGCGTCTGGTTTCCAAAGTGGTGTACGGTACGATGTTGATTGCAACGCTTGCTATTAGCGGTATTCCTCCTTTTTCAGGGTTCTTTAGCAAAGATGAGATTTTATTGGTGGCGTTTGGCAGTGGGCATTATGGCTTATGGGCGATAGGTGTGCTAAGCGCTATCCTTACAGCGTACTATATGTTTCGCCTCTTTTTTGTTGTTTTTGAGGGGAAAAACGCTTTACATGTAAAGCACGCACATGATGTCTCATGGGTGATGAAAGCACCTTTGGTGATTCTTGCTTTAGGTGCTCTTGGCGCTGGATTTTTAGGACTTCCTGAGCTTTTGGGAGGTTCTCATGGCATAGGTGTGTGGCTTGGCGAGTGGGGCAGACGTGCGTTACATGTAAGTCATACAACCGAGTGGGTACTTATTGGTATCAACATTGCCGCATCGGTTCTTGGCATCGCCATCGCTTCGGTGAAATTTAGCCGTTATGATTTGCGCCACGAGCCTCTTCTAAGCGGAGTGATTTACCATAAATTTTATATTGATGAGCTTTACGATGCTCTTTTTGTACGTCCGCTTTTACGCTTGAGTCAAAAGTGTGCTTTTTGGATGGATACCAATGTTGTGGATGCGGTGGTGATGGGGCTCTCACGTGGGTTTATTCGTATAGGGTATTTGGTCTCTGTCGTGCAAAATGCGAATGTTCGTTTTTACGCATCAATTATGATGTTGGGTGTCAGTGCGATTGCGCTTTATTTGATTGTGATTGTGGGGTAGAGGATGGAAGTAGGAATTCTTTCGGTCATTATATTTTTGCCAATGGTTATGGCATTTTCTCTTCTTTTATTGCCTGTAAATACTGCGTGGACACGAGCTATTGCCTTTAGTGTTTCGGTGGTGATTTTTTGTTTGGCGTTTTATATTTATCAGCAGTTTGACCCTCATGGGGGAATGCAGTTTCGAGAATACCATCCGTGGATTAAAAGCTATGGGATTCATTACAGCCTTGGGTTGGATGGTTTTTCGCTGATTGTTTTGATGTTAATCGCAACACTGATTCCCAGTGCTTACTTATTATTATGGAAAAACAATCGCTCAAAAAGCTATTGGATTAGTATGTTACTCATTCAATCGGGTATTAGTGGGACACTCTTTTCGCTGGATTTGATTTTGTTCTACTTTTTTTGGGAAGCGATGTTATTGCCTGTCTTTATGATTATTGGTCTTTTTGGAAGTGGCAATCGTGTTTTTTCAACATTGAAGGTGACGATTTATACCATCATGGGCTCTTTGTTTATGTTTGTGAGTATTTTGTATTTGGGCGTGGCGTATTATTATGAGTTTGCGATGTGGAGTTTTGAGATGAGCGATATTGCGACCATCTCAACCTTGCAGTATGAGCAAAAAGTATTGCTTTTTTTAGGCTTCATGCTCGCTTTTGCCATTAAAATTCCACTTTTTCCGTTTCATTCATGGCTTTTAGAAACCTATTCAAACTCTCCCACGGGCGGTGTTTTTTTACTCTCATCCATTATGGCAAAACTGGGTGTTTATGCCCTAGTGCGTTTTGTTCTGCCAATTTTTCCTGATATTTTTGTTTTAGCAGCCCCCTTTTTGATAGGGCTTGGGCTTTTTGGCTTAATCTATTTTGGTATTGCCGCCTTATCGCAACATACCATCAAAAAGATGCTTGCTTACTCTTCGGCATCGCATTTAGGCTTTATCACCGCAGGTGTCTTTTCTTTGAATGTGCATGGCATGATGGGCAGTGCGTATCTTATCGTCGCACATGCGATTGCCACGGGAGGGCTTTTTTTACTCGTGGGGGTGATGGAGCGAAATTTGGGTATTCGCTCTCTTGATCAGCTTGGAGGCATCGCACACAAAGCACCGCTTTTTACCGTTTTTTTTGCGATTATGGTTTTGTGTACGGTGGGAATCCCTGGTACGAATGGTTTTGTGGCAGAACTGCTCATTATATTAGGTATTTTTAAATTCAATAGTCTCTTAGGCATTGTTGCGGCATTAACGGTTTTGGTGGCGGCAAGTTATATGTTATGGTTGTTTCAAAAAGCCATTTTGGTGCGCTCAAACAACGATGTCTCACGCATGGTGGATTTAGATGGTAAAGAAATCTTGGGGCTTTTACCGCTTTCACTTTTGATTATTGCGATGGGTGTTTATCCTGATTTTTTCCTCTATAAGATAGAACCTACCATTCATTACTATCTTAACGAACTTTTACATGTAGGAGGATAGGGATGCTTATAGAACTGAGTTATCTTTTGCCCTTGATTATTGTTGGTGTGGGGGCTATTGTTTTGATGGTGCTCTCGCCTGTCAAATATTTCTCGATGGAGCATTTTTCACTGATGAGTTTTAGTGTGATTTTAATGGCTCTGGGAAGCAACGTCTACTATTTTGGCGAATTGCGTACCAGTTTTCCTTTTGAAGACATTTTTTCAAAGATGATTATTGATGATAGTTATGCGGTCTATTTTGATTCTATCTTACTGAGTGGCGCTCTCGTGACATCGTTGGTTGGAACGCACTATTTTCAAACCAAACGCCATTTCAAAAAAGAGTTTTTTTCCCTCTTTCTTTTTTCGGTGTTTGGGATGATGCTTTTAGTGCATGCCAATGAGTTAATCACCGCTTTTATCGCTCTTGAAATCGCTTCTTTGTCCTTATATGTGATGGTAGGGTTTCAAAAAAACGATGACCGTCGGGTAGAGGCAAGCTATCAATACTTAGTCTTAGGCTCACTCTCAGGCATTTTCTTTTTGCTAGGCACAGCACTCATTTATGCAGGGCTTGGAACAACGGTTTTGGGCGATTTGGGAAGAGCACTTGATGCAATGATGGGAAGAGATGTTTCCTTAGTCGTGATAGGCGGAACCTTTTTACTGGTGACGTTTTTATTTAAAATCTCCGCCTTTCCTTTTCACAATTGGACGATTGATGTCTATGATGGCTCACCCCTTCCTGTCACGGCGTTTATGGCAGCAACCTTTAAAGTGGCTATTTTTGGATTTATCTTACGCTTAATGTTAGTAGATTTAGACCCGATTCGGGATATGTGGGATAGTTTATTTGTGGTGATTATCATTGCAACGCTCTTATATGGCAGTTTGATGGCGATTATCCAGAAGAGTTTAAAGCGAATGTTGGCGGCTTCGAGTATCGTGCATACGGGGTATTTGCTCATTGCTTTTGTCTCCATTGGGGTTTTAGGGGAGAGTGCTTCAAGTTCGATTATTTATTATCTTGTCGCCTATTTTCTCTCGGCCATGGGAGCGTTTGGGCTCATTTCGTACATCACCTCGGATGATCAAAAACGTGTCACGTATGAAGATTTTCGAGGCTTTGCGCATGTGCATCCGTATATGGCGGCGATGCTCAGCATCTTTATGCTCTCTTTAGCAGGACTTCCAACCACCATAGGCTTTGTTGGCAAGTTTTATATCTTCACAGGAGCCATTGAAGCAGGTTACACCCTTTTAGCGGTGTGTGGCGTGAGTGCCACGTTTGTTTCGATTTATTACTACTTCAAGTTGATTGCGCTGATGTATTTTTACCCTGCGTGTGAGTCTGAATATGAAAATGTCCTAACGCTTCGAGGGATTACTCCCATTACGATAGGATTTATTGCCCTTGCCGTTATTTGGGGTGGTATTGGTAACACGTTTATCGCCTATTTTCCAGGGGTTGATTTTCTTATCGATACCGCAAGACTTTCGTACATGTCACTTTTCATCAAATAGCCTTTACATGTAAAGGCTATTTGAGCAATGCTTCAAACTCTTCACGAAATTTTTTAAGATAGCTTTGCGCGATAAACGCCACCGAGGGCGCAAAAACACAAATGGTTTTTCCATTGAGCATATCACAGACATCCAGCAACGTTTCAATGTCTTGATGTGTTCCTTTGCCTTGTAAGATTTTTTCTAAAATGTTATCGACCCAGCCTGTTCCTTCTCGACACGGAGTGCATTGACCGCACGATTCGTGGTGGTAGAACTCAAAGAGGTTTTTCATCGCTTCAGGGATGCTCACCTCTTCATCCATCACGATCATACCACCTGTTCCTAACGATGAGCCATGCGCTTTGAGACTTTCGTAATCAAGCGTTATAGCTTCAATCTCATCGGCTCGCAAGATTTGCACAGAAGAGCCTCCTGGAATCACCGCTTTAAGTTTTTTGCCCCCTGTAATACCACCGCAAAGGGAGTAAATCACCTCTTTCATCGACGTGCCATAGGGGAGTTCATACACCCCTGGTTTTTCCACATGTCCGCTGATGCCAAAAAGCATGGTTCCAGGACTCTCCGCCGTTCCGTACGCGCGATAGGCTTCATAGCCTTGTTCGATAATAAAAGGAACAGAAGCGATGGTTTCGACATTGTTTACCACCGTGGGGCAACCAAAAAACCATTCAGGCTCTTTGCCTTTTGGCTTAAGACGTGGATGCCCACGTTTTCCCTCTAATGATTCTAAAAGAGCGGTTTTCTCACCGCAAATGTACGCACCAGCACCTCGGTGAAGCGTTACATGTAACGTATAGTCATGCCCTAAAATGCGCTCTCCTAAAATGCCAGCCGCATAAGCTTCATCAATCGCTTCTTGGACTCTTTGTGCCCAAAAAACATATTCACCACGAATATAGATGTAAGCATGGTGTGCGTCTATGGCGTAACTTGAACAGATGATGCCCTCAAGAAGCAAATGCGGATCAAACTCCAAAATTTGCCTGTCTTTAAAAGTTCCTGGTTCACTCTCATCGGCGTTCACAACCAAATAGACGGGTTTTTCACTAGCTCTTGGAATGAGTCGCCACTTTTCTCCCGTATGTGCCCCACCACCCCCTTTGCCACGAAGCCCACTTTTTTCCACTTCACTCGTAACCGCATCGGGGCTCATCGAAAAAAGTTTCACTAACGAGCCGTAGCGTCCGTTTTCACGGGCAACACGTAGTGTGTGGGAGAGTGGAATATCAAAATTTTTACTGACGATTTTGACCATCATGAGGCACTTCCATCGATAAGTTCATCCAGCTTTTCAAGGGTGAGATTTTCCACATAATCATCATTCAAGCTCATGCATGGAGCCGTGCCACACGAGCCTAGACATTCGACCAAAGAGAAGGTAAATTTCCCATCTTTCGTGGTTTGTCCTGGCTTAATTCCCAGACGATTTTCGATATGCGCTTGCATGGTTTGTGCGCCTCGAAGCATACACGAGAGTGTTTTGCACAGTTGGATATGATATTTTCCCACAGAGGCAAGGTTAAACATCGTGTAAAAAGAGGCAACAGAGTAGACATCCATTGCAGAACATTCTAATTTTTGAGCTAAAAACTGCATCGCCTCAGGGCTAATCCATCCTTCTTGATACTGCACCATCCAAAGAGAGGGAAGCATGAGCGAACTTTTTTCAGGGTAACGCTCTAAAAGAGCTCTAAATTTGGTTTCATTTTCTTGGGAAAAAGCAAAAGAACTCATCGGTCTAACTCTCCTGCGATGATATTAAGGCTTCCAAGGCTCAGTACGGCATCGGCTATCATGCCGCCCTCCACAATGTGCGGATACGCCGCCATCGCATAAAAACAAGGAGGTCTGACTTTGACTTTATAAGGCGTTCCACTCCCATCGCTAATGATGAAAAATCCCAATTCGCCATTACCGCCCTCAATGGCACGGTAGTACTCTTTAGCAGGGACTTTAACCCCTTCATAGATGAGCTTAAACTGGTTCATTAAGCCCTCAATGTTGGAGTAAACCGCTTGTTTGGATGGAAGCGAGATAGAAGCATCTTTGACGCAAATAGCACCATTTGGAAGTCTGGTGTAGGCTTGAGTGATGATACGAATACTTTGGCGAATCTCTTCAAAGCGTACCATCATTCTATCGTACACATCGCCCACACTGCCTAACGCCATATCAAAATCAAAGGTTTCATAGTGATAATAGGGCTCACTCACACGCACGTCATAAGGCACCCCACACGCCCGCAAATTAGGGCCACTCAAACCACGGTTAATGGCTTCTTCTTGGGTGATAATACCTACATTTTGTGTTCTATCGTGAAAAATACGGTTGTGCTCAATCAGCCTAAGGGTATCGCCCATGCCCTCTTCAATGGCTTTAATACAGGCTTTTAAATCTTCCCCAAACCCATCATACAGATCATAACTCATCCCACCGATGCGCATATACGAGTTGGTAAGGCGAGCTCCTGTGAGTTTGGAGAGCAAGGAGTAGACCACTTCTCGTGGGTTGTAAAGGTACCAATAATTGGTCAATGCGCCCATATCCACCAAAATAGCCGCTAAACAAACGAGATGGTCGATGATGCGAGAGAGTTCACCGATCATGACACGGATAAATTTTGCACGCTCCGGCAAATCCACCCCCAACATTCCCTCAACCGTATGCGCAAAAGCGATGTTGTTTAAAATCGCAGAACAGTAATTGAGACGGTCGGTATAGGGAATAATTTGGTTATAGGTATGGTTTTCGCACGATTTTTCAAAACCACGGTGTAAATAGCCGATTTCACTCACCGCACACACGATGCTTTCCCCATCTAAAGCGACAAAGTTACGAATCGTCCCATGACTTGCAGGGTGGGCAGGCCCTAGATTTAAAAACATCAAACCCTCTTCTTTATCCAGTCCTTTTTTCTTTAAACGAGGTGTCATCTCATCCATCAAATCATCACTTCGGTGGCACAACTGCCCTTTAGTGATGGGATAATCTTTGCGTAAAGGATGACCGATAAACTCTTTGTGATTTAAAATACGTTTTAAATTGGGGTGATTTTTAAAGCTAATACCGTACTGATCCCAAATTTCTCGCTCCGCCCAGTTGGCAGATTTGAATAACGATGTGATGCTTTGTGTTGCTAAAGAGGTATCGATAAAGGTTTTAATCGTGATGAGGTTTTTAAAATGCTTATCACGCAAAAGATAGACAATGGCAAAACGCTCTGGCATTTTTTCTTTACATGTAAGATAATCAATCGCCGTCATATCGACTAAAAAATGGTAACCATCGTCGTGTTTGAGTACATGTAAAACATTTTGAATGAGCTCTTTGTCCACGATGTAAGCACCCTGCGCATCAAGAGCGTATTGGTTGGCAAAAACTTCTTTAAAGTGTTTCATCAAGAAGCCCTTTAAATGCTCTTTGTGTACGCTCTTTGATGATGCTTTCATTTTCATATTGGAGTTTTTGAATCTGAAGGAGCGCATCTAAAAAAGCTTCAGGGCGTGGAGGACATCCTGCGATGTAAACATCCACAGGAATAATCGCATCAATACCTTGTAGCGTCGTATAGTTATCGTAAAACCCCCCACTGCACGCACACGCTCCTGCGCTAATCACCCATTTAGGCTCAGTCATTTGGTCGTAAATCTTTTTTAAAATAGGCGCTTGTTTGTAGCTAATGGTTCCTGCAACAATGAGTAAGTCCGCTTGTCTGGGTGAAAAGCGTACCACTTCAGCGCCAAAACGTGAAATATCATACGTGCTACTTGCCACACTCATAAACTCGATGGCACAACACGCCGTTCCAAAAACATACGGCCACATGGAAGATTCTCTTGCCCAGTTAATGGCATTATCCAGTTTTGTTGTTATCACGCTGTTTCCAAAAATTGCCTCAGCCCCTACTGCCATTTTAATGCCCCTATTCGGTAAATATAAATAAGACCTAAAAGTAAAAGTGTTACGAAAGTAAACATTTCAAACAAACCAAAGTAACCTAACTCTCGCACATTAACCGCCCATGGAAACATAAAGATGATTTCAACATCAAAAAGGACAAATAAAATAGCCACAAGATAAAACTTGGCACTAAAGCGGCTTTCACTCGAACCAATAGGGGTTGTGACACCACTTTCATAGGGAGTGTTTTTTGTTTTTTGAGTCGATTCATTAGGCCCTAACTTTTTACTCAGCAAAAAGAGAATGGGCAACAAGAGTGTGAGAAACAGAACAATACTCGAAGCTAAAAAGAGTTCATGGGGCATAGGGTGTCTTTTAATGTGATTTTAGGTTAATACGTCGATATTAACGAAAGTAGAGTAAAACAGACCTTATGTCTCTTTTAGAAATTTTTACTTTTATTTTTGATACATTCTTCTCGAATGTGACTTATATCAAAACATCTTCTAAGTGAGTTTTAACTACAATGGCTTCTTCAAAATTGTTAATCAAGAGGGATGAATGCGCTATTTTCTTTTTTTATCTGCGTGTGTGGTAGTAATGTATGCGGCAACTGCTGAGGATATTTATCGTATTTATAAAACCAAAGGCATTCATGCGGTAGAGGATTTTTTAAAAAAAGAGTTTGAGTCAGAAGAACCTGTGAAATCAAAAGAAATTAAAACGCCGATTGAAGTCAAAGTTCCTGCGAAAGAGCCAAAAGTAGCTGTGGTAAAAACAAAAGTACCCACTGAAAAAGAGCTAATCTCTAAAGAGTTTTGGTTAAAACAAATTCGAGGCATGGATATTGCATATGGTTATTATGAAGCGTTAGACTCCTTGATTGTGTGCGAAAAAGATAAAAAGCATTGTGAAGTGTATAAAAACAGTAATGATAATGGTCTTGAGTTGGTTAAATCACACGATGTTATTATGGGGAAAGAAGGGGATAAAGTAAAGCGAGGGGATCTGAAAACGCCTGTGGGTGTTTATGAAATCACCAAACGCTTTAAACCAACAGATCCTTTTTATGGTCCTTTGGCATTTTCGCTTTCTTACCCAAATCTTTTTGACGTATTGCGTGGAAAAAATGGCAGCGGTATTTGGATTCATGGTATGCCTTTAGATGGAAAAGACAGAGATGATTTGAGTAAGGGATGTGTTGTTATGGATAATGATGCCATTAAGATTCTTGACAGTGAGATTAATGCCCAAAGTACCATGACAATTATTGGTGAAAGTAAAGTACCAAAATTAAGTAAAGAGACGGTTGCAACGCTTTTAAGTGAAGTCTATAAATGGCAACGTGCATGGAAAGTGAATGATATTACTACCTATTTGAACTACTATTCCAATGATTTTAAAAGAGCAGATGGTTCAGGAAAAACGCAATTTGCTGTTAGTAAAAAACAGATTTTTTCACGTAAAGAGACCAAGACTATTGTATTTGAAAATTTAAATATTGCTCCGTATCCTACGATGGATAATCGCAAACTTTTTAAAATAGCATATGACCAAACCTATAAAAGTCCCTCTTTTGCTTCTAAAGGAAGAAAAGAGTTGTATGTTGAGCTCGTTGGCAATAAAATGTCGATTGTGGCTGAAAAATAAGGAATATGTTTTATGAATGAAAAAGAGATGATAGAAAAAGAGTTGGAAAAACTTATTGAAGCACGAGATGCTTTTTTGACATACATGGATGCGCATATTCCCAAAGATGACAAAGGAATTGCCTTTGATTTTTCGCAAGAACCAACATTGGATGCAAAACGTGTGTATGAACACTTTTATAAATTAGATTATCAAGCTCGTAAAATAAGAGGTTTTATGGTCGCTCAATTGGCATCAAAGGCTTAGCGATGGCATTTATCACCTTGAATAAAGCGCATTTATTTCACAATCTTGACACATTAAGCGCAAAGGCAGGGGGAAAACAGAAGGTTATGGCCGTCTTAAAAGACAATGCTTATGGGCATGGGCTTCGAGTGATGGCAGAACTTTGTTTTGCGTATGGTCTTCGTAGAGTAGCGGTTAAAAATATCGAAGAAGCGATGGTAATTGCCGATCTTTTTGACGAAGTCTTAGTGCTGGTCGATACCGTATCATCGCAAAAATTACCTCAAAACATCTCTTTTTCAGCGCACTCTTACGAGATGCTAGAGGCGTTGGTTGAGGGAGAGAGCATTCATTTAAGTCTTGATACGGGAATGCACCGTAACGGTATTAAAGAAGATGAGATTGAAAAAGCGATGGCATTGATTGTGGCTAAAAAACTCTCTCTTAAAGGGGTTTTCACCCATTTTAGAAGCAGTGATGAATTAAATGCCGAATTTTTTTGGCAACGTACTTTATTTGAGCGGGCTAAAAAACGGATTAAAATCCTTGCCAAAGCTTATGATTTACCAGAAATTTCCTTTCATTGTTGTAATTCAGCAGGGCTTCTTCGTACACAGACGTTGGGTGATGATGCCTTTGCACGTGTTGGTATTGCCATGTATGGGTATAGTACCCTTCATCCCTCTTTTACTTCCCTTGAATTAAAACCAGTATTAGCCTTATGGGCGGAAAAGCTGAGCAGTCGTGTGCTTAAAAAGGGCGAACGTGTTGGGTATGGAGGTGTCTATGAAGCACCAGAAGATGAACTTATCTCGACGTATGATATTGGCTATGGGGATGGTTTTTTTCGCTTTAATGGCTTAGAACCTGTTGCGATGGCGGATGGGCGTTTAAGTAAAGGGCGAATGTCAATGGATAGCTTTTGTTTGGGGGGTGATGCTCAAAATGTATGTATGTTTGATAATGCCAATGCTCTTGCCAAACAGTTTAAAACCATTAATTACGAGATTCCTACAAAACTTTCATCCACGCTAAAGCGTATTGTTATCTAATTCATTATTTTGTAAGCTTACTTCAATGGCATTTCCCCCATGGAGATTTGCCTTTGTGAGTGCGTTTTCGGCTCGTGCTTTAAAACTTCCTAATGTGTCTTTGGGCGAGAGTGACGTAATGCCATAACTACACGAAATTTTACCAATAGGTAAAAATTTGGCTGTTTCTATAATCTTTTGAAGCTTGTTTGCAAGCCCTACCCCTGCTTTAAAGGTGTTGTTAGGTAGCACAATGGCAAAACGATTGTGAGACCATTTTCCCAAAATATCCACATCCCTAATCGACTTATGAATGACGTGCACAAACTCTTTCTTAAGCGTAACAATGGCTTCTTCTGGAAAAACTTTCGACAAATTTTCAAACATATTAATTTCAAGAAGCATCAACGTGAGTTCTGTTTTGTAGCGTTTATGACGTTTAAATTCATAAAAAAGATGTTCATTGATGCTTTCATAGTTTAAAAGGTTAAGGTGTTCATCACGACTTTTGCTTTCCTCCGCGTAATCCGTTAATTGTTTTTCTAACTGCTCTTTTTTTAAAGAGAGTAGCAGTGCAAAGGTAAGCATAGGAAGGTATTTTTTAATGAGGGAGGTATGTCTTTGTATAAAAGAAGCATCTTTGCTCACAAGCATTAATGCACCAATTGTTTTTTTAGTCTCCTCTTCTTGCAGTAAAAAATGAAAAATGCTCATGGGTGTATCATTAAAAAAAATCTTCTCTTGAGTGAGGGGTGTTTTTTCTGTAAAACAGCGTACTACCATCGCTTCAACATCACTTTTTTCATAGGTGTTTGCTCGAAAAGGAAATATATCTTTTGAGTGAAAAGAGGTTTTAATAAACAGATTTTCATTGTAAAGGCTGATATGATCTTGTGTGTAAAGTAAAACAATACTTGCCTCAAGGTGCAAAAGTTTTTCAAAGCTCTCTTGTGTTTTTAAAATGTTAAATTTTGTAGCAAGAGAAGCGAATAAGAGTGTTGAGAGTTTCTCAAGCGCACCAAATTCTAAAAGGGATGTTTTAGAGGCTTTTGGCTTTATGAAAAGTGGGACGAGGGTTGTTAAAAAAAGCACTACAGCAATAAGGCATTTGAGTAAAGGTACGCTATGGGGTGTTTGAAAAAAAAGCTCTTCTATCCATGATGATTGATGTAGACGTGATATAGCAAAAGCATCCAAGACCCAGTACAAAAAAGCTATAAAAAAGGCTAAAAAGAAGTAAAATGTTTTGTTCAGTTTTATTTGCAAACTTGAATTCCTGCTTCAAACAAGATTCCATCAATACCATGCAATGCTGCAAATTCAATATCATTTTCGTCATTGCTTAAGAGTAAGATTTTCCCATCAAATAAATAATCATCGGCAATTTTTTGTGCTTGCAACGCTAAATCTTTTGTGAGAACAAAGTAGGACGCATTGAGCGCATGGGCGAACATAAGCTCTTTAATTTGTTTTACATGTAAAGCAAATGGAATATTTTCCTGTGCGCATGTGTGTGCTAAGTTTATATGAAAATCAAAAAGAACAGTACTGTTTGATGGGGTTTTAGCAATGTCTTCATATGCGTGAATATGATAAAAAGGTTTAAAAGCAATGGCTTCATGACCAATCAGTAACATTAGGATAACCTCGCACACTCTTTAGAGCAGTAGAACTGACCATCTTTAATGATCGCCTCATTGTGACTGACAAATGTTGAACACTTTTGACATTCTACCATGGTTTCTCCTTCTAAGACTTTGGTATGTGTGGTACTCTTTTTGACATCCTCTTGACGTCTGTTTTTAAAGAAAAAAAGATAAATTAAAAAAAGAACTCCAAGTAAAATAGCAATTTTAAACAACATCGACATTCTCCATAATAAGATAATAGCGCTTCTCTTTTTGATACACCTTACAGTGTGATAACCCTTGAATCTCTTCTTCGACCATTTCCCCTTTATAAAAAAGCAGGGTTGTTTTAGGTGTTATAAAATTATGACACAAGTTTATTAACATTTTTGTGTTGGTGACAGCTCGAGAGCTAATTAAATCAGCTTCAAAACCCTCAACTTTTTCCACACGATGGGTACACACTTCTACATTTTTAAGACAGAGTGTTGATTTTACAAGGTGTAAAAAAGCACTTTTTTTAGCAATAGGCTCAAACAAGCTAAAATGAACATGTGGTAAGGCAAGGGCTAAAAGTAAGCCTGGAAAACCAGCACCCGTCCCCACATCAATCGCACGTTTCATTTCGCTTACATGTAAAAATTGCAAAGGATAAATACTATCTTCTACATTTTTTAAAACCACCTCTTTCGTTTTTGCACCTGAAATATTGTGTGTTTGATTGTAGCGCAAAAGTAAGGTTGCAAATGTATCTGCGTGTTCCCAAAAGGAGATTGGAAGCGTAAACGAAGCCATAAACGAAGCCTTTAAATAAATTTATATATATCCTATCCAAAGGGCGATTAATAGGCAATTAAAGTGCTCATTTACAATTTGTTTATGCAAGAAGCAGTAGAATTATTCTTACAGTTAAATTGATTCAAAGGAGACAATTATGGCAATTACTTTACCCAAGCTTCCTTACGAGGCCGATGCCTTAGAGCCTTATATTAGTGCGAATACTTTAGGTTTTCATCATGGAAAGCACCATCAAACCTATGTCACCAACCTCAATAACTTGATTCAAAATACCCCTTTGGCAGAGGAGGCTTTAGAAGCAATCATTTTCGCCTCTGCAAATGTTCCTGAAAAAGTAGGTATTTTTAACAATGCCGCACAAGTGTGGAACCATACCTTTTATTGGAACTGTATGAAAAAAGATGGCGGTGGTGTTCCAAGCGGTGCTATTGCTTCTAAAATTACTGAAGATTTTGGTAGTTATGATGCCTTTGCAGAAGCATTTAAAAATGCAGGACTTACCCAGTTTGGTAGCGGTTGGGCATGGTTGGTGTTGGAAAATGGAAAACTGAAAATTACGAAAACCAGCAACGCCGATACACCAATGGTGCATCAGCAAAAAGCTCTTTTAACCGTTGATGTGTGGGAACATGCTTATTATTTAGAATATCAAAACAGACGTGCGGATTATATAGATATTTTTCTCAAACATTTAGTGAATTGGGAGTTTGTCAACGAAAATTTAAACGCATAAGTTTATGAAATAAGGGAATTTTTTCCCTTATTTCTTTTTTACATGTAAGGTATTTTTAGCCTTGTTCACTTAAACAGTGAGGGCATTTTTTTGCTATCAAGGGTATGTTCATACCACATTCAGCACACACTTTGGTTGTAGGCGCAGGTGCTTCTTTTGGCATGATTTTTGAATACCCCTTAATCATCATAAACATAACAAAACCTAAAATGACAAACGAGGTAACATCGTTAAAAAAGACACCAAGTTTAATAGCTGGAGCACCTGCTTTTTCCAAATCTGCCAATGAGACATACTCTTTGCCATCCAATGCAATAAACAAAGATGAGAAATCGACATTGCCAAGCAACAAACCCACGGGTGGCATGATAATGTTGCTGACTAAGGACTTGACCACCGTTGCAAAGGCTGCACCAAAAATAAACCCCACCGCCATATCAATGACATTGCCTTTGATCAGGAAGTTTTTAAACTCTTTTAGCATAGTGGCTCCTTATTAAAATAGATGTCCCATTTGCTCTTTTTTTGTTTTTAAATAGTGTTCATTAAATTGATTCGCTTCAATAATAACAGGCACTCTTTCAACAATTTCAATCCCTTTAAGGCTATCAAGTTTGAGAGGATTGTTGGTTAAAAGCTTAATTCTAGCAATCCCAAAATGTGCCAAAATAAATTCTACAACTTCATAGGTGCGCTCATCGGCTTTAAATCCTAATTGATGGTTCGCTTCGATGGTATCAAAGCCTTTATCCTGAAGTGCATAAGCATTAACCTTATTTAAAAGCCCAATATTACGCCCTTCTTGACGTAAATAAATTACCATGCCACTCTCTTTTTCAATTGCTTTGAGTGCATACTCTAATTGATCTCTACAATCGCATTTAAGGCTACCAATGGTATCGCCTGTAAGGCATTCGCTGTGAATGCGAACGAGGGGAACGTCGTCCAAAGGCTCTTTAAAAATGACCAAATGCTCTTTAATCCCTTCCTTAAACGATTGAATTTTAAAAGAGCCAAAACGTGAGGGGAGGTTCGCAACCTCTGAAATTTCTATTTTCATTTTCTTTTATATCCAGTTATGCTAAAATCACTACTTTTTATAACGAGCGCTAATTTTAACCAAGATAAGGCAAAAGAATGTTTAAAAGATTTAGAAGACTGAGAATGAATGCAACGCTTCGCTCACTTGTACGTGAGACAACCTTGAGTATGGATGATTTTATTTACCCCTTATTTGCGAGAAGCGGAGAGGGCATTAAAAAAGAGATTGGCTCGATGCCAGGTGTTTTTCAGATGAGCATTGATGAGATTTTAAAAGAGTGTAAAAGCTTGCAGGAACTTGGAATTAACTCAATTATTTTATTTGGAATTCCTGAGGTTAAAGACAGTGTGGGAAGTGATGCACTGTGCGAGCATGGAATTATCGCTAGTACCATTAAAGCCGTTAAAAAGGCGTATCCAAACATGTTTGTCGTGACTGATTTGTGTTTTTGTGAATTTACCGACCATGGGCATTGTGGCATTTTGGATGTGGAACATGAGAGTGTTAATAACGATGCGACCTTAGAAATTTTAGCCAAACAAGCCCTCGTTCATGCACGCTCAGGTGTAGATATGATAGCCCCCTCTGGCATGATGGATGGCATGATAGAAGCCTTACGTGAAGCACTCGATGGCGAAGGTTTTATTAACCTTCCGATTATGAGTTATTCGACCAAATTTGCCAGTGCCTATTATGGACCGTTTCGTGATGTGGCAGAGTCCGCCCCTTCTTTTGGTGATAGAAAAACCTACCAAATGGATCCTGCCAATCGCAGAGAAGCTATTAATGAGTCGGTGGAAGATGAAGCGCAAGGGGCTGACATCTTGATGGTCAAGCCAGCCCTTGCATACCTAGACATCATCCGTGATGTACGCAATGCCACCTCCTTACCTTTGTGTGTGTACAATGTGAGTGGAGAATATGCCATGCTAAAAGCTGCTGGGCGTGCGGGTGTCATTGATTATGAGCGTGTGATGATGGAGACGATGATTGCGTTTAAACGTGCGGGGGCTGACATTATCATCAGTTATCACGCTAAAGAAGTAGCAGAAATTTTAAAAAGGAAATAATAATGCGACATTTTTTAACCCTGAAAGATTTTAGCAAAGAAGAGATTTTAGAGATCATTGATCTTGCGATTAAAATTAAGAAACAGACGAAAAAAGGTAAACTCAAACCTTATTTAAAAGACCAAACGCTAGGAATGATTTTTGAAAAAAGCTCAACACGTACACGGGTGAGTTTTGAAGTAGGGATTCATCAGCTTGGAGGCAAAGGGCTCTTTTTATCCTCGAACGATTTGCAACTAGGACGTGGCGAACCCATGAAAGACACTGCACGTGTGATTAGCCGTATGGTGGATATGGTGATGATACGAACCTTCGCACAAAGTACACTTGAAGAGTTTGCGGCGTATTCACGTGTACCTGTCATTAGTGGTTTGAGCGATAGCTACCATCCTGTACAATTGATGGCGGATTATATGACGATGGTCGAGTATGGCAAAGATAAAAACCCTATCGTAGCGTATGTAGGTGATGGCAATAATATGACGCATTCATGGCTCATGATGGCTTCAAAGTTAGGCTTTGAGCTTCGCATCGCAACGCCTAAAGGGTATGAAGTAGATAGCGCCATTTTAGCCAATGCACACTCTTTTGCACAACAAAGCGGTGCGGTCATTAAAATTGGCAATGACCCCAAAGAGGCAATTTCTGGAGCAAGTGTTGTCACAACTGATACATGGGTTTCAATGGGGCAAGAGGCTGAAAAAGCCAAACGTGTGGCAGATTTTCAAGGCTATATGGTGGACGATGCGATGATGAGCTTAGCGCAAAAGGATGCAATGTTTTTACACTGCCTGCCAGCGTACCGTGACTATGAAGTGAGTGAGAGTGTCTTTGAAGCCCATGCCGATGAGATTTTTGATGAAGCAGAAAACCGTCTACACGCCCAAAAAGCGGTGATGGTATGGCTTGATAAACACAGAGAGCATTAATGGAATTTAAGAGAAAAAAAGAGTTTAAGATGATAGAGAAAATTTCTAAAGGTTTAAGCCTCAACAAGCAAAAAGAGCAAACGGTTTTAGAGATAGTTTCCCACGAGGATGAAAACAGCAAGCTTTTACGCCTTAAAAGTGGTTCATGGAACAATCAAAAAGAGCCATGGCTAGTGTATGATGAACATCAAAAGCTCCACGCCATGCTTTCCATTGATACGCTGAGCAAAATGATAGAACACTTTAAAAAAGCAGAGCAAGAGACACTTTTTCTCAAGCTTGAAAAGAGCATTTTGCAACATTTGCCACTTGATTTTCACGACGTCTGGACGGTGGCGATGGAAGAGATGAAAAAGAGTAAAAAAAGCGATGTTGATTTTGATGCGTTGATTAAAAAGATTAAAAAAGAGCATCCTAACCTCTTTTTGGACCTTAAGGATCTCTATTTACCAGAGGGTGCTAGTATTATCAACGCCATAGAGCGTTAAGGAGATTCATGATTGATTTTGAAAAGTTTGCCAAGTACTCCAAAGCAGGGCCTCGGTATACCAGTTATCCAACCGCACCTGAGTTTAATGAAAGCTTTACATGTAAAAGTTACGAGGAGGTTTTGGCGCACCAAGACGCTTCTCGCCCCCTTTCACTCTATTTTCACCTTCCGTTTTGCCGAAGTGCCTGTTATTTCTGCGGGTGTAACGTCGTTTATACCAGCAAGGAAGATAAAAAAGAGCGCTACATTGACTATTTAGAGCGTGAATTAGTGCTTTTAAGCCAGCACCTCGATACAGAGCGTGAAGTGATTCAGATGCATTTTGGTGGAGGAACACCCACATTTTTTAGCAAAGAGCAGTTGGAGCGTATTTTAAAGGCGATTAAAAGCCATTTTAAAAACTTTGCAAAAGATGCGGAAATCAGCTGTGAAATCGACCCTCGATACCTGAGTAAAGAGCAGTTAGACGTGCTTACATGTAATGGGTTTAATCGCATCAGTTATGGCGTGCAAGACTTTAACGATGAGGTGCAAAAGGCAATTCACCGCATTCAACCTTACGATGTCACGCAAAATGCGGTTAAAATGGCAAAAAGCTCAGGGATTAAGTCGATTAATATGGATTTGATTTACGGGCTTCCTTTTCAAACCTTTGAGACGTTTCAAGAAACCCTGCGTTTGGCGGTTTCACTCGACCCAAGTCGTTTGGCGGTTTTTAACTACGCGCATGTGCCGTGGATGAAAAAGTCGATGCGAAAAATCGATGAGACGACACTCCCCCATCCAAGCGTGAAACTTGCCATTATGCGGTATAGCATTGATTATTTAGAAGCCAATGGCTACAAAATGATAGGTATGGATCACTTTGCAAAACCCGATGATGAGCTTTTTCTTGCCATTGAAAAAGGGGAATTGCACCGCAATTTCCAAGGCTATACCACCAAAGGTGGGGCGGATTTGATTGGAATTGGGTTAACCAGTATTGGTGAGGGCGTGGCGCATTACGTTCAAAACTTTAAAGAGATGGATGCGTATGAAGCGGCCATTGATGCGGGAAAATTGCCTGTGCATCGGGGACTGATTTTAAATGAGGATGATGTGCTTCGAAAAGCAGTCATCATGGAGATGATGAGCAATTTTAAACTGAACATTGAAGGCATTGAGCAAGCGTTTGGCATTGACTTTTTTACGTATTTTGCCGATGCTATCGAAGCCCTGAAACCTTTTGAAGCCGAAGAGCTTGTCGTGGTGGATAAGGTGGGTAAAAAGATTCTCGTTAATCCTACGGGAACGCTTCTCATTCGTAATATCGTGATGCCTTTTGATGCTTATTTACAAAAAATCCCTGAAGATAAACGACGCTTCAGTAAAACGGTGTAAAACATGTTTCAATTTAATGTAACCAGTGATGCGTGTGTGAAATGCGGTAAGTGTATACCTGTGTGTACGATTCACGAAGTCAATCGTGATGAGGTCACATCTCCTAGAGGTTTTTTAGACCTTTTAAATGCGTATCAGCGAGGGGATTTGGAGCTCGATAAAAACGCTAAAAACATCTTTGAGAGCTGTTTTTTATGCACCAATTGTACCGATGTTTGCCCCAATGATTTGCCTGTGGATATGGTCATTGAACAGGTGCGCAATGATATTCGCAAAAAGTTTGGTTTAGCATGGTATAAAAAACTCGCGTTCTTCTTGCTTCGAAATCGTAACATTATGGATGTTCTGGCTCGTTTTGGGTACATGTTTCAAACCTGTGGGTTTAAAATGGTAGAAAAACAAAAATCCATGTATTTGCGAAATTTTCCTATCATTAAGATGGACAGGCTGTTTCCTAGTCTTGCAAAAAAAACCTTTCTAAACTCCCATCCTGATGTCATCCATAACGGAGGCAAAGGTAAAGTGGGCATTTTTATCGGCTGTTTAGCCAATTACATGTACACCGACATTGGCAAGGCACTTTTGGAAATTCTCAAAGAGTTACAAATCGATGCGTACCTCATAAAACAACAAAAATGCTGTGGCGCACCACAATACTTTACGGGTGATTTTGACAGTGTGGATTTTTTAGCGAAGTTTAACATCGAATACATCGAAGGGTTTAAGGATGAACTTGATGCCATCATCATTCCTGAGGCGACCTGTAGTGCGATGATCAAAGCAGACTACGTCCATTTCTTCCATGACCAACCTGAATGGCAATCACGTGCTAAAGCGATCGCTCCACATATTTTTATGGCAACCGAATATTTAGAGAAGAAAACAAATTTAGCAGAAATCTTAGCCAGTAAAGCACGCAAAAGTGAAGTGGTCACCTACCACGATCCATGCCACGCACGCAAAATGCAAGGCGTCTGGAGGGAACCACGCAATTTAATTTCACAAAACTACACCATCAAAGAGATGAGTGACCCCAACCGCTGTTGTGGGTTTGGAGGGGTTACCATGCAAACCGAAAAATACCGCTTCGCCAAAGCCGCAGGTCTGCCAAAAGCCGCGATGATTAAAGAGACGGGTGCGGAATACGTGAGTGCAGAGTGCAGTGCCTGTCGCATGCAACTGGGTGATGCGATGCACGGTCAAAAGGTGGATGTTATCTTTAAAAACCCGATAGAACTCATTGCTAAGGCGTTGAGAGAGGGATAAGTCAAACGGTTACATGTAAAGTTGAAAAGCGTTACATGTAACCATGAAATTTTATATGCAAAGAGTCAATACTCCTGTTATCATTGATACTAAAGAACTTACTTCAGAGCTACGAGTAAGAAGCTCCCCTAGTGTTTGTTGAATACCAACTTTATCTGAATGTTGTAGTTTCAAAATAATCTGTTCTTTATCCGATAAGTGAGATTTGTTGATAGCTTCTATTAATTCAAGAAGCTTTTGGTCTAAAGGTGATTGAATAGTATTGCCATTACCATTAACAGCATTTCCATAATTGTTTCCATGAATATTTAAGACGTTATTGTAGGTTACTTCTGTTCTTTCGATTTTAGAATATTGCTTTTTATCGTTATTTTGAAGAAAATTTCGCCCATCGAATGTTAAACCACGAAAAGTATATAATTTATCAGTTAGATACCAAGATCCTTTTTTAATAAGCCCATCATTTTCTATTTTTTCTATTAGAATTTTAAACTCATCATATTCTAACTCGAACTCTTCTGGATAGATATCACTGCCCGCTTTTTGTTTTCCTAAGAAATCCATAATTTCATTGTATTTTGCCTCAATTGCCGTCATAATGTTTTTCCTTTGTTTATATTTTAATAATGAAATTTTACCACAGTTAAAATGGGCAAAAAAAAGTTATAAACACAAGAAAAATTGCTTGTTTATGCCTTACATGTAAGTCTATTATTTGACAAAACCCCTTCACTCAAGTATAATAAATACCAAATAAAGTACTAAAAAAGGCATCTATTATGCAACCTATTTTATCAAACTACACAGCAAGCATTACTGAGCTTAAAAAATCACCCACGCAAATTCTTGAAAATGCAGGCGAAGAAGTTGTTGCTATACTCAATCATAATGTGGTAAGTGCTTACCTTGTTCCTTCTAAAACCTATGAAAAATTGATGGCGATGCTGGATGATTATATGCTCTCTAAAGAAGTTATAAGTAGACAAAGCGAAGCTTACACACCTATTAAAGTAACGCTTGATGCGCTATGAATTAGAATTTCACCCACAAGCGCTAAAAGAGTGGAAAAATCTAGGTGAAACCATCAAAGAGCAGTTTAAAAAGAAACTGCAAGAGAGACTGGAAAACCCAAAAGTTCCTAAAGACAAACTCGTTGGATTTGATGCAGTCTACAAAATCAAACTCAAAACAGCAGGATACAGATTAGCCTATGAAGTGATTGATGAAAGAGTGGTTATTATCGTTTTAGTGATAGGAAAACGTGAAAACAATAAAGTGTATAATGCTCTGTATTCACGTTTTGAGAAGTAAAAATCTTTACATGTAAAAGATGTTTTAAACGATTAAATAGCGTTTCCAAATCCAAATCGCCAGGCTTAGGGCGATTATTCCAAATAAAGCCCCACTCACTCCAACGTAGCGCATACCAAGGTGTGTTGTAACGATACCTCCCATGAACGCTCCCCCGCCAATCCCAATGTTATAAATACCCGAATACAAAGACATCGCAACATCGGTGGCATCAGGAGCAAGTTCTAAAACACTCACTTGTAAAATCAGACTAATCAAACAGATAGCCATCCCCCAAAAGAGCGACAAAATGCTAAAGGGAATCGTGTGAAAAGAGAGGGTGAGCATTAACAGTTCTGCAACAATAAGCGCACCAAGAGCAAAGAGAACCAAGCCAAATGGGTGTTTGTGCCTTAAGCGTGCAAAGAGCATGCTTCCTAGAAGTCCTGCAATACCAAAAACAAAAAGCACTACGGTGGCAAAATGCTCTCCCAAATGAGCGATGTTCATCACAAACGGCTCAATATAAGAGTAGGCGGTAAAATGAGCGCTAATGGCTAAAATGGTGAGCAGATACATTCCCATAAGGGCGGGGCGTTTCACGAGAATGGGTAAACTTTTGAGTGAACCAGCGTTTTGGCTAGGCAGCGAGGGCAGGGTTTTGTAGAGAAAATAGAACATCCCCACACCAAGCAGTGCAATAACACCAAAGGTAGAACGCCAACCCCATGCTTGACCTATGATGCGTCCCAGTGGTAAGCCCAAAACAATTGCCAAAGCACTTCCTGTGGCAAGAAAACTCAGCGCTTTGGTGGTTTGACCTTTGGGGGCTAAACGGTAAACCAAAGAAGCGGTAATCGCCCAAAAAATTGCGTGTGAGAAGGCGATGCCAACACGAGAGAGCATTAAGATGGTGTAGCTCCATGCAAAGGCTGAGAGCAGATGTGAGAGAATGAAAAAAAATAAAATACTCAGCAAAAGCGTTTTACGCTCTACATTTTTGCTAAGAAGCATTAAGGGCAGAGAAATGGTGGCAACGATCCATGCGTAGATGGTCATCATCATGCCTGTTTTGGCTTCGCTGATGTTAAAATCCGTTGCAATGGTGGTGAGTAAGCTAATGGGCGCAAATTCGGTGGTGTTAAAAATAAAGGCGCAAATGGTGAGCCCCATAATGGGAAGCCATGCGTGCAGTGACGTGTGAAAGCGTAAAAACATAAAAAGACCTAGTACAAAAATAAGCGAGTATTGTACCGAAGCCAAGAATAGAAGCAGTTGAAAACCAAAAAATTTGTATAATTCATGCTAATTTACATGTAAAGAGTTTGAATGCTAAAAAATCTTTGCCCTTGTGGCTCTCAAAAATCGTATGAAACTTGTTGCGAGCCTTACCATCGAAATAAAAATGCACCAACCTGCGAAGCGCTGATGCGTTCTCGTTACAGTGCGTTTGTTTTCTCTTTGGTGGATTATTTGTACGAAACGACCCATCCAAGCACGAGAAGTAAACAGCTCAAAGAAGAAATTGCTTTTACATGTAAAGGCTTAGCGTGGACAGGTTTGAGCGTGCTAGAGACGTGGCAGGGTGGGATGAGCGATAAAGTGGGCAAAGTCTCTTTTCGTGCGTCCTTTGTGCAAGAAGGACGGGAGGGGGTGCATGTTGAGCATTCTCGTTTTAAACGCTTTGGCAAGGCGTGGATGTATGTGGATGGGGAGGTTGCTTGATGTATGCTTTAGAGGTGATTCAGCAAGAGTTGCATGAAGACATTGCCCGTTTTGGTCGGGTGAGTTTTGTGAAAAAAGGCGAAGTGTTGATGCGCCCTGAGGAGTGTTTGGAGCATTTTTTTGTCCTTTTGGAGGGACGTGTGAAAATCTCTCAGATTAATTTTGAAAATGGCAAAGAGCAGATTCTCTATCTCTTATCCAAAGGCGATATGTACGATGTGGTAAGCCTTTTAGATGGAAAAATGCATGAAAATATGGCAATGGCGTTAGATGATGTGAAACTGCTGGTATTTCCCATTGAGCTGTTTCGGGAGTGGATAGAGACGAAGCCCTCGTTTAACAAACTCTTTTTTCCCTATGTGGCAAAACAGCTACGAGAGATGGAGAATTTGGCGAGTGATTTATCTTTGTACGATACCACGACTCGGTTGGTTAAATTGATTGCGAAAAACATTGAAAAAGAGGGTGACAAACAAACCCTAAAACTCATCAACAACCTCTCGCACGATGAACTCGCCAACCTCATAGGCACGGTGCGAAAAGTGCTCAATCGCAACCTCCAATCGCTCAAAAAAGAGGGACTCATTGATATAAAGCGTAAAGAGATTTATATCAAAGATTCGCAAAATCTGCTGGAACATCTGCCTTTAGAGTAACTCTGCTACTTAAGTGGCAGATAATTTTTTTTACATGTAATAGACTTCTTTCATCAAAAAAACAAAGGAGTCCATTATGTTAGTCACACGTTACAATCCCTTTAAAGAGTTGCGAGAACTTGAAAATAGGCTCTTTAATTATTACCCAAGTGCGCCAAGCGAGGAGGGTGACATCTCTGCGTTTAAACCCAGTGTCAGTACACGTGAGGGTGAGTTTGCCTACCACATTGAAGTGGACATTCCAGGGGTGAAAAAAGAGGATATTCACATTGACCTCAAAGAAAATCAACTTATTATCTCAGGGGAGCGAAGTTTCAAAGAGGAGCGCAAAGAAAACGACTATTACAAAATTGAAAGTAGCTACGGAAAATTCCAACGCTCGTTTGCCTTACCTGAAAATGTGGATGTTGAAAATATTGAAGCCAGCAGTGAAAATGGCGTGCTTGAAGTCGTCCTTCCCAAACTCAAAGTTGAAAAAGCCGAAGTCAAAAAAATTCAGGTGAAATAAGCTTACATGTAAGGAGTTTTTCTCCTTACATCTTCATTCTACTCTAATCCTAAATGTGATACTATCTCCTTCTTTATAGCCATGTTGTTCTTGTGCATTGGCGATTACATGTAAGGATTGAAATGCTTTTTTGGAATCACATCTACTCCCAATTTGACCCTGTTGCTTTTAAAATAGCTGCCTTTGCGGTGCATTGGTATGGCATCATGTATATGTTAGCTCTTTTGGGTGCGCTTTATACTGCCAAATGGTACGTAAAACGTGAAAATGTAGGCTTTAGCAATCAAATTTTAGAGAGTTATTTTATTTGGATAGAAATTGGCATCGTTTTGGGTGCACGCATTGGGTATATTCTTTTTTATGACCCGCATGTGGATTATTACCTTTCAAACCCGTGGCAGATGTTTAACCCGTTTATGGATGGCACGTTTGTGGGCATTCGTGGGATGAGCTATCATGGTGCGATTGTTGGCTTTTTTCTAGGAACATGGCTCTTTAATCTTAAATATAAAATCAATGTTTGGAAACTGCTGGATGTGGTTGCTATTAGCGTGCCAGTGGGATATATCTTTGGGCGCATTGGCAATTTTCTCAATCAAGAACTGATTGGCAGACCCACGGAGGTTGTTTGGGGAATTTATGTGGAGGGTGTCCTTCGTCATCCCTCTCAATTATACGAAGCGGTATTAGAAGGTTTGGTTGTGTTTATAGTGCTTTATCTCTATAGAAATTATAAAAAATATGATGGTGAACTCATTGCGCTTTATGGTTTTTTATACTCTGTGGGACGTTTTATTGCAGAGTTTTACAGAGAGCCTGATTTTCAAATTGGTTTTGTGTATGGAGAATGGATGACAAAAGGGCAAGCGCTCTCTCTTCTCATGGCATTTGCAGGACTTCTGCTTTATTTTTTCATCCTCAAACAAGGCAAAAAGGGATAAAAAAATCCCTTTTAAATCCCCTTTCGTATATTATAATTTCGTTTGTTAAGCATTAAATAAGTGTTCAGCATAACGAAAAAACGTCTGTTTACGTCTTGAATGAACCTAAATAGTGTGAATACTATAGCTACCCATAAGCGTAACACGCATGCATTTATGGGTGTTTACCAAACTTCACAAAAAGGATTAAATGTGAATGACCTACTTGAAGGTTTCTTAGGTACGAGTGTTGAGGGGAAAAAGAGTAGAGTTCCAGCCAAACTTGATTATATTCAAAGTGCGACGGGTCTCTTCTTAGGTTTGTTTATGTGGGGACATATGTTCTTTGTTTCAACGATTTTGATCAGCAAAGATTTTATGAACACCATAACAAAAATGTTTGAAGGTAGTATGTTCTTTGCTGAACCACAACCTTGGATTGTTTCTGGGATTGTTTTATTTGTATTTGCGGTCTTTATTGTACATGCAATGCTTGGTATGAGAAAATTACCAAATACATACAGACAGTATCAAGCCTACAAAACACACATGGGCATGATGAAACACGATGATACAACGATGTGGTTTACACAAGCGTTTACAGGTTTTGCAATGTTCTTCTTAGGTTCTGCTCACCTTTTAATGATGGCAGTTAAAGCAGATGAAATTGGACCATACGGTTCATCTGAGAGAATGTACGCTGATGTTATGTGGCCATTTTACCTTCTTCTTCTTTTAGCGGTTGAATTTCACGGTGGTATTGGTTTGTACCGTCTCTGTGTTAAGTGGGGCTGGTTTGAAGGTGAGAACGTTAAAGAATCTCGTAAAAAACTTAAAAAAGTTAAATGGGCTGTAACAACATTTTTCTTAGCACTAGGACTTTTAACACTTGCGGCATACGTCAAAATTGGTTATGAATACAGCAATGGTCATGTTGACAAATTTAAACCAACAGCGCAAGTCGAAGTAAGAATTGATCAGAAGGTTAGGGCGTAAATTATGAACGTAAAATATTGTGATGCACTGGTAATCGGTGGTGGTTTAGCAGGTCTTAGAGCGGCGATTGCAACGCAATCTCGTGGTCTTAGCACAACAGTTTTAAGTCTTTGTCCAGTCAAGAGATCACACTCTGCTGCGGCACAAGGTGGTATGCAAGCAAGTATTGGTAACTCAAAAATGAGTCGAGGGGACAACGAAGACGTTCACTTTGCCGATACCGTAAAAGGTAGCGACTGGGGCTGTGATCAAGATGTTGCACGTATGTTCGTAACCGTTGCACCAAAAGCTATTCGTGAACTTGCTGGTTGGGGCGTGCCTTGGACAAGAATTTCTAAAGGTCCTCGTGAAGCAATTATGAATGCTGAGAGAACAACCATTATTGAAGATGAAGAAGTTCACGGTATGATTCACTCACGTGACTTTGGTGGTACCAAAAAATGGAGAACCTGTTATACAGCGGATGCTACAGGCCACACCATGTTGTTTGCTGTTGCAAATGAATCACTAAAACACGGCGTAAACATTGAAGATAGAAAAGAAGCGATTGCTTTAATTCACGAAAACAACCGTTGTTATGGTGCTATCGTAAGAGACCTTGTGACAGGTGAGCTTTGGGCGTATGTTGCTAAAGGTACCTTGATTGCAACGGGAGGTTACGGAAGACTTTACAAACAAACCACCAATGCGGTTATTTGTGATGGTATCGGTGCTGCAATTGCACTAGAAACTGGTGTTGCCAAACTCGGTAACATGGAAGCGGTACAGTTCCATCCAACCCCAATCGTTCCATCAGGTATTTTATTAACTGAGGGTTGTCGTGGAGATGGTGGTATCTTAAGAGACGTTGATGGTCATAGATTTATGCCAGATTATGAGCCAGAGAAAAAAGAACTCGCTAGCCGTGACGTTGTAAGCCGTCGTATGATGGAACACATCCGTAAAGGTAAAGGCGTTAAATCTGCATACGGTGAACACTTATGGTTAGATATTTCTATCCTTGGTCGTGCGCACATTGAGAGAAACCTAAGAGATGTCCAAGAAATTTGTCAAATCTTTAATGGTATTGATCCAGCGGATGAGGGTCCAAAAGGTTGGGCACCGGTTCTTCCTATGCAACACTACTCAATGGGTGGTATCAGAACCAAAGCAACAGGAGAGTCTCCAACACTTTCTGGACTTTTTTCTGCAGGTGAAGCAGCATGTTGGGATATGCACGGATTTAACCGCCTTGGTGGTAACTCAGTGAGTGAGACTGTCGTTGCGGGTATGATTGTGGGTGATTATTTTGCTGAATATTGTGCGGCTAATGAAGTGGATGTTAATACAGCAACCATTGAAAAAGCGCTCAAAAAACAAAGCGATTTTATTGACCACTTGTTAGGCAACAAAGGTAAATACAATATTTTTGAAATTAAAAACAGAATGCGCGACATTATGTGGGAAAAATGTGCAATTTTCCGTGATGGCAAAGGTTTGGCTGAAGCGGTTAATGAACTTGAAGAGCTTCTTAAAAAATCTCACGATGTTACCATTAAGTCAAAAACACGTTCAGCTAACCCAGAGTTAGAAGAAGCGTACCGTGTTCCTATGATGCTTAAATTAGCGTTATGTGTGGCTATGGGTGCACGTGAGCGAACAGAAAGTCGTGGTGCTCACTATCGAGAAGATTTCTTGAAACGTGATGACATCAATTGGTTAAAACGTACATTAACTTCATGGAAAGATGGCGAAACCCTTCCTGTGGTTGAGTATGAAGATCTTGATATTATGAAAATGGAAATTCCACCAGCATTCCGTGGTTATGGTGCTAAAGGTATGATTATTGAGAATGAAATAAGCATCAAACGCCAAGAAGAAGTGGATAAAATTCGTGAAGAGATGGAAGCTGCTGGCAAAGACAGACATGAAATTCAACATGCCTTAATGCCATTTGAGCTTCAACCCTATTATAAAGCTAAAAATGAGAGATTTGGAGATGCAAAATGAGTAGAACTATTACCATCAGGGCTATGAAATATAACCCACAATCAAAGCTTTCAAAAGCGCATTTTGCAGAGTATAAAGTCGAAGAAACCGATGGTATGACTCTTTTTATTGCGCTTACGAAAATTCGTGAGACTATGGACGCTGACCTTTCATTTGACTTCGTATGTCGTGCAGGTATCTGCGGTAGTTGTGGTATGATGGTGAATGGTACACCAAAATTGGCGTGCCGTACCCTAACAAAAGATTTTAAAGACGGTGTCATTCAATTGATGCCTATGCCAGCATTTAAACTCATTAAAGACTTATCTGTTGATACAGGTAACTGGATGAACGATATGAGTAAACGTGTTGAGAGTTGGATTCATACCAATCACAAACCAGACATTTCTAAACTTGAAGCGCCTATGGATCCAAAATTAGCGGATGAAACCTTTGAGCTTGATCGTTGTATTGAGTGCGGTATTTGTGTCGCAGCGTGTGGTACAAAATTGATGCGTCCAAACTTTATTGGTGCTGTTGGTTTGAACCGTGTGGCTCGTTTTGCAATGGATCCACATGATGAAAGAACCGATGAAGACTTCTATGAGCTTGTTGGTGATGATGATGGTGTTTTTGGTTGTATGAGTCTTGTGGCATGTGAAGATAACTGCCCAAAACACTTACCACTTCAAACAAAAATTGCTTACATGAGAAGAAAACTCGTTGCACTTCGCAAATAAGTTTTTGCGCTAAATTAAAAGGGATAAGACACCTGTCTTATCCCTTATTTTAATCTTTTAGTCTTACTTTTTTTGTTTCTATTATAAGAAATACTGATAAAATAAATGGACTTTTTTCATACTTTTTTGTATCACAATAAAGTCAAAACAAAACTTTAAAGATAGTATCCCATGCATATCATTAATGATTTTTTCTTGCTCGTTTGGAGTGAGAGGTTAGATAAAAATGTTGTTTTTGACGAGAAAAATAGAGCCAAACTCGATCAAACTCTTTCAACTGCTTTTGATAATTTTTGCGATAGTGCAGCGATTTTATGTATCATTAGCCCACACAATTTTGCCAATATGGCAAGCCTTGAAGAACCAAAATCTCTTTTAAAAACGCTTTTTGAAACCTCTTCTTTTACCAAAGAGATAGTTCAACATGCACAAATCCAACTCCTTTTGTATTTAATTAATTTAGGCAATCTTCGTGTCAATCAAGCAATTATCAAACGATTAGAATACCTCAAAAAAGAAGGGATTATCTCATATGACGTAGAGCGCTCCATTAGCGGTGTTCTTTCTCTTATTGAAGAGAAAAAAATTGAAATAGCATCGTTACATGTAAAGCGTTCAAGCACACAAGAAAACTACTATAAAACGGCTTTGCATTCTCTCTCAACAGCCATTGAAAATATAGCCCAAGCGCTTGAAATACCACGCTTAAAAGAGCGTTTAAATCTCATTCCTGAACGCTTAGCCAATCAGCGTTTTTCCATTGGTATTACAGGCGTGATGAATGCTGGCAAATCAACCATGCTCAATGCTCTCTTAGGTGAGGAGCTTTTAGGCACATCGGTGGTGCCAGAAACGGCCAACTTAACAGTGATAAAATATGCCAAAGAGCCTTATGCTGTCGTTAATTTTTGGAATGCCAAAGAGTGGGGAAACATTGAAAAAGGCTCCCAAACACTCAAAAGTCTTGAAGCCTTTGTTAAAGAGAGCAAAGCGCATTTTGGAGAAAAATTTAATACATTAGTGAGTGAAAAAGGGGTAAGTGAGCGCATCAGTGTGAACGATTTAGCCCTTTACACCTCTGCAAAACACTCCGATAAAAAGTGCAATTTGGTCAAAAGTGTTGAACTCTATACCGACCTGAAATTTGTGCAAGAGGGGGTTCAAATTGTAGATACCCCAGGTTTAGATGACCCCGTGATTCAGCGTGAAGAGATTACGCTAGAGTATTTAAGTGAATGTGATTTGATGATTCATTTAATGAACGCCGCACAAGCCGCAACGCAAAAAGATGTTGATTTTATTATTGATGCGCTTTTGTACCGCAATGTTGCACGATTGTTAGTCGTGATTACCCGTATTGATGCCATTAAAGAAAAAGAGTTACAAGAAGTCATTGCCTATACCAAACGTAGCATTGAAGCACGCTTGAGGGAGCAAAACAAGGGTGCAAAACTCGATGAAATTATTGCTAAAATCGTTTTTATTCCTATTGCTGGAAAATTGGCACTGATGCACAAATTAGGGCGTGAGCAAGAGGCTTTAGCTTTAGGCTATGATATGCAAAAAACAGGCTTACCGTTGGTGGAGGCTTACCTTGAAGAGGTACTCTTTGGTAGTAACAGTCAAAAAGCAAATCTGATTATTGCCTCCAATCAAAAAGAGATAGAATCCATTATTGAAGAATCCCTGCGAAGTTTTGAGCAGGAGTTTCAGCTCTTGAATCTCTCAAACGAAGAGATTGAGCAAGCATACGCCAAACATCAAGACGATAAAAAAGCAATGATGCACTTTTTAGAGCAGATTAAAAGCAGTGTTGCTCAAAGTAAAGAGGAGATGCGTAACTACTTTACCACCTTACAAACCTTTGCATCCAACCGTTTAAGTACACTGCAAAACGTCCTGAAACGTCGTATTAGCGATGATGTAAGTTATGAAATGAGTAAGCATAAAAAATTGCCCAAAGAGGAGCGTGTGGCTTCCATTATTGAAACAGCGATGAAAGATGGCATGGTCGATTTGGTACGGGATTATCGCTATGAGTTTCAAAAAAAGATGCAAAGTGCTTTGGAGTATATGGATGCAAAATACGGTGAATTTAAGAGCGATGCAGGTGAACGCACCTTTGATGCTAAAGCCTTTTGCGAAGAGCATTTGAGCTCTGTTTTGCTCTTTAAAAACAGCTCAGTTGTGATTGCAGGAGTCAATGATGCCATTAAAAAACAGGGCAAAAACGACCTGAGTGCGCTTAATATGAGCCTAGATGCACTGTTTAACGAAGAGTTTTCTGGAATGAAAGCGATGATACACGAGAAATTACGCACGATTAATGAAACGCTTTTAGAGTCGTTTTCAATACTGATTCAAGCCCCAGCTTCTGCCATTGAAGAGCGTTTTTTAGGCGAGGAGGCATTGCTTGAAAATGCCATGCGTCAAATGAAAGATGCAACGCAAAACCGTGAAGCACGCATGCTTGAGATTAAAGAGAAAGAGCGTGTTTTAGGCATTGTTTTAGATGACTTACATGTATTAAAGGAGTCCAAATGAGTCTTTTAGAAAATTTTGTTAACTCCTATAAAGCGAACTTTTTAAAAGCTGTTCCTACCTTTGATGCAACACTTTTGGGTGCGCTCAAAAAGGTACAGTATGTTCTTTTAGAAGAAAAACAGTATCCCTCTATTCAGCTCAAAAAAGCGTTAGATCGCCTTCAAATGCGCTCTGAAGAGCCAATGAAAGTAGCCATTACGGGGCAATTTTCCAGTGGAAAATCGACCTTTTTAAATGCTTTACTCGCCAAGAGTATTTTGCCTACAGGCATTACACCCGTGACTTCTAAAGTGAATTATATTCGCTATGGAGAAGCGTTTAAAATTCGTGTACGCTACAAAGATGGCAGAGATGAATACCACGATATTAGCAATATTTCCCACTTTACCGACCAAAGAGGTTCGGTGGAAGATATTGCGTATTTGGTCTTATATGCCCCTCTTAATATTTTAAAAGATGTTGTCTTTGTGGATACCCCAGGTCTTAACTCTCAAGCAGCCAGCGATACGCAAACGACTGAGAAGGTGCTTAAAGAGGTTGATGGAATTATTTGGTTAACGTTGATTGACAATGCGGGAAAAATGAGCGAGCTTCAGGTTTTAGAGGAGTATTTAGGCAAGTACCAAAACAAATCACTGTGTGTTTTAAACCAAAAAGATAAATTTACGCCAGAACAAGTGGAAGAGACAACCAACTATGTTAAAAGCGCTTTTCAAAAATTCTTTAGCGATGTCATTCCTATCTCGGCACGTCAAGCGTTAGAGTCACGTAGCCATGATAAAAAAGTGATGATGCAAGAGTGCTTAGATACGTTTATAAGCGATTTACATGTAAAGCTCAAAGAGGGCTCTGAAAGGCTTGACTTTAAAGCCATTGAGAATGATTTTAAAGCGTATCAACAGACCGTAGAGACTATTGTACAAAGTGATTTAAGTGCCAATATGAAGCTTCTTGAAGATTCAAATATTGATAAAGTTTTAGAGTTTATTCGAAGTGAAATTCAACCCAAATCAACCCAGTCCAAAGAGTTTGCCATCACTAAGGAAATTCAAGAGATTACCGCTAAACTCATCGCCCAACATGAACTTTTTTTAAGCATTTACGATGAGCTTTTAGAAGAGATTGTTCGTTTCGAAGCAGAAGCAAAGGGATTGTTTACGGAGCTTAAGAGTAAATTTTCCCATGATTTAAAGAGTGCGTTTATGCGTATTGAGCAGATTATTGATACCATTGCCGATGCTATTTTTAACCAAATTACTACCGAGAAATTGGTACGGTATGAGGTACAAAAAGGAGGCTTGCTCAAAAAGAGTGTAAATTACCTTCCTTTTGAATACCAAGCACCAAAAATTAACTCGGATTTAATTTACAAAAGCCTTTTTTATGAAGAGAATTTAATTGGCAAAATGTTTAAGCAATATGTGCGCACTTTAGGAGATATTCAAAACGAAGTGAATGAAAAAAATGCGCAAGTGTATCGCTCATTTGAAGCGGGTGTTGTGGCGTGGCAGGCACCTTATGAAGTCATTCGAAAAAGTGAAGAGATTCACTCGGACATTGAGTTTGCCAATATGCGTCGTTTTGCCTCTAAAGCGTATGAGACGATTTTAAAAGCCTTTAGCGATGAGATAGCCAATTCCTATGCCAAAATTAGCTCTGAGTTTAACCACCTCTCCAGTGCGGTGAGTTTTAACTATCAAAATGCAACCGAAGTGTGTGTAGCATTTTTGGAAAATAAAATTGAAAAATCACGTAAATTGTATGAAGAAAATCCCACCAAATTTTCTTTGTATCAGCCTAAATTAGACGAAATTAAAGAGCGCCTTAGAACAGCGTTTCATCTTTATGAGCTAGAAAATATGATGAACACCAAACACACCTTTTTAAGCAAAGATTATGAGCGTTTGGTGAGTCAATTCACCCGTTTAAAAGAGGAAAAAGTGGCATTTTTAGAAGAGAAAAAAGCGCATCATCAAGAGATTATTTCATCCATAATGGCTTTACAAAAAGAGGTTTTATAAGCTCTTTTTCTCTTTTACATGTAAAGATACAAAGGTTTGCTGTTGCGTGCAAACCTCTTTACATGTAACTCTTTTCCTTGAGTAATTTATAGAGTTTGAGCAGGGAAATAAACAAGGTCGTAATAGCAGGACCTAAGATCATTCCCCAAAAACCAAATGTGGAAAGACCCGCAAAAATAGCAAAGAAAATCAAGAGCTCATTAACCATGGTGGGTGTTTTAACCATTTTATCATTGATGTATTTAATAATCAGAGGCTTGATAAAGGTATCAGCAATAATGGAAATCACGATAATCGAATAGAGTGCAATAATAATGGCGGAGCCTGTATTGCCGTGTGCGATTTCAAGGGCACACAAAGGAATCCACATGAGTGCTCCACCAATGATAGGAATCAAAGAGGCAAAGCCGTAAAAGATACCCAATAACAATCCATCGTACCCAAAATACATACCGATGAATGAGAAAAGCATCCCCTGAAAAATAGCGCTAAATAAAATAGAATACAACACCACGCTCATCACACTGGTCACTTCTGCAAACACCATGTTCACTTCTTGTGCGCCAAGGGGCATGACACTTTTGATGTAATCAATTAAATCTTTGCCATTTAAAAGTGCAAAAAAGAAAAAGACCACAATCAAGAGCATATCTTTTAAAAATCCCGCACTGTTTTTGCCTAGAGAGCCTAAATAGGAGAGTGCCGTGCTTGACATTTGTGCGATATTGAGGCTACTAATAAACTCATCCAAAGAAGATTGCATAAAAGCAAGGGGAGTAGGTAGTTGATAATCGAGGGTTCTCAGGTAGTGTTGTAGCTTTTCAATCATCGCAAAATCAAAATTATTGACAATAGACCCAATGGAGGTCAGTGAATAAATTAAGGGTCCAAAAAGGAGTAATGAGAGCAGTGAAGTAGAAAGAATAGCCGCAACATGTCTGTTTTTGGTGAATTTATAAAGTTTAAAATTAATGGTATACGTTGCCATTGCAAGCAAGGAAGCAATAGCGATAATCATCAAAAAAGGCTGATACAATTTTAGCAAGGAGACCAAAACCACTAAAAATATAGCGGTTAAAAAGAAGCGATGTTCATTCATATATTATCCTCAAAAAGAGTGCTTTGGAGTGTGGGTGGTGTAAGACGAAACAACTCATACGTTTTAGGACTCGCAATTCGTCCACGTGCGGTTCGCTCAATATAGTTATTCGCAAGCAAATAAGGCTCTATCACATCCTCAATCGTTCCCTCATCTTCACTCAGTGCTGCTGCAATGGTGCTAAGACCTAAAGGACGTCCTTTGCTTTGAAGCAGTAATTCTAAATATTTTAAATCCAGCTCATCAAATCCCAAATCATTTACACCTAGTTCATTGAGCCCATATTGCGCACGCTCTTTATTAATCTGTTCTTCATCCACAACATCTGCATAATCACGAATACGTTTTAACAAACGAAGCGCAATACGAGGGGTGCCACGTGAGCGTCTTGCCATCTCAACGGCAGCGTCTTGAAGACAAATTTTCTCGAGTTTATGCGATGCTTTGGTAATAATTAAAGAGAGTTCCTCTTTGGTATAAAATTGCAAGCGAAAATGCATCCCAAAGCGATCCCGAAGCGGAGAGCTAATCATCCCCGCACGTGTGGTTGCCCCAATGAGCGTAAAGTGAGGTAAATCAATTTTAATCGTTTGCGCCGCAGGTCCTGAGCCAATAATAATATCCAAACGGTAATCTTCCATGGCAGGATAAAGTATCTCTTCAATCGCAGGAGATAGCCTGTGAATCTCATCGATAAAGAGAATATCGCCTTCTTGAAGATTGGTTAATATCGCTGCTAAATCACCACTTTTTTCAATCATAGGGGCTGCGGTAATTTTAATATTGGAGCGCATTTCGTTGGAGATAATATGTGCTAAGGTGGTCTTACCAAGACCTGGAGGACCAAAAAAGAGAATGTGGTCTAAACATTCTGAACGTTTTTGCGCTGCTTGAATAAAGACTTGTAAGTTTTTTTTAATTTTTTCTTGACCAATATAGTCCTCAAAAGAGGTAGGGCGAAGGCTCTTTTCATAATCACTCTCAAAAGAGACTTTTTCAATTTCTACAATGCGTTCCATTTTCTCACTTTTGGTAGGTGTATTCGGTGTCGGGGAATTGACGTGTTTGCACCTCTTTGACATACGCATCCACAGCATCTTGCACAAGGGTCGCCCCGTCTAAATAGCGTTTGACAAATTTGGGTTTAAAGGCTTGAAAAAAGCCTAGCATATCACTCCAAACGAGCACTTGTCCATCGGTATATTTTCCTGCACCAATGCCTATGGTAGGAATGGAAATCGCTTCGGAGATGCGTTTGGCAGCCTCTTCAACAACGCCTTCAATGACAACACTAAATGCACCCGCTTTTTCCACCGCTTTAGCATCTTCAATGAGCGCTAAAATATCTTCCTCACTGCGTCCTCTAACTTTATACCCACCTTCACTACGTACATATTGTGGCATGAGACCAATATGTGCCATGACAGCAATAGAGTTTTGTGTCAGAGTTTGAATGATGTGCGCACGACCAACACCCCCTTCAATTTTTACTGCATGGGCATTGGTTTGGCTGTAGACCAAAGAAGCATTGAAAAGAGCACTTTTTTCATCGGTGTAGGTTCCAAAAGGCATGTCGCACACAATGAAAGTCTCTTTGGCTCCTGCACATACAGCTTTAGTATGGTAGAGCATCACTTCCATACTCGCAGAAAGCGTATCGGGTTTGGCGTTAAAACTCATATTGAGACTATCGCCAACAAGGATAATATCCACCTTTTGATCGAATAATGAAGCAAAAAGAGCATCATAGGCTGTAATGACACTAAGGGGTGTTTTTCCCTTGTGTTGTTTAATGGACGTAATTGTTTTCATAAGGAGGATTATACCCAATTTTTAGACAAGAAAATTTTAGATTAAAGATGGTACAATGAGCCACTTCGGAGGTATGCAAGATGGGTATTCTGAAACAATTAGAAGTTGATTATGACATCGAAATTGTCGGGGATTTTCTTTCTCACTATGCGATTATGTGTGAGAACATGGAGCCTTTGATTATTGGCTTGAGTAAAGAGAACCGATACGGTGAAAACATTGATGATTTATTTCGTATTTTTCACAACATGAAATCTGCTGCAGCGTTTCTTAGGCTTGATCCTATTATTAAACTCGCAGCTTTGTGTGAAGATATTGTGGAAGAAGCACGTATGTTAAGAGGGCCTGCGAGTGAGCCATTTATTGATTGGCTGCTTTTGGTAAGCGATCAATTTGAAAAATACCGTAAAGATGTCGAAGGAAATGCCCCCTTCTTTACTGTCTTAAATCCTCTTATTATTAAAGTACCTCATATGTTGGAGAGAGCGTGAAGCAATTAGTTGCCTATATTACAGCGGGATTTCCCGATAAAAATTTTTCCCTAGATTTGGTTTCTACTCTAAAAGAAGCGGGCGTTGATAAATTAGAATTGGGTATTCCTTTTTCAGATCCTGTCGCAGATGGTCCCATTATTGAACGTGCCAATTTATGCTCTTTGCAAAATGGTTTTAAAATGGAGACTCTTTTTGAAATTTCTGCAACAGTTGCACCGCAAATTGAAACTTATTGGATGGGGTATTTCAATCCTTTTTACCACAAAGGTGTGGATTTTTTTGCACAAAAAGCAACTGATTTAGGTGTAAAAGGGTTTATTATTCCCGATTTGCCACACGAAGAGGCATTACCTTACCGCTCTTTAATGAATAAGCATGTGCTTTCTATGGTAAGTTTTGTTGCTCCAACCGATAGTAAAGAGAGAATTGCTCAGCTTGTGAAAGATGCTAAAGGGTTTATTTACTTGGTTGCATATGCAGGCATTACAGGCTCCCACGCCAGTGAAGATTTAACCCAAACCATTCAAACGATCAAGTCACACAGCCAAACACCTTTATTTGTTGGTTTTGGTGTGAATGAAAAAACAGCTAAAGAGCGTGTTCGTGGAGCGGATGGGGTGATTGTGGGAAGTGCTTTTGTCGAAGTTTTATTGAATGAGCATTTAAGTGCTTCAGAAAAAATTGCGACTATTGGACAAAAAGCAAAAATGATTAAAGAAAAAATTAACGCATAAAAGATAGACAAAAGCAGTAAACGTTTTGCTTTACTGCTTTTGTGGTGCTATTTCGTCAGGTTGTTTAAGTTTATCAAGGAGTTTTTCAAAAGGCTCTTTGTTAAGAATATCCGCAAATTGTGTACGGTAGGTTTGAATAATACTAACTCCTAAAATATCAACATCATAAATCAACCAATCATCGTTTTTATTTTTATAAAATTTATAAATAATCTCGTAAACCTCACTGTTTTTCATTAGGTGCGTTGTCAGGTGAATCCGTGTGTCTTTAATTTTCTCTAAATTTTTAATCACAATTTTTTCATCTGTATAAAGGTCTAGCTTATTCATGTAGGAGACTTTGAGTTTTTGCTCAAACAGTTGGCTAAATTCATTTTGTTTTAATGACTCAAGGCTTGACCATTGTTTGTTTCCCAAAGAGAGTTGTGCCATAAGTGAATAATCAAAAATGGAATCAAAAATAAGAAAAATCTTTTCAGATTTTTCATTTTTTTGAAGTTGTTTATCTCTCAAAATGGTTGTAGCACGATCAATATTGGTCTGCATAAAGGAGCTAATTCTACTCTCTTCAATTGCGTAAAGCGTGTGTGAAAAGCTAAGACAAAACAAGCTTATAGCAATACACTGTTTTAAAAATTTATTCATGGATAAGTTTATTCCTTCGTGATTCATACAAATTACGCAAGAACGGATAGAGTTCAATGGCATCTTTTTTTAACTGATCATACTCTTTTACATGTAAAGAGGTTTTGTTAATGGTATAAAGTGCTGTTGCCCCTAATGCGTGTTCTTGATTTTTAAAGAGATTGGCATGACGTGCCTCGATATAATTCATAGGATTAAGCCACATGTCACCTGAAAGTCCTACTACATCACGAGCATTGGATGGTCCTAGTAATGGAAGGACAATATGAAAACCACTGCCTATACCATAAAATCCCAAAGTTTGCCCAAAATCTTCATCATGTGCTTTGATGTTTAACTCTTCACTGGCAACATCACGAAAACCTAAAATTCCCATTGTGGAGTTAAGTACAAAGCGTTCTGATTCTTCAAGTGCATTTAAAAACTTTAATTGCAACAGATTGTTGACAAAACGAATTGGAAACATAAGGTTGTCGAAGAAATTTGAAATACCACGGCGTGTCATTTGTGGAACCACCATACTATATCCCTCTGCCGTTGGTTTCAGGATGTACTCATAAAAAGAGTCGTTAACACTGGTCATCATTTCATTATAATTGCTCAGTGGGTCAAAAAGTGTTGATGAGTGAGTATCATTAAATTCTTTATCAAAATCTTCGCTTTGAGAAGCAGTCTTTTCAACAGCGAAGAGCAATGAAAAAGTGAATAAGAAAGTTAAAATTAAACGCAAACTATTACCCCGATGTAGATAAATTTGCGCAATTATAAGATTTTTTTTGTTCAAAGTAAATTAAGTCATAGAAGTACCTATTCAATAAAACAAGCAGAATTTAAACTTTTTTTAACTATAATCACCGTCCAAATCTCACACACACCAATCCTTTACGGTTGCAGTTTACGCTGTTGATGGGTGTGGAGGCTAAACCAAAATTTAACAAAGGAGAGACTTCATGGTAACCATGAAAGACCTATTGGAGTGTGGTGTACACTTCGGACACCAAACACGACGCTGGAATCCAAAGATGAAAAAATTCATCTTCGGTGAGAGAAAAAACATCTACATCGTAGATTTACAAAAAACACTACGTTATTTCAGATACACGTACAATGTTGTTAAAGATGCAGCAGCAGAGGGCAAAACAATGCTTTTTGTTGGTACAAAAAAACAAGCAAGCCAAGCGATTAAAGAGTACGCAGAAAAATGCGGTATGCCATACGTTAACCACAGATGGTTAGGCGGAATGCTGACTAACTACCAAACCATCAGACAATCAATCCGTAAACTTGACATTATCGAGAAAATGGAAGAAGATGGACAAATCGACCTTCTGACTAAAAAAGAAGCGTTAATGCTTAGAAGAAAAAAAGAGAAACTTTTGGATTATCTAGGCGGTATCCGTAATATGAAAAATCTTCCAGATATGATTTTTGTGATTGACACCGTAAAAGAAAAAATTGCGGTTCAAGAAGCAAGACGTCTTGGAATTACTGTTGTAGCACCACTTGATACCAACTGTGATCCTGATGTGGTTGATCTTCCAATTCCAGGAAATGATGATGCAATCCGTTCGATTCAACTTTTCTGTAAAGAGATGTGTGAAGCGATGACTGAGGGTTATGAAATCAGATCAAAAGATGCTCCTGCAACTGAAGAAGTAGCTGACATTAGTGAAGATGAGAAAAAAGAGCTTATCAGTGAAGTGGTCAGTGAAGATGACTTTGTAGCAGAGGAAGGCGAATAATGGCTGAAATTACCGCTGCTTTAGTAAAAGAATTACGCGAGTCCACTGGGGCTGGCATGATGGATTGTAAGAAAGCACTTGTCGATACTGAGGGTAACTTTGAAGCGGCAAAAGACCTTTTAAGAGAAAAAGGTCTTGGTAAAGCAGCTAAAAAAGCTGACAGATTGGCAAGCGAAGGTCTTGTTGACGTTTGTGTAAATGCTGATTTTAAAGTGGCAACAGTAAGTGAGATCAATGCTGAAACAGATTTTGTTGCAAAAAATGAAGGCTTTATTAACTTAACAAAAGATACAACAGCACATATCCAAGCGATGGATGTTCAATCAACAGAAGAATTGATGAAAACAACTATTAATGGTACCGTGTTTGAAGAGTATTTTGCAACTAAAGTTGCAACCATTGGTGAAAACTTAGTTGTGAGACGTTTTGCTACATTAAAAGCAGGTGCTAATGGTGTGGTGAATGGATACGTTCACTCAAACGGTCGTGTAGGCGTTTTAATTGCAGCTAATTGTGACAGCGAAAAAACAGCTATGGCTGCGAGTGAATTTATTAGAAATCTTTGTATGCACGCTGCTGCTATGAAACCTAGTTTTTTAAGCTATACCGAACTTGATGCTGATTTCGTTGAAAAAGAGACCATTGGTATTAAAGCGGATATTGAAAAAGAAAATGAAGAGTTAGCACGTCTTAAAAAACCTCTCAAACGTATGCCACTTTTTGTTTCTCGTGTACAATTGAGTGATGAAGTTTTGGCAAATGCAAAAGCTGAGATGGAAGCGGAACTTAAAGCACAAGGCAAACCTGAACAAATCTGGGATAAAATTATTCCTGGTCAGTTAGAGCGTTTTATTGCAGATAATACACAACTGGATCAACAATACACCCTTTTAAGCCAATTCTATGTAATGGATGATAAAAAAACCATTGCACAAGTGGTTGAAGAAAAAGCGAAAGAGCTTGGTGGTAAAATCGAGCTTGTAGGCTATGTTCGTTTTGAACTGGGTGAAGGCTTAGAGAAAAAAGCATGTGACTTCGCATCTGAAGTGGCAGAGCAACTTAAATAAATAAAACTTTGGTGAAGAGAGTTTCTCTTCACCGCTTCTTTTTGAGGGACGTTAATGTCTTTACTACAGGTACACAATATTTCTCACCGATTTGATTATCTTCTCTTTGAAAATGTTAATTTTACACTTGCTCCTAAAGAGTCTATGGCAATTTTGGGTGTGAGTGGCAGTGGTAAATCAACGCTTTTACATATTTGTTCAACCCTCTTATCTCCGAATCAAGGCACAGTTATTGTGTGTGGCCATAATATATATGAAGGCAATGATGATACGCGCTTAAAATTAAGGCGATATGATGTGGGGATTATTTTTCAATCTCACTACCTTTTTAAAGGTTTTTTTGCTAATGAAAATGTTGAACTTGCATCGGTTATTAGCGATAAAAGCATTGAACAAGGTATCTTAGAGCGTTTGGGAATTGCTGAATTTATGCATTACCGTGTGGGTGATCTCTCAGGTGGACAGCAGCAACGTGTTTCCATTGCAAGGGTATTGGCTAAAAAACCTAAAATTATCTTTGCGGATGAACCGACTGGAAATTTAGATGACAAGACCGCACAAGAGGTAATGAATGTACTCTTTGAATACGTTGAAAAAGAAAATGCGACGCTTTTATTGGTAACGCATAATCATCAATTGGCAAAACAGTGTACATACATGAGGCATCTGCATGTGGATGGATTAAAAGAGGAAGCATAATGGAGTCGCTTGTAGCGCTTTTTGGCGAAAATCAGGTGGTTATGTTTTTTCTCCTCTTTGCACGATTGAGTGGTCTTTTTGCTTTTTTCCCTTTTTTTTCCCATTCAAACATTCCCTTAAGCATTAAAACTTCCATTACTTTTTTTATGGTGGTTTTTTTATTTCCTCTTTTGCCAGCTTTACATGTAAGTCCTACATTGCTGAACTTAGCACTTGCAATTGTTTCTGAGCTTTTGATTGGTTTAATCGCAGGGCTTTTTTTAACCATTGCACTCTCCCTTTTACAAATGGCAGGAATGCAAATGTCTTTTGTCATGGGTTTTACAATGGCAAGTGTTGTAGATCCCCAAACCAGTACGTCCATTCCTGTTTTGTCCCAAATACTTTCACTGATAGGACTTATGGTTGTTTTAGCATTTAATGGTCACCATCAAATGCTCATTTTCATTGCAGATTCCTTGTCTTTATTGCCTTTGGGAACATTTTATCCACAAATGAGTATTGTAGGGTATTTGCTTAAGGCTACAACAGGAATGTTTGTTTATGGATTTATTCTCTCTTTCCCTGTGGTTGCTTTTTCTTTACTCCTTGATGTTGTCTTTGGGATGCTCATGAAAACCATGCCTCAATTTAACCTTTTGGTAGTGGGATTTCCTATTAGAATTGCTGTTTCGCTCGTGGTTATTATTGTAACCTTAACATCTGTTATGCTGCTTTTTAAGCGAGAGTTTCAAGAAGCACTCAATCAATTAACACTTCTTTTTATGCGTTAAAGCAATCATAAATTTTTTTATACTACAATGAGAACTAATATTTCTCATTCAGGAGTGAGCATGCGCCTGTTACTACTCAATAATAATCCCGCTGTTTCAAGATTAATCAAACTAAGTGCTGAAAAGGCTGGTCATGAGTTAGATGAATTTGATGACTACGGGCTAGTTCCTCTTCATGATTATGATGTGATTTTAGTGGATAATGAACTTTATGATGAAACAGCTTTGGCTGAACTTAAGGAAAATATAGGATGTGATTATTGCCTTTATATTTGCCAAAGGGGTGCTCAAAAACCAGACTCTGTGAATGTTTCCTTGGAAAAACCTTTTTTACCAACAGATTTTTTAGTTTTACTTGAAAAAGTGGCGCAGGTATTGAACAGTCAAAAAGAAGAAGAGAGCTCGTCAGTAGATGAAATAGAAGAAGAAAATAAGCGTTTTGATATTGATGATATTGATACCTTAGAAGCAGACGAAAGTTTGAAATTTGATAATGTCAAATTTGAAGACGACCTCTTAGATGAAGCAATCGCAATGGATGAAGCACTTGAAAAAGGTGATTTTTTAAAAGAAACTTCTTGTGTAGATGAAAAATCTTTTGAAGATGTTGATTTTGAAGCGGAAAATGAAGAAGAAGAGACACTCTTGGATGAAGTACCTCCTTGTGTTTTAGATAAAGATGATATTAATGAAGTTAAACAGCTTTTAGATGAAAACGATGAAGAAGAACTAGAGCCATCGGCGTTGGATATTTTAGATGATTTATCTGAAGAGGCATCTCAGAAGGAAGAAAGTACGGCGCTGGATGAAGAAACATTGGATGAAGCCTTTTTAGAAAGCATGGATGAAAAACCAGAAGAAGAGGAATCTTTGGAATGGAAACTTCCTGAGTCTTTAGACGAAGATAGTGAAGATAATGCTTTAGAAGGCTTACTTGAGAATGATCTATCTTTAGCACTTGATCCATCTCCTTTTGATTTTGAAGAAGAGGAGAGGGAGGAAGTAGCCGCCGAAGAGGTTGCATTTCATGAAGAAGAGACAGAAGAGGAGGAATCTTTTTTAGATACGTTGGATGAGCAAGAAGGTGAACTTGCTTCATTGGATGATTTAGATGAAAACCTTATTAAAAAAGCGTTTGGTGAACCCGTAGAGGAACAAGAACAAACCCCCGTACGCACGACCAAAAAAGAGGAAATAGAAGTGATACGTGGTGAAATGGAAAAAAGTATTTCACGCAGTATCTCAGGACTTGTGCAAAGCGATATTTTAAGAGAAGCGTTAAAGGGAATGCGTATTAATATTTCTATCTCTTTTGATGAAAACGAGGCCAAGTGAAAGGAAATCTTTTAGTTCTTTCAGGGCCTAGTGGTTCTGGTAAAAGTTCTTTAATAAAAGAGGTTTTATTGGAAATCGAAGATGCTTATTTTTCTATTTCTAGTACCACTCGAGAGCCAAGAGAGGGAGAAGTGGATGGTGTTAATTATCACTTTGTTTCAAAAGATGAATTTGAACGTGATATTGATGCAGGATTTTTTTTAGAGTGGGCGAAAGTACACGATAATTATTACGGAACATCACTCAAGCCTATTTTAAAAGAGCTTCAAAAAGGTAAGTTAGTGATGTGTGATATTGATGTGCAAGGACATAAAATTGCACAAGAAAAATTTGCCTCATTAATTACCTCTGTTTTTGTTACGACTTCTGATCAAAAAAGTTTACAAGAACGGTTGCTAAAACGAGGAACAGACACTCATGAGGTGATAGAAAGACGATTGGCAAATGCCGTCTCTGAAATGACCTGTATGAATGAGTACGATTTTGTACTTATTAATGATGATTTTAAAACGGCGTTACACGATATGTTAGCTATTGCATATGCATCACGACGAAAAATATCTTTAATGGATGTCAGTGAATTTATTAGTTCATGGGCGAATATTGAATAGATTTCTTCATTTTAGTTTATAAAAAAATGCTATAATTTGCGCCTTTAAAGGTTACATGTAAAATATCAAAGGAGAGAAAATGGGTCCAAGTGTTCAGCAATTGCTGATTATTTTATTGATTGTTGTGTTGCTTTTTGGAGCAAAAAAGATTCCTGAGCTTGCTAAAGGGTTAGGTTCTGGGATTAAAAACTTTAAAAAAGCAGTGAAAGAAGATGAAGAAACAACTGAAAATGTTGAAAAGGTTGAAGCAAAAGAGACAAAATCAGAAGCGACAGCAACAACTATTTCATCTGATGAAAAAAAATCCGTATAAGGTTTCGTATTGAAAAAATCGGTTGTTCGTGCTATTTCAGAAACGTTAAACAGAGAATTTGTTTTAGAAAAACCTGCGAATCTCTCCTTTGGCCACTACGCTACGCCTATTGCTTTCTCACTGGCAAAGGAGTTAAAAAAATCTCCTATTGCCATTGCGGAGGAGATGTGTTCACTTTTTCAAACGGGTGATGTATTTCAAGAAGTTACCCCTATAAAAGGCTATATCAATTTTAAACTCAGTGAGCGTTTTTTAGACCAATATGCTACGTGGGCGATTCAAAATGAGTCTCTTTTTGGAAAAGATGAAAATCATGAATCAATCTTGCTTGAGTATGTCAGTGCCAATCCAACAGGTCCTTTACACATTGGACATGCAAGAGGTGCTGTCATTGGGGATGCACTTGCTCGTATTGGAAAACATTTAGGGTATCACATTACCACAGAGTATTATGTTAACGATGCGGGAAATCAGGTTGATTTATTAGGTCTTTCTATCTACCTTGCTGGCCGTGAAAATATTTTAGGCTTACATGTAAATTGGCCAGAAGAGTTTTATCGTGGTGAGTACATTGTTGATTTAGCGCATGTAGCTAAAGCTGAACTGGGAAGCTCTGTTTTTGAAGATGAAGCAAATATCACGTTGCTCTCTACATGGGGCAAAGATAAGATGTTGGAGCTTATTAAGTCTAATCTAGCGGATGTGGGTATTTATTTCGAGCAGTTTGTCAGTGAAAAATCGTTGTATGATAAATGGGATGAGAGTTTTACTAAACTGCAAAAACATGATAAAACCTATGAAGAGGGTGGTAAAATTTGGATTCGCTCTACAGAACTAGGCGATGAAAAAGATCGTGTGGTTGTGCGTGAAGATGGTAGACCTACCTATTTAGCGGGCGATATTATTTACCACGACAATAAATTTCAACGACATTATGACAAGTATATTAATATTTGGGGTGCTGATCATCATGGCTACATCACAAGAGTGAAGGCTGCGATTAATTTTTTAGGCTATGATGAATCAAAACTAGAAGTATTACTTGCTCAAATGGTTTCTCTTTTAAAAGGTGGTGAGCCTTATAAAATGAGTAAGCGTGCGGGTAATTTTATTTTGATGAGCGACGTGGTTAGCGAAGTAGGAAGTGATGCTTTACGTTTTGTATTTTTAAGCAAAAAATCAGATACACATCTTGAATTTGATGTGGATGTTTTTAAACAAGAAGATAGTAACAATCCTATTTTTTATATCAATTATGCCCATGCTCGTATTAATCAAATTTTTGCAAAAGCAGGAAAAAGCATTGCTGATGTAGAAAATGTTACCCTAGAAGGGATGAGTGAAGAGGCTCAAAACTTACTCTTTAGTGCGCTTTTATTGCCAGAAGTTTTAGAAGATGCGTTTCATTCAAGACAGGTTCAAAAAGTAACAGAATACCTTAAAAATCTTGCCGCTTCATTGCATAAATTTTACAATGAAAACCGTGTGGTTGGAAGTGATGATGAAGCAAAATTGTTAAAATTGTTTGCTGTGGTCGCTTTATCGCTTCGTGTAGGTATGCAACTTATAGGCATCAGCGCAAAAGAGAGAATGTAGAGTTTTTTTGTGAGAAAATCGCAGACATTTTTTTCGCTTCTTAGCCTTTTTATCAAATATCCAAAACTATTTTTAATTGCTCTCCTTCTAGGAGGGCTTTCGTATACGTATGAAGTTTTTTTTGCACGAGAGCGTATGTCTTTTCAAGGCATCCCTCAAGCAACACACCATACAGTTTCCACCGTTACACGCATTTTTCGCAATCAAGCCTATATGGTTGGCTATTCGGATCTTAAAGGCAACCCTTTGTGGGTTGTTTACGCATTAAACCCTGCTAAAGAAAATACACCTCATTTAAAGCGCCCAGAGAGCTTCACGTCTGATTGGCGAAACTTTGGTCTCATTCATTCCTCAGATTATACGAATAGTGGGTACGATAGAGGGCATATGGCACCTAATAGAGCAATAGCACAGCAGTACGGTAAGCATGCTCAAGAAGAGACCTTTTTAATGAGTAACATCACACCTCAAAAACCTCTTCTAAACCAAAAAGTTTGGCAACGTTTGGAAGCCATGGAGCTTGAGATGTTTGCGCCACAATTTGAAACATTATGGGTTTATACAGGCCCTCTTTTTAATTCCTCCCCTAAGAGGCTAAAGCACTCTTATTTTGTTGAAATTCCAGATGCTTTTTATAAAATTTATGTGGGGATTGACAAGGGAGGAGCGATTAAAACCTTAGCATTTCTTGTCCCACAAAATGCAAAAGCCAATACGCCACTTGAATCCTTTTTAGTTAGTATTGATACAATCGAAGATAAAAGTGGATTTGATTTTTTACATGCGTTGGACGATGTTTTGGAAGACGAATTGGAAAAAAACATCAAGATACAAGGGTGGTTTTAATCGTTACATGTAACGATTAAAAAAGCGTTAGCATAGGCTAGGTCTTGAGTGTTTCATCGTAAAGTTTGATACAGTTTCTTCCACTATGTTTTGCATGGTAGAGCGCTATATCTGCGTATTTAAACGCCTCTTGAAAGTCTTTTGCTTGATGGGGGAAGAGATTGACCCCCACGGAAATAGTAATCTGTATAGAAGCTTCTTCGGAAATACTAAAGGCAGTCTTTTGAATGGCGTTAAAAATACGCTCAATGACATTAAGGGCAATAAGATGATTGGCATTTTTATCAATTTTAGCCAAAATTAAAAATTCTTCTCCTCCATAACGAATAACAATGTCATTGTCCTTACGAATGGTTTGCAAAAGAGTATGGCCAATTTGCGTTAAAACTTTATCTCCCACAGCATGACCATAAGTGTCGTTTATTTTCTTAAAATAATCAATATCCAACGCTGCTATAACATATTCATTGAGGTTGATGAGAGATTCATATTTTTGAAGGTAGTTGCGATTGTAAACACTGGTAAGTTTGTCTGTAAAAGCACTCTTTTTAATGGAACTAAACCGCTTGGTTTGAATAATAACAAAGATAAGGACAAGTGCAATAACGCCCATGATTCCAAAAATACCATTTTGAATGGTTTGAATAATATGATTAATTTCTTGAATTTTATTGATAGAAAAATCAATCGCCAAAATTAGCTCTACTTCACCGTGATTTAAGATGGGGATTAAATAGCTAATAGAGAGTTGCTGCAAGAGGGTATGGCGAATAACAAGAGGTTCTTTTGTAGTATAAATCTCCAGCCATTCAGGTCCCTCTACATCAAATTTTTGATCAAGAAAGGACTTCTCTTCTTCAAAAGAAGCATCGCCTAAAAAACGAAAAATGCCGCGTTCATCTCGGTAAAGAAGGTAAGCATATTTGACATGTGGGGTCACTAAAACATTTAAATGCTCTTCAACTCTTTTTTGGAGAAAATGGTATTTTTTTAAGGCTTCTGGATAGCTAGCATTCCCTTTTAAAAGGTTTTCTATAGTGCGTGCGTTGTTATGCGTGATTGAAAAAATATCTGATGTAGAGATCTCAAAAATCTTTGTCTCAATACGCTTTTCAAGTTGTATTGTGGCAAAGAAAATGGAAAGCAAAATAGATACGATGAGCACCAAAGGAGCGAAAAGGTAAAAGCTATTTTGACGCATTAGAAACTCTCAATAAATTGGTGAAAGTTTTGAGGCAGCGTAATAGCTTTTTCCTCAAGTCTTTTTTGACTAAAAACAATATTGGGGCGACTCTTATTCCAAAAAAGTGCTCCAAAGAAATGTTTGTTGGAGAGCAGTTTTCGGTAATTATTGGTAAAGAAGAGACGTTTTTTAGTCGAAGGACAAGGAGGCATCTCTTCGGCTTTATTGATAAAGATAAAATTGGCTTTTTCACACTCTTGTGTTAGTGTAAAATAGTTTGTATAGACCTTCTCTTCCATGCTAGAGATATTGGGGATAAAGAGTGTAATGTTCTCTTCTAAAGAGGCGGAAGCAATTTCATAAATAATTTTTGCTTCTAACTCGACTTCTTTACTGTAGGGTTGGACTAGAAACGTGTAGTGTTCTGCATAGCAAAGATGCACAATGATTAGACTTAAGTAAAGCGCTTTCATTAAAAGACCCATTTAAATGAAACAGTGATGCTTCTATCGTTATCATCTAGGGTAAAAGCATTGCTTCCAAAATTGGTAAAGTAGAGTGATTGTGTTGATTTGTTTAAAATATTGGAAGCTTTAAGGCTGTAACTTAAATCTTTTGTCACATGATACGTTGCTCCTAAACTGACATCAAAACTATCGGGAATATCAAGTCCCAAATAATCATAACCGTTTCTATAAATAAGAGAAGTAAAGTAGTCAAATTTTTGATAACCGCCCATCAATTTGATAAATCCACCTTTGGTAGAATTATTGATTTGTTCGCTTAGTGTGGATGTGTAGTAGTTCAGATGGAGTTTGTCTCGTTTGGAGAAGGAGTATTCATAATCAAAAATAAGCCCATCGGTTTTTATGGTATGGTCTATATTAACAAAACCAATAGGCGTTTGATAGAGAAAATCATCAATTTCTACATGATCAAAGGTAATACCAAATTTTGAGTTTCCCTCTGTATACACCGCTTCAAGCGTATAGAAATTGTAGCGCTGAGATTTAAGATTGACAGCGTTCTTTTTTGCATAATCTACGTTATAAAACGAAGGTGTTAGGGCTGTTTGGGTATAGAATGCTTTAAATCCAAAATGGGGTGTAGGTGTATAAATAGCACCAATACGTAAAAGCTTTTCATCGTTATCTTTGAGATACGCATTGCGGTCATAATAATCAAGTTTTGCGTTCGCAACTATGAGGAAATCCTCTTTAAGCTGATAGCTCTCTTGAAGCAACACTGAAGAGATGGTTTCTCGTTTAAAGCTATTGTAATGGTCTATTTCATTTGTTTGGTTTAGGAAATTGGTGCTTTTTCTTTTTAAAACATCATACGTTTTATGTTTCACATTGAGTGCTAGAATCAAGGCGTTTTTATCACTTTCAAACGATTTTGAAACATACGCATTGCTTTTCATAAACCGTAAATCTTCTTGAAAGTTTTTTGGAATACTCCCTGGAATACTAAGGTCTATTAAGGGCGTGATATTGATGCCTTGATCATTGACTTCTTCATAACTGCGCTCATTCATATCGAATGAAAAATTGGCTTTGAGGGATTGGTCTTCAAGAAAAGAGTGTGTGTAGTTGAAGAAAAAGTCTTTTGAGAGGCTTTTCCCATCATTAGGCGTAGCATCAAGTGCAAGCCCTGTGTAGTTGTTTTTGGAAACATCTGTGTAGGCTAAATTCATTTTGGCTGTATCGTTGCTTACATCAGCGTAAATATAGTGTTTTATGCCATTACTATTGAGTTTTTGATGGTTGTAATGGCTTGTTTTTTTTATTTTTTCTTGATTGGCAAAGAAGAGATAAGACCAGCCATTTTCAAAAATATGTGAATGGGTGATGCTTTGAGCATTGCCTTGTTTAGAGGAAATCCAACCTGTCAGTTCGGAGCCGTCTTCTTTGCGTGCGGATTTGGTGTAGATGCGAACAAAATAGATTCCTGTTTCATTGCCAAAGGAAAAAGAACTCTCTCCATAATAAATTTCAACGTGGTCGACAAAATCTAAAGGTAAATCACCCCAAGAAAGTGAAGTGGATTGGTCGTAGCCTGAACTAATTTCATGGTCATTGATAAAAAAGCGGAAAAAGCCACTGGTGGTTGTCTTCGAACCAGTTAAAGAGTAGTTGGTGAGTCCAAATTGATTGGTGTTGAGGTTAAAAAGGGGTAATTCTTTTAAAATATCATTGAGTTTTTGATACTGCATAAGGCGAATTTCTTTTTGAGAATAAATGATGACATGCCCAATTTTTTCATTGACCGTTTGCAAGGAGTTTTCAGATGTCGATTGATACTCTTCTAGGAGCGTATCGAGTGAATCGGATAGGAGTAAACTACTAAAGAGACCAAGAATAAACACAGCTTTAAAGAAGGGCAAAAGAATCCTTACATGTAATTATGAGAAACATGAGTATAGGCAATGAGAGCTTAAGAATATCTATAAAGAAAAGAGACGATGTAATCTAGTGTATGTGTATTTATTTTTTACCAGAACATCGTCTACAAATGCCATTCATGACGATAAAACTACTATTTATTTCAAATCCACTTTGAGAAGAAATGGTTTCTAAAAGAGCTTTTGTTTCTACAAATATATCTTCGACACTCCCACATTGTGAACATAAAAGATGCACGTGTGGAACTTTCTTAATCTCGTATTGTTGTTTTTGATGCGGTAGCTTAACTTCTTCTAAAATATGAAAAGAAATTAAATCATTAATGTTGCGGTAGAGGGTGGCTTTAGACATGGTAGGGTATTTTTGTGTAATACTTTCGTAAAGGGTATCAATGTCAACATGCCCAAATCGTTCAATGCAATCTAAAATAGCCAAACGCTGATGGGTTGATTTTAAATTGCTAGCTTTTAAAATATCTTTGAATCGTTCCATAAATTAACCTTTACATGTAAAAGAATATTTTATAAAAGTATGGCTTAGTATGCTATTAACAAAACGTAACAGACAACTAAATGAAAATTAATTCTAAACAATATTAATTACTATTTAAGATAAATATTCATACAATGACTTACAATCTTAAAAAGGAGAAGAAATGCAAATTTCTAAGGTTATTGGTCTTTGTGCACTCAGTGCAACGGTTGTTTTTGGTGCAAGTAGTTTGGTTCAAAAGGTAAAGGATAATGGCATTGAAGCCATTCCAACGAGTCAATTGGAGATTCTTAAACTGATTGATGACCCCAAAGATCCTATAACAGATGCAAAGGTAGAATTGGGCAAAAAACTCTACTTTGACCCTAGAATGTCAAAAAGTTCCTTAATTAGCTGTAATACCTGTCATAATTTAGCTTTGGGTGGGGTCGATGGCATTGCTGCAGCCATTGGACATGGTTGGACAGCCAATCCAGCACACCTGAACTCTCCAACAGTCTATAACTCTGTTTTCTTTAAAGCACAATTTTGGGATGGTAGAAGTCCCCATTTAGCGGATCAAGCACAAGGCCCCGTTCAAGCAGGTCCTGAGATGGCTGCACCTCCAAAATTGGTAGAAGAGCGTATCAATTCTATTCCAGAATATGTGAATGCTTTTAAAGTTGCTTACGGTGATAGCGTTAAAATTACTTTCGAGAAAATTACGGATACGATCGCAACATTTGAAAAAACGCTTATTACGCCCTCACGTTTTGATGATTTTATGAATGGGAACGAGAATGCGCTTTCAAAAGCAGAAAAAGAGGGCTTAGAGGTTTTTATGGATAAAGGATGTGCTGCATGTCACAACGGTATTGCCTTAGGGGGCACGATGCAACCATTTCAAATTGCTGCAAAATATAAATTTGCTTCTTTAGGAGGCTTTCAAGGGGATAAAGATGGTATGGTTAAAACCCCAACGCTTCGAAACATTAGCGAAACAGCACCGTATTATCACAATGGAGCCATTTGGACACTTAAAGAAGCCATTCAAGAGATGGGAAGTACACAACTTGGTATTAGTATTAGCGATGCAGAGAGTGCAAAAATTGAAACCTTCTTAAAGGCATTAAAAGGAAGAAAACCTACGATTGTCTATCCAGAATTGCCTGAAAGTACTGCAAAAACGCCAAAGCCTGACGCTAAGCTCTAAGTAAAGAGGAAACTCTTAGGCAATGCCTAAGAGTTTTTTTAAAACGAATTTACTCAACGCCTCGTATTTTTTTCATTTCTTCTTCTCTCTCTTTTAAGAAGAGTTCTAAGTTGTATTTTTGGCGGTATTGTGGTGTCATAAGGTGGATGAGCATGTCTCCCATATCAATGACCGTCCAGTTATCATCGGCGTCTACATTTAAGAAATTCTCACCCGCACCTTTAAGTTCTGTCTTAAGGTGGTCTAAGAGTGAAAGCCCGTGTCGCTCACCCATTGTGCTTGCAATCACAACAGTATTAACAAAATAATCTTTGCCACTCATATCAAAAACTTGAATATCTTCTGCTTTTTTATCGCTTAAAGCCGTGATAATTCTCTCAATTCTATTATCCATTGGATTCCTTGTGTAAAAGGCTATCACTTCATTTTCGATGGCTTTTGGAATAAAGCGTTTGTCTAAAAAGGAGCGTAGCTTTGAAGAGCTGATATTAACATGAATTGGCAAAATTTTCAAGTCTTTTGGCGGTATAAATGCCCCTCTTGGTGCGACAACAAATTCAACAAGTGTACAAAGCTCTTCATAACGGTTCCATTTAGGAAGGCTTGCATACGAATCACTACCAACAATGAGATAAAGCTTTGCTGTTGGATAGAGACTCTTTACATGTAAAACGGTTTCAATGGTTGGAACTTGCCTTTTTTGGTCACATTCATAGGAAAAAATTTCTACTTTTTCCATGCCTTTAAACATTTTTGCAAGCCAGCTTTGGCGCAAAGGGGCTGGGGCACAAAAGCTATCTTTAAATGGGCTTAAAAAGGTTGTTACAATTAATAATTTGTCAATATCTAAGACTTCAAGGGCTTTTGTAACGATGGACTCATGCCCAGAATGCGGAGGGTCGAACGAACCTCCAAAAATAGCAATGTTCAATGGATGTCTCCGTGGACTTTAAACTTTTTTATACATCATTTTTGCTAAAATGATTCGCTTTTTAGTGAAAGCAAATGGATGAAAACGACTATTATATCAAAAGGAAACCCTATGGCACTCAAAATTGCTATAAATGGATTTGGTCGCATTGGAAGATGCGTTGCAAGAATTATTGATTCAAGAGAGGATGTTGAGTTGGTATGTGTCAACGATACAGCAGATCGTGCTACCACAAAACAGTTACTTAAATACGACAGCGTGCATGGTGTTTTCGCTGGGCACGTTGAGTTGCTTGAGAATGATTATATGCAAATGGGAAAATCAAAAGTTAAAATGTTTTCTACCCGTGATCCAAAAGAGCTTAATTTTGCAGATTATGGTGTGGATGTTGTTTTGGAGTGTACGGGTGCACTTTTAACACAAAAAGATACACAAGTTTTTATTGATAATGGCATTAAAAAAGTGATTCTCTCAGCACCTGCAAAAGATGATACTCCAACTTTTGTCATTGGGGTAAATGAAGATAAATACGCAGGTCAAGCGATTATCTCAAATGCGAGTTGTACCACAAACTGTTTAGGACCTGTGGCAAAAATTTTAGACGATGCGTTTGGCATTGACAAGGGCTTAATGACAACCGTTCACTCCTATACCAATGATCAAAATATTTTAGATGTAAAACACCGTAAAAATGATTTACGTCGTTCACGTGCGGCGGCGGTTAATATGATTCCTACGACCACAGGTGCAGCCAAAGCGATTGGGTTAGTCTTGCCTCATTTAAAAGGCAGATTGCACGGTCAAAGTGTGCGTGTTCCAACACCGAATGTTTCTATGGTAGATTTAAATGTCGTAGTAAAAAAAGCAACCACCAAAGAAGAGGTCAATGCAATTTTGAGCGAAAAAGCACAAGGCGCATTAAAAGGTATTTTGGAAGTGGATGTTGAGCAAAGAGTATCTCAAGATTTTCTCTCTACTTCATGGAGTTCCATTGTTGCAGTGGATTTAACCCAAGTGATTTGTGGTGATATGATTAAAGTAATGGCATGGTATGACAATGAGTGGGGCTATTCAACCCGTTTGGTTGATATGGCATTGCACATTAGCAAATAAAGGATAAGGCATGATTCGCTCGATTCGCGATCTTGATATTGCAGGAAAAAAAGTTTTTATTCGTTGTGATTTTAATGTCCCTTTAGATGAGTTCACTAATATTACGGATGATAGACGTGTACGCTCCGCTATTCCTACGATTCGTTACTGTTTGGACCATGGCTGTTCTATTATTCTTGCAAGCCATTTAGGTCGCCCTAAGGGTGCTGTGGAGGAAAAATATTCACTCTCTCCTGTTCAAATGCGACTCAAACGTCTTTTGGATAAAGAGGTGATTTTAAGTTCTGATGTTATTGGGAAAGATGCAACAGAAAAGGCTGCCACATTGCAAGCAGGTGAAATTTTGCTCTTAGAAAATCTACGTTTTCATAAGGGCGAAACGAGCAATGATGAAGCATTTGCTAAAGCGTTAGCTGATATGGCGGATGTGTACATTAACGATGCGTTTGGTGTGTGTCATAGAGCCCATGCATCGGTTGAAGCGATTACGCACTATTTCAATGAAAAAACATCGGCTGCTGGATTTTTGCTCCAGAAAGAGATAGAGTTTTCACGCAATTTACTTCGTCGCCCAACACGTCCGTTTGTTGCCGTTGTGGGTGGGAGTAAAGTGAGTGGTAAGCTTCAAGCTTTGGTCAATTTATTGCCTCGTGTGGATAAACTGGTGATTGGTGGGGGTATGGCATTTACCTTTTTAAAAGCGCAAGGGCTGGATATTGGAAATTCCATCGTTGAAGATGATTTACTTGATGAAGCCAATCGTGTGATGGAAGAAGCAAAGCGTTTGGGCGTTAAAATTTATTTGCCAGTGGATGTCGTGGCGGCACAAACCTGCTCACAAGATGCAACCATTAAGTTTGTGACTGTTCAAGAGATTCCTAAAGGATGGATGGGGCTTGATATTGGACCTGCAACCTCTCGTCTTTTTAGAGAAGCCCTAGCAGATGCCCAGACCATTTTGTGGAATGGTCCAATGGGTGTGTTTGAGTTAGAAAAATTCTCTAAGGGAAGCTTTAAAATGTCCCATGTCATTGCAGAAGCGCATGCCACAACCGTTGTGGGTGGTGGTGATACCGCTGATGTGGTTGCACGTGCGGGGGATGCCGATGAGATGACATTTATCTCTACAGGTGGTGGAGCAAGTTTAGAGTTAATCGAAGGAAAAGAACTTCCTGGTGTTAAAGTCCTAGCAAAAAGTGAGAATGTATAAGCATGATGATTGCTTCAAATTTCAAAACAAATTACACACGTGCCACAGCAGAGGTGTTTATTAAAACGGTTCAGGCATTTCTTGTGCAGACACACAATGAGCAAGAAGTTCGCATTTTTGCTCCTTTTACCGCATTGAATCGTTTTGATGAGGTCAAAAATCTTAAAGTCGGTGTGCAAAATTTTTACCCTGTGCAAAATGGCTCTTTTACAGGAGAAATTGGTTTTGAACAGCTAGAAGAGTTTGGGATTGAGAGCGTTTTAATTGGGCACAGTGAACGTCGTCATATTTTAAAAGAATCCCATGCGTTGATTGCGCAAAAGTATGATTTTGCAAAAGCCAGAGATGCAGAAATTATTTACTGCGTGGGTGAACCTGCTGAGGTTCGCATGCAAGGCATTGATGCAGTGATGAGCTATTTGTGGGAGCAATTTGAGGGAATTGATGTTCATTATGAGAAGTTGATTATTGCGTATGAGCCTGTTTGGGCGATTGGTACAGGACTGAGCGCACATTTAGATGATATTAAAGAAGTCTTAGAACGCTTACGTGAAAAGCTTTCCAAACCACTGTTATATGGGGGCAGTGTCAAAGTAGAAAATATCGAATCTATTTTACATGTAAAGGCGTGCGATGGCGTTTTAGTTGGGACTGCAAGTTGGAATGAAGAAGCCTTTTGCGAGATGATTCGCATTGCTGATAGTGTCAAAAAATAAGAGGAGCGTTTGGAATGGTTATGAAAGGTAAAAAAGGGCTTATTGTCGGAATTGCGAATAATAAATCGATTGCGTATGGTATTGCTAAGGCGTGCAGGGAACAAGGTGCTGAATTGGCATTTACGTATTTAAATGAACAGTTAGAAAAACGGGTACGTCCTATTGCTGAGGAGTTTGGTTGCGATAAAGTGTATGAGCTTGATATTAACAATCCAGCTCATTTGGAAGCCTTGACTGCTTCTTTAGAAAAAGATTTTGGAAAGATTGACTTTGTCGTTCATTCGGTTGCCTTTGCTCCTAAAGAAGCACTCAGTGGTAAGTTTGTTGATACCACAAAAGAGGCGTTTGACATTGCCCTTGGAACCTCTGCTTATTCACTGGTTTCATTGACACGTGCGTGTTTGCCTGTTTTAAACGATAACGGTTCTGTCTTGACCTTATCGTATTTGGGTGGTCCTCGTTATGTTCCTCATTACAATGTAATGGGTGTAGCAAAAGCAGCACTTGAGTCGTGTGTACGCTATCTTGCGGTTGATTTAGGAAGCCGTGGTATTCGTGTGAATGCGATTAGTGCGGGGCCTATTAAAACCTTAGCAGCAAGTGGTATAGGCGATTTTAGAATGATTTTAAATTGGAATGAAGTCAACGCTCCGCTTCGTAAAAATGTTACAACAGATGAAGTTGGAAACAGTGGTATGTATTTGCTCAGCGACCTCTCCAGTGGGGTAAGTGGCGAAATTCATTATGTGGATGCTGGGTACAATATTATGGGTATGGGTATGGACGAGATAGATGAAGAGGGGCATACCGTTCTTGCTTGGGATAAGCAAAAATAAGGAAATCAATGAAGCTTGTGCTACAAAAAATTTCGTATGTAGTGCTAATGTTGTCTCTGATTTCACTGATTTCTTTTGGAGCGATTCATTTGGCTCCAAACTCTTTTTTTGCCAGCGGTGAATTAAATCCTAATATCACCCCTGAAGCGTTAGAGCAACTCAAGGCTATTTATGGACTGGATCAGTCCTTATGGATGCAGTTTTTCTCTTGGTTTAAAGCAATCCTACACCTTGATTTTGGTATCTCTTTTGCCAGTGGAAAATTGGTACGGGATGAGATTTTAGCACGCTTGCCTATTACTCTTTTTATGAATATCATCAGTATGGTGTGTGTCTTTGTATTAGCGCTTTATTGGGGTATAAAATCGGCGATGAGGCAAACAAGCTTGTATGATAAAACACTCAAACAATTTGCCCTGATCAGTTATGCGATGCCCTCTTTTTATCTTGCTTTGTTGTTGGTCATTTTTTTTGCGGTTGAGTGGAAAATTTTTCCCATTTCTGGGTTGCATTCTCAAGGAATGCCTTATGTTGGTTGGCGCTATATGCTAGATACAGCGTGGCACTTAGTGTTGCCTATTTTTGTGATGGTCTTTGGTGGCCTTGGTAGTTTGATATTGTATGTAAGAAGTTTGACACTCAATATTTTAAAGAGTGACTACATCTTTTTTGCAAAAAGCAGAGGTATTGAGGGAAGAGACCTTTTAATACGCTTTATTCTTCCCAATCTCTCACCGCCTCTTATTACAATGTTGGGGCTTTCTTTGCCAGGACTTATTGGGGGAAGCGTTATTTTAGAGTCTATTTTTGCCATTAATGGTATGGGACTTTTATTTTATCAAAGTGCACTCAGTCGAGATTATCCTGTTATTATGGGTATATTGATAATCTCTTCATTTTTAACCTTGATCGGTAATATAGTTGCTGATTTGGTGTTAACAAAACTTAATCCACATTTTAAAAGGAGAGCCGTATGAATTATATAGTAACCATTATGTGTGTGATACTTTTTAGCGGATGTGCTACATGGGGTGGCATTAAAAAAGATACACGAGATGGTGCGGAATGGACAAAAGAGAAGATCAATCAAGGTGCTTCGTACGTCAAAGATAAGACAGAGTAAAAGGGTTTACATGTAAAGCTTTTTGCTTTACATGTAAGGTAGATTAAAGACCACCAAAAAGGTTTTTAAGTGCGTTAGGATCACGCTCTGAAGATTGTTCATCAGAAGACGCTTCTGTTGATGCCGAAGCACTTCCCGATTCAATCAATTCAATCTCAAATCCTGTAAGCATTGAGGTCAGACGGATGTTAATCCCATTTTTGCCAATCGCTTTTGACTTTTGGTCACTTGGAAGGGTTACCAATGCCTTACCATTTTGAATTTTGACATTAGAAATAATTGCAGGGCTGAGCGCACGAGAAATAAAAATTTCAGGAATGCTGGAAAACTCAATACAGTCAATATTTTCATTGTGTAACTCTTTACTCACTGCATTAATTCTTACGCCTTTGGTTCCAACGGTTGCTCCAACAGCATCAACATTAGGGTGCAATGACATCAGAGAAATTTTAGCACGATCCCCTGGAATACGAGCACTCCCCATAATCTTAATAAGACCATCTTTAATTTCAGGTACTTCTAGCTCTAAAAGAGATTCTAAAAATTTTGGGCTAGTGCGTGAAAGTTCTACGTACATGCCTTGTGATTTGTCAATTAAGACTTTACGAATCACAGATTTGACGACATTACCAACTTTAAATTTTTCACCTTTAATACGATTTTTACGAGGCAATACAGCTCTGATTTCATCAATTTCAATATAGGTATTTTCATCGTTATCAATTCTAACAACACTTCCAAAGACGGTTTTGCCAACCAATTTTTGGTATTTATCAAAAATATTATTTTCCAATAAGCGTTGAATATGGTACTCTAACTCTCGTTGGAGGGTTGCTGCTGCGGTTCTTCCTAGATTGTCCAAAGGAAGTTCATAGGTCAGTTCATCGCCAAGCTCAACATCAGGGTCTACCTCTTTGGCTTCTTTAATGGCAATAAAATTTTCATTTCCTTCAAGCAAACGCTCATCTTCAGGGCTTACAACAATGACTTTTTGATACAGTTTAAGTGCTTTCGTGGCAGGGTCAATTTCTGCGCCATATTCATACTCTGCCCCATAAATTTTTTTAGCAGTTTTTACCAATGCTAGAGTAACGGTGTTGCGAACTTCGTTAATATCCAGCCCTTTTTCGTGAGCAATAGATTCTATAATATCTACAATTTTTTCCATAAGTTTCCTTAATAAAGATACATATTTTATATCATGGTGTGATAATCGCAATGATGAAAAATCAAATAAAATGGAAATTTGAACGATTGCGAGGTGAAGAGCATCATTATAGCCAAAATCTTCTTGCTTTTTTCTTTAAAGAAGCGTTGTTTTCCACTCTTAATAAGGAATTTATTGAAAAAAAAGTATACTTCGCGATATATCTTTGTGCATTTTTGACACATACGATAACTTTCTCGAATAGAAAAGAGGTTCACGATGGAAATTAAATTAGCAAGAAATGAAATCAATGGAAAACCAAAGACAATTACGCTGGAGAAAATAACTGAAATTATGGAAAAAGAGGGGCAGAAGATTTTCTATTTTGATAAAGAAAATTCTCACAAAGACCTTGTTGCTTTAGTCGAATTGTTTGAAACGAAAGGGTTTAGTGTTTACCTTCGTGATATTAAGTACGGTTTGGGTGAGGGTGATTACATGTACGAAGTACACATTTTATAAGGCGATATTTTGGCTATTAAAGAAGAAAAGAAGCTTTATATTGAAACCTTAGGGTGTGCAATGAATGTACGTGATTCGGAGCACATTATTGCAGAACTTGGTGATAAAGAAAATTATGTAATAACAAGTAACCTGCAAGAGGCTGATCTTATTTTGGTCAATACCTGTAGTGTACGAGAAAAACCTGTCAGTAAGCTTTTTTCTGAGATTGGCAAATACAATCTTCAGAAAAAAGAGGGAGCAAAAATTGGCGTTTGTGGGTGTACTGCAAGTCATTTGGGCAAAGAGATTTTTAGGCGAGCGCCGTATGTAAATTTTGTGATTGGCGCACGTAACGTCTCTAAAATTTCCACAGCCGTGAATACGGAAAAATTTTTAAGTGTTGATATTGACTACGACGAGAGTGATTATGCTTTTGGAGAGTATCGTAATAATCTTTATAAAGCGTACGTGAATATTTCTATTGGATGTGATAAACAATGCACCTACTGCATTGTGCCTCATACCAGAGGTGATGAGATTTCAATTCCCTCTGAATTGATTGTAAAAGAAGCACAAAAAGCAGCTCAAAAGGGTGCAAAAGAGATTTTTCTACTCGGTCAAAATGTCAATAACTATGGGAGACGCTTTAGTTCAAGTAGCCATGAAACAATGGACTTTTCAGATTTACTCAATCGTGTCAGTGAGATTCAAGAGGTAGAGCGGATTCGTTTTACTTCTCCGCATCCTTTGCATATGGATGATAAATTTCTTGAAACATTTGCCAGCAATCCCAAAGTATGCAAATCAATGCATATGCCACTTCAAAGCGGTTCCACTCATATTTTAACGCAAATGAAGCGGGGCTACACGAAAGAGTGGTTTCTAAACAGAGCCTTAAAACTTCGAGCGATGATTCCTGATGTTTCGATTAGCACGGATATTATCGTTGGTTTTCCAGGGGAGAGTGAAGCTGATTTTGAAGAGACGATGGATGTCATTCGTCAGGTGAAATTTGAGCAAATTTTTGCATTTAAATATTCACCTCGTCCTCTTACCAAAGCAGCAGAATTTACCAATCAAGTAGATGTAGAGATTGCAGCACAACGTTTGGAGCGCTTACAAAGTCTTCAAGATGAGATTTTAGATGAGATTTCTGAGCGTAAAAGAGATAAGGTTTATGCCGTTTATATTGATGAACTTCGCAACAGTGGTTTTTTAGCAGGACGAACCGATAATAATGCCTTGGTGCAAATCAAGGGTGATGAGGAGTTGTTGGGTCAAACGATTAACATAAAAATCACGAATCCTAAGAGACTCTCTTTGTATGGCGAACGTGTTCTCTAAATCCTTTAAACGTAAGGTATTGGTGTGGTGTATCCCCCCATTGGTTTACTGCTTTGTTAAAATACTTTTCTTTACATGTAAAAAAAGATTTCATATTGGTATTAATGGTTCGCATACGCCAAGTATTTATGCTATTTGGCATGGTGAACTTTTAATGGCGGCGATGGCTTATACGTCGTATTCTAAACGTGTGCATATTGATACCATCGTGAGTCAACATTTTGATGGTGATTTGGTGGCAAAATTGATGCGTTTATTTGGAGGTGGTACGATTCGGGGGAGTTCTTCTAAAGGAGGAATTTTGGCATTGCGTTATGCTTTAAAAGCGCTTCAGATGGGGCGTGATATTGGGATTACGCCTGATGGTCCACGTGGTCCTAGGCACAGTGTTGCCGATGGGGCGGCCGCTTTGGCTCGCATGAAACAGGTTCCTATTATTACGATGCATTGCAAACCCTCTTCGTCATGGCAGATGAGAAGCTGGGATCGTTTTTGTATTCCAAAGCCTTTTTGTACCTTAGATTTTTATTACAGTGACCCTTTTTATGTGCATGAACTTTCTTTGGATGAAGCAAAAGCTTTGATACAAAAGAGACTTTTAGAACCAATAGACGTATAATATCCATGGAATTAATATGGCTTTTATTTTATATTTTACGAAACTTAAGCAAGAATAGTCTAATATATCCTCAAATTCAAATTAACACGGGTAGTGCAGTGAACAAAGAGTCAGAAGCATGGGCATAAGAACACTTTTCCAAAAAAAATTTCAAAACCTTTTTGTCTCTATTGTACTGCATGAAGCAGAGTGCGTGTTGCATTGCAAAGTCTTTAAAAATAACACGATTGAAAAAACTTTTTCAAAAATATTTCCGCTAGTACCCCCTTTTGAAGCTCTGGATAAAGCCATTGAAGACTATTTAGTAGCCCTTCAAGATGAGTATCAATTTGTGTATGTTGCTCTTTTGCTCAATAGTTTAGGACAAGGTGCGATTGAGGGTGCTAGAAATGAAGATTTTGAAAAACATCATGTGGATATGAAAAGTGTTCATCATGTCAATTTTTCTAATCAATGGTCAGCGTATGCTTCCTACATCGAAATCAAATGGGCAAAGAATCTTTTTGCCGATATTGGTTTAGATTTTATCTATTCACCTTTTGTAATTCTTAACGATTTCATGATGAATGAAAAATTGCGTAAGAAACCTACATGTTATCTTTTAAATTGCCAAGATTTTTTTATTATAGGTGTTTTTGAGGCACAAAAACTCTATTTTGGAGCTTTTTTCAAAACGCAAAGCGATACTTCTTTTACGCACGGGGATAATGTAGATGACTGGGAACACGAAGAAGATGAAGAGGGAATTGCCTTAGACGTAGAGATACCTAAACTCAATAGAGAAGAAGAACAAGAAGAAGAAAGTGCTGAGTCAAATGAATTTGAAGAGTTCGGTGAGTTGAGTGAACTAGAAGATATTGATGCAATGCCCCATACAGAGACTTTTTCAGATGTTGATACCCAGAATTTTGGGCACAATAAAGGTTTAGCGGGTATTAAAGAAGAAGACATTAGTTTGGAGCTTTATGGTCGTGATTTATTGGTGTATAAATATTTAAAATCTGCGTTGGAAGAGTATTACCATAATCCTTTATACCGTAGTCAATTTATTGAAGATATTGTGATTTTTGATGGCTATGAAATTAGCTCTGATTTGATTCATCAAATAGAAGATGAATTGATGATGGGTGTTGAAGTGCATAAAGTAAATGTGAATGAAAAAATATGTGACGTTGCTATTCAAGAGGTCTTTGGATGAAAAGTTTTATTGCTCCTAGACCCAAACCTTTTCTATCACTTTTTACAAAACTATGGCTTGTTTTTATCAGTTTAATGTCCCTTTTTATGGTGATATTTAATTTTTATATTGTCTTTGAAATGCAAACATTTAAGCAAGAGATTATCAGTCTAACCCATGAGCGTGAGAGATTGGAAGTGAAAATTGATGAAGACGATAGTGCAATCAGTTCTGTGCTGCGTCAAAAAGCACTTTCTGAAGAGATTTTTTCGAACAATACACTCTTAAAAGACAGTATGAAAAATCTTTTTGATTTGGTTCCTGATCAAATTACCCTTAAAAAGGTTGAAATGGAGCGTAATGCCTTGATTATTTATGGTGTTTCTCCCACACAAGATACTTTCAATTTTCTCTTAGCCACCCCATTAAAGTCAATTTTTCATACCAGCCAAACCAGCTTTTATTTGACAAAAGAGGGATGGTACAATTTTGTAAGCATCAATAAAATTATTAACGAGGAAGGTCTACGTGAATAATTTAGATAGAAGCTTGGACAAAATTGACATCATGAAATTATTGATTTTTTTAATGATTTTTTTGATTGTAACCTTTGCTTTTATTTTTCTATTAATCATTCCTCATATTAAAGAGCACCGTGTTTTACAAGCAGAACATAAACGTGTATTGGTGCATAAAAATAGAGTCGAGACGCTTTTTTTGGAGAGAGAGGCACAACTGAATAAACTGACCATGGAAAATACCCATGTGGTTTTAGCCTTCAAACACTCTTTTTCGCCTGAGGAATTTATTGCCTATGCAAAAGAGTTTTTTACACAGGTTTCTTTGGTTGAGGTGAGCAAATTAGAGTATCAAAAAGAGTTCGTTGAGTATGAACTCAATGTGACCTCTACTCTTAAAACGCCTACGAATTTTTATAATTTTTTAGAGGGATTAAATCAGTATAAAAATATTGTACAAGCAGATTTTCCTATTCATCTTGAAGCAAATAAAAACACCATTAGCTCTGTTTTTAAAATTAAAGTTTACGATATTAATGCGACAAAAGTGCCGTAGCATCAATCTTTTCTAAAGCTAGATAGCCTCTGATTTTTGCAGGTATTTTGGCTTTTCGATACACCTCTTTATCTTTCTTCATCATTGGCAGTCTGACATACGGCGCAATATAAATGAGCGTTTCATCAAAAACAACAGCAATACGATGGGCGATAACACAGTTACGTGTTTGAAGAATTTCGCGGCGTTGTTGTGTTGAGGCTAAAACACCTAAGATTTTTAAGATTTTATCAATCTGCCGAATGTTAATTAAATCGTCACTGTCTTGTGGAAGAATAAACAGATCTTTAATGCGTTTTGCTTGATGAGGCACAAGACGTTTGGCATCTTCAGCAAGGTAGTGAAAACTTTGAAGAATGCCTTTTTCGTACTTTTCCAAAAGTGGGTTGGCAAAATGGTGTCTAAAGGCGTTGCGTTGATGCCTCAGTGAGGCATTGCTTTCATCTTCAAAATAGGCAATAGCTTCTTTTTCGAGGTAGTTTTTAAGCGCAGGCTTGTTTACATGTAAAAGAGGTCTCACGATAGCATAGCCTTCTCTTTCTTCCCGCTCTTGCATTCCAAGCATTTCTACCACGCCAGCACCCTTACACAGTTGCATCAGCAACCATTCCAAACGATCACCCAAATGGTGTGCCATGATAAGTGTTTCATAGCCGTGTTCTTGCATCAGCGACTCAAAAAAAGCATACCGTTCTTCTCGTGCGCGGTGTTCAAAATTGGCATTTTCAAGTTTACATGTAACGCTAAAACAGCTTTTGCCATAAGTATTGGCGAGCGTTTTGGCATACGCTTCTTCGGCATCACTTTGTTTGCGTGTTTGGTAATTAACATGGGCTATATCAAAAGAAATGGCATTTACATGTAATAAAAAAAAGAGGGCAGTGGAGTCTCCACCACCCGAGAAGGCTAAAAGATTTTTTGTGCGTTTAAGAGAGCTAAGGGTTGCCTCATGCAAGAGCGGTAATGGTTGCAATGAGTTTATCCCCTACACACTCTGTGATAGTAGCTTTGTAACATGTCCCAATGCGCACATTCTCGACATCCGAGTCATTCACTAAAATTTCCCCATCAATTTGAGGTGCCCATAGAAGTTCTCTTGCTCCCATAAAGAGTTCGTGTTCACTGCTCTCTCCTTCGATTAAGAGAACGACTTCTTTACCAACTTCTTTTTCAAAGCTTTTTTTTGTTTTGGCTTGAACTATTTTATCGAGTGCTTTAATGCGCTTATTGATGATTTTGGTTTCAATTTTTTCGCTCATCTCGTATGCACTGGTATCTTCTTCATCGGAGTAGGCAAAAATATTGACACGGTCAAAATCAAAATGCTTCGTAAATTCCAAAAGCTCTTCAAACTCAGCCTCACTCTCTCCTGGATGCCCGACAATAAAACTGGTGCGAATAAAACTATTGGGTGCTTGACGCATAAGCTCCAATTGTTCGATGATGCGCTCTCTTCCTGCTCCTCGTTTCATACGTTTGAGCATGGCGTCGCTGATGTGTTGGATAGGCATATCAAAATAGTTATGAAAAAGTGGCGAGGCAATAATACGTTCAATCAAAGCATTGGACGTTGTGGTTGGGTAGAGGTATAAAATGCGTGCACTCTTCACACCCTCAATTTTTTCAACCGCATCAATGAGCGCAATGAGCCCCTCTTTTTCGCCCATGTCTCTTAGGTATGAGCTACTATCTTGAGAGATAAAGCTAAAGTCAAAAAAGCCTTTTGAAACCAGTATTTTCACCTCTTTGACGAGGGAGTCTAAGGTTCGTGAATGAAGCTTGCCTTTAAAGCCTGGAATAGCGCAAAAGCTACAGGCTTGATTGCATCCTTCTGAGAGTTTCACATAGGCATGTGCGTTTGAACCTGTAATGACACGCTCTTCCTCGTTCATCAAATAGGTAGCAGGGGTAAAGCGGTTTTGACGCAGAGCAATAATCTCATCAATTTTGTCATAATCACCCACACCCGTAAAAAGGTCAACCTCTTTAAGCTCTTTGGTCAAATCCTCTTTGTAACGCTCACTTAAACAGCCTGCCATGACCAATAAAGAGCCTTTTTTACGTGCTTCATGCAGTGAAAAAATGGTGTTGAGGCTCTCTTCTTTCGCAGGACCTATAAATCCACAGGTGTTGACAATGAGAACATCGGCTTGTGAGGCATCATCGCACATTTCATATGCACGTAACTTTCCTAACATCACTTCACTGTCAACAAGATTTTTATTACAGCCCAGTGAGACTAAATGCAATTTTTTCAAGCTTTTCCTTTGTTATATCCATAAATTATCAATGAGGCGGGTTGTACCCACTTTGGCGCAGACTAAAATAATGCAGTTGCCTAATTCAATAGTGGGTATTGTATCAAAATCACGATTTAAAATTTCCACGTATTCTACATGTAAAGGTTTTAAGGAGGTTCTCATTTCAGCTTTAATTCTCTCACAATCTCTCTCTTTAGCCATGATTGCACGAGAGGCAACCTTGAGTGATTTGGAGAGCAAAAGGGCTTCTTGGCGTTCGTGTTCACTCAAGTAGACATTGCGGCTGGAAAGTGCTAATCCGTCATCTTCTCGTACAATGTCACAAGGAATAATTTCAATGTTCAAAAAGAGGCTTTGAACCATGTTTTGAATGAGATAGAGTTGCTGGGCATCTTTTTTTCCAAAATAGGCACGGCTTGGTTTGGAGAGATTGAAGAGTTTTAAGACGACCCGTAAAACACCATCAAAATGACCAGGACGTGCAAGTCCTTCTAAACTATACGCTTTAGGAGCAGGCGCTAAAAGGGTAGGCTCTATTTTTGAATACATGACCTCTTGTGTGGGCATAAATAAAACATCCACACCCGCAAGTTCACAGATTTTTATATCAGCTTGGGTGCGTTTGGGATATTTTTCAAAATCTTCTCCTGCTAAAAATTGCGTCGGGTTGACAAAAACAGAGACAATGGTATGGTCATTTTGGGCAAGGGATTTTTGAATCAGGCTTAAATGTCCGTTGTGTAAAGCGCCCATCGTTGGCACAAAACCTACGGAGCCGTGAAGTTCTTTTCTAGCATCTTGAAGTTCGAGAATGGTTTTTACTATTTTCATTTTAGGCACTTTAGAGTTTATTTGGGGTAAAATAAATATTTTTAAAAAGCGTATTATAGCAAAAGGAAGAGCGTTGGACAGTTACGAATACACAGAGTTACTTAAAAAATTGACAACCAAAGTGGATAACATCGCTCAAATCATCAAGCCTGAAGAACTTTCTGAGCGCTTGAAGGAAATTGAGACGATAGAACAAGACCCTGAATTTTGGAATGATGCAAAAAAAGCAGCAGAGATGCAAAAAGAAAAAACGGGTCTTAACTCACTGCTTAATCGCTACACCAAAGCGAAGAATGTTGTGGTGGATGCAGTCGATTTGTACGAGATGGCAAAGGCTGAAAATGATGAAGCAACGACAGAAGAGCTTTTTAAAGATGCAGAGCATTTAGAAGAGCACATTACAAACCTTGAAATCGCCATGATGCTCAGTGGCGAAAATGACACTAAAAACGCTATCGTCTCCATTCATCCAGGTGCTGGAGGGACAGAGAGTCAGGATTGGGCGAGTATCTTGTACCGTATGTATTTGCGTTGGGCAGAGCGTTGTGGCTTTAAAGTAGAAGTGCTTGATTATCAAGAAGGTGAAGAAGCGGGGATTAAAGATGTGAGTTTCATCATCAGCGGTGAAAATGCGTACGGGTATATGAAAGTGGAAAACGGTATTCACCGTTTGGTGCGTATCAGCCCTTTTGATGCCAATGCCAAACGCCACACCTCGTTTAGCTCGGTGATGGTTTCGCCTGAGGTGGACGATGATATTGACATCGTGATTGAAGATCGTGACTTAAAAGTCGATACGTACCGTTCGGGTGGCGCTGGTGGACAGCATGTCAATAAAACCGACAGTGCGATTCGTATTACGCACATGCCAACAGGTATTGTGGTGCAGTGTCAAAATGACCGCTCTCAGCACAAAAACAGAGCTTCAGCAATGAAAATGTTGAAGTCTCGTTTGTACGAGTTGGAGCTTGAAAAACAACAAGCAGAAAAAGACGGTGTTGAAAAAAGTGAGATTGGTTGGGGACATCAAATCCGCTCCTACGTCCTAGCTCCGTATCAGCAAGTCAAAGACAATCGAAGTAACATTGCATATTCACAGGTGAATGCTATTTTAGACGGTGATATTTCAAAGATGCTCGAGGGTGTGCTTATTGCACAAAAGCGTTAAATTTTATTTTACATGTAAAGGAAAAACCATGCACAGACAAGCGATTTTAACACAGTTAGGCTACAGTGTGAGTGAGAATACCATAGCGCAACTTGAGCGCGTTATTGCCAATACCGTTGGATTTGAACACATTGAAAAACATTTGATTACTTTGCATGATGCGTTGAAGCCATTGCACTCTTTTGTGGCACTTTCAAGCAACAAAGATTATTTTAAAATTAAAAATGAAGCCCACGGCGATGAACTGATAGACGAAGTCAATGCTATCATTGCAAAATGGGCAGAGAAATATAAAGTGACCTTAGAAAAAGTTCCAAACAAACATACCTATTATGTGATAGCGTACAAATAACAAAGGTAAAAAATGTCAAAAATGAAATACGGAATTATCGCATCAGTTGTGGTTGCGGGATTGCTTGCAATGCCGTTAGTTGTTTCACAAAAAGTGGATGCGACCATCAATGCTAAAGCAAAGGTTTTAGCCAATAACGGTTTTAAATCAGAACAATTAAGCAAAAGCGGTTATTTTACAACACAAAGAACCTTTAGCCTTGAAGTGGTTGATGCAAAAAAGGCACGTGATTTTTTATTAGCACAGTTGGTGGAAAAAAATGCCCAGTATAAACTCATCGCACAAACACTCACAGAAGAGAGTGAATCTGGAATCAATGAGGCATTAAATGGTTTGAAATTTCAAGGCGAAATGACACACAGCAATCTGCTTCCAAGCGACGTGAAAGTCTCTATGACACTCAGCCAGCTTCCCACCGTCGTTCAAGCAAGTCTTGCGGAAGATAAAGAGCTTAGCGTACGTGTTTTGCCACTTTTAGCCCGTGGAGTTTTTGGTGCTGATATGCTTTTTGGTAGCGATGAAGCCCTTAAAGAGTTTCAACTCAAAGATATTAAAGAAGAGATGATTGTGGATGGTGGAACGCTTCATGTGGATACCAAGGACCATACGTTACGTTTAAATCATCGTGGAGAACGTGTGCATGGATCGTTAGGTGTAGGACATCAGCTTTTTTCAATGAAAGGCGAAGCTTTTTTATCTAAAAGTGAACTCAAAGACTTTATGTACACATTTACCTACAAGGATGAGTTTAATAATAAAGCGGATTTAAAAATTGGAAGTTATGCTCTTGCTATGAACGATGGGTTGAGCCTTCTTCATGTAGAACTGGGTGGTTTGAAATCACAAAGCAGTATTGAAGAGCGGCAAAAAGAGTTACGTATGAGTGCAGATTACGCTTTTGAAGGCATTGGTGTTTTAAGTAGTAGTGATGATATTAAATTAGATAAACTCTTTTTGAAACTGGATGTTGAAGGTCTTAATGCGGAACTGACTCACAAATTACAAGAAGATTACAATGCGTTAGTGCTCAATCCAACTCCCCCATCAGAAAAAATGTTGATTAGCGATACGATTGCGCTGATTAATCATGGGGTTAAGGTAAAGTTTGATATTGCATTGAAAGCATTTCAATCTACTTTAGTAAAACTGAACGATGTTCGTGTGGATACTGTGATTGAAATTGCGAAAAATAGCTACAGCGATACACAAAGCCCTTTGGCATTGGTGGGGCTTTTAGATATACGCTCGAAAGTTAAAGTGCATAAAGATGACAGAGCAACACTGGAAGCCTTAAACCTTGCCTCAGCAAAGGAGTTTGCATTAGGACGTGCAGAGGGTGATTTTTTTGTTTATGATCTTGCTATGAAAAATGGTGTTATTAGCGTTAACGATCAAGCGATTCAATAACGATGCACACGAAACTACAAAGCAATATTTTTATCGTGTCTCTGGGCGATACGTTTTCGCCTAGGGTTTTATTGATTTCTCTTGTATCTTTTTTGCTAACACTTTTGTTCTTTGTAGGGCTTATTTGGCTTTTTTTCGGGGGTATGGGGGCGTTATCGCTTTGGTTGAGTGAAAGTTTACAAGGGTTTGAGGGAAGTTTAGAGCAGAGTTGGCTTTTTAGCTTTATCTCTTTAATTTTTATTACAAAAACCCTTATTTCGATGCTTTTTTTTCTAACCTCTGCGATGGTGGTGTATTATCTTTTTCTGATGGTGTATTCGATTATTGTGGGGTTCTTTTCAGGCTATTTTATTAGTGAAATTCAGGAGCGCTATTATCCGCATGTGGTGCTCAAGGGGATTGGTCTTGTCGGCTACGTGGGGGTAATGCTAAAGAGTATACTGGTGACGGCTGTACTTTTTATTCTTCTCACACCTTTAATCTTTATTCCCATCTTTAATATGGTACTACTGTTGCCCGTTTTTTATTTATTTCATAAACTCTTAGTTTTGGAAGTTTCATCGATGCTCAATACTTCAAGTGAGTATCAAGCGTTAAAACGTCTTCATGCAGGAGAGATGCGAGGGATTTCATTGCTGTGTTTCACACTCACCTTCATCCCTTTTTTGGGTGTTATTATTTACCCGTATTATGTCATTGTGATGAGCCATTTTGTTTTTCGAAAAACAGAGGCATTACGAGCTTAAGAGGGCTCAAAAACACCTTTGGTTCTATTTTTATAGAGTTGTGTATGCGCAGCAACCCTACCATGCATGGCGATATAAACTCCATTGTTTTCTCTTACATGTAAATCCCCTAGTGCCAACATAACATTAGCAGTAGCCTCAACCGTATCAATGCTAAAAGGCACCATTGCTCCTGTAAGGGTAATGATTTTATTCTTTACATGTAAGGCTAGAAAAGAAGCAGTGACATCCATAGTATCGGTACCATGAATGATTAAAATTTTATGAGAAGAAGAGGCTTCAATGGCTTTAAGAAGCTCTTCTCGATCCTCCTCGTTCATCTCTAGGCTATCTTTGTGAATGAGGTTGCAAAGTGTATATTGCATATTGGGGCAATAGCGCAAAATAGACTCAACTGCCATACCATCTTTAGGCACTTCTAGTTCACCTTTGAGGGGATTGTAGCGTTTGTTAAAAGTTCCACCTGTATTCATGATAAGAATTTTTTCCATTGCATTATACTTTTTGTTGAATTTGAATTTTTTTAGGATCAAAAAGCTCTGTGGCTCTTTGAATAAAAGGGGTGTTTAGAATCTCAGTGGCATCGTACTCTTTTTGATTTGCTAATAAATCACCTGTGGCACAACTCTCACTTTGAGGGGTTTGTTCAAATGCAATATTTTCCATGGTAGAAGAACTTTGTAATGCGTCTTGTTCTGGTCGTAACGGCACCTCTTCTTCTACTTTAGTAATATGAATCACTGTTTCAAAACCAAAAGTTTCTTGTACAAAATGGCGAATAATGGCTGAATTATTTTTAAGGATTTTGCCACTCTCCTCTTTTGCGCTCGAGTTTAGTGTGAGTGTTTGATGGCTAAAATCTTCAAAACGAATGTGGGTTTTAAAACATTCACCCAATTCAACATTGCGATCCATAAGTTTTTCACAAAGGCGTGCAAAAAGAATAGGTGCGCTTTGCCCCTGATCGTTTACATGTAAAGATTCTTGCTCCAATGATTCTTCAGGTAGTGTCTCTTCAGAGGTTTCACCATTTTCTTCAAAATGAGGAGGTTTGGCAGGAAGCCTAAATTTTTCATTTTCCAGTGAATCTATCATCTCTTCAATGGTTTTAATGTGTGTCGCTTCTATCATTTTAAAGAGAACCAACGAGAGGACAAAACCATTGTTGGCATTAATGTAAAGTAAACTTTTTGCTTCGCTTAAAATTTTAAAAAAGCGTTCATACAAAAGTGTGGAAAAGCGTCTATCCTGCTCAAAAAAAGCAGTTTTTAAATAAGCAATTAATTCATCAATAACCACTTCGCATTCATAACTCTCAAGCTCTTTAATGAGGTGTAAAAGCTCACTTTTATTGCCATTTAAAATAGCATTAAAGAGTATTTCTAGCTGATTGGGATCAAGCAGTCCTAGCATGGTTGCAACGTGTTCAGGGGTGATGTAGCCTTTAGAGTAAATAATGGCTTGATCCAAAAGCGTTAAGGTGTCACGCAGTGAACCATTTCCTGCTCGACTTAACATCTCAAGGGCTTCTTTTTCATACTCAATTTTTTCTAAATTTAAGATGTGGCAGAGATGATTAATCACATCACTTTGTTTAATTTGTTTAAAGCGAAAGTGTTGCGTACGGGATAAAATCGTAGCAGGCAATTTTAAAGGGTCTGTCGTTGCTAAAATAAATTTTACATAACTAGGTGGTTCTTCAAGGGTTTTTAAAAGGGCATTAAACGCTTGTGTGGTGAGCATATGCACTTCATCTATAATAAAAATTTTAAAGCGAGCAGAGGAGGGTTTGTATTTGGTGCTTTCAATGAGTTCACGAATATCATCAATACCACGGTTCGATGCGGCGTCCATCTCAATAATATCTATATGACGGTTTTCATTGGCACTTAAACAATGCTCGCACACATCACACGGTGTGGCATTGGGCCCTTGTTCGCACACCAAAGCTTTGGCAAAAATACGTGCGGTAGAAGTCTTACCACTTCCTCTAAGCCCTGAAAAGAGGTAAGCATGAGAAAGCCTGTTTTGGTTAAGGGCGGAGGAGAGTGTTTGGGTAATAGCTTCTTGACCAATGAGTGTATCAAAGGAAGAGGGACGGTATTTGAGGGCAAGAACTTGATGTGGCACAGTATAACCTTTTGGTGTTTTAGTCAGAGGGAGTGCAAAACAAAGTTTGCACCTCTCTTATTCGTTCATAATGGAGAGTAACTCTTCGTTATCCTTCGTTTTGAGCATTTTTGCATACAAGAATTTCAAGGCTTCGATATCTTCCATTTGGTTAATAGCACTACGAAGCGCCCATACTTTTTGTAGGGTATCAGGGCTTAGAAGAAGCTCTTCTTTTCTCGTTCCTGATTTCATAATATTGACCGCTGGGTAGATTCTACGGTCTGAAATGTTTCTATCTAAGACAATTTCGCTGTTACCCGTACCTTTAAACTCTTCAAAAATAACCTCATCCATTCGACTGCCTGTCTCAATCAGTGCGGTTGAGATAATGGTTAAGCTTCCACCATTTTCAATATTTCGAGCAGCACCAAAAAAACGTTTTGGTTTGTGCAATGCATTGGCATCCACACCACCACTTAACACTTTACCGCTGGATGGGGTAACGGTATTGTACGCACGAGCTAGACGAGTGATTGAATCTAAAAGAATAATCACATCTTTGCCCATTTCCACACGGCGTTTTGCTTTTTCAATGACAAGGTTTGCCACACGGACATGGTTGGAAGCTGGCATATCAAAGGTGGAGCTATACACTTCGCCTTGAACACAGCGTTGCATATCGGTCACCTCTTCAGGTCTTTCATCAACGAGTAAAACAATGAGTTCAGACTCAGGATGGTTACGTGCAATGCCGTGTGCTAACTCTTTCATGAGTTCTGTTTTACCGCTTCGTGGAGGTGCTACAATCAGCCCACGTTGACCTTTACCCAGTGGTGTAAAGAGGTCTAGCACACGTCCTGTAATTTTCATTGGGTCGTATTCAAGTTTAATTTTTTCAGTTGGATAAAGTGGTGTTAGGTTTTCAAAAAGAGGTCTTTTTTTACTTTCTGCAAGAGGAAGATAATTAATCGCTTCAATTTTTAAAAGGGCGTAATAACGCTCTTGATCTTTGGGTGGGCGCACTTGACCTGTGACAATATCTCCCGTTCGAAGGGCGAATTTTTTGACTTGAGTGCTGCTCACATACGCATCATTCGCACTATCAGAAAAGTTAGCATCTGTGGCACGTAAAAAACCATAACCTTCACCTGCAATTTCTAAAATACCTGTAAAAAGAATGAATCCACCCTGATTGACTTGTGATTTTAAAATTTCAAACATTAAATCTTGACGTTTAAGTTCATTAGGATTTTCAATGCCAAGTTCTGTGGCAATCTCTAAGAGTTTTTCTAAAGGGATTGTTCTTAAGTTTTCTATTTTATAACCATCAACGGGGACATGTGTGCGTGATTTGTTATGATGGGCAGGTTTTGTTTGCGCAGAGGTTTGGTTGTTTGAGGTTGGAGTGTTTCCGCTCATTGTGCCTTCTTTGTATTTGGTTTGATCGTTCATGAAGCTAGAGTCTCTGGTAGGGCAGAAATTCCCAAAGATAGAGTTGCTTGATTCGATTTTTTATGAGACTACTTTGTGAGAATTCTAAAAAAGTAGTAATGGCGTAATTTTAGTCAAAGTGGGCGGATTTGTCAAGTAAAGCTAAAGTCAAAGTAGATAAAATGGGCGCAGAAAAAATTGGATAAAAGAAGTGAAATACATGAATGATTTGGTGCATTTGGCAATCATAATGGATGGCAATGGTAGATGGGCAAAACGTCAAGAAAAAGAGCGCTCTTTTGGGCATAAAGAAGGGGCAAAAAAAGTTCGTGAAATTACAAAATATGTCTCTAAAATGGGCATAAATTATTTAACGCTTTACGCCTTTAGTACTGAAAATTGGAACCGTCCAAAAGCTGAAGTGAGTGTCTTAATGAAGTTGCTTTCAAAATACCTTCATAGCGAAATTCCAACGCTTTTAGAAAACAATATTCGTTTTGATGTCATTGGTGATATGAGCAAGTTTTCAAGCACCTTGCAACATGAAATTGCCTACGCTAAAGAGAAAACAGCGCATTGTACAGGGCTTACACAGGTATTGGCGATTAATTATGGTGCTCGTGATGAGATTGTGCGAGCGGTGAATAAATCTTTACATGTAAAGGGAAATATCACGCAAGAAATACTCGAATCACATTTGGATACTGCAGGTATGCCTCCTGTAGATTTGTTGGTTCGAACAGGGGGCGATTGTAGGCTCTCTAACTTTTTACTTTGGCAGGCTGCTTATGCGGAACTCTTTTTTAGTAAAACACTCTGGCCAGACTTTTCTGTGGGAGAACTTGAGACGATTGTTTCAGAATACGCACAAGCTGAACGTCGTTTTGGAGGCGTTATTCTAGGGTAATGGTGTTAAAGTTTTATTTACTTGTAAAAGATACAATAAAACATTAATTATCATTAAGGATGTTCCATGAAATATTTCTACGCTTTATTTTTGTTTGTGTTGCCTTTGGCTCTTTTTGCCAATACGCTTAAAGAAGGCTCTGCGATTGAGTTTCCTTCTATTAAGGATCAGTTTGAAAAAAAGGTTTTACTAACAGCCCAAACCAAACAGGTTATTGTTGCTTTTACACAAGCCCAAGGCTCTTCTATCAAAAGTTTTTTAGAAAAAAATCCAAACTATCTTGCTGAAAACAATGCCATATATATTATGGATGCAACGGCGGTTCCTAGTATGGTGATGAGTTTGTTTATGATGCCAAAATTTAAGAAGTATTCGTATTCAATAGGGCTTTTGGAAGATAAAAAAGATGTAGCCTATTTTCCTAAAAAAGAGGAGCATATGACGATTATTCAGCTGGATAATTTTACGGTAAGCTCCGTTACGTTCAAAGAGACATTTTAAGAGACTTTTGCAAGGGTTTACCCTTGCAAAAGATACAAGATTATTTAAGCATCATAGAAACGCCGTACACTTCAGGGAAGAGGGTAAAGACAATCATCACACCAACTTGTAAAAGAATAAAAGGAAGTACACCTTTGTAAATATCTATTGTCTTAACACTTGAGGGCGCAACACCACGCAAATAAAAGAGACTAAACCCAAACGGGGGCGTTAGAAAAGAGGTTTGCAGATTGAGTGCAATGAGCAGTGCATACCACACGGGGTTAATCCCAATTGCTTCAGCAATAGGCGCTAAAATCGGTACAATAATATAAGAAATCTCAACAAAATCAATAAAAAATCCTAATGCCATAATCGCAATCATAGAAACAACGATAAAGCCCCATTTTTCACCAGGAAGGCTTCGCATAACCTCTTCAACAATTTCATCACCACCTGTGTAAGAGAAAACCATAGAGAATGCCGTTGCTCCAATTAAAATGGCAAACACCATGGCGGTTGTTTTGACCGTTTCCAAAGAGGCTTCATGAATCATTTTAAACGAGAAAGATTTGTACATCCATGCCAAAATCATCGCACCAATACATCCAACTGCAGAGGATTCTGTAGGTGTTGCAATGCCTTCAAAAATTGAGCCTAGAACAAGAATAATAAGAATAAGTGGTGGCAAAATGGCTTTAAACGCATTGATGATTTGCTGCATTTTGTTGTCTATAAATTCATTTTTTGGAATAGCAGGGGCTGTATCTTTATTTAAAAAGGAAACAATTAAAATGTACAAAATATACACTGCAACCAAGGTCAATCCTGGCCAAAAAGCACCTTCAAATAAATCACCCACAGGTTGCTGAAAGACATCCCCTAAAATAATTAAAACAACCGAGGGAGGGATGATTTGTCCTAGGGTACCTGAGGCGCAAATGGTACCACAGGCCAATGATTTTGAATAGTTGTATTTGAGCATAACAGGCAGAGAAATAACACCCATTGCAACTACGCTAGCACCTACAACTCCTGTAGAAGCGGCCAGTAAAGCACCCACTAAAACGGTGCTAATCGCTAAGCCTCCACGCACTTCACCAAATAAAAAGCCCATTGCTTCTAAAAGACGCTCTGCTAAGCGTGATTTTTGGAGGATAATGCCCATCAAAATAAACATTGGAACTGCCATTAAAATGGTGTTATTCATAATCGCCCAAATACGGTGAGGCATAAAAGCAAACATATTGACACCTGCTTGAAACCCCTCAATGAGGGTTCCCCCGTCCATTAAAGATTCAAAAATACCTGAGAAGAGACCAAAGAAAACAGAAACCGCACCAAAGGTAAACGCAACAGGAAAGCCAATGAGTAGCATAAGCATTCCCACAAAAAACATAACAATGCCAATCATTTTTTCTCCTCCAGTGTTGCTTTGCGATAAAGGTTAATATTTTTAATAACAAACCCTGTTGCAATAAAGATAAGCAACCAAAAAGAGAAAGGAATAAAGGCTTTTAAAATCCATCGGTGCGTCAACCCTCCTGGATCGCCACTAATTTCATGGGTGCTAAATGCTTCCATAACAAAGCCAACAGACCCCAATGCTATCAAAAGAGCAATAGGCGTGATAAATAAAAAAGCACCTACAATATTGACCAATGCTTTTTTCTTTTCACTAAATTTAGTGTACAAGATGTCAACACGCACATGCGCATCTTCTTTAAGCGCATACGATGTCCCTAAAAGAATAATCAAGGAAAAAATATGCCACTCTAACTCTTGAAATGCAATGGAACCACTTTTGAACACATACCGCATAAAAACATCGTAAAAGATATTTAACATCATTGCTATCATCAGAAACGAACAGAGATACCCTATGTAATCAGCTATCGTATCGAAGATTTTTTCTGCTTTAATTAACACGCTACTCCTTTTCCTAAATACTAAAAGAGACCAGCAAACAAAACCATTTTCTTGCTGGTCTCTTTTAATATCATGGAGGTTCACTTCCTCATGATAAGGAAGTGAACAGTCTCAAAATTATTGATTGTCTCTAATGTATGCAAATTCACCAATATTTGTCCATGCACGTGCTTTTTTCATATAGGCTTGTTGTGAATCATTAATCCGTTTGAACTCTGGATTGTTTGCTGATTGCTCAGCAATCAAATCTGCATTGGCTTGACGCATCGCATCCATAACAGGTTTTGGAAACGATTTGATTTTGATATTAGGATATTCAGTCTTAATTTTATCCCATGCTGTTGCACTCATATCGTAATTTTGAATTAACATATCGTACGCCGCTGTTTTCATTGCTGTCTTAAGAATCGCCTTATTTTTATCTGATAGTTTATCAAATTTAGCTTTATTTACCACAAATTGAAGCTCTGTTGCTGGTTCATGCCATCCTGTATAATAATAAGGTGCGATTTTGTGAAAGCCCATAGAAACATCCATACCAGGTCCTACCCATTCAAGTGCATCAATGGTTCCACGCTCCAAAGAAGTGTAAAGCTCACCTGGGGCAATGTTGGTTACTGAACAGCCAAGTTTGGCAAAAATTTCACCTGCAAAGCCAGGAATACGCATCTTAAGACCTTTAAGGTCGTCTAGAGAGTTAATCTCTTTTCTAAACCATCCGCCCATTTGAACCCCTGTATTTCCACCAGGGAAGGCATACATGCCGTGTTTTTCGTAGGATTTTTGCATAATATCCATACCGCCACCAAAATAGAACCATGCGTATTGCTCAAGTGCGTTCATACCAAAAGGCATGGTTGTAAACATAAGTAATACAGGGTCTTTACCTTTGTAATAATACGATGCAGTATGACCCATATCGTACTGACCTAGCTTTACCATATCCATGATACCAAAAGCAGATTTATGTTTATTGACCGCATCTACTTTAATTTGAAACTCACCCCCACTCATCTCTTCGACCATTTTAGCCATGTTGGCAACGGAGTCTGTAAAAGGTGGAAATTCTGCATTCCAAGAAGTCGCTAACTTCCATGTAACTTTGTCACTTGCTGCATTTCCTGCCACAGCCAATGCACAGATTAAGGCAATACTTCCAAGAATTTTCTTTGAAAATTTCATACTCACTCCTTATAATATTTTGAAACTGAAGTGATGATAAGTGATGCGTTATAAAAGATATATTAGATTTGTTAGCTAAATGTAGATACAAGCAAAAACTAATGATATGTCACAAAAATGTAACAATGAAAATCTTGAGTAAAGTCCATCACATAAGGTTTTGCACCATTTTTAGGCACTTTTTATAAAAAAAGAGGTGTATTTCAAATCTACACACTCTCTTGATTGAGATCAATCAATGACATCAAGCATCCCTCCTGCTAAGATGCTGGCATATTTTAATGAGGAGTGATTATGTCTTTAAGTATGTTTTGTGACCAATGTTCGATGAGTGCAATAAACGGCTGTGGTGCTAAAGGTCAAGATATGGGAACGTGTGGCAAAGATGCCAACCTAGCAAAGCTTCAAGATATTATGATTTATGGTCTTAAAGGTTTGAGCGCATATCGTGGTCATGCCAACGAATTTGGCGCTGATACGAAAAAAGTCGATGATGTCATCGCTGAAACACTTTACTTTACGCTCACCAATGTCAACTTTAACTTTGATGACCACATCAAACAACTGATGAAAGTAGGAACCGCAGGCATTGAGATGATGAACATCCTAAGTGAAGCACACACGTCTCACCTAGGCATCCCAACACCAGTAAAAATCTCTCAAAATAAGGCTGAGGGTAAAGGAATACTCGTCAGCGGTCACAACCTCGATATGTTGCTTGAACTTCTTAAACAAACGGAGGGAAAAGGCATCAATATCTACACCCACTCAGAGATGCTACCCGCTCATGCGTACCCAGAACTTAAGAAATTTGCACACCTTAAAGGCAACATCGGTAAAGCATGGTTTGACCAATCCACATTGTTCGAGCAATGGGCTGGCACTATCATCGTGAACACCAACTGTATCGTTCCACCAAAATCAAGTGCTACCTACATCGACCGTATGTACACGTATGACATCGTAGGCGTTAAAGAAAGCAAAAAAATCCACGGAAATGATTTTAGTGAAGTTATCGCTCAAACACTTGCACTTCCAGACATCACAGGATTTGACAGCGAGGACACGCTTGTAACGGGTCATCATTACAAAACTATCTTAGGACTAGCACCTCAAATCTTAGAAGCCGTCCAAGCAGGAAAAATCAGCCAGTTCTTTGTTATCGCAGGGTGTGATGCCCCAGGTCGTGGTGGCGAATACTACCGTGAGTTAGCAAGTTCACTCCCCAATGACTGCGTTATCTTAACTTCAAGTTGTGGTAAATTTAGATTTAACGACATCGACTTTGGAACAGTAGCAGACACAGGCATCCCTCGTTACCTAGACTTAGGACAATGCAACGACAGCAACGGCGGTATCCACATCGCTCTAGCCATCAGTGCAGCACTCAATACCCCAGTCAACGACCTTCCTATCTCTATCGTTCTAAGCTGGATGGAGCAAAAAGCCGTCCTTATCTTGTTGTCACTCTTTAGCATCGGCATCAAAGACATCTACCTAGGACCCAAACCACCACAATTTGTCACGGATGATATTTTTGCGTTCTTACAAGAGAATTTTAACTTGCATTTAACAGGTGATGCAAAAGAAGATATGAAAAATTTGTTGATTAAAAAAGCTGCGTAAGCGTTACATGTAAAGAGGAGAAAGCTTCGATAGAGGCTTTCTCATTTTAGTTTTTCAGATGCGTTTAATGCCAACAACATCTATCTTTGTCCCAAAGGATGTCATCGCCTTTTATTTTATTGAATTCTCTTAAAACTTTTCTATCAATAGTAAGCGTTTTATGTGTCGTTTCAAAAACAAATTCTTTACCAAATTTGTCTTTGATGACATCTGCAAGCCCCACCTGAGGCAAAGAGCCATTTTTCTTTATTTCATTTAACATAAAACCAGCAACATCTTTTACGCTCATCATCATTTCCTTTTTTACGCATCGTGTAAGTCTGTTGCATCATACAAAAAATATCATTAAAGAAGAAAAGCTAATCCGTTAGTGCCTTGAGGCTTCTGGTTATTTTCTTTACATGTAAAGATGGTTATCTTTGAAATTTTTTCTTAATGGATTGAATTGGGATGCTGAAAAGTTAAAAGTTTAGCTTAGATCCCTAAAATTGAATTATGGTTATGCAATTTGTAGCTTATTTTTAGTTTTATTGATAGTTTTTTCATGAAAAACTTGCATATAGAATTTTTCTGCTAAATACATATGTGCAATTAAATTAGAAGGTTTTTCAAGTTTAGGGTTGATAATTACATTAACTTCATTAGGTGAAACCGACATAAGTCCAATATTGTTCTCTTTTAACAGTTCTTTATCCACTCGATGTACAAACTCTTGGCTAATTGCTAAATAACTTTTATTTGAGTAAGGTTTATATCTCAGAGCTTGATAAAAACCATTTTTCCAATCATAAAGTTTAGCTTCTATAGATATAATATCTTTAACAGGAGCACTATATTTTTCTTTTACAAGTAAATTTTCATCATTTATTTGTTCTAGATTTCCGCCATCAAGTAAAAATTGAATTAAGCCAAATGCTTTTTTTTTGCTGAGAAACGTATTGCTATAAAACTCTTTTATTTCAATTATTTTATTTTTTCTATTTAGATAATTCATAACAATAGAAATTAACTCATAATCTAAAATAAGCTCTTTTTTTTCTTCTAATTGTGTGGTATATACAAGATCAGCTATACCATTTCCCGAATTAAATTCATTAACAAAATGGCTATTTTTATGTCTAAAAGACAATTGTTCTTTTAAAATAGGAATCATCTCTTTTTCGTATCTAAACATAATGTTTATCCTTTATTTTTGTAAAAACATTTTTCCACCTATACAGAAAAGAATATTCATCACTTTTAAAGACATTTTTTAATCCACTATAGAGGCTTATTGCTACATCAATTTTATTGATATAATTCATTATGTTAGTATTAATTGAATTTTTTTGAAGGTGAGCAATTTCCGTATGTATTATTTCTAAAAAATGCAAATGAGCGTTTTGGTCTTTCACAATTTCGGCATTGGCTTTTTTATTGCAATAGTAACAATCACATGCACCAATATTTTTAATAATTTCATCAAATTTTATAGGTGTCTTTCTATTGATTGAGACTGTTGTCAATAATTCTGGAAAGTAATATCTTGTATACATGTTAAATGCTTTACTACTTTCTTTATACAAATCCTCATAAAAACTCTCAAAACGTGCTGTTCCAGATGTGAATCCAGATAAACCTAAAGACAATAAACCTAATCCTAGACCAGTATTAATTCGACCAGCAATAACAGGCTTGTTTGTCCATTTTTGCAATTCAATTAAAAAATCTATATAGTGATATAAAATAACTTCATTAGTTTTGGTATCAATAGTATCTGCATAAATAAGGAAACCATCATTTTCAAAAGATGAAAATGTGTTTAACAAAAACTTTTTGTCTTTATCATCTTTTAGAATATCGGCTTTGATACAAATTCCAGTGTATATTTCTTTGTTTGGATAAAAATTATTTCGGTAGTCAATACTTTCCTTTGCCAGTTTACAATCGAGGTCTAACCATTCAGCTGTTAGATTGCGGGTAGGACCATAGCTTATAGTTGAATTATTTGTGTAGTGAAAAGGTGATAATAAAATGTCTGCTTGAAGTTCAATTTGTTTATCAATGACTTTTTTTACATATTCTTTTTGTGCTTTATAACTTTCTAAATAAGTTGGCGTAATTACACTATAATCATTTGGTGCATATGGAAGCTCAAGTACTCCTTTTACATCCGTGTAAGTATCATATGCGAGTCGAACAGTTGCTGGATCAACTAAAATTTTAATATTTGGATTATCTTGTATATTTTTTCGTAATCCAGGTTGATTATTTTCTAAATTCGCAGGAAAGACAACATATCCAAATTTTTCATCATGCTTTGTATATTTTTCTAATACGCTTTTGTCATTGTAAAGCCTGAGTAGAAATCTTGGTGATAAATCATAAACTTTCTCTCTTTGAGTATTTATTGGGTTTACTGCTTTTAAAATTTCATCAATTGTTAAAAATCTTTGGTATGGATTTTTTTCTAATAATTTCAAAATCACATTTTCAATTTGATTACTTATGCTAAGATTTCTTCGTCTTGGTGGAATTGCTGGGTCATTTTTTATCTTTTCAATTAGTTCAGGAAAATATTGAAAATCATAAGGATAATATCCAGTTAATATCTCATATAATATAACACCCGCAGTATATAGGTCACTTCTCTTGTCTAAATGCTTGCTATCAGTGATTTGTTCTGGCGACATATACGGACCTGTTCCAAATATTTCGCCTGTGCTTGTTAATGAAGTAAAGTCAATCACTTTTGATATACCAAAGTCAACTATTTTGATTTGTCCGTTATTCTGAATAATAATATTTTCAGGCTTTAAATCTCTGTGAATAATTCCTGTATCGTCATCTTCGCCTTTATGATTGTGAAGATAATCAAGCCCTTCTAATATTTGTTTAAATAGTTCTAAAGCCTTTTCTTCATTGAGTTTCTCTTCTTGATTTAGAATTTCTCTAAGATTATGCCCTTCAATAAATTTCATAACCAAAAAATAGTTTTTTCCGCTTTCATCTTCAATAATAAAATCATCAACATATTCAACGAGATATTCATGAGAAACAGACTTCATAATTTCTATTTCTCTTTGAAGTCTATTATTTTCACCATGTTTTTTATATTCACGTAAAACATACTCTTCATGGAAGACTTTAATAGCAAAAAAATCAGTAGCTTTTTGAGCTTTATAGACAGCTCCAAAGCCACCCTTATTTATGAAAGAAATAAACTTATAATCTTTAATGGTTTGATTGAGTATGTTCAAAATGACCCCTCATTGAATATATTGCCAAAAAGGTATGGCTATCTGTTTATAGAATGTAGAAATTTTAGGGCAAGACCCTCGCCACAGCTACAAGAGTAAACTCTTGGACAAATGAACCATCTATAAAAATGGCAACTGCTAGCGAAATCCACCCTAAGGCAGACGGGAGAATCTGTTTTAGAAGACTTGTTTGTTTTTCTTTCATACTCGCTCCTTGACTATTCATTTTTATTTTTTCAGACAAGTGGCGAGAAACTATACCCGCAATGTTTTTAGGCATTGCTCTAAAATTTCTATTACCTCATATTGTATCTAAAGTTTTCTGACTAAATAACGATAAAAACAACCAAAAAGGCTAGATTTTTATAACATTCCGACACTTCGGGTATCCACTGCATCCGTAAAATTCTTGTCTCGTTTGTCTATTTTGCCTTAAAACCATCTTTTTGCCACATCGAAAACATATTTTAGCTGATGGTGTTGGCGTGGGTTTTGCGTTGTGTCGTTCCTGTAAGTTAGCAACATGTTCTCTATCGGTTGAAAAGCTTTGTTTGAGACGTTTTTGGTTTAGGGTTTCTATCGTCATATCAAATTGATAGGCGGAGAGTTTTTCTTCTTGAAAAGATTCGATGTAGGACGTGTATTTTGCATTGATAAAAACATTGTTTGGCATAGCGGTTTTAAACTTGCAATCGCCGATGAAAACAACGATAGATATGATGCTTTCAGAGGGCAATGCCAATATCTCTTCTAAAGCTTTGGTATGGCGATAGTTTTGGCGTAAAGGGTTTTGAAAGCGGTGTTTTTCTTTGAAGATTTGTTGTGTCCACATGCTCTGGTGCTCATCGCCAAAAATCCACCCTTTCATGTTTTTTGTCTCAATTACAAAAACACCATAACGAGAGACAATGACATGGTCTATCTGTGTGGTTGAACCATCATTTAATTGCAAAGTGATATTTTTAATATTGACATATTCTTCTTTATTGAGATGCAAAGAAGTCGCAATATTGACCGTAAATTCGCCAACTTTGCCTTTCATCCAAGGTGTTTTAAATAAAATTCCCAGTACAAAAACAGAAACAAGAAGCCAAAAAATCACTTTATTTGCCTTTACATGTAAATATAGAATTATACCATTGTATTAATTTTTCAACCTCAATCGCTTCACCACTCCCTTTTCAATGAGCGTCTTCTGGTTCACATTTCACCTCTGTTTTTTTGTTTATGCGATACTCTCTCTTTGCATGTAAAGCTTAGTATTTCTCCAAAAGCTTTCCTAAGTAGCGTGATTTTATCTGTTCACTTGCCATGATTTGTTGTAGGGGAGGGAGTTTTAAGATGACACCGAGGATAGTTGCCATGACACGGTGTGACCAGAGTGCTTGATTGTCGAAAATAAAATTTTGGAGTTTCCCTCGCTCTATTGCCATCATGACGGCTCTGTGTGCGCCATTGATTGGGGTGAGTATTCTTTTGCCGAGCTGTTTTAGGCTGAGCGCTTTTGTCTTGCAGACATTGACGCACACGCCACACCCTAAGCATCTATCGGAATTGAGGGTGGCTTTTTTTTGCTTTGGTTTATGGGGATTGTTGGCGGAGGTGATACTCATCGCTTCAACCCCGCACACCTCGACGCATTTGCCACATCCTGTGCATTGTTCCTCATCTATAACAGGTAAAAAGTTAGTCGTATGGACTGGATTTAGAAAAGCAAATTTTCGAGCAGCGATTAACGCTTCACAACAACAGCCACAGCAATTACAGATAAAGTTTACACCCTTTTGGACGTTTTCGCCAAACTGCACAAGGTTGTGTTCTTGGGCTTGGTACAAAAGTTCCATACCTTCTATTTTGTCAATGCGCCTTGCGTAGTTGTATTTGGTGAGAGACTGGGCACTCGCACCAAAGGTCATGCAAATCTCAAGCGGTGCATCACACGCCTCACCTAAGTGCATTTTTTTATGCCGACAGTAGCACGTTCCCACACCCATATACTGCGAACTCTCAATGATGTGAGATGCCCGTTCAAAATCGAGTACATGTAAAACATTTTCCTCACTTAAGGCTTGCTCGTTGACAAAAGCTCTTCCTAGCTGGGTTTGTCCATTGGCAAATAAATCTTTGATAAAATCCTCTTCTACATTCAGGTATTGGTGAAAAAGTTCTGAGAGTATTTTTTGGTCTATCTTGCCACCCACGCGCATCAAGGAAAACTCAAAAAAACCTGCCATGGGAGGTGGGAGCACATAGATGGATTCGCCATGTTTATCTATATCTAAAAGAATGGCTCTGCTTGAGAGTTCATCGAGGATGTTTTGAGCCTCTAAACGTGACATTTTCCACCGTTTTGCGGCTTCGTCTACCCCAAAAGGCACAATGGGTAAAAGAGCAACAAGCTCTGCTTCTTTAGGCGAGAAGAGCAGTTCGAGTATGTGGTACAGCGTTTGAGACGGAGGGGCACCTTGCGGGAAGCGGTTCAGTCTTTCGACCAACGCTTTGTAGCCTGATTTGAGTGTGTGATGCGACATAGAAAACTCCTAAAAAGCATTCATGAGTCATTGTACTCTTAAGTCATTAAATCTTCATTGAAAGACATAACAACAAGAAGTAAAAGGCGAGTTAAACTTTTAACTCTTAAGAACAACTTCTATTCTATTATCCATCACTTCGACCACCTCACCCGCAATGATTTTAGCTCTTTTTCTCGTTTCCATTTCGCCATTTCGCTTCACTGCACCTTCTTCGATGAGCATTTTGGCATGTCCGCCACTTTCAGCCACTCCAGTGGTTTTGAGTAGTTTAAAGAGTTCTATGTAGTCATCTTCTAGTTCAAATTTCATCTTTATTCCTTTGTTTATGAAATAGTATCTCAATCTCTCTTTACATTGATAAGCTTGCGTATTTGGTTATAATGCTTCAATCATCCAAGGAATCTTCTTTACATGTAAGGAATGAGCATGCGTTATGTCAAACCTCTTTTTCTCGTGCTTCTTGTGGTCTTTTTTGTTGGGTGTACGCCATCACCAATGCTTTCCCAAAACGATGATGAACGTGCAACGTCCGTACTTTATGAGCGTGCATTTGAGGCACAAACACCCAATGTCGCACTGCTCAATCTTTTTTTCACACAAATGCCCAAAGGGGGCGATTTGCATCATCACTATTCAGGCTCCATTTACGTAGAAACCTATCTTGAATGGGTGAAGCATAAAGAGTGGTTGATTGATACGTGTAGCTTCAAAATTGTCAAAACCAAAGGCGATACAACGTGCAAAAGCATAAGCGTTGATGAACTTATCGCCAACGATGCTTTGTACCGTAAACTACTCACGCTTTGGTCTAACAAAGATTTTTCAAACCATACCCATGAGCAACTTCCGCCCGATAGCAACTTTTTCAACACCTTTGGCTATTTTTCGCCTATTTCAGATCAGTATGTAGATGTGGGATTGCAGATGATTAAAGAGCGTGCACTGAATGAAAATGTCTCTTACATCGAGACAATGCTTTCACGTGTGGGAGTCAATAGTACGGCATTTTTTAGTACGCAAGAGGCGCAATATCTCAACAAGGCTCTTCGTAACGCCACCACGCAAGAAGAAGTCAACACCCTTTTGGAACACATCACAGCGACCTATGCACGCCATCAAGCGTTTGATGCCAGTGTACGTGATTTTATCGGTACGTTAGAGCGCCGCCATCAAGGTATCGATACAGAGAATTTTACATTGCGCTATCAAACCTATGCGGTAAGAACACTCGACCCACTTCAAGTCTACACAGATTTGCTTTCTGGCTATCAAGCAGCGCTTCGCTCTGCATTGGTGGTGGGCGTCAACATCGTAGCACCTGAAAATAATACCGTAGCTATCAATGATTATACCCTGCATATGCGTATGTTTGCCTACCTTGCACGTCAGTATCCTGAAGTTCCACGCGCCCTTCATGCAGGTGAGCTTACCCTTGGTATGGTGGAACCCAAAGAGCTTTTGTTTCACATCACGCAAGCACAGAGTATTGCAAAGGCAAATCGCATCGGGCAATGGGGTAGGCATCGTGTATGAAAAAGAGGCTCTTTGGCTTTTAAAAGCCCTAAAAGAGCATGCAGCCGTGGAGATAAATTTGACAAGCAATGCCTTTATTTTAGGTGTTGAAGGTGCGAAACATCCCTATCCCCTTTATGCGGCATATGGCGTACCTCTTGTGATATTTGCACAGATGATTCAGGTGTTTCAAGGGGCAATTTAACACAAGAATATGTCCTACTTGCTAGCTCCTATCATCCGAGCTACGCCACCATTAAACAGTATGTTTACAACACCATTGAGTATTCATTTTTAAAACCTGAGGAAAAAGCCACGATGAGAATGGCGTTAAGCAAAAAATTTCAACGCTTTGAAAAAGAGATGCATGACTTTTCAAACGCTTTAAAGAAGTAGCCTATGCGTTATGCTGAAGCATGCGTACTTTTTTTAGGAACATAAAAAGTGCTTTTTGCTCTTTTTTGCCAATGGTGTAGCTAATGACTTTGAGGTATTCTTGAATATCGTGTGTGCTAATTCCTCGCTCTTTAGCGTATGTTTCCAATATATAGCGGGGAATTTTTATAGGTTTGCGTACGATAGCATGAGCGAGTCTTTTGTAAAAACTTTGGTGTTCATTGACGCAAAAACGTGCAAAGACAAAGGGCAGATGGTAACGCTGCGTCCACACCTGCGCCAAATCAATATACGCCTCAGGCTCGTTTAAATAGAGCTTCAGTGCTCTATCGCCAATAAAAACTTCCCCCTCAATACCCAAAACATTTGCCAGTTTATTCGATGTAGCAGATGCGGGATCCTTTTTAGGCAGAGAATTTTTTTTCACAAGAACACTTTTTACATGCCTTTTTGCCACAATACCAACATTTAAAGGGGTCAGTGTTTTGCGTGTACTCTCCACGCTGGAGATAACAGCAGCATGAACTTTACGTGTACGCAGTTTGGCATTAATGTTGGAGGGAACATCTTTGTGGTGTTCGCACGAGCGTTTAAAAGCACTTGGAAGTGAAGCTTTTTTAAGAAAAACATGAAAGGGGAGCAGATTGATGTAGTCTATTTTTCCAAATAACATGAAAGGCCTTTGGGTGATCTAATCGCAAAGTATAGCCAATATGGACTGATAAAATTTTAAGACACGAAAACGAGACGATAACCTCCTCTAAAGAGAGATTATTCTACAATGGCACAAAGAAAAAAAGGATGCCAAACCATGCCATTTTCCACGTTCAAACTCTGCTCACACATTCAAGAAGCGCTTTTACATGTAGGATTTACTCACCCCACACCCATTCAAGAAAAAGTCATTCCACTTGTGTTAGAAAAAAAAGACATTCTGGCACGGGCGCAAACGGGAAGTGGAAAAAGTGCTTCGTTTGTTCTGCCTTTATTGGAGCTATGGAATGCTGATAAACAAGAGGGCAAAGCGAAGATAAAAGTGCTGGTTTTAACGCCAACCCGTGAGCTTTGTGTGCAAGTGGCTGAGGCGTTTGAAAGCTTTGGAGCGTTTTTACATGTAAAGCCAAAAGTGGTGAGTGTGATTGGTGGGGAGAAGATTGGCGAGCAACTCTACGATATTCAAAAAGGGTGCGACATTGTGGTGGCAACCTCAGGACGACTCTTGGATATTATGAGCAAAAAGCAGATTAATCTCTCTCATGTGGAGTTTTTTGTGCTTGATGAAGCGGATAAAATGCTTGATTTGGGCTTTGAGCAAGAGCTAAACGCCATCCTTGAGGTCTTACCAAAACAACGCCAAAACCTTCTTTTCTCAGCCACCTATCCTGAAAAAATGCAGACCATTGCCGCTAAGATAACAAAACGTGCGGTGGACGTGAGCATCGAAGCGGAAGCACCAACGGTTGAGCGCATCATGCAACGGGCTATTGAAGTCAATAAAGAAAACCGTGCGCCACTATTGCGCCACTTGTTGCGTGAAAATCAATGGGAATTGGTTTTGGTTTTTATGGCAAACAAGAGGGCTGCGGATAACATTGCGGTGAAGTTTCGCAAGCATGGTTTTTTGGCCGAATCCTTTCATGGTGATTTGCTTCAAGAAGACCGTGCTTGGACGCTCAAGTCCTTTAAAGAGCGCAAAATTCGTGTTTTATTTGCCACAGATATTGCCTCACGTGGGCTTGATATTGAAGCGGTGAGCTGTGTGATTAATTTTGATTTGCCGCGTGCAACGGAAGATTACATCCACCGCATCGGACGAACGGGACGTGCAGGTAAAGAGGGTTTGGCGATTTCGTTTATTGACCATGAAGACAAAGCGCACTTTGCGTTAATTGAAAAGCGTTGTGGGATGTGCGTTGTAAAAGAGCAAATAAAAGGGTTTGAACTCGTAGGCGAAGCACCCAAAAAAGAGAAGGGTGGTGCGCCGATTAAAGGGAAGCGCAAAAGTAAAAAAGATAAATTAAGAGAACAAAAAGAGGGTGCAAGCGCCTAAGCGCTTGCGTTAAAACGTTTACATTAGATTTCTTACAAACTTATTTTGCAAGAAAGAAAAGCACCAAAGGTGCGTGGGCATTCCGCCGAGGAAAACCCAGTGTTAACGTAGCCGTTAGAGCTTTGCTTTCACGGCGTGTTTAGAGTTCTGAAAGAACTCTATTATAAAAAGATAACTGACATAATCGCCACAATGCTAATGGTAACTAAGCCTTGAACCAGCGTTGCCATGGTGTAGGCTTTGTAGGACGTTGGAACATCCATCTGACTGAAACGTGATACGACCCAGAAAAAGCTGTCATTTGCGTGACTGACGGTAAGTGCTCCCGCACCAATCGCCATGACAGTTAAGACTTTGCCCATCTCGCTATCAAGCCCCAGACTTGCTAAAAGTGGATACATAATGGTTGAGGTCACCACCAGCGCTGTGGTAGATGAGCCTTGCGCGGTTTTAAGCGCTGCTGCAATGATAAAAGGCACAAATATACCCAGACTCAAGGTTTGAAGGCTCGCTCCTAAATAATCACCAATGCCACTGGCTTTTAGCACCGCACCCAAAGCACCACCCGCACCTGTAATAATGAGAATTTCACCTGAGCTTTTAATGCCCTCACCCACCCAGCCTGAAAGTGTCTCTTCATTCCATTTTGGTAACAATAAACTAGCAAACAAAACACCGACAAAAAGCGCATTGGCAGGGTTTCCTAAGAAAACAAACACTTTGTACCACAGCATATCGCTGGAGGCTTTAAAGGAGAGTTTGACAATGCTTTCCATCGCCATTAAAAGCACAGGAATAAAAATAGGCGCAAAGGATTTGAAGGCACTGGGAAGTTCTCCGTATTTTGCCATAACATCAACATCTTTTTCCAAATCCACATCAAGGTCTTCGCCACTGCTATAGCGTTTGCCTTGTTTCATCGCCCAAAAATAACCCGCTAGCATGGTAAACATCGAGATAAAAAGCCCAACAACAATGACAAAGCCTAAATTTCCCACCATGAGGTTCCCTGCCGCAGCAATAGGGCCTGGGGTGGGTGGAACGAGGGTGTGTGTGGCAAAAAGCCCTGTGGCAAGTGCCACACTCATCGCAACACCTGAGACTTTAAGCTGTTTAACTAAGGAGCGTTTGAGTGCGTTTAAAATGACAAATCCACTATCGCAAAAAACAGGGATGGAGACAATATACCCAATGATGGACATCGCAAGCACAGGGCGCCTTTTACCCACCACTTTTAAGACAACATTTGCCATTTGAACGGCGGCACCGCTTTTTTCAAGCACCACCCCAATGATGGTTCCAAGCACAATGACAATACCAATGTACGCCAAAATACCACCAAAACCCGTTGTGATGGTTTTTGCAATCTCTGCGTATTTCATCCCCACACTAAAAGCAATGCCATAGGCTGCAATCAGCAAAGCAAGGAAAGGGTGTAACTTCCATTTACTTGTTGAAAGCACGATAAAGCCAATTGCTACCAGCAAAATCACGATAAGCATTCTCACTCCTTTTTTAAGTTTTTAATTTAAAAACTCTCTTTAAACTAATGGAGAAATTATAGTGTAAAATCTGTGATTTTTAGCGTGATATAGCGTTACATGTAACGTACTATTTTTGCTTTTTTGTGCGCTAAGGTATCGTACATTTCAAGCATATTTGTGTAGTGCTCATGTAAGCTAATATCGATAAAATAAGCTTTTTTATCTAAAATAGCCTTTACATGTAAAACCTCTTTTTCTCCAAAAAGCGCATAAAATGCAGGAGCATACTCAGACCACTTAAGTTTTTGCAGGCGAAATTGGAGCATTTCACACAAAAGTGTTTTGAGTGGATGTGAGCTTAACTCCAAATACGCAAGCGCTTCTTCCTCATTTCCCAAAAGAAGGTGGAGTTGGGCTTTGAAGTCACACATATGAAAGTTTTGCTCAAAAATGACCCCCAAATATTTTTCCATATTCAAAGAATCCTCCAAAGGCTCAACCATCTCTAACAGCTCTTCTGGCTCGTAGTTCTCAAAAGAGAGAACGGCATTGCGAATAAATTTTCCCACATTGCGGTTTTGATAGACCATATCTTCAATGGGATAAACCTCCGAGAGGCTAGGGACAAGCATTTGACAGGAGTAAAAATCCAAATAGGTGTATTCTCTAAGATACATCTCTTTGCCCATCGCTTTAACAATGGCGCATAAAAAGGCGTATTCTGCCTCACTGCCTTCCCCCTCATACGCCCATGGGCTATAAGAGAAACTTTTGGTTTTACCTAAAAAAGAAAAGCCCATTTTCCCGTTAGAGTCGATGAAATGTGCTTCAAGATTGAAGCTATCGCTCACCAGATTCATATCAAAGGTGGGAATTTCAAACGTATCTAAATTTTCTAATCCTCGCCCTTGCATCAGCTCACTCATCGTTCTCTCTAAACTCACCTCTAAAATAGGATGCGCTCCAAAAGAGACAAAAAGGGTGTTGTTCTTTGGGTTAATCAGTGAAATGGCAGTGACAGGAAATTTCCCACCCAAAGAGGCATCAAGAACGTCTACGATAAATCCAGCACGTCTTAGTGCTTCTCTATCCGCATGAAGTTTTGGAAATTGCTCAATGATTTCCTCAGGGAAGAGGGGCAGTGCGTAGCCGTTTTTAATAATCTCAAACTTCACATAGCGCTCAAAAATCTCACTGAGTGCTTGCACTTTGGCTTCAGCAGGGGTATTGCCACTGGCAAGCCCGTTACTCACATAAAGATTGCTTAAAATGTTAATGGGAATGTAGACCTTCTCATTGCTAAACTCGCTTATAAAAGGAAGTGCAACCACTTTGTCTTCATAGTCGCTGTTAAAATCAACAAAGTCCTCATCGCTCATCTCATCATGGGGATTGTAGAGTGCTCGCAAGGAAGCATTCAAATAATCTTCTCCAAACTCAAACACCTTTTCATCAGGAAAATAAGCACGTTTGGGCAGATGAAAGTCAATGAAAAAATTGTTCGTTTGAAGCCTCTCAATGTATTCACCCAAAGCGCTGGCTTTAGATGCAAGTGAGAGTGCGCCTTTGCCATTAGAATAGATATGATTGGGAACATGGGTGGATGCAAGATTGATAGAGTAACAGTGGTTGAGGGGATGCTTCTCTTCTTTAAAATGAAGCCCAAAGTTGAGCTCTTCTAAAATGGATTGCATCGAGGCAATAGAATTTTCTAACGATTCGTTTTTGGAGAGAATGTGCATAAAAAGAGTGTTCCTTAAAAGTTTTGGGTTTACATGTAAAAAAGCCTTGCGACTCTTTTACATGTAAAGATTATTTTAATGTTGAAAAAAGCGTGCTAAGATTACCCGCAACGCCCTCTAGTGAGTGTTTTAAATCGGAGGGTATAAAGACCACTTTGCTGTTTGCGGAGTTGGCTAAGGCATGCACACTATCAAGGTAGCGTTGGGCTAAAAGGTAACTGGGCGCATCGCCATTTTTGATTTGTGAGGTAATGGCTTCCATCGCTTCTTTATCTCCATTGGCAAGGGCGACTTTTGCCTGCGCTTCTTTGCGTGAGGCTTCTAGTTTTCCCTCCGCTTCTAAAATCATGGATTGTTTTAAGCCCTCCGCTTTGGCAATAGCAGCTTGTTTTTCACCCTCTGCTTTCATAATGAGCGCTTTTTTCTCTCGCTCTGCGGCAGCTTGTTTTTCCATCGCTTCTTGCAGATTATCGCTGGGGCGAATGTCTTGAACTTCAACAGCTGTAAGCGATAAGCCCCACTGTTCCAAGTGGTCACTTATCTTCTCTGAGACGGAGGCTTTAATGGCTTCTCTGCCTGAAAGTGAGGCATCGAGTTCCATATTTCCAATGACGGAGCGAAGCGTCGTTGCTGCCATATTTGCCACGGCTAATTCAAAATTATCAATGGAATAAACCGCTTTAGCAGGCTCACTGATTTTGTAAAAGACCACCGCACTAATAATCACCACAGCGTTATCTTTGGTAATGACCTCTTGCGCTTTCATCTGTTGAATCAGCTCTTTGGTGTTCAGTTTGACTTGCACCTGATCTAAAATAGGAATTAAAAAATTAAGCCCTGGTTTTAAAATGATATGAAATTTCCCCAGTCGTTCCACCACCCACTCTTCACCTTGTGGCACAATGCGAATCATTTGGTAGAGCAAATAAGCTCCCGCTAAAAGTAAAATAACAAAAAATGAGAGACTAAGGTCGAGTTGGTTCATATAAAACTCCTTATACGTTTAAATAGGTTTAATGTCTAAATAGTGCCCATGAATGGCAATAATTTCAATGGAAGTCCCAATGTCTAACGTCACATCGGTAACAGTTTTGGCATCCCATTGGCTGCTTCCAAGTACGGGAACCACAAGCTGCACCCGCCCATTTTTTTCAGGGCTAATGGTTTCAATGACTTTGCCTTTAACCCCAATAAATTCATCTGATTGCCCAATTTTAGAGCTAGGAACATCGGCAATACGTCTTTTTTTAAAGACAATAGCACCCACAAACATACCTAAAAGTGCCACAATGATTTGTAAAACAAGAGAATCTTCTATGAAATAAGAAAGCAGTGCTGAGCCAAAAAAGCCCAAGCCTAAAAACGTAGCAAAAAACGTAGGACTGGCAATTTCAAAGACAATGGCAAACACACCCAAAATTGCCCAAATATACCAAATCATCCATGCTCCTAAAAAGAATTTAAAAGCATTATACAAAAATAAAGAAAGAATGGTGGAGCTGTGGGGGATTGAACCCCAGTCCAAAAATAGCCACCTATGACGTCTACATGCTTAGATATTGTTGATAGTGTTTAATTTTGCTTCGTACAACAATCAGAAAACTACGCAAAACGAGCCTTTAACTTCGTTACATGTAAAGGCGTTCATGTAATATATCTACCATGGCTATGATACTTCCCAATCCTCCTTAGATAGAATCAAAGGGAGAAGCAGTCCGCTATTTGTTAAACTTACGCTACAGCGTAAGCGGGACGATAGTTACTGTTGTTAGCAGTTATTGTTTGAAGGTTGTGTAACGCAAGACCCTCACTCGCGACATGCAATCATAAGCTAAAACTACTCCTGTCGAAGCCATGTCAGCCCCATTCGAAGGAACGCAATTCTACCATAATAAATGAGAATTTTGCTATAATCCGCAAAAATAGTAAAGAAGGATTTCGTTTGACAAAAGTTATATCGTCTTTTTTTGTGGCATTTTTATTTTTATTCATGCAAGGATGTGCAACAAAAACACCTGCACCTCAGATTAACACCAAAAATGTTTCAAATGAAAAAGCAAGTACGGATTCAAAACTTACACCATTGGTTGGGAAAAACTACATTAAAGGTGTTATTATTTCCCTTAAACATGCTAATGATGGGCAAGGATGGAATTATGAAATTGATGGTATTGAAACCACCAATGGTAAATTACCTCGTGTGAATTTTAACCACAAATCTGTGTTGGCAAACGAGGGTGATTTAGTCTATGCTTCGTTTGATGGCATGCGTGTTTCCGAGATGTTTGTGATTAAAGCAGCGTATTTTAAAAATGGAAAGATTACTCCATCGCCTGTATACACCAAAAAGAAACCTACAACAGAGCCTGCATCAGCTGGAAAAAGAGACAAAGCCCATCAGGTTTTAAGTGTTCCAAAAGAAGAGACAATTAAACTCAACTAATTGTTAACCGATCGTTTACTTTGAGTTTCTATACTTCTCTTAGCGAATTTCATATTTTCTTCTGAAGTATAACTCAAAGGGGCGAACCGCCAAGCGCCTCTTTGGAATTTCTTTCTAACTCCACCGTAAAAATAGCCCCACCGTTTTCATTTCGAGCTTCAAGCTTCCCTTTCATACTTTTTTCAATAATCAACTTCGCCATATAAAGCCCAATGCCTGTTCCTTCATTTTGCTCTTTGGTGCTTATGTAAGGTTCAAAGATTTTTTCAATAGGCTCAATGGTAATGCCTCCACCGTTATCTTGAATAATTAAGAGTATGCTCATCGGTTTATTTTCCAGGCGAATAGTAATTTTCCCATCAGGTGTCCCTGAAGAGATAATGGCATCTTTTGCATTGGAAAGCAGATTCAAAATGACCTGTTCATATTCGTTCTTGTACCCTAAGATAGAAGCATCTTCTTGTATATCAACATCAATCTTAATACTTTGATTGGTAATTGACACACCAATAATACGTAATACTTCTTCTACAGATTCTTTAATACTAAACAGTTTTGGGTCTTTATTGGGCATAAAAAAATTACGAAAATCATCAATAGTATGGGACATATACTCAACAATATTCTCTGCCTCAGCGCATTTCGTCTCCATCCCTTTTTGGTCGAGTTTGTGCATGGCGTATTTAAGTTTGAGTGTCATAAGCAGGGCGGAGAGTTCGGAGAGCGGTTGTCTCCATTGGTGTGCTATGTTGCTAATCATCTCACCCAAAGCAATAAATTTTGCTTTTTGAATCAGAAGTTGTTCGTGTTCTCTGCTTTTTTGTATCTCTTCTCGCACACGGCTCTCTAGCGTGCGATTTAGGGCTTCAAGTTCTACTTTCTTTTGCTTCACTTGTGTATGATAATTATTTAAAAACCGCTCTATTTGTTTACCTAGCATAAGAGCAAAGGTATTAGCAACGAGTGCAAAGAGTAAAAAGATGATAATCGCTGAGGTGATTTCTAAGTTCATTTTTTGTTTAAAATCAGCCTTTGCAAGGGCTATTTCTGCATCTATATCATCCGCATAAGCACCTGCTGCAATAATAAGATTCCACTCTTTGTAGAGCTTAAAGTAAGAAATTTTTGGGCGTATTTCACCATTTTCTGGTTTTTTATAGAGATACTCAACAAAGGAGGAGCCTTTTTCATGAATGTCTTGCAAAAAGATTTTACGAAAGGCTTTGCCATTTTCATCGGTATACGCATCAGAGATGTACTCACCCTCAAGATCAGGACGGTTAGGATTGATGAGCATTTTTGCAAATTTCTCCCCCCCCTTCTATATCGATGACTTGATAAACAAAAATATAATTATGTTCTTGATCACCATAGCGAATATGACGTATCCAACGATAAACTTCTTGCTTGAGTGCTTCTTCTTTTTGAGCATCCAACAAAGGGATACTTTTTTTCTTAAACGCTATAAATTCTATAATGGCATCGACTTCACGTTTGAGGAGTTGTTGTTTATTTTCAACAAAAGTTCGTTTTGTATCTGCAATATGCACTTCTAAAATTTCATACTGTTTACTAATAAAAAAATAACCATTAAAAAGCATTAGCGCACTAATAATAAAAATAGTACTAACAATAATGATACGAGAGATATTACTTTCTTTAATGATTTTCAAAAAAAACTCCGTATTAGCTTGCTATAATAAACTTCTTGCAAAACTCATTTTGCAAGAAGGAAAAGCACCAAGGGTGCGTGGGCTTTCTGCCTAAGATTACCCAGTGTTAACGTAGCCTTTAGAGCTTTTGCTTTAAAGGCGTGTCAAGAGTTCTGCAAGAACTCGAATAATAAGAGACAAATGATAGTCATTCTTTCTTTAAATGTAAAGGGTTCTAATGGATGAGAAAATGCTTAAAAAATTAGCGCATTACAGAGTTTTATATGCAGAGGATGAGGCAGGGGTTCGAAAAAACGTTTATGAATTACTCAGCCTACTTTTTAAAGAAGTGTACCTTGCTCATGATGGGGAAGAAGCCTACGCTCTTTTTGAAGAGCACCATCCTGATCTCGTGATTACCGATATAAAAATGCCCCATTTAAGTGGCATTGAACTGGCTAAAAAGATACGTCAAAATACTGCACACGCACATATTATTATGATTACGGCGTATACGGAAGTTGATTTTATGCTTGAGGCGATTGAACTCTCATTGCTTCGCTACATTGTAAAACCTATTACCGAATCCAAACTCTTTGATGCGCTGGAAAAATTTTTACAAGCCAGTGAAAAAGAACATATTAAAGCATTAGCCCCTGAGTGGCATTACGATTTTTTACAAAAAAGTGTTATAAATGGCTTAGATGTGTATGAGTTAACCAAAAAAGAGGCGAAGCTAATAGAATTGCTTTTGCAAAAGGATTCTATTATTAGTTATGCAGAGATAGAAGAGAAATTATGGGAAGGTGAGTATATGAGTCTTAATGCCCTTCGCTTAATGATTAAAAATTTACGCAAGAAATTACCCGAAGGTGTTTTGAAAAATATACAGGGAATTGGTTACAAATTGTAACTACTTTTTTTAAATAAAGTTTAATTTTTATCTAAAATGTTACAAATAGAAACTCTATAGTGTTTAAATAAGAGTCATTTACTCTTTACATGTAAAGATACATAATTTTGACATAATTATCACCTATAATCGAAAGTGAAAATATTATTGAGTAAGGAGTTTTAAATGACAAAGTTTCTTAAAGTGATGGCAGCGGCAACGCTTCTCGTCTCTTCTGCAATCGCAGCGGAGTATACCATTAAGCTTACACACGTGGTAAGTCCAAATACCCCAAAAGGAAAAGGTGCTGATTTCTTTGCAAAAAGAGTGGGCGAACTTACAGGCGGTAAAGTTGAAGTCATTGTATTTCCAAACTCTCAACTTTACGGTGATGGCGAAGAGATGAAAGCACTTAAACTGGGGAATGCACATATTGCGATGCCTAGCTTTTCTAAGTTTACAAGCCTTGTTCCTGAGATGCAACTGTTTGACCTTCCGTTTATTTTTAGAGACAAAGACCATCTTTACAAAGTCTTAGATGGAGAAGTCGGTCAAATTTTAAAAGATAAAGTAACCGCTAAGGGCTTTGTGGCATTAGACTATTGGGATGCAGGTTTCAAACACCTCTCTTCAAATAAAAAAGCGATTCTTCTTCCTGAAGATGCAGCGGGTCAAAAATTTAGAATTATGAGTTCACATGTGCTTGAAGCACAGTTTAAAGCGGTGGGTGGAAATCCTCAAGTTTTACCATTTTCAGAAGTCTACTCAGCCCTTCAACAAGGCGTTGTGGATGGTGCAGAAAATCCTCTCTCAAACTTCTACACCAAAAAGTTTAACGAAGTTCAAACAGACTTAACCCTTTCAAATCACGGCTATTTAGGCTATTTAGTCATTATGAGTGAGAGCTTTTGGAAAAAATTTCCAAACGATTTAAAACCAATGGTACTTCAAGCGATGAAAGAAGCCACCGTATTTGAGCGAGAAGAGGCTGCACGTGATGATGACGATATGCTCGCAAAAATCAATGAGTACGCTAAAGCTTCTGGCAATCTTAAAGTACATACCCTAACACCAGAGCAAAAAGCGGCATGGCAAAAAGCGATGGAAGCAATTTATCCACAGTTTTACAAAGTGGTTGGTGAAGACTTAATTAAAAAAGTTCAAGCGGTTAAATAAACAGGTGAGCCAAAGACTCTTTGTTTAAACAAAGAGTCTTTTAGGGCTTTAGAGCATTACATGTAAAAATACAATGAAGAAGAAGAAACGATGAGAAAGTATTTTACAATCCTCGATTTAGGGGTTATGGCAATCAATAAAAATATTGCTGTCTTTGGTATCGCCTTGGGTGTTATTTTGGCGTTTACAAACGTAGTTTTGCGCTACTTTTTTGAGATGAGTCTTACCTGGGCAGGTGAGCTTACCAACTATTTATTTATGTGGTCAGCCCTTTTTGGTGCTGCGTATGGTTTCAAAAAAGGCGTGCATATTTCCGTCACCATGCTTTTAGAAAAGTTACCTCCTATGATGGCAAAAGTCATTTTAATGGGAGCCCATCTGTTTAGTTGTTTGTATTTGGGCTTAATGGCGTATTTGGGCTATGAGCTTACCTTGATGATGATAGATTTTGGTGAAATGAGCATTGATCTTCGTATTCCGATGTGGATTCCCCATCTTGTACTTCCTTTTGCTTTTATTGGCGCTTCTTTTCGTGCAGGTGAAAAAATATTTGAAGTCGCAGAAATGAACGCAAACAATGTTGTGGTAAACCATGAATTAGAAGCCATCAAAGATTCATTAGAGATAAGAGGAGTTAAAGATGTTAATGCTTAGTCTATTTGGATTGCTCTTCTTATTGATGTTTTTAGGCGTTCCTGTTTCCGTCTCTTTGGGCTCAAGTACGCTTATAACCGCTTATTTGTTCACCGATATGGATTTGATGGGCATTACCTCTCATGTTTTTGATGGTCTTAATAAATACACGCTTATGGCGATTCCTATGTTTATTTTAGCAGGCTCTTTTCTCTCAAAAGGTGGAGCAGCGCATCGTATTATTGATTTTGCAAAGTCTATTGTAGGACACCTTCCTGGTGGTCTTCCTATCTCAGCTATTTTTGCATCGATGATTTTTGCAGCTGTGAGTGGAAGTTCACCAGCAACCGTTGCTGCCATTGGCTCGGTGATGTTTTCCGCTATTAAAGAAGCGGGCTATCCTAGAGGCTACGCCATTGGTACGATTGCAACGTCAGGAAGTTTGGGCATTTTGATTCCACCTTCGATTGTTTTTATCGTTTATGGTGTTACGGCGGATCTTTCCATTGGAAAGCTGTTTATGGCGGGTGTTGTGCCAGGATTGTTGTTAGGCTTTATGCTTATGGCGCTTACCTATGTGGGTGCAGTTCGTTTAGGGTTTAAACGAGAAGAGCCCGCTCCTTTTAAAGTACGTTTGAAAAAATTTAAAGATGCTTTTTGGGCACTTATGCTCATTGTTTTGGTTATTGGTGGAATTTACGGTGGTCTTTTTACCCCAACAGAAGCAGGAGCTGCCAGTGCGGTGTATGCTTTTTTTGTCTCCGTGTTTGTCTATAAAGATTTAAAACTTAAAGATGTTTATCCTATTATCTTAGAATCCGCACTCACCAGTGCGATGATTTTCTTTATTATTGCCAATGCGATGATCTTTGCACACTTCTTAACCGATGAAACCATTCCGCAACAAATCACAAAAATGATTATAGATGCGAATGTTGGACCTGTTATGTTCCTTGTCATTGTCAATATTTTGTTGCTCTTAATGGGACAGTTTATGGAACCTAGCTCGGTTGTTATGATTACCGTGCCTCTTTTATTGCCATTGGTGATTGCCCTAGGAATTGATCCGATTCATTTTGGTGTTATTATGGTTGTCAACATGGAAATTGGTATGATAACCCCACCCGTTGGACTCAACCTCTTCGTAGCGGCGGGTATGACAGGGCTAAGCCTTAAAGAAGTTGTTGTGGCGGCACTTCCTTGGGTGGCAGTATTGTTCGTAGGGCTTCTTCTTATTACGTATATTCCTATCATCTCCTTGTGGTTACCACAGCTGATGTTTGGCGTATAATCTTTACATGTAAACCCAAAGAAGGTGTCTTCGCCTTCTTTGGGCTCATGTGTTTTTTTGATGCCCTCTTGTGCTATAATTCTCACATATTCCTTGAAAAAGGCTTCTAAATGATGACAAAAACATATATTTTAGATTTTTTAGCTTCCCACAAAATTGAACTTGCACAAAAATATGGTGTGAGAAAAATTGGTTTATTTGGCAGTTATGCAAGAGATGAGCAACGTGAAGACAGTGATATAGATATTGCAGTGGAAATAGAAAGCAATAACAAATTTAGAAGTTTCTTTAGTTTAAAATATTTTTTGGAGGATGCGTTTCGTAAGAAAATTGATTTGGGTATTGAAAGTGCTTTAAAACCTATGGCAAAAAAATATATTGATAAAGAAATCTTATATGCCTAAAAGAGACAATGAACTCTACTTACAAGATATTATAGAATCCGCAAATGCCATTAAACTCTATACAGCCGATATTGATTTCACACTCTTTTGTAACGATAGAAAAACTTATAGTGCTACCATAAAGAATATATCATTATTGGTGAAGCTATTACCCAACTCCTTGATGTATTAGAAGAAGAAAAACCAGACTATCCATGGAGAATGGTCAAAGACTTCAGAAATTTTATTGTGCATGAATATTTTGGAGTTGATGCAAAAATTGTTTGGGATTTAACAAAATTAGAATTAGACACACTACTGCAGTGTATACAAACGCTTAAACCATAAGCACGACACAAATGTAATTATCTTAAATACATTTCGTGTTACATGCAAGGAAATCTTACGTACCATATTTCTTCAAAAAACGAAAATAAGAAGTGTATAAAACCTTTTATCTCTAAGCTTTGAATGACGATAGTACCCTTACATGTAAACAAGAAAGCATTAAAAAGTTAACGCTTAGCCCTCGTGTGTAACATCAGCAATAATGCGATTAAGTATCTCCAAAAGAGGGATGATGTCATTTTGGCAAACATCATAAACGGCTTCAGCATCCAAATCAAAATAGTGATGCGTAAGAATATCTCTCATCCCCTTGATAGCTTTCCAGTTAATCTCAGGATAGTTTATAAGCAAAGAGTGATGTGTGAGTTTATCAATATGTTTAAGACTCTCACCAATGGCAATGAGTTGCATACAAAACGCATCAAGTTTTTCTAACCCTTCATCACTTGTAAGAAAATAATCCAAACTCGGAATTTTTGAGAATCGGTACAAAATTTTTTCTGCTGCATTTGCCGTTTGTTTTAGTGTTTCTAGCACTAAAAGAGTATTAGACATAAATGGCTTCTTTTGTAATTTGTTCTTTCAAAAAAGGATTCATCGTATCTCTTAATCGAATGACATCTACGGGTATTTTAAATGTTTCTTGTAATTCTTGACGAATCGCACAGAGTGTTAAGAGGTTTGGTTTATCTAATTGTACAATGACGTCAATATCACTCTCTTTCGTTGTTGTACCTTTAGCATAACTACCAAATAAACCAATTTTAGTGACAGAATATTTTTGATAAAATTCATCTTTATGGGTTTGCAAAAAAGACAAAATATCTTCACGACGCATAATGTGCCTCCTTTAAAGTGATTTGTTTACATTATAACACATTCAGTATCCCTTACATGTAAAGAAAAAAGTCCTAAAAAGTTAAAAGTTTAGCCCTGACCCCAAAGAAGATGTTACAAAGTGACCTCAAAGAGGCTTTTTCTTTAAAAATTTATTGTAATTTATTTTTTTTTGTGATAGACTTTGTTCGCTTTCAAAAAATTCAAGGAGACAATATGAAATTAGCTAAACTTAGCTTGGCGGCTATGGTAGTTGCAGGTCTTGCATCTAGCTCTTTTGCGGCAGATACATTGGCTGACGCATTCAAAAACGGAAAAGTATCAGGTGAAATTAAAGCATGGTATTTTGACAAAACAGTTGAAAATACTGATGCTGCAAAAGATAAAGAGAATAATGCAAACATTGCAAACTTTGGTTTAACCCTAGGTTTTGTCACTGACAGCTTGTATGGTTTCTATGCAGGTGCAACATTCCAAGGAAGTGCTACACCATTTATCGACAACGATGCTGAAGGTAAAAATACAGCAAAAGATGGTAAAGCAGATACTGCAAACTTTGGAACAACCAATGCCGCATCAGGTGCAGTGCTTTCTGAAGCATACTTAGGATACAAATTGGGAAAAACCGATGTTAAAGTAGGTCGCCAATTTATCTCTACTCCATTGGTAAACGGTTCTGGTTCACGTTTCTTTAAAGAGTCATTTGAGGGTGCAGTCCTTGTGAACACAGACCTTCCTCAAACAACTGTATTTGCAGGTTATGCAGGTAAATTTCAAGGTAGAACAAGTGCCGTTTCTGGTGATGGCTTAGGTGATGCACCAAGCTTTCATAAAAAAGCAGTTTACGCAGGTTTAAAAAATGCCCTAACTGGCAAATCAGCTACTGATTATACATCACGTGATGGTGGTTATACTGCAGGTGCTATTAATAAATCTATTAGCAACCTAACATTAACAGGTCAATACCTATTTGTTGACAATGCACATGATACTGATGGTGTTGATGTCTATTACACAGAGGCAAACTATGTACTTCCTATGAGTGGCTTTAAATTAGGATTTGATGCAACCTTTAGAGGGTCTCACACACGTGATGATTTAGACGCCTTAAATGCAAGCGGTCATATGTTCTCAGGTCGTGTATCTCTTAGCGGTCTTGCAGGCTTTGGTGCATCATTTGCAGCAGCAACAACCAGCAGTGACCACGTTCTCTTAGGTGCAGGTAATGGTCCAACAACCTATACCGCAACTATGATTGCAGGTGCAGCAACTCCAACTGCAGCGGCAAATACAGATTCTTACCTTTTCCAAGTTACCTATGATTTCTCAAAAGTAGGTGTTGCAGGTCTTACCGCTGTTGCACAATACGGATGGACAGAACAAGGAACTCAACCTAAACTTGATCTTGAGACAGGTAATTCAAGTAAAGTTAAAGGTACAGACCGTACAACGTATGCAGCAGGTGTAACCTATGCTGTTCCTGCACTTAAAGGTTTAACAACTTCATTGCAATATGAAGTTCAAGAAGCTGATAGTAAAACAGCAGGTACAAAGACTGTTGATACTGACGAAATGTGGTTTAAAGCGTCTTACAAATTCTAATTTGTACGATTCTTAAATCTTAAGAGGGTGGCACTCGCCACTCTCTTTTTTCTTCCACCCAAAAAGGGGTCAGGGCTTGACTTTACACTTTTGGCTTTTTTATACTAAATTAAGTCTTTATTTAATACCATCATTATTAAGGTTAAAGGAGGAAATGATGCATTTAAGTCAAGATATTAAACCTATCAGCTATCTGAAATCAAATACAGCTCAAGTTGTCAGTAGTGCCACTGAGACACAAAGAGCTATTTATATTACACAAAATGGTGAAGCTAAAGTGGTTATTCAAGATATAAAATCATTTGAAAATACTCAAAATACACTCACGCTTCTTAAATTAATTGTTCAAAGTGAAAATGAGATAAATGAAAATAAAGTGATAGAACAAGAGAATATGTTTCAAAATCTTGAAGAAAAACTTTTTCATGAAAACCTATAATGTCTACTGGACACAGAGTTCACAAAGTGATTTGGAATATATCATTGAGTATCTAAAGCGTGATAGTGTATCGCTTGCGAAAAAGATGTTTTTAGAAATCAAAGAAGCTTGCGATGCGTTGTATGTTTTTCCAGAACGAAAAAGAGTTGTACCAGAGTTACATTCCATAGGTATCATCCATTATCGAGAAATTATTTATAAACGATGGCGCATTGTCTTTAAAATAGAACAAACTTCTGTTTATGTTGTACTGATAGCAGATAGTAGTAGAAATTTTGAAGATTTGCTTTTACAACGCCTTCTTAAATAGTTTTTAGAAAATTAAACAGGACTTTACTTTACGCTTTTTACAGATGTTAAAGTCAATACCCTAATAGAAGACTATTTTTTCACCATTACTTTATTTGACTTTAGTCAATTTTTTTGTATACTTCTCTTCGTAACCAAACGGTAACACACATTTTTAAGGAGAAAATATGAAATTAGCTAAACTTAGCTTGGCGGCTATGATGGTTGCTGGACTTGCATCCAGTTCTTTTGCGGCGGACACTTTGGCAGACGCATTTAAAAATGGTAAAGTAAAAGGCGAGATTAAAGCGTATTACTTTAGTGGTGATGATGGCGATAGCAGAGAAGACATGTTTACAACAGGTCTTATGTTAAATTATAAAACAGATACATTGTATGGTTTGGTGCAAACTTTACTTTCCAAGGTAGTTCGTCTCCATTTTCAGACAATGATGGTGAAGCAAGATACCAAGGTAGCATGTATGGACCAGGTGCAGTTCTCTCAGAAGCATACCTTTCATACACAATGGGTAAAACCACTGCAATGGCAGGTCGTATGTTCTTAAGCACTCCACTTGTAAGTGGTAGCGGTTCTCGTGTTGTTAAAGAAGCGTTTGAAGGTGTTGCAGTTATTAACACTGACCTTCCTGATACAACATTGATTGCTGGTTATGTTCAAAAGTTTCAAGCAAGAACGGCTGGTGCTGACCATGATGCTCCTAAATTTACACGTGCATTTAAAACAGGTTCAGATGTTGCAAGTGGTGTAGAAGTAGATGATGGTGCTTATACATTAGCGGTTATTAATAAATCAATTACTGGCTTAACTTTAACAGCAGCGTATGCTAATGTGGTCGATATTATTCAGGTTGCATATGCAGAGGCTGATTATGAGGGCAAAGCAGGAGCATTTACCTATGGTTTAGCAGCACAATACTACTACAACAATGTTGATAGTGATTTTACAACAGATGATAATAATAACTTGTGGGGTGTAAAAGCAAGTATTGGTTATGATGCATTTGGTGCATATGTAGCATACTCAAAAGTTAATGACAAAGACAATGGTCTTGGTGGTGTTGTTTCTGGTTTAGGAAATGGTGCTGACCTTGCTTATACTGCTTCACCAATTAATTCAAACAGCTATAATAATGATACTGAAGCGTATAAAATTGGCGCAACGTATGCAATTATGAAAAACGCAAATGTTGGCGTAAGCTACACAGTCAATGAGATTGACTCAGCTGCATCAAATGCAGACAAATTTGCATTTGCGGCTGTTGAAGCAGACTATGCATTTGAAGGTGCTCTTAAAGGCCTTAGCACAACTGTTATTTATGAAGATGGCAGTAAAGATGCAAGTGGTACAGATGAATTGTGGGTAAAACTTAACTACAAATTCTAATTCTCCCTTTCGTAACAACCTCGCCTTTGGGCGGGGTTTCTTTTTTACACGTTTTTCTCTTCCTGCTCATTTTTTATACATCTTCTCTTTCGTATGAGATTCGATCTTAAGTAACTTTTTAGTACCATATTCGCTATCTATCCTAAGGAGTTTACATGAAGAAATTGGCGTTACTTGCTACATCGGCTGCCGTTTTGGCGACGTTTTCTTATGCAAAAGAGATTAATGTGGGTGTTGTTATGGCAATGAGTGGACCACTGGCTGCTTATGGGCAAACCACCTATGAGGGCATTGAGTTTGCAAACTCACTTCAACCAAAGCTAAAAAATGGTGATACCGTTAAACTTATTTTAGTGGATAACAAAGGCGATAAAGTTGAAACCGCCAATGCGACCACACGTCTTATAAGCTCAGACAAAGTGGTGGGAATTTTAGGGGCACTTACCAGTACCAATACGTCGCAAGTGATGGCAATTGCTGAGAAGAAAAGTATTCCTGTCATTGCACCTGTTGCGACCAATGATAAACTCACTGAAAATAAAAATTTTGCCAGCCGTGTTTGTTTCACAGACTCGTTTCAAGGTGCGGTGGTTGCAAACTATGCTGCTAAAGATTTAAATCTTAAAACAGCGGTTGTCGTGGTTGACCAAGCGCAAGTTTACTCTTTGGGACTTGCTAAAGCGTTTAAAGAATCGTTTGAAAAAGCAGGCGGTAAAATTGTTAAAGAGATTAAGGTAAGCTCAGGCGATAAAGATTTTAAAGCGGTTGTTTCTCAAATTAAAGCAGCCAATCCTGATTTTCTTTTCTTACCAATGTACCATCCTGAAGTTTCTATGATTGCACGTCAAGCAAAACAAATTGGTCTTAGTAAGCCAATGTTTTCAACCGATGGTGTTGCCAATCAGACTTTTATTGACTTAGGTGGAGATGCTGTTGAGGGACACATGTTTACAGATTTCTTTGATTACGGTGCGCCTCCAACACAAAAATCAAAAGATTTTATTGCAGCGTATGCGCAAAAAACAGGAAAGCAAGAGGTGAATTCGTTTGTTGCTTTAGGTGCAGATGCGTATAACGTCATGGTGGATGCAATGAACCGTTGTGCCAATCCAGAAGATAGCATTTGCATTAACAATGCTATTAAATCAACCGTCAATTTTGAGGGTGTTTCAGGTGTAATCAACCTTGATACAACAGGTAACTCTACTCGTTCTGCAGTTATCAAAGTCGTTACAAATGGAAAAGCGGTGTATAAATCTACTGTTAATCCTTAGTGCGTTTTTCTCCCTTTACATGTAAAGGGAGAAATTTTACAACAGTCACTTTTTTCTAGGGTATTGTTTTAAAATTTCTCAGGAGAATCTATTTGGATTTAACAATGTTTATGCAACAAATGGTCAATGGCTTTAGCCTTGGCAGTATGTATGCACTGATAGCCATTGGGTATACTATGGTGTATGGTGTGTTGCGCTTAATTAACTTTGCGCATGGCGATATTATGATGGTGGGTGCTTTTTTAGGATTTTTTGGTATGGAAGTGTTAGAACTTCCCTTTGTAGCAGCAGTTCTTTTAGCTGTCGTAGGAGCGGCACTTTTAGGTATGGCAAGTGATAGAGTGGCGTACAGACCTCTTAGAGAAGCTCCAAAAATATCCCTTTTAATTACAGCTATTGGTGTGAGTTTTTTTCTCGAGAATGCCTTTAACGTCTTTTTTGGAGGCGTTCCTCGTGCGTTTCCTGTTCCTGCGTATCTTGAAGAAATGGTGGAGTTTTTTGGCTTAATGATGCCTATATCTGCGGTTCTTGTCCCGATTATAACCGCGTTTTTGCTTGGCATCATTTTATGGATTTTGTTTAAAACAAAATACGGTATGGCAATACGTGCACTTGCCTTTGATGTGGGAACGGTAAATCTTATGGGCATTGATGCCAATCGTGTGATTACCCTTGTTTTTGGAATGGGCTCAGCCCTCGCTGCTGTGGGTGGTATTTTTTGGGCAGTGAATTATCCTTCTGTTGAACCAATGATGGGTGTACTTGTAGGGCTTAAAGCCTTTGCTGCTGCGGTTGTGGGTGGTATTGGAAGTGTCGGAGGTGCGGTGCTTGGTGGTTTGATTATTGGATTTACTGAAGTAGTTGTGGTTGCATTTTTCCCAGAGCTAGGAGGTTATAAAGATGCCTTTGCTTTTATATTTCTCATCTTAATTTTGCTCTTTAAGCCTACAGGTATTTTAGGGATTGATTTTGAAAAGAGTAGGTTTTAAGATGCAGAAAATACAAGAAAAAGATTTTTTAATCAAACTCGTGATGTTTTTGAGCACACTTTGGTTTATTTGGTTTTCTAATAGCCATTTTGATGAATACAGCATTAGGATTTTAAATAACATTGCCATTTTTGTTATTTTAGCAGTGAGTTACAACTTAATTAACGGTGTTACAGGGCAATTTTCACTTGAGCCTAACGGCTTTGTCGCTATTGGTGCTTATGTGACAGCTCTTTTACTTATCTCGCCTGAAGATAAAAGTTATCAGTATGCGATTGTTGATCCTTACCCTTTTGTGATGACCTTGCATGCTAATTTTCTTGTTGCCTTAGTTTTAAGCGGTACATTCGCCGCTCTTTTGGCATTGATTCTCTCGTTTCCTGTATTTCGAGTACGAGGAGATTACCTTGCAATTGTTACGCTTGGATTTGGTTTTATTATTAAAATTTTAGCCATTAATCATCCTGAAGTGACCAATGGTTCTTTAGGACTTAATGATATTCCTGAATTTTCTAATCTTTATTGGACAGGGGGATTGGCGATTGTTGCGGTGGTTGTCGTTTTAAATATCGTTAACTCAAAATTTGGACGTGCCATGAAAGCGGTACGTGATGATGAAGATGCTGCTATTGCTATGGGGGTTAATACTTTTAAAGCCAAAACTTTAGCCTTTTGTACCAGTGCTTTTTTTGAGGGCATGGGCGGTGGACTTTTAGCTGCATTACTTACAAGTATTTCACCTGATTTATTTGATTTCTTTTTTACGTTTCAACTTTTAATTATTATTGTTTTAGGGGGTCTTGGTAGTACAACAGGTGCAATTATTGGGACTGTTCTGGTGATGGGTGGCAGTGAATGGATGCGCTTTTTGGATGAACCAATGAATCTTTTTGGCTATGAAACGACAGCAATGCCAGGTATGCGAATGGTTATTTTCTCATTGGTGCTTATTTTTATTATGCTGTTTGCCCGTGAGGGTGTTATGGGAAAACGAGAATTAACTGACCTTTTTAAATTACGTAAAAAGGGTGTCAAATGATTTTAAAAATTGACAATGTCACCAAAAAATTTGGCGGAGTGAGTGCCATTAAAGAGACCAGTTTTAGTGTAGCTCCTAAAGAGATTTTTGGGCTAATTGGTCCTAATGGTGCAGGTAAAACGACCATGTTTAATATCATCACAGGCAATTACGAACCTAGTTCTGGAGAAGTTATTTTTCGTAATGAGAGTCTCAATGGCTTAAAGCCACATCTTATTGTGCGCAAAGGGATTGCAAGGACGTTTCAAAACATACGACTTTTTTCGAGTATGAGTGTTTTAGATAATGTTTTAATTGGCTTTGATTTTCAAGCACGCTATGGTTTTTTAGAATCCATTTTACGATTTCCTCGTTTTATGGGTGAAGAAAAACGCATTAAAGCACGGGCTATGGAGATTTTGGACTATTTTGGAATGGGTGAATTTGTTCATGAGAAAGCGGTGGATTTGAGTTATGGACAGCAACGAAAAGTAGAGATTGCAAGGGCTCTTGCAACCAACCCTGATCTTTTACTTTTAGATGAACCCGCTGCTGGTATGAACCCCTCTGAGACAGAGGAGTTAGGTGAATTGATCAAAAAAGCACGGGTGGATTTTGACTTGACAGTTTTGGTGATTGAGCATGATATGAAATTTGTCAATCAACTGTGCGATAAAGTTCTTGTGCTTGATTATGGTAAGACTATTTTTGAGGGCAAACCCGCTGATGCGATTTTAAACCCTGAAGTGATTGCTGCGTATTTAGGAGATTTTCATAATGATTAGTGTTAAAAATTTGCATGTCTATTATGGACTCATTGAAGCAGTAAAGGGTATTGATTTTGAGGTTAAAGAGGGAGAAATTATCTCTTTAATTGGCTCGAATGGCGCAGGAAAAAGCTCAACACTCAAAGCCTTGCTAAACAGTGTGAAAAAAACAGGTGATATTAATTTTTTAGGGTATGACACACGCAATCACAAAACCCACACCTTAGTCCAACATGGACTCTCTTTGGTTCCAGAGGGGCGAAAGATTTTTATTAACCTTACGGTGGAAGAGAATCTTCGCATGGGTGCTTTTAATAACGATGAAAATTATGAGCATTTAAAAGATGCCATGTATGAACTTTTCCCACGCATTAAGGACAAGCGCTATCAGCTTGCAGGCACTATGAGTGGAGGTGAACAGCAAATGTTAGCTATTTCACGTGCCTTGATGGGTGAGCCAAAGCTTTTGATGCTGGATGAGCCCAGTTTAGGACTTGCGCCTAAAATTGTTGGTGAAGTATTTGAAATTATTCAGCGTTTACGCAATGAGGGAATTACCATTCTTTTGGTGGAGCAAAATGCCTTTGCAGCACTTAAAATCTCTGATAAAGCCTATGTGTTAGAAAATGGCAAAATAGTCATGAGTGGTATTGCTTCTGATATGATTGGTGATGATGCCATTCGTAAAAAATACCTCGGCGGATAAGCCACAACTTTTTACATGTAAACCTCTTCTTTGAGGGGGTTTACGCTAACTTTAATGATTTATAAACTATTTACTTTAACACGCTAACATAATCCAATTTTTCTGCAAAGGGCTTTTTATGGATTTGGTACTAAAGCGCATCCTCTCAATTAAATCAGCTATTATTTTTTTATTTATGTTTGGTTTTTTTAGTGGTTTTGCAACATTTATTGAGAATGATTTTGGTGTAGAGACCAGCTGGGCTCTCATTTATACTTCGTGGTGGTTTGAGTTTATTCAGATTGCTTTAGGAATTATTTTAGTCTATAACATCGTAAGATACAAGATGTATACGCTTGATAAACTTCCTTCGTTTCTTTTTCACTTGAGTTTTATTTTCATCCTCATTGGCTCAGGTGTCACACGTTATTTTGGATTTGAGGGTTCTTTACATGTAAGAAATGGAATGCAAGAAAACAGGATTACTTCAAGCGATTCTTTTATTAGCGCCACAGCATTAAAAGATAATAAAACGTATCAATACAGTCATCCTAAACTTATTTCTCAAATTGGAAGTAACCATTTTTCTTTTTCAATGGATGTTGGTGGTGAGATGGCAACGGTAAAATTTAAAGACTATTTTACCTATGCGACTAAAAAAGTGGTCGATGATGCATCGGGTATTCCGATGATCTCTATGATTTTGAGTGGGTATGGTGAGAGTTTGAGTGTGAGCCTAAAAGAGGGAGAACGCTATGAAACCAATGAATATATTTTTAGTTTTAACGCAAAACCTGTAGAGAGTAAAAAAGAAGAAGTACGCTTTATGCTTGAGGACGGAAAGTTTTATTTTAGTGCACCCTCAAGTGTTGCATGGTTCAAAATGGTAGAAAACGAACGAGGTGAATACGAAAGTGGAAAAAAACACGATTTTACGACAGGACAACTTTACACCATTGGGCATGTTAATTTTGCCCCACGTTATATTGGGCTTAAAGGTAAAGAAAAAGCCGTTGCTGATAAAACACCTATGAATAAAAATGCCGCATTATCAGCGGTCATTGTGGATGTAACGTATCAAGGTGAGAGCAAAGAAATTGCTTTATTTGGACAAGGCAAAGGTTCGAGAGGAGAGCCTGTGAGAGAGATGATTGGTGGGGTGCCTTTTATGTTAGAGTGGGGCTCAAAACTCTTTACACTTCCTTTTTACATTAAACTCAATGAATTTCAATTGGAGCGCTACCCAGGTTCTATGTCACCTATGTCGTATGCGAGTGAAGTTGAAGTGGTTGATACGGAAAAAGGAATTCATATGCCCTTTCGAATTTATATGAATCATGTGCTTGATTATCGAGGATTTCGATTTTTTCAAAGCTCATATGACAAAGATGAGAGAGGTACGATTTTATCGGTAAATAATGACCCTGGAAAATTGCCAACCTATTTTGGCTATATACTTTTGTGTTTAGGGCTCTTTTTTAATCTTTTAAATACCAAAAGCCGTTTTAGAAAATTAGCTTCGATGGTACAAAAGGATATGGTCAAAGTAAAATCACTCTTCATCGCTTTGGCCTGTGGCTTAACACTGTTTCAAAGCCCTTTGTTACATGCGGATACTTCTGAGGAGAATGTAAATTTTTTAAAACGCTACGATACCCACCATGCAGATAAATTTGGGCATGTTTTGGTTCAAGGCGCTGATGGTAGATTTAAGCCCATTGATACAATTTCAATGGAAATGATTAATAAAGTGTATACGCACTCAAGCTATGAGGGACTCAGTGCCAATCAAGTCGCCCTAAGCATGATGAGTTCCCCTGCACAGTGGCAAGGTTTGCCTATCGTAAAAGTATTTCATCCTGAGTTGAAAAAAATCTTGGGCATAGCTCAAACTCAAAAATATGCCTCCTTTAACGATTTTTTCAATAAAGAGGGAGATTATGGGTATAAATTAACCAAATATTCTGAAGAAGCGAACCGCAAAAAACCTGCCCTTAGAAATCAATTTGATAAGGATGTGTTAAAGGTTGATGAGCGTGTGAACATTTGTTACATGGTCTATACAGGTGAAATTTTTAGAATGATCCCCAAACAAAATGATGTTTCAAAGCGTTGGTTTGCCCCTCAAGATGCTGTTATGCGTTTTTCAAAACAAGAAGGCGATGAGGTAAGAGCGTTGGTGGGTGGCTATTTTGAAGCAATTAGTACAGGATTGCAGAGTGGAAATTGGGAAGAGGCGAATAAGGCAGTAGAGAAATTGAGTGCGTATCAAGAGCAGTATGGCTCAGATATTATTCCCAATGCCAAACGCATTAAAGCAGAGATTTTTTTCAATCATGCGCAAATCTTTGAGCGCTTAACCCCTGTGTATTTACTCAGTGGATTGGTCTTATTATGTTTTATTTTTGCAAAAATGATTAACTCCACGCTACGTATAGGGTTTATGACACGAATTGTTCTTATTATTAATGCTATTGCCTTTTTAATCCACTCAGGTGGTTTAGCGCTTCGTTGGTATATTGCAATGCATGCACCATGGAGTAATGGGTATGAGTCCATGATTTATATCGCATGGGCAATCGTTTTAGCAGGTATCTTCTTTTCACGCCAATCCATTGTTTCTTTGGCATTAACGTCTATTTTAGCGGGAGTGACACTGTTTGTTGCGCATTTAAGCTGGATGGATCCACAAATTACCAATTTGGTTCCTGTTTTAAACTCTTATTGGCTTAACATTCATGTTTCTGTTATTACAGCGAGTTATGGATTTTTAGGGTTATGTGCTTTGCTAGGATTTTTCACACTTATTCTTTTTGCGATGCAAAGCACGCATAATATAAAGCGTAACAAAGAGCTTGAGCGAAACATTGTAGAGGCAACACGCATCAATGAAATGTCAATGATTTTGGGTCTTAGTTTACTTACTGTAGGTAACTTTTTAGGAGGCGTTTGGGCAAATGAGTCGTGGGGACGTTATTGGGGATGGGATCCAAAAGAGACATGGGCATTGGTTTCCATTCTTATTTATGCGGGTATTGTGCATTTTAGGTTTGTACCCAAATGGAATAATCCTTTTACCTTTGCCGTTGCTTCGACGCTCTCATTTGCCTCTATTATCATGACCTATTTTGGTGTGAATTTTTATCTCTCAGGGATGCACTCCTATGCAGCAGGAGATCCCGTACCTGTTCCTTCCTTTGTCTATTATACGATTGGGGTTGTTGCCCTTGTGATTGCACTCTCATATTCAAAGCGTGATATAGGAAAAACACTTTAACGAAAGCGCAAAGAGGGAAATTTCCCTCTTTGAGTGTGCTATAATAAGCAAAAATGAAGAGGCATCGTTCATGGAGGGAAATTATTTAATTGTAACCATCGTTGCCGTCATACTCATTGTGCTCATCTCGCTTTTTGTGATCGTGGTGAATCTTCAAAAAACAGTGATTGTAAAGACAAAGAGTGTTCAAGAACAAGAAGAAGAAAAAGCGCAACAAATGACCATTGAAGCGCTTGTTGACATTGCAAGCAAGCGAACATCCACACGCAATGAATTGAGTGCTGCCATTCTTAAGGTAGCAAAGGAGTGTCCTTTCCCTCCTAAGGAAAAAGGACTTTCACCCAAAAGCGCAAAAATCTATTTGAATTTTATTTTACTGATTGCAAGCCATAAAAATACAGATGCTAAAATGATTGCTTTTATGAATGAAGAACTGAAGAAAATGAATCCTAGCTATAAACACGAAATTGATATTTATGAGAGCGAAGGAATTCATCAAAGAAGTAATAGGATTTAAAATTAGAAAGTAAACTGGCGACCCCAGGGGGACTTGAACCCCCGTTCCCGCCTTGAGAGGGCGGTGTCCTAACCACTAGACGATGGGGTCGCACATGTGATTTTTTTTAGGACAATGGTGACCCGTGATGGATTCGAACCATCGACCACCTCCTTAAAAGGGAGATGCTCTACCAACTGAGCTAACGAGTCATGCTCAGAAAGTTTTAAACAAAACAAACAAATTCTGAGGGAAAATTGTAAATCGTGGCGCGGCGGACGGGGCTCGAACCCGCGACCCCCGGCGTGACAGGCCGATATTCTAACCAACTGAACTACCGCCGCGCATAAATGGTGGTCGCTATAAGACTCGAACTTATGACATCCACCTTGTAAGGGTGGCGCTCTACCAACTGAGCTAAGCGACCAAAAGGGAATCACTAAAGAAGAAATATAAATGGCGACCCCAAGGGGATTTGAACCCCTGTAACCGCCGTGAAAGGGCGGGATCCTGGACCACTAGACGATGGGGTCGCACAAATAAAAGAGTGGTGACCCGTGATGGATTCGAACCATCGACCACCTCCTTAAAAGGGAGATGCTCTACCGGCTGAGCTAACGAGTCATACACCGTTCTTCTCGTAATGAGGCTGAAATTATAGAGAAAAAAATTTCATTTGTCAAGAGTTTTTTTCACTTTTTAAAAAAATACTTTCTCCTACATGTAAAAGTAACTTTAGAGCATGGTAAGCACTTTGGGTTTGTATATAGGCTCGATTACCCTCTAAAAGAAGTCTCTCGATCATTACATTACCCTCCTTATCCCGTGCGCCCACATACACCGTACCGACTGGTTTTTCAAGGCTTCCTCCTGTTGGCCCTGCGATTCCACTGGTGGCAATAGCATAATCTGCGAGGCTAGCATTTAAAACACCCTCAAGCATTTCACGCACGCACAATTCACTGACTGCCCCAAAATGTTCCAATGTTTCCCCACTGACTCCTAGCCATGACTCTTTTATCTCGTTTGCATACGTGACAAGGCCTCCTTTAAAAACCGCAGAAACACCTGCGTGCTGTGTGAACATTGTTGTAATAAGACCGCCTGTGCAACTCTCTGCAATACTGAGTGTTTTATTTTGTTCTTGAAGTCTTTGGATGATATGTTCAATGACATCTGGGTGATTAATAATTTTTTGTGGAAGAAGTGATGTGGCTGCTTTAAAAAAGTTTTCAATGTTGCCATATTTACTGGAGATAGCTTCGACAATAATCCACCCATCAATCAAGAGGGTTGGAGTGATTTTAATTTCATAATTTTGTGCAAGAGGCTCAAGAAAGATTTTTAAAGAGTCTTCATCAATATTAATGACGGAAAAAAGTGCTGAACTTTTGTTGTTAATAAGAATACGAGGCAGTTTTAGTGTTTCACAAATCTTAAGGACATTGATACGCTTATTTTCACGTACCAGTAAGTAACTGTTCTCTTCAATGTGAACTGTTTTGGAAGGAATGAGCATCCCCTCTTTGAGCTCCAGAGCTTCTTCTCCCAGTGTTGCTACAACTTTGTTAATTAAATTAAAGCTCTCAGCTGTGGTTAAAATCAAGGTATCTTCAGAGTGTGCTATGGCTTCTTCTACAATACTAAAAAGTTCTTTATCGTTTTTATCAATGTAAACCGTTTGGTCAGGAAAATCAAGATGATTACTCACGGTCGTATGAATATAATTTAAAAATGAAGTATTGTAGCGCAGTGCTTTCCCCACTACGATTAAAGAGCTTTTCATGAGAACAACCTTTATCTATTTTCTGTATAAAGAAGACCTTTCATTGCGTGATAAGTCGTATTTCGCATTATACCGTAAGTGCTTCTTAAATCGTTTTTAGATAAACTTGCCTCATTTTAAGAGATGCTTACATGTAGACGTTTTCACAGCTGTATAGCTTCCAAGGAGAGATTATTAATGGACTATAAAGAGACCCTGCTTCTTCCTCAGACCGATTTTCCAATGCGTGGAAATTTGCCCCAAAATGAGCCTGCACGTTATGCCAAGTGGTTTTCCAAAGAGGAGAGCGCTTATGCAAAAATGCTTCACAACCGTCAAAATGCTTCTAAGACATTTATTTTGCACGATGGACCTCCTTATGCCAATGGGCATATTCACATTGGTCACGCCCTCAATAAAATTCTTAAAGATGTCATTATTAAAACGCATTACTTTTTTGGTGAAAAAGTACGTTACGTTCCAGGGTGGGATTGTCATGGTTTGCCGATTGAGCAACAGGTTGAAAAAAACCTCGGTAAAGAGAAAAAAGATGCACTGCCTAAAAGTAAAATTCGTGAGCTGTGCCGTGAACATGCCCGTAAATTTATTGATATTCAGCGTGAAGAATTTAAAGCTTTAGGGGTTATTGGGGATTGGGACAATCCGTATATGACAATGAAATTTAAGTTTGAAGCGGATATTTACCGTGCATTGTGTGGGGTTGCAGACAAAGGACTTTTGGTTGAGAGAAGTAAGCCTGTGTATTGGTCGTGGGCAGCTAGAAGTGCCTTGGCTGAAGCGGAAGTAGAGTACGAAGATAAAGAAGATTACTCTATTTTTGTGGCGTTTGCACTAAGCCCTGAAGCCAAAACAAAATTAGATATTAGCTCGGATGCTTCGGTGATTATCTGGACGACAACGCCATGGACGCTGCCTGCCAATGTGGGAATTTCGTTTAGTCCCGATGAAAACTATGTACTCACCAGTGATGGTTATATCGTGGCTGAGCCTTTACATGTAAAGCTTTTGGAGCAAGGCGTTGTGAAAGGTGAAATCGTTAAAACCTTTAAAGCCAGTGTGCTTGAAAATAGCTTTGCCATCAATCCGCTTAATGCTCGCTCATCACAGTTGATTTTAGGCAATCATGTTACGATGGATGGCGGAAGCGGTTGTGTTCATACCGCACCAGGGCATGGTGATGATGACTACAAAGTAGGGCTTCGTTATGGTCTTGAAGTGGTGATGCCCGTCGATGAGAGAGGCTGTTACGATGAGAGCGTTGTTCGTTTAGGACTGCTTCCAAATCCTGAAAGTTTTGTGGGCGAGCATATCTTTAAATGCAATGAGCGTATTTTAGAGCTTTTAGGCGATAGACTTTTAAAATGCTCCAAATTCACACACTCCTATCCTTTTTGTTGGAGAACGCATCAGCCCGTCATTTATCGCGCAACAAAGCAGTGGTTTGTGGCGATGGATGAAGCGGTGGATGGTCGTGAGAGTCTTCGTAAAATGGCGATGGATGAACTGGGGAAGGTTCGTTTTTATCCAAAATCAGGCATTAATCGTTTAGGTTCGATGATTGAAAATAGACCTGATTGGTGTATTTCTCGTCAGCGTGACTGGGGTGTGCCTATTGCATTTTTTAGAGATAAAACAACAGGTAAACCAATCTTTGACACCAAAGTAGTTGAGCATATCGCCAACATCTTTGAAGAAAAAGGTGCGGATGCGTGGTGGGATTTAGAAATTGCAGAGCTTTTGGTTGAAGAGAGCGGTTATAATCCTGAGAACCTTGAAAAAGTGATGGATATTTTAGACGTGTGGTTTGACAGTGGTAGCACATGGAAAGCCGTTTTGCAATCCAACGATTATGACGCAGGGGAATATCCTGCGAGTATGTATTTGGAGGGAAGTGACCAACATCGTGGGTGGTTCCAAAGCTCCCTTTTGGTGAGTACCGCTAATAATGGCATTGCGCCTTACGCTAAAATTTTGACCCATGGTTTCACCGTCGATGAGAAGGGTGAGAAAATGAGTAAATCAAAGGGCAACGTGGTAGCACCTTCAGATGTTGCGAAACAATACGGCGTTGAGATTTTACGTCTGTGGGTGGGTACGAGTGAGTACACCACTGATTTGAAAATTAGCGATAATATTTTAAAGCAAATCAGCGAGCAATACCGAAAAATCCGCAATACCTTTCGATTTTTATTGGCAAATGTCAATGACCTTGAAACCATTATGCCTATTGCGCAAATGGGTGAACTCGATAAATGGATACTCAAGCATGCAAAAGGTGTTTTTGATGAAGTTGAAGCTTATTTTAGAGAGTATGAGTTTTCTAAAGGCTTTGCGCTTCTCAATCATTTTATTGCCGTGGAACTTAGCGGAATTTATTTGGATATTTCAAAAGACAGACTTTACTGTAATGCTAAAAATGACCCCCTTCGCCTCTCTGCACAAAGTGCGATGGCACTCATCGCTGAGAAACTCATGGCACTGATGGCTCCCACGCTTACTTATACGATTGATGAAATGATGGAGTACGCCCCTGCACTTTTGAAAAAAGAGAGCGTATTTGACCTTGTTTACACACCGCTACCCGAAATTAAAGTTCCACGTTTTGATGAATCTCATATGATGAAGTTAAGAGAAGAATTTTTTGAACGAGTAGATAGGTTAAAAAAAGGTGGAAAGATAAAATCTACATTGGAACTTGCCCTTGTCATTATGTCAGACAAGCTATATCAAGATTCTATTCTAACAGAAATAGATTTAGAAGATTGGTTTACAACGAGTCAAGTTTGTATGGTTCAAGAAAATGGGACAGCTCAAAGTCTTGCAAAGAGTTTAGGAACGGATATGGGGGAAACTTTTGGCTCTGAAAATGGTGACATGGTATTTATAGTGAAAATAAATGGTCATAAATGCCCACGTTGTTGGAAATACCGCTCAAAAAGCGAAGAAGAGCTCTGCCATAGATGTCATGAGGCACTCAATGCCTAATCTCAGTGCGCCTATAGAGCTTAACATTGTGTTTGCAACCGTTGGTGTTATTTGTGTAGTCATTGGCGTGTGTGTGTATATGATCAATCAAAGAACGAAGAAGTTAAAGGATATGAAGTGATAACCTTAAAAGAGGCGTTGAAACTTCCTAAAGAAGAGATCGAAGCGTTTAGAAGCGATTTAAAACAAGAGATAGAAGCGAAAAAAAGCTTAGGTGCGTATGTGGAACAGCTTACATGTAAACCTTTGAGCGAGTATGGCACAGGTATCCCCATTGCCATTAAAGATAATATTCAAGTGGATGGTTGGGAAGTGACGAGTGGTTCTAACATCCTTCAAGGCTATGTTGCACCTTACAATGCAACCGTTATTGATAATATGTTACGCCATGGCTTAGCCCCTTTTGGTCGAACCAATATGGATGAATTTGCGATGGGAAGTTCAACTGAATCTTCCTTTTACGGGAAAACACTCAATCCCCACAATCCAAACTGTGTGCCTGGTGGAAGCAGTGGTGGAAGTGCAGCAGCGGTGGCAGGTGGCATTGCCATTGCTGCATTAGGGAGTGATACGGGGGGCAGTATTCGCCAACCTGCGGCATTTTGCGGTTGTGTGGGGCTCAAACCTACCTATGGCAAAGTAAGTCGTTACGGTTTGGGAGCATATTCAAGCTCTTTAGATCAGATTGGACCCATTACGCAAAATGTGGAAGATGCGGCGATTTTGTACGACATTATCGCAGGGCATGAACCCAAAGACTCCACCAGTGCAAATATGGCACATCAAAGTGTGGCAGATAAACTCAACCCTAATCGTAAAATGACCATTGCAGTGATTGAAAATTATTTAAATGAAGCCAGTCCTGAAGTGCGTGAAAAAATGGTTGAAGGAATTCGTGCGCTTGAAAAAGCGGGGCATAAAATTATTTATCGTAATTTCATTAACTCAAAATATGACATTGCAACCTATTATGTTATCGCCACCGCTGAAGCGAGTGCGAATTTAAGCCGCTACGATGGGGTACGTTATGGTAACCGTGGAAGCAATGACAATCTTAAAGAGATGTTTATTCAAAGCAGAAGCTTAGGGTTTGGTGAAGAGGTTAAGAGAAGAATCCTTTTAGGGACGTTTGTTTTAAGCAGTGGGTATTACGATGCCTATTACATTAAGGCACAAAAAGCACGCCATTTTATTAAAGCGCAATACGAAGCCATTTTTAAAGAGGCGGATTTGATTTTGATGCCAGTAACGCCAACTAGTGCGTTTGAGTTTGGTTCAAAAGCCGATCCTTTGGAGATGTATTTGAGTGATATTTATACCATTTCACTCAACCTTGCAGGACTTCCAGGTATTTCAGTGCCATTAGGTTTTGATAGTAAAGGGTTGCCAGTTGGTGCTCAGTTAGTTGGTCAAGCATACGGCGAGCAAGCGCTTTTGGATGGGGCGTTGAGCTTAGAGAGAGCATTAGGATTATAGGAGAAACATATGAAAATTAGAAAAAGAGCATTGACATTTGAAGACGTATTATTGGTTCCAAAATATTCAGAAATTTTACCCAAAGAAGTTGACATTAAAACACAACTTACCAAACGTATTCATCTTAATATTCCTTTGGTTTCAGCAGCGATGGATACGGTCACAGAGCATAGAGCAGCGATTATGATGGCACGTTTGGGAGGGATTGGCATTATTCATAAAAATATGGATATTGAATCTCAGGTACGTGAAATCAGACGGGTCAAAAAGAGTGAGAGTGGTATTATTATTGATCCTGTTTCTATTAAAGCCAGTGCAACGCTTCGTGATGCCTTAGCGATTATGTCAGAGTATCGTATTTCAGGTGTTCCTGTGATTGATGACACTGATACACTGATTGGTATTTTAACCAACCGTGACCTTCGTTTTGAAAATGACTACAGCAAAAATGTGGAAGAACTAATGACTAAAATGCCGTTAATTACGGTTAAAAAGGGAACCACTTTAGATGATGCAGAAGCCATTTTTAGAACGAATAAAGTTGAAAAACTTCCTGTAGTGGATGAAAACAATAAACTAGCAGGTTTGATTACGATTAAAGATTTAAAAAAACGTCAAGAGTATCCACATGCGAACAAAGACAGTTTTGGAAGACTTCGTGTAGGAGCTGCTATTGGTGTAGGTCAGTTGGAACGTGCACGTGCTTTGGTGGAAGCTGGCGTGGATGTGTTGGTTTTAGACTCAGCACATGGGCATTCCAAAGGAATTATTGATACGGTTAAATTGGTGAAAAAAGAGCTTGATATTGATATTATTGCTGGCAATATCGCCACAGCTGAAGCGGCAGAAGCTTTGGTAGCAGCAGGGGTTGATGGCATTAAAGTGGGTATTGGACCTGGAAGTATTTGTACGACACGGATTGTCTCAGGTGTGGGTGTTCCACAAATTTCTGCCATTGAAGAGTGTTCAGAAGTGGGTAAAAAACATGGTGTTCCTGTGATTGCGGATGGGGGCATTAAATACTCAGGTGATTTTGCCAAAGCCTTAGCAGCAGGTGCTCAAAGCGTTATGGTGGGAAGTTTACTTGCAGGAACGGATGAGAGTCCTGGTGAATTTATTACCTATCAAGGGCGCCAGTATAAAACGTATCGTGGTATGGGAAGCATTGGAGCGATGACCAAAGGAAGCAGCGATCGTTATTTCCAAGAGGGAACGGCGGCGGATAAACTAGTCCCCGAGGGTATTGAAGGCCGTGTACCACACGCTGGCTCTATTCGTGATGTCCTTTTCCAAATGGTGGGTGGACTTCGCTCTTCTATGGGTTATGTGGGTGCACGTGATATTCTTGATTATCAAGAGAAAGCTGAATTTGTTGAAATTACGAGTGCGGGTCTTAAAGAGAGTCATGTGCATGATGTTATTATTACCCACGAAGCACCCAATTACAGAGTCAATTAAACGAGTTAAAACGTTTTACATGTAAAGAATATTTTGTCTGGAAAGAGACAAGCTTCAGTGCCACAGCATCAAGTGTAGGTTTTTGGGCAAAGCCCAAAAACCGTGGTAAAAAGTGATAAGGAATTATGTGAAAATACAAACAGCGATTGCTCAGTTTGATGAACCGCTTTATTTGGAGAGTGGACGTATCTTAGAGACGTATGAACTCATATATGAGATGTACGGTGAAATGAACGAAGCAAAAAGCAATGTCATTGTGGTCTTTCACGCACTTACAGGAAGTCATCATGCGGCAGGTCGCTACGAGGGCGAGACCAAAGCGGGATGGTGGGATCCTTTGATTGGCGATGGAAAAGTGATTGATACGACAAAGTTTTGTGTGATCTGTGTCAATATTTTGGGGAGTTGTTTTGGCTCCACGGGCCCCATGAGTATTAATCCTAAAACCAAAGAGCCCTTGCGTTTAAAATTTCCTGTGTTAACCATTAGTGATATGGTAAGAGCCCAGATGAATCTGTTTGATCGTTTGGGTATTAAAGAGGCGTATGCGATTATTGGGGGTTCACTGGGTGGAATGCAAGGGCTTTGTATGTCCATTGAGTACCCTCATTTTACAAAACGAGCCATACTTCTTGCGACAACGTATGCGACAGGGCCTTGGGCGATTGCATGGAATAAGATTGCTATGGAGGGTATTTCGCATGACCCTCGTTTCAAAAAGGGCAATTATCATCCTGAAGATTTTGAAGAAGAGGGCTTGCACAGTTTTGCCATGGGACGAATGGCAGGACACATTAGCTTTTTAAGTCCCTATTCGATGAACAAAAAATTTGGGCGTAATTACGTTGAGACGGACGGTTTGTATGAGCTTTTTGGGCGTTTTCAAGTGGAAAAATACATGGAGTACAACGGGTACAGTTTTGCCAAACGCTTTGATCCTTTAAGTTATCTCTATATTATTAAAGCCATGAATATTTTTGATGCGATGCGCAATTACGACTCTTTGGAAGATTCGATTCAACATATTAAAGCAAAACTCACACTGGTTTCATTTAAAGGTGATTGTCTTTTTATGCCTGAAGAGATGGAATTGATTAAAACAACGATGGAAAATATGGGGCGTGGTGAGAAGGTGGATTATGTCTGCATTGACAGCAATTATGGGCACGATGCCTTTTTAGTTGAGTACGATAAGTTCGATTTTTATATTAAAAAAGCGTTGGAAGCAAAGGTTTAACATGCACGAAGAAAAACAGAGTTTTGAAACAAAATTAGAACAGGCAAAAACCATTTTAGAAAATCTCTCAGACCCTGAACTCTCCTTAGAAGAGGGTATGAAAAAATACCAAGAGGGGATTGCGATTTTAAAAGAGGCGACCCAAATGCTAGAAGAAGCAAAATTGACCTATACAAAATTGCAAGAGAAGGAAGTATTGGCATGAAAATAGCCGCATTGCAACTGAGCACACTGCCGATGAGTGAAGCAAAGTTGGATTATTACTTTCGTATTTGCAAACAAAAAGAGGTTGAAGTGGTCTTGCTGAGTGAGTACGCACTTAATAGCTTTTTTAAAGAGCTAGAGAGTATGCCTATCTCGATGATTAAAGAGCAATCTAACCATAAAATCGAAGTTTTAAAAAAGCTCTGTGCTGAGTATGATTTGCATGTTATTGCGCCTATTGTCAATGTCAAGGGTGATTTTTGTTACAAATGCAATGCCCATTTTTCACCCAAATCGGTGCACTTTTTTGAGCAACAATTTTTGATTAATTATAAGCATTGGAACGAAGAGAAGTTTTTTGCCAATACCATTTCAAAATATACCTTGCCTATTTTCTTGCATCGAGGCATTCGCTTTGGTATTGTCAGTGGGTATGAACTGCATTTTGATACGGTATGGACTGAGGTGATGCGTAAAAACGTGGATGTTGTCCTGAGTGCCACATCTTCTACGTTTGATTCCATGAGACGTTGGGAAGAGCTTTTAAAAATGCGTGCGATGCTAGGAAATGTCTACATTTTACGAGCAAATCGTGTGGGCACGTACAAAGAAGAAGAGACATGGCAGTTTTACGGACAAAGTAGTCTGGTATCGCCTTTTGGTGAGGTTGAACTTACCTTAGGGGATAAAGAAGAGATGCTTGTCGCAACTATTGAAAAAGAAAGTTTAAACGATGCACGAAAATTGTGGGGTTGGAAAAAACAGGTGAGCAAGCGAGAAGCGTTATGATGGCGTATTTTCACAGGCAAATTCAGCTGTGGGGTGAAGAGATACAAGCCTCTTTGCACGATAAAAAGATTGTGATTATTGGGTGTGGAGGACTGGGAAGTTCTTTAGCCTATGCGCTAGGCAGTTCGGGTATTGGTGAGATTCATCTGGTTGATTTTGATACGGTGAGTGTGCATAATATTCACCGTCAAATCGCTTTTAAAGTCGGTGATGAGGGCAAATACAAAGCCGAAGTGGTGAAACAAAGCATTGAAGAGCGTTGCCCTTACGTGAAGGTTTTTGCGCATGTAGAAGCTTTGGAAGCCTTTACATGTAAAGAAATTAGCGTTGATTTAATCATCGATGCCACCGATAATTTACCCACACGCTCTTTGATTGATGCCTATGCCAAAAGTGTGAATACTCCGTGGATTTATGGTTCAGTGGAAGCCTTTAATGGACACGTCTGTTTTTTTGAAAAGAGTGGTTTTGGTGCGTTTAAAGTCAGTGACAAAAAGCCTGCAGGCATTGCGGCTCCTATTGTTATGCACATTGCCTCGTTACAAGCCAATCTAGCCTTACGCTATCTTGCGGGGCTTAGTGTGAAAAAAGATAGGCTCTATTACCTCTATTTTAATGATGAGGGTGAACTGATGACCCAAAAATTCAGTATGCCTACCACCTAATTATCTTTACATGTAAAAAGGAAAACCATTGCATTTTCAACCCTATCCCTTTGAAAAATTAAGTGAATTACTTAAAAATATAACACCAAACAGTGCGTATCCAGCTGTTTCTTTAACCATTGGTGAACCGCAGTTTGATACGCCTGATTTTATACAAGAAGCCTTGAAGCAAAACAGCGCTCTTTTAAATAAATACCCAAAATCCTTAGGCGAAGTGTGTGTCAATGAAGCACAGCGCAGTTTTGTGAAAAAGCGTTTTGGTGTGGAACTAAAAGCCAGTGAGCTTATTTCTACGTTTGGAACCAGAGAAGTGTTGTTTAATTTTCCACAATACTTTTTGTTCGATAAACCCAATCCTGTGATGGCGTACACCAATCCCTTTTATCAGATTTATGAAGGCTCAGCGATTGCGAGTCGTGCAAACGTCATTCATCTTAATCTTACCAAAGAGAATGCCTTTAAGCCTGATATAAATATACCTGAGCTTCAAAATGCGAATTTGATTATCTTAAATTTTCCGAACAATCCAACGACTTCCACCCTCTCTTTAGAAGAGTTAGGCGAATGGGTGCGCTTTGCACTCAAACATGATATTGTGCTTTTAAACGATGAGTGTTACAGTGAAATTTATGCTGAAACAAAGCCTGTATCGCTCCTAGAAGCCTCTTTACATGTAGGAAATCACAGCTTTAAAAATGTATTGGTTGTGAACTCCATCTCTAAACGAAGCTCAGCCCCTAGTTTGCGTTCAGGTTTTATTGCAGGAGATGCAACTATTTTAAAAGGGTATGCGCAGTATCGAACCTATGTGGGTATGGGGATTCCTATGCCGATTCAAATGGCGTCAGCCCTTGCATGGAGCGATATGGAACATGTGGAACACACCCGCAAAGAGTACGCTAAAAACCTCTCTTTAGCGCAGGAGATTTTGGGTGTTTCAAAAGTGGATGCTACCTTTTACATTTGGTTGGAAGTGGGCGATGATATTGCCTTTACATGTAAACTCTATGAAGCGAAAAATATCAAAGTTTTACCAGGGCGATTTGTAGGACGTGAGGGCATGGGTGAGGGATATGTGCGTATTGCGCTGGTGGAAAACAGTGAAAAAACCGAAAAAATTTTAAAAGAGATTGCAGCGTTTATGAAGGAAAATCATTGAAAAGAAGAGTTCATTTTGTAGGTATTGGGGGCATTGGGCTCTCTGCTTTGGCAAAGTATTTAAAGCAAGAGGGTTATGAGATTACAGGCTCGGATATTAAAGCGACTAAAATTACAGCGGGGCTAGAAGAGCTAGGAATTCCTGTGCGTATTCCCCATGATGCGGATTGTATTAATGAGCAAGATTTGGTGGTCTACTCAGCGGTCATTAAACCTGATAATGTGGAGTTGGTACGTGCTCGTGAAAAAGGAATCGCCATTATGCCACGCCGTGAAGCACTTTTGTTTATTTTAAAAGACAGACGGGTTTTTTCCGTCTGTGGAGCGCATGGAAAAAGTACTACCAGTGCGATGCTTGCCTCATTGATTGAGGGCTCTTTGGTCATTGGGGCGGAGAGTAAGCAGTATGGCACCAATATGTACTACAAAGAGGGCAATAATGTCATTTTTGAAGCCGATGAGAGCGATGAGAGTTTTTTAAATTCAAATCCTTATGTGGCGGTTGTGCCTAATGCTGAACCTGAGCATATGGAGTATTATAACTACGATTTGAACCGTTTTTATGGGGCGTATCGCCATTTTTTGCAGAGTGCGAAGATTCGTGTGATTAACGCAGAAGATGAGTTTTTGAGTACATTAACCGAACTAGAAGCGACCAGACTCTATCCTAGCAAGGACATTAAAAACATTCAAACTCTGATGCATGAGGGTGAGCCGTATACCTCTTTTGAACTCAAAGATTTGGGGCGTTTTGAGGTATGGGGCATTGGAGCGCATATGGCGCTGAATGCGTCATTGGCGATTTTGGCTGCCTTGCATGAGATGGATGTAGAGAGTGCGCGCACAAAACTAAAATTTTACAAAGGCATTAAAAAGCGTTTTGATATTATTGCCAAAGAGGAGAATTTTGCGCTGATTGATGATTATGGGCATCATCCAACGGAGATTAAAGCGACCCTCAATTCAGCGAAAATCTATGCTAATTTAATGGGCTTTAAAAAAGTAACGGCGATTTGGCAACCACACAAATACTCACGCACCATTGATAATTTGCAGAGTTTTGTCTCCTGTTTTGAGGGTGTGGATGAGCTGGTGATTTTACCCGTATGGAAAGCAGGTGAAAAAGAGGTATTTATTGATTTTGAAGCAGAGTTTGCACGCTATAAACCACTTTTTGCGCCTCGCATTTACCGAAAAAATGATAGTATAGAGGTATGCCCAAACGAAGCAAATCAGCGTGTGTTTGATGAGGGATTGGTGATTAGTTTTGGTGCGGGCGATATTACCTATCAACTTCGAGGAGTTATCTGATGCAATTTTTACTCTTTATTGGGATAGCTTTATTTCTCAGTGCTCTTTGGTACGCTAACAATGAGGCTCTTTCAAAACGAAATAAACAAATACTGTTGGTTTTGATTGTTTTAACCATTGGCAGTGGTGGTGTGTATGAGTGGCAAAATGATAAAAAAAGTGCCCACAATAGAGAGATGGCAAACGCCTTTAAACAAGGTAAAACTTTGCTTTGTAAAGATAAAGAAATTAGCAATGAAAGCTTTATTTTTGTGAGTGGAACACAGAGTTTTATTCCCAATGAAACCAATACAAATGACAAAGGTGTCGTGATTGACATCGTTACATGTAAACTCAAATAAGCATGGAAAAGCTTTTTTCAAAACTTGATTTGGTTGATTATGCGAGCTCATTCAAGCATTTTTTAGCCCGTGAAAAACCTCTGTTTATGGAAGGTGATGCTAATTTACACTATAAACTGATTCATGAACTTCTTATGCGTGATCGCTTAAAGCCTTTGCCTGAAGTGCCTAATTTAGATGTGGCACTGATGCATTTGAGTAAAATGGGTGTGCTAAGGCTTAGCGAAATTTTTGCCTTTGTGCAGATGATTGCTTACTTCCTCTACCTCAAATCCATTTTGCGTGAGCAGAGTTTGGGCGAGTGGATGGAGCGTATTTTAATTCCCGAAGAGCTTCAACGAATTTGTGACTATTTTGATGACAAAGGTGAGCTTAAGGCGAGTGTGGATGAACAGTTTGCGCATATTGCTAAAAGCTTGAAGATGGTTAAAGAGGAGATGAACTCTACGCTGAGACGTCTCATCTCTACGGAGAAAATCGCCCTGTATTTAGCCGATAAACAGATACATTACATCAACAACCAAGAAGCGCTTTTAGTGCGTGGTGGATTCAATCATGTCTTAAAAGGCAATGTCATTGGGCGCAGTAGCAGTGGCTTTTTTTACGTGGTTCCAGAAGCACTCTCAAAGTTGGTCAGTCGTGAAAGTGAACTTTTAGATAAAAAAGAGGAGTTGGTCTATACCTATGCCAAACAAATCTCTTCGCTTTTTAGCAAGCAGTTAAAATTCTTGAGCTTTGCGAACAAAGAGTTTGACCGTTTTGATGCCTACTATGCCAGAGTCGCTTATGCCAGAGAAAAAGATATGGATTTTGTGCTTCCTTCCAAAGGCAATGCCTTAAAACTGGAAAATTTTGCCCATCCAGCCCTCTTGCATCCAAAGCCTATTAGCATTGACTTTAGTAAACAAGTACTCATGATAACAGGTGTGAATGCGGGTGGAAAGACCATGCTTTTAAAATCCATACTTTCAGCTGCCATTTTAAGTAAATACCTCCTGCCTATGCGCATTGATGCGAAACACTCCACCATTGGTTCGTTTAAAGAGGTTTTTGCCATTTTAGATGACCCTCAAAATGTGAAAAATGACATTTCAACCTTTGCGGGGCGCATGAGCGAATTTAGCAAACTCTTTGGTAAAAAAGCAACGCTTGTGGGCGTGGATGAAATCGAATTAGGAACAGATGCCGATGAAGCGGCCAATCTTTTTAAAGTGATGATTGAAAAACTCATTGATAAAGAGATGAAAATCGTCATTACCACGCACCATAAACGCCTAGCATCCCTTTTGGCGACACACCCTGAGGTAGAGCTTTTAGCCGCCATTTACGATGAAAAAACCGAACGTCCGACGTACAGTTTTTTAAAAGGAACCATAGGGAAAAGTTATGCCTTTGAAACCGCTCTTCGGTATGGGATTCCCCAAACACTCGTGGCAGAGGCTAGGGTGTTGTACGGTGAGGATAAAGAGAAGCTCAACGATTTGATTCAAAAGAACATTGATTTGGAGCTGAAAATGCGCCAAACTTCTGAAGAATTAGAGACAAAATTGCATGAGGTTGAAAAACTTAAACTCTCGTTAAAAGATGAAAAAGAGCGCGTCAAAGATGAGTTTGAACTGGCGTACTCAAAGATGGCAAAAGAGTTTCAAGAAGCCATTGGTGAAGCCAAAAAAGCCATTAAAAGTACCGATACCAAAGAGTCTCATCGTCTTTTAAATAAAGCCAATCAACTCCATCAAGAGACCAAAAAGGTGATTCCAGAGCATAAGCCTGAACCATTGGTCGTGGGTGATAGAATTAAATACGGAAGCTCAAAAGGTGTGATTAAGAGCATTAAAAAAGAAGAGGCGATGATTGAGTGCGATGGTATTAGCCTTCGTGTGCCTCTCTCTAAACTGAAGCGCAGTGGCAATCCGCCAAAAGCCCAACGTGCGGGTGTGAGTATCTCCAAAGAGACCCCCAGCGCTTCGATGATATTAGATTTGCATGGGCTAAGGGCGGATGAGGCGATAGAGCGTCTTGATAAATTTTTAAGCGATGCCTTAATGAGTGGGTTTGATGAGGTGTTGGTCTATCATGGTATTGGGACGGGCAAACTTGCCTATGCGGTGAGAACCTTTTTAAGTAGCTATCCTGCATTGGTTTCGTATGGCGATGCGCCAATTAACATGGGTGGATTTGGTGCCACGCTGATTAAACTTTAAAAAAGCTTGAGAGAAAAAGATAACCTTAAAAAGAGAATGGATTCTAAACAAGACTCCTTTAGAATGGAAAAATGATGATAAAAACAGATGAACTTTTTTTAAAACTTTTACGATGTGTTTCGATTACACCCGAAGAGGGTGGCTCATTTTCGCTGATACGAGAGTATTTGAATGATTTTGAAGCGATTGAAGTGAATGTGGAAGAGACGAAAAATCTTTTTTTATACAAACGTTTTGGGGAAGGGCCACATCTTTGCTTTGCGGGGCATCTTGATGTGGTTCCTCCAGGGCAAGGCTGGCAGAGTGATCCTTTTGAGCCTGTGGTGAAAGAGGGTGTCGTGTATGCCAGAGGAGCGCAAGATATGAAAAGTGGCGTGTGTGCTTTTGTACAAGCGCTTAAACAGACAAAAACCTTTAATGGTACACTCTCAGCCCTTTTAACGAGTGATGAAGAGGGTGATGCGAAGCATGGAACGATAGAGGTGCTTAAGCTTTTAAAAGAGCGTTCATTTTTGCCTGATTATGCCATTGTGGCGGAACCAACATCTGAGAAAGTGTTTGGCGATGCGATAAAAGTAGGACGAAGAGGTTCCATTAATGGAGTGATTGAGATAAGAGGGAAGCAGGGGCATGCGGCTTATCCTGAAAAAGCCATCAACCCTGTGCATCAAATAGCTCCCGTTTTATCAAAACTTGCAGGACATCAACTCGATGCAGGAGATGAATTTTTTGCACCTTCAATGATGGTTATCACCGATATAAGAGGCGGTATGGAAGTGAGCAATGTCACCCCGCAAAATTTAAAAATTATGTTTAATGTACGAAACTCCACCAAAACGACGGCTGAGGCGATTGATGCGTATGTGAAAGAGGTTTTAAACGGGCTTGATTTTACGCTATGTTTGAATCAAACTGCACATCCTTTTGTTACATGTAAAGACGCTTTGATTGTTAAAGCGGTTGAAAAAGCACTCTTACATGTAACGCACCATTCGCCTAAACTTTCCACAGCAGGTGGCACAAGCGATGCACGCTTTTTTGGTGCATTTGGTGTAGCAACGATTGAATGTGGCGTGGTCAATGACACCATTCATGCCCCCAATGAGTGTTGTCCCTTAAGTGAAGTAGAATCTCTTGAAGCCGTTTTTAACCATGTGATAGAAAATTTTACAAAGGAAGAACAATGAATGTTATCTCAACCCCAAATGCGCCCTGCGCCATTGGACCTTATTCTCAAGCGATTGTCGCTAATGGGATGGTTTTTACCTCAGGTCAAATTGCCCTGCGTCCTGATGGAACATTTTTAGAAGGCGATGTTATTGCTCAGACGACGCAAGTATTAGAAAATTTGAGCGCCGTGTTAACAGAGGCAAAGAGCGGTTTAAGTCGTGTGGTGAAAACAACTATTTTTTTAGCCAATATGGACGATTTCGCAAGTGTTAATGCCGTCTATGGAACTTTTTTTGGTGAGCATAAACCTGCACGCAGTACGGTGGCAGTAAAAACTTTGCCTAAGAACGCTTTGGTCGAGATTGAAGCGATTGCTTTACACGCTTAAAGTGTATGAACTAGCATATGAATGTTAAATGAGTTTAAAGTTTTTGTTGGATGTTTTAGAATAAAATGTGTTACCCTAAAATCTTAGAGTAGGAAGTTTTTTATCATGACAAAAAATCATTATGATGTCTTAGTTATTGGCGGCGGTATCTCAGGCGCAGCTCTGTTTTATGAGCTTGCAAAATATACAGATATTAAGCGTATTGCGCTTGTAGAGAAGTATGAGCGTTTAGCAAAACTTAATTCTGCTGGAACTTCCAATTCCCAAACCATTCACTGCGGTGACATAGAGACCAATTACACCTTAGAGAAAGCATCTAAAGTGAAAGAAACGGCGGGTATGGTTTCGAAGTATTGTTTGCAATACGGGTATCAAGATAAATTTTTGTTTCCACATCAAAAAATGGCCATTGGAGTAGGTGATACAGAAGTAGAGTATATGCTTAAGCGTTATGAGGATTTTAAAGGGCTTTATCCTTATTTAGAAGTCTTTGATAAAGAAAAACTTTCTAAGATTGAGCCAAAACTTGTCTTTGACCAGTATGGTAAAGAGCGTCCTGAAAATATTGTGGGTGTGGGTGTTGAGGGCGGACAGTACAGCACCGTTGATTTTGGGCAAATGACAGAAAGTTTGGTAGAACAAGCACAAAAAATTGAGGATAAAGTTGCCGATGTTTTTCTAAATTCTCAAGTGACAAGTATTACTAAACTGGGCGATATGCATGTGGTTATGACGAAAGATAAAACATTTACCGCTGATTTTGTGGTGGTCAATGCAGGGGCACACTCACTCTATCTTGCCCATGAAATGGGTTATGGAATGGATTTGGCGTGTTTACCCGTGGCTGGAAGCTTTTATATGACAAAGCAAAAGCTACTGAATGGTAAAGTCTATATGGTTCAACATCCAAAACTTCCTTTTGCAGCCTTGCATGGCGATCCTGATATTTTAGCAGAAGGATGTACCCGTTTTGGACCAACGGCTTTGGTGCTTCCAAAATTAGAGCGCTATACAGGGGGTACGTATCTTGATTTTTGGCAAACGCTTCAGTTTGATACCAAAGTGGCTAAAGTCTTTTATGATTTGATGAAAGATAGCGATATTCGCAACTATATTTTTAGAAACTTTTTCTTTGAAGTGCCAAAGTATGGAAAAGAACTCTTTGTTAAAGATGCACGTAAAATCGTTCCTTCTTTACAAGTAGAAGACATTGAATATGCGCATCACTTTGGAGGGGTTAGACCTCAAGTGATTAATAAAACGGAGAAAAAATTGATGTTAGGAGAAGCCAGCATCAATCCAGGTACGGGTATTGTTTTTAATATGACACCAAGTCCAGGGGCAACCAGTTGTTTAGGCAATGCACGTCGTGATGTACGTATTTTATGTGAATACCTCGGAAAAACCTTTAACGAAGAATTGTTCAAACAAGAACTCGTTGATTAAAACTCCTAAGAAGGCGTGCTTGCACGCCTCTTTTTTTAAAGAAGTCTTATGATAAATCCTCTTGATCTCTACGCAAAAATTGAATCACTGATTGGCTTTGATGCTCAGTATGAAATGCTTTACCAAAACTATTTAGAGATTTTAAATGCGTTACATGTAAAGCGTGTTTTAGATGTGGGGTGTGGCAATGGAAGGTTTTTAAAGCACCTCAAAGATAATGGATTTGAGGCATTAGGCATTGACAGAAGTACTAAAATGGTGGAGCGAGCGCTTGCGTTAGGGGTGCGTGCTTCAACTAAGGAGCTTTGTGAATGTGAAGCGGAGAGTTTTGAGTGTGTGGTCGCCATTGCGGATGTTCTCAATTATATTGCACCTTTAGAGATAAACGCTTTTTTAGATGATGTGGCGTTGGTTTTACCCAAAGGAGGTTATTTTATTTGTGATGTTAATACGCTTTATGGCTTTGAAGGGGTTGCTGAGGGTGTTATGTACCACGACAATGGTACACAGTTTTTGTGCGTTGATGCAACATTTGCTAACAAAGAGCTCTTAACAAAAATTGTGCTTTTTGAAAAAGAGCATGAACTATACCGAAAGGAAGAGGGAAGTATTACTCAGTATTTTCACCCACTCTCTTTTTTTAAAAAACTCATATCCTTTAAACTGGTTTCAACCAGACCCATCATTCTTTTTGGGGATGAGCCTGATAAAACCCTTTTAATTTTTCAAAAGCGTTAAGCCAAATCTTTTAAAAAAGTGGTGAGTGTTGAGGTTTGTTGTTTGAGCTCGTCTTCGGCTTGCATCTTCTCTTGCAACTGTTTACGGTACGCATCAAGCATATCCTCTAAAAGTGCTAGCGCATTGGCTCGCTCTTCTCCCACCAGTGGTGGCTGTGTATTTTCTCCAAGACCTAACTTATCCATAAGCTCTGCTTTTTTCTCTTCAATCATCTTTTCAATTTTCTCAAAATTGTAATCTTGATAAAATTGAAGAGCACCTTTGGTTCTAAGTGCCTCTTTGAATGCTTCGATTGCTTCATCTTGCGAAGAAGATGCTAGCTCTTCAATAGGGGTGTCATTTGAAGAACTTTTTTGCTTAATGGTGATTTCGCTCTCTAAAATAGAGGAAAAGGCACTTCCTACCTCTTTATTTTTAGTGGCAATCGTATTAAGCGTTTCTTGCAAAAACGTGTTAACCCGTATTTTACTCTCATCAACAGTCATACGTACCTCCTTGTGATGAATAAATATAACAAGCAAAAAAGGTTCCTATGTTACAATATAGGCTCTTTACATGTAAAAGGAAAAGAAATATGTGGTTTGTTGAACAAGCTAAGCTCTCTGAATTAGAAGATTTATCAGCCTTACTTGCAATTCTTTTTTCTCAAGAAAGCGAGTTTACACCCAATCTTGAGCTTCAATGCAAAGGGCTAGAGATGATTTTAGAAGAGCCTTCGATGGGAACTATTTTTGTGTTGAAATCTGAGGCGAAAATAGTAGGAATGGTAACATTATTGTGGAGTATCAGTACAGCACTGGGTGGAAAAGTCGCATGGTTGGAAGATATGATTGTAAAACCAGCCTATCAACATAAAGGAGGAGGAAGTCTCCTTTTATCCGCTGCTATCACCCATGCAAAAGCTTCACATTGCAAACGCATTACTTTGCTTACCGATACAGACAATATTAACGCACAAACGTTTTATAAGCGGTTGGGTTTTACACACTCTTCAATGTCTGCAATGCGTTTTCTAATGGTGTAACCTCTTTACATGTAAAGCATTATTTGGTGATAAACATGTAAAAAGGTTTTTCATCCAATTGCATATCAATCCAAACACCATTCGAACCTAAGGTATCAGAAAGTGCTACTTGTAGTGAGAGATAGGTTTTAGGAAGTTCAAAAAGAACTTTAAGATTCTTGTTGGAGAAGATAACTTTCGCTGCTCCTGTAATGATATTACAAAATTCCGCCACACCATCAACAATACCCGCCGTATCATCAGACGAAACAGCCTCTCCTAACATTGCTTCAAGTGCAATAAGCGCAAGCTCTTTTGGAAATATGAGAAAGAATATACCGCTAATATCTCCTTTAAATTTCATCGCTGCAATAATGGTTTGAGGTGGAATTTTTTCATTAAAAGGTCTGATTTCATGCTTGATTTTTTGAGCTTCCAGTCCTGTCATCGTGACCAGTGAGTTTACAGCCGTATCAATAAAAACAGGTAAATTGATAATTAATTGTTTTGAGAGCCCTAAACTTGCTGTTTGAGATGTATTCTCCTTCGCATGGTTAATCACCGTGTGGGTAATGGTCATATCGTATTTTTTAGCCGATGCTTTGATACGAAACTCTTCTGCATCATTGGCTTGTACGATAGAATAACCTAGTTTTGAGAGTTCACGGGTGATTTTATTTGCATTCTCTTTATCTTCATCATAAATTAAAACATCTAACTCTTTTTTTACGGTACTAGGATTGAAAAACAAAAGTGCAATGTGTATGTTTTGGAAGAGCTTAAGAGAGGTTGTTGTACTTAAGTGTTTGAGATAAGCAAAAACATCTTTTTTGTAGTCCCCAATGGCAATAGGAATGTCTATTTTATGGCTTACTTTTTCGAGTTGTTTGACAAGATTTCCCAAATGCGGATCTTCTTTGACCAGAGGAGAATAAGGCGCATTTTTGAGAGAAATAAAAATCCCTTTAATACCTCGTTCTTTAAAAGAGGCATACTGCCCTACAATGGTATTGCATAAAACAGTGTTACGATTTTCTAAAATCGTTTCATTGTAATGAAAAATTAAAATGGAATGCTGAATGGTATTTGTCATGCTTGTGCTTCAAATATCTTATTTGTTAGGATAATAAGTTATGATGATAACACAGAAAGCTTTTAAATTTATTGAAAGAAAGATTTGGATGCATAAAACTTCATCATTGTTTCAAGCATGAATAATAAAGCCTTATGATATAATTTCGTTACCATAGAATGATAATATTGAATGTAGTAATTTAAAAGAAGGATAAAAATATGGACAAAAAGACAAAGATTTTAGCAACCGTTGGTCCTGCAAGTGATAGCGTAGAAATTTTAGAGGGCTTAATTAAGGCAGGAGTAAATGTATTTCGTCTCAATTTTAGCCACGGAAGCCATGAATACCATGCAAGTACTTTAGCAAAAATTAGAGAAGCCGAAGCAAAAGTGGGCAAAAAAGTGGGGGTATTGCAAGATATTTGTGGTCCTAAGATTCGTGTGGGAAAATTAGAAGAAGATTTTATGCTCGTAGCAGGAGATAAACTCCACTTTAGTAAAGAGGAAATTGTTGGAAAAAAAGTCAAAGAGGGGGAGTATGAACTTTGCATCAATCAACCTCAAATCCTAGCGATGCTTAAAGAGGGTGAGTATATTTATCTTTACGATGGAAATATTCGTGCACGGGTGATAGAAGCAGGTAAGAAAATTGTCACAGAAGTGGAAAACAGCGGTAAACTTTCCTCAAATAAAGGGGTAAATTTCCCTAACACGGTGATTAACATTGAAGTAATTACACCTAAAGATGAAGCAGATCTTTTATGGGGTGCGCAAAATGGGGTTGATTTTGTGGCTGTTTCGTTTGTACAAAATGCCAATGACATTTTACATGTAAGAAATATTTTAAAAGAGCATAAATCCCGTGCGCATATTTTTGCCAAAATTGAAAAGTTTGATGCTGTTGAGAAAATTGATGAAATTTTAGAAGTGAGTGATGGAATTATGGTGGCTCGTGGAGATTTAGGAATTGAAGTTCCTTACTATAAAGTGCCAAGCATCCAAAAGAAAATTATTGCTAAAGCCAATGCTGCTTCAAAACCTGTTATTACGGCAACTCAAATGTTGCTTTCCATGGCAGAAAAAGAGATGGCAACACGGGCTGAAATTAGCGATGTTGCGAACGCAGTACTTGATGGAACGGATGCGGTGATGCTCTCCGAAGAGAGTGCCATTGGGGTCAATCCTATTCACGTTGTTGAAGTTATGGCCGCAACGATTAGGGAGACAGAAAGCATCTATCCGTATGGAAAATTTGAGGTTTATCCTTTCTTAGATGAAACCGATATTATCTCTTCTTCCACAGCGAGGTTAGCAGATCGTTTGGGTGTTGAAGCGATGATTTCACTCACAAGTTCAGGAAAATCCGCTAAAAAATTGGCACGGTATCGCATTCGTGCTGATATTTATGCGGTTACACATGATGAGAGAATCGCACGATCTCTAACCATTGCATGGGGCATTAAACCTATTATGAACATCGATACAAGCAATTTAAATGTGATGATTGGACAAACCCTTCAAAGAGGCATTGAAAAGGGTTTGATTGATAAAGAAAAAACCTATATTGTCACTGCAGGGCATCCATCAGGGGTTGAGGGAAGCACTAATTTTATTCGTATTTTGAAAAAAGACCAAATTGAATATTATACGGATATGGTTCTTTAAAAAAGAGGGAGAGATTTTATATCTTTAATAGTTCCTTAAAGAAATTTTAGATACAATCCAAACCTTAAATAAAATCTCTCCCAAGAAGGACATACGCATGTATGCAATTATTAAAAATGGCGGGAAGCAATATAAAGTTCAAGAAGGCGACTATTTAAATGTCGATAAACTTGACGCTCAGCCAAAAGAGAAAATAGTAGTGACGGAAGTTTTAGCTGTGAATAACGGCGAACTTAAAGTGGGTGCCCCATTCGTCAATGGTGCTACAGTAGAACTTGAAGTTGTTACTGAAGGCAAAGACAAAAAAGTTATTACTTTCAAAAAACGTAGACGTAAAGACTCAAAAGTTAAACGTGGTTTTAGACGACAATATACTCGAGTAAAAGTTGTAAGCATTAAAGCTTAACCTACCTAATAGAATTCTGCCAACGGCTGTTGGCTCGCTTTAGTGCCCTATAGAGGCTAACGTAGCTTGAAAAGCTTGCTTTTTAAGCGTGTAGTGGAGTTTTTAAACTCTCATTTAAGATACAAAAATCAGGAGTAACCAATGGCTCACAAGAAAGGTCAAGGAAGTACCCAGAATAATAGAGACTCAGCTGGACGTAGACTGGGTGTTAAAAAATTCGGTGGTGAATTTGTACGCGCAGGCAATATTATTATTCGCCAACGTGGAACAAAAGTACATGTAGGAAGTAACGTAGGTATTGGTGTAGATCACACTATCTTCGCATTAGTTGATGGTTTTGTACAATTCCAACGTAAAGATAAAACACGAAACAAAGTTTCTGTTATCCCCGCAAACTAATTCATAATGGAAGGAGGAGTTTACTCCTTCTTCTTTTCTCCTCTTAAACTAATTCAATACTTTCAATGATTATGCTTTTACATGTAATGATTCAAGGTATTACTCTATACACAAAAAAAAGGTTTTACAATGTTTATTGATAATGTACTACTCACTTTAAGCTCTGGAAAAGGTGGTCCTGGTTGCGTTTCTTTCCGTAGAGAAAAACATGTGATTCAAGGTGGTCCTGATGGTGGGGATGGTGGAAAGGGTGGAAATATTTATTTTCAAGTCGATAAAAATACCCATACGCTATCTCATTTCCGAAATAACCAACACCTCAAGGCCAAAAATGGTGAGCAAGGTATGGGACGTAAAATGTATGGTAAATCGGGCGAGCATTTAGTGATTATTGTTCCACCTGGCACACAAGTGATTGATGCACAGACCAATGAGGTGTTGCTTGACCTTGTAGAAGAGGGTGATAAAAAACTCTTTTTAGAAGGAGGCATTGGAGGGCTTGGTAACACACACTTTAAAAGTTCAACCAATCAACGCCCCGAATTTGCACAACCAGGTCGACCAGGTCTTAGTAAAACTATTCGCTTGGAATTAAAATTAATTGCTGATGTGGGACTTGTTGGATTTCCAAATGTAGGTAAATCAACACTAATTTCTGTGGTCTCCAATGCAGAGCCTGAAATTGCAAATTATGAGTTTACAACACTTACACCTAAATTAGGGGTCGTTGTCACGGAGGATTATCGTTCGTATGTGATGGCCGATATCCCAGGAATCATTGAAGGTGCAAGCGATGGAAAAGGGTTGGGTATTGAATTTTTACGCCATATTGAGCGTACTAAATTTTTACTTTTTATGATAGATTTAGCAAACTACCGTAGTCTTGAAGAACAGTATGAGACATTAAAAAAAGAGTTGCAAAAATTTTCTACTTCATTATCACAGCGAGATTATGCTATTGCACTTACCCGTTGTGATACGCTTACTCCTGAAGAGATTAATGAAAAAGTAGATTTCTTTTTAAATCTTTTAGGTTTAAAGCGTAATGATTTGGCACAAAAATATAAAGCCAGAGAGGATTTGCATTCGTATTGTCAAGATGTGTATGAAAGAGATGGCAACTTACCCTTCTTTGTTATGCCACTTTCCTCTGTATCAAAGATCAATGTGGATCCTATTAAATATGCATTATCTGATGTTATTCGAAAGGTTCGGGATGAAGAGAGTCGTTGTTAAAGTTGGTACACACGTTTTAAGTGAACAAAACCGTTTATGTAAAGAGCGCATTTTAAATTTAGTTGAATTTTTAGTAGCCCTCATGGAAAAGTACGAAGTCATTTTGGTCTCTTCGGGTGCTGTGGCTGCTGGGTATTCCATTTTGAAGTTGGACAAAAAGTTACTCCACAACCGTCAAGCGATTGCTGCTGTGGGACAACCCCAACTGATGGCAACTTACAATAAAAAACTTGAACGATTTGGTAAAAGTGGAGCGCAATTACTTCTTACAGCCGATGATTTTGACTCACGTAAACGCTGTTATCATGCTAAATGTACAATTGATACTTTGTTGGAAAATGGCATCTTACCGATTATTAATGAAAACGATGCCACGGCAACGGAAGAGCTTGTTTTTGGGGATAATGACCAACTCTCTTCTCGGGTCGCGTACTATTTTGGTGCAGATTTATTGATTTTACTCTCCGATATTGATGGCTACTACGATAAAGACCCCCATAAATATGAGGATGCAAAAATGCGAAAAATTGTCCATGAAATTGAACCCTCAGAACTTGAAATGGAAAAATCAGCTCATTTTGCTTTTGCAACGGGTGGCATTGTGACCAAACTCAAAGCAGCGCAATTTTTGTTGGAGCACCAAAAATCAATGTTTATTGCCAGTGGATTTGATTTGAGCGATGTGAAAAGTTATATGCTAGAAGGTGTTCATAACGGTGGAACCCTTTTTACATGTAAGGATTAAAATGCGTGTTGTTTTTATGGGAACACCTTCGTATGCAACAACCATTTTAGAAGCGTTGTGTAATGAACCTTCGATTGAGGTTACGCTTTTAGTGACACAAGAAGATAAACCTGTAGGTCGAAAACAACTTTTAACGCCGCCCCATACCAAAGCATGGCTTTTAGAACAGGGTTTACATGTAGAGATTTTCCAGCCAAAAACCCTGCGTTCCAAAGAGGCGCAAGAGAAAATTTCTGCGTACCATCCCGATTTTATTGTGGTTGCTGCCTATGGGCAAATTTTACCTCGAGACATACTCGATATTGCTCCTTGTATCAACCTTCATGCTTCTTTGCTTCCTAAGTACAGAGGAGCAAGTCCTATTCAATCGGCTCTTCTTTCGGGCGAAGTATATACTGGAGTAACTTCCATACTCATGGAAGAGGGGCTTGACACGGGTGCAATGCTAGGATTTTCGTATCTCAAAATTGAGCCAGAGCATAATGCATCTTTTTTATTTGATACTTTATCGGACTGTGCAGCACAATTGACATTAAGAACCCTGAAAAACTTCTCTTCTCTTTTGCCAATCAAGCAAGAAAGTGCGAATGCAACCCATTGTAAAAAAATAAAAAAAGAGGATGGTCTCATCTCTTTTGCCTTAGATGCTTCTGAAATTGTGAAGCGTTTTAAAGCACTTTCTCCTTGGCCTGGGATTTTTTTAGCATCAGGTTTAAAGTTGATAGAAATGAAGCACATTGATAGCACCAACAATGAGACGTTTGGTTTGATTAGTGAGGTAACATCTGAGGGAATTATACTTACATGTAAAACAGGCAAACTACTACTTAAAACGCTCCAGCCCGTCTCTAAAAGTGCTATGAGTGCGAGGGATTATATTCGCGGAAAAAGGTTGAACTGTGGTGATTCACTGGTTTGAAACACTTGCATCAACGCATCAATATTTAATCACTGCGTTGCGTGAGGGTACACTTTATGCACCTTATGCTATCGGTACTAAACGCCAGACACAAGGGATTGGGAGTAGAGGTAATCGTTGGATAGGCGAAGAAGGTAATTTTTTTTTCTCATTCTGTATTGAAGAAAAATATTTACCTCACGATTTACCTTTAGCTTCTGTTTCTATCTATTTTTCTTCCTTAATGAAAGACGTTTTAGCATCGTATGGCTCGAAAGTATGGCTGAAGTGGCCTAATGATTTTTATTTGAAAGAGAAAAAAATTGGTGGCATGATTACCACAAAAATTGGAAGCACTATTGTAGGTTCAATTGGGCTAAATATTGCTATGGCTCCACCAGAATTTGGATGTTTGGATGTTTGCATTGCTCCTTTAGAGTTAGCCGAGCGTTTTATTGGCGAAGTGGGACAAAAGAAATCGTGGAAGAAAGTTTTTAGTAATTATAAGATAGAATTTGATGAAAATCGAAATTTTTCTTTCCACTTAGATGGGAAATTGGTCTCTTTAAAAGATGCGGTATTGTGTGATGATGGCTCTATTGAGCTAGAAAATAAAAAGGTGTACAGTTTACGATGAGCGAGATTATAGCGATAGCAAATCAAAAAGGCGGTGTTGGTAAAACAACCACTGCTATTAATTTGGCTGCCTCCTTAGCAGTTGCTGAAAAGCGCGTCTTATTGATCGACATTGATCCTCAAGCGAATGCTACCACAGGACTTGGGTTTCATCGAAGCGATTATGAGTACAACATTTATCACGTCCTCATTGGGAGAAAACGGCTTTCTCAAGTCATCCTAGAAACATCCCTTTCAACCTTACATGTAGCGCCATCAAACATTGGACTGGTTGGTGTTGAAAAAGAGTTTTATGATAACAACACCAAAGGTCGAGAGCTTATTTTAAAAACAAAAATTGAAGAGATTAAAGACCAGTACGATTACATCATTATTGATTCTCCTCCAGCCCTCGGAAGCATTACGATTAATGCGCTAAGCGCTGCCAATTCGGTGATTATTCCTATCCAGTGCGAGTTTTTTGCATTAGAAGGACTTGCCCAGCTTCTCAATACGGTGAAATTAATTAAAAAAACGATTAATCCAACCCTTGAGATTAAAGGATTTTTGCCAACCATGTACAGCACCCAGAATAATCTTTCAAAGCAAGTTTTTGCAGATTTGAAAGAACATTTTAAAAGCAAACTCTTTTTAGATAAAGAGAGTGCGTCGTATGTAGTCATTCCTCGCAATATTAAATTAGCAGAATCTCCTAGTTTTGGAAAACCTATCATCCTATACGATGTAGAATCTCCTGGTTCAAAGGCATATCAAAATCTTGCCAATTCCATTTTAGTGAGTTAGTATGAGTACAAAGAAAGTTTTAGGTCGAGGATTAAGTGCTATTATTGAAGACGTAGAAGAAGCGTATAAGCAAGATGTCGCTCAAGCTAAAGATTTAGTGCGTGAGGTTGATATTGATCGTGTGACTCCCAACCCCTATCAGCCACGTGTTACGTTTAATGAAGTTGCACTTAAGGAACTCAGTGAATCTATTAAACGTCATGGTCTCCTTCAGCCTATTATCGTTGTGGCAAAAGATGATAATTATATGCTCTTGGCAGGTGAAAGACGACTTCGAGCAAGTAAATTAGCAGGCTTTACAAAAATTAAGGCGATTGTCGCTGACATTGAGTCAAAAAACCTACGAGAATTAGCGCTCATTGAAAATATTCAGCGAGAAGATTTAAATCCAATTGAGTTAGCCGTAGCCTATAAAGAACTTATTGAAGAGTATCAAATTACACAAGATGGTCTTTCGGAAATTATTCATAAAAGTAGAACCCAAATTACCAACACTATTCGTTTGTTAAGTTTAAGTGAACAGACAAAACAATATCTTGCGGAGGGAACTCTTTCTCAAGGCCATGCAAAAGTTTTAGTAGGACTTGAAGCCAAAGATGAAGCAACAATTGTCAATACTATTTTAGGGCAAAAACTGAGTGTTAGAGAAACCGAAGCATTGGTTAAACATCTCAAAGGAAATGATAAACCTATTGGTAAAGAAGAAAAGACCGCAATACGTATTCCCGATGAATTATATGCCGTTTCTACACGTCTAAAAGAGCTTGGTTTCGATGTTAAACCAAAGTCAAATAGTATTACAATACATTTTAAAAATGGTGAAGCAATCTATACTTTTTTAGAACGTTTTAAATAATTTTTGTAATTTTAATAAACTATTTTCCTTTAACATGGTAAAATTCGCAAAATTTTTTTATACCAGACCTAATTGATAGTAAAAATCTTAAAACAAAGTGTGATCTTAAGCTAAAGGAGCAAGAAATATGTTGGATATTATACCAGCACTCTTACTGGTGACTGGAACTGTATTTTTAGTTTTGTTAATTGTTCTTAACAAAACACTTTATAAACCTCTTTTGGAGTTTATCGATAATAGAAATAATTCTATTAATCGTGATTTAGAAAATGCAGGGAAAAATGCTAGTGATGTTGTCGCCTATTATCAAGAAATAGAAACAATTTTGTCTGCAGCTAAACTTGAAGCGAGTAAAATTCGTGAAGTTGCAATTAATGAAGCGAATGAAAAAGCTTCAAAACGTATCGATCAAAAGAAAAATGATCTTGAAGTCCAAAGTGTTGTATTTTTCAATACCCTGGAATCAGAAAAAAATGAATTTAAAAATAGTTTAATGGCAAATATACCTCTTTTTAAAGAGGGAATTCATGCTAAATTAAACACGATTTAGGGAGCGAGAAATGAAAATAAATTATTTTTTACTCTTCTTGTTAGCGCCTATTGCACTTTTAGCAAGTGGTGGAGAAGGAAGTGGAGAAACGGATATTTTTCCAAGAGCGGTTAACTTTTTAATTTTTGCTTCTATTTTGTATTATTATGTCTCAGGTACTCTTAAAGAATGGTATATAGGTCGCAAAAATGAGATCGCTACTAAGTTAGATTCCATTCAAGTGAAGCTTAAAGAGTCAAATAGTAGAAAAGAAATTGCCCTTGCTAAAGTTGAAGAAGCAAAAGTAAATGCAAAAAACCTTGTTGAAACAGCAAAAAAAGAGGCTTTATTACTTGCTGAAAAGATTTCACAAGAAACAGATGCAGAAGTTGAAAATTTGGAAAAGGCATTTCAAGATCGTATCTCTATTGAACGTCGTAAAATGCAAAGAATGATTATTTCTGAAGTATTAGACGAGATTTTCAAAGAAGATTCTATTGCTTTAGATAACAATGAAATTGTTAAGATCATTAACAAGAAGGTTGCCTAATGAGTCATGCCCTAGCAAAAAAATATGTTAACGCCCTGGTTCAAGGCTGTAATGATAATGAATTAGAGGAAGTGTATCAAGCATTAATGCATTTAAGTCAAGCATATAAGGTGGAAAAATTTAATACTATTATTCTTTCACCGAATATAAGCAAATTAGATAAAGAGACATTTGTGTTATCGTTACTTAAAACAACAGATAGCAAATTTGTAAATTTTATTAAATTTTTAAATTCAAATGATAGATTAAAATATGTTCCTTTAATTGTAAAAGAATTGGCATACCAACGTGCATTAAAAAGTAATACTTTTGAAGGTACTATTTCAACAAATTTTACAATGAGCGAAGCTCAAATTAAAATGTTAGAGGATAATTTTAGTAAGAAATTTACTGCAAAGATTCAATTGAAAAATGTGCTTAATGCTTATCCTGGTATTAAAGTGGAAATTGATGATTTGGGTGTTGAAGTAAGTTTCTCGGTTGAGCGACTTAAAGCTCAGATGAGTGAACATATCTTAAAAGCAATCTAATAAATCAAGATAAATAATAATAAAGAAAGATTAAGGAGTAATGTGTGGGAGCAAAAATGAAAGCTGACGAAATCAGTTCCATCATTAAAGAGCGTATTGAAAATTTTGAACTTAATGTTGACATTGAAGAGACTGGGAAAGTTATTTCAGTAGCGGATGGTGTTGCAAACGTTTATGGTTTGAAAAACGTTATGGCTGGTGAAATGGTTGAATTTGAAAACGGTGAGAGAGGAATGGCGCTTAACCTTGAGGAATCAAGCGTAGGTATCGTTGTTCTTGGTAGTTGTAATGAAATCAAAGAGGGTTCATCTGTTAAACGAGTGGGAAAACTTTTACGTGTTCCTGTTGGTGAAGCACTTGTAGGTCGTGTTGTTAACTCTTTAGGTGATCCTATTGATGCTAAAGGTCCAATAAACGCAACTGAAACTCGTTTTGTTGAAGAAAAAGCACACGGTATTATGGCTAGAAAATCTGTTCATGAACCACTTCAAACAGGTATTAAAGCGATTGATGCCCTTGTTCCAATTGGTAGAGGACAAAGAGAGCTTATTATTGGTGATAGACAAACAGGTAAAACAACCATTGCAATTGATACCATTATCAATCAAAAAGGTCAAAACGTTACATGTATTTATGTAGCCATTGGTCAAAAGCAATCTACGGTTGCGCAAGTGGTTAAAAAACTAGAAGAACACGGCGCAATGGATTATACCATCATCGTTAATGCAGGTGCGAGTGATTCTGCTGCGATGCAATTCTTGGCTCCGTATGCGGGTGTTTCTATGGGTGAGTATTTTAGAGACAGTGGCAAACATGCCTTGATCGTTTACGATGATCTTTCAAAACATGCGGTTGCTTACCGTGAGATGTCATTGATTCTTAGACGTCCTCCAGGTCGTGAAGCCTATCCAGGTGATGTTTTTTATCTCCACTCCAGACTACTTGAGCGTGCAGCAAAAGTTAATGATGAGTTAGGTGCAGGTTCTCTAACAGCACTTCCAATTATTGAAACACAAGCGGGTGACGTATCAGCGTATATTCCAACGAACGTTATCTCGATTACCGATGGTCAAATCTTCTTAGAATCAGATCTCTTTAACTCAGGTATCCGTCCAGCGATTAACGTAGGTCTTTCAGTATCACGTGTTGGTGGTGCGGCACAAATCAAAGCAACCAAGCAAGTAGCCGGTACAATGAGACTTGACCTTGCACAATACCGTGAACTTCAAGCATTTGCACAATTTGCAAGTGATTTGGATGAATCAAGCCGTAAACAATTGGAGCGTGGACAAAGAATGGTTGAGCTTTTAAAACAACCTCCTTATGCTCCTATTACCATTGAAAAACAAGTTTTGATTATTTTTGCAGGTGCGAAAGGCTATTTAGACAGTATTGATGTTAAAGAAGTGAGTCGTTTTGAACTTGAACTTAACTCTTATGTTGCTGCAAAATATCCAAGTATTATTGAACAACTTAACGTTAAAAAAGCAATTGATAAAGAATTAGAAGAACAATTACATAAGGCATTGAGCGAGTTTAAAGCGACTTTTGCAGTTAAGTAAGGATAAGCTATGGCAAACCTTAAAGAGATAAAACGAAAAATCAAGAGTGTTCAAAACACTCAAAAAACGACACGAGCTATGAAACTTGTTTCAACTGCAAAGTTAAAACGAGCCGAAATGGCAGCAAAGCAATCACGTGTGTATGCCGTTAAAATTAATGAGGTACTTTCTGAAATTGCTTATAAAATTAATCAATATAAAAATGGGGCGGTTGAAAGTCGTTTTTTCGATAACAACCAAACGCCTCGTATTGTTGATATAGTTTTTGTTACCGCAGATAAAGGCTTATGCGGTGGGTTTAATGTTCAGACCATCAAAGCAGTCAGAAATTTATTGGCTGAGTATTCTGAACAAAAGATTACTGTACGATTACGTGCTGTTGGTAGAAAAGGAATTGCATTTTTTAACTTTCAAGGTGTTGAGCTTTTAACTTCTTATGCGGGAGTCAGTTCAAGTCCAAGTTATGAAAAAGCACAAGAGATTATTAAAGCCGCAATTGATGATTTTATTGAAGGTAAAACCGATAAAGTTATTTTAATTCACAATGGCTATAAAAATATGATATCACAAGAATTAAAGATTGTGGATGTAGTTCCCGTACAATCACCTGTTGAATCACAAGAAACAAGTTCTTTGATGGAGCTTGAACCTGAAGCTAATGGTGAGGAAATTTTAGATTCTTTACTTCAAAAATATTTTGGATACAACATGTATTATGCGCTAATTGATTCATTAGCCGCTGAGCATAGTGCAAGAATGCAAGCTATGGAAAATGCCACCAATAATGCCAAAGAGCGTGTTGGTATTTTAACATTGGCATACAATAAAGCTAGACAAGAGTCTATTACCACTGAACTCATTGAGATTATCAGTGGTGTAGAATCTATGAAATAAACTGTTTTGCAAAAAATAAAAGGAGAATATTCAATGAATGGATTAATCAGCCAGATTATGGGACCCGTTGTTGATGTCGATTTTAATGGCTACCTTCCTAAAATCAATGAAGCAATTGAAGTAAATTATGAAGTTGAAGGCAAGAAACAACGTTTGATTCTTGAAGTAGCAGCACATTTAGGCGACAATCGTGTAAGAACAATTGCAATGGATATGAGTGAAGGTTTAACAAGAGGTATTGAAGTTAAAGCTTTAGGAAATCCTATTCAAGTCCCTGTAGGTGAAGAAGTTTTAGGACGTATTTTTAACGTTATTGGTGATGTTATTGATCAAGGTGAGCCTGTTTCTGGTAAAACAAAATGGTCGATTCACAGAGAACCGCCAAAGTTTGAAGAGCAAAGTACTAAATCTGAAATTTTTGAGACAGGTATTAAAGTTGTTGATCTTCTTGCACCTTATGCAAAAGGTGGTAAAGTTGGACTCTTCGGAGGTGCAGGTGTTGGTAAAACTGTTATTATTATGGAACTTATCCATAACGTTGCGTTTAAGCATAGTGGATACTCTGTATTTGCGGGTGTTGGTGAGCGAACACGTGAGGGAAATGACCTTTACCATGAGATGAAAGACTCTAATGTTTTGGACAAAGTTGCACTGTGCTATGGTCAAATGAGTGAGCCTCCAGGGGCAAGAAATAGAATTGCCCTTACAGGTCTTACAATGGCTGAATATTTCCGTGATGAAATGGGTCTTGACGTTTTAATGTTTATTGATAATATTTTCCGTTTCTCCCAATCGGGTGCTGAGATGTCTGCACTTCTTGGACGTATTCCTTCAGCGGTTGGTTATCAACCAACACTTGCGAGTGAGATGGGCAAATTCCAAGAGAGAATTACATCGACTAAAAAAGGTTCAATCACCTCTGTTCAAGCCGTTTACGTACCAGCGGATGACTTAACTGATCCTGCTCCTGCAACGGTATTTGCGCACTTAGATGCAACAACCGTCCTTAACCGTGCGATTGCAGAAAAAGGTATTTATCCTGCGGTGGATCCATTGGACTCAAGTTCACGTATGCTTAATCCAGAAATTTTAGGGGCTGAGCATTATAGTGTCTCTCGTGGAGTACAAGCGGTTCTTCAAAAGTATAAAGATTTACAAGATATTATTGCCATTCTTGGTATGGACGAGCTTAGTGAAGAAGACAAAGTTACGGTTGATCGTGCTCGTAAAATTGAAAGATTCCTTTCTCAACCATTCTTCGTTGCAGAGGTATTTACTGGAAGTCCTGGAAAATACGTGACACTTGAAGAATCCATTGCTGGTTTTAAAGGTATTTTAGAGGGTAAATACGATGATTTACCAGAAGCTGCTTTTTATATGGTAGGAAGTATTGAAGAAGTGATTGAGAAAGCTGCAAAATTAAAAAGCTAAGAAGCAATAAGGTTAAAAAATGAATACATGTAAATTGGAAATTGTGACTCCTTTGGGTCAAATTTTTGACAACAATGTAAAAAGTGTTACGCTTCCTGGAAAAGAAGGTGAGTTTGGAGTTCTTCCAAACCACGCTTCTCTTGTAGCACTCTTAAGCGCTGGTGTCATCGATATTGAGTTAGCTGATGGAAGTCATGATGTTGTGGCTATTAATTGGGGACATGTAAAGGTGGATGAAAATTCTGTAACCATCTTAGCAGATGGCGCTGTTTCTATTGGTGGTACAACAGAAAGTGAAGTGGCAAAATCATTGGAAGCGGCTACAGAACTTTTAAAAAGTATTTGTGATTCTGACGCTGCTATTGCAATGGCAACCGCTAAAATAGAATCTATTAGAAAATTGAAAAAGTTTTAATTGTATGTCGTCCTTTGAATTAATAATTAATTTTTTCGCAAGAAGCAATTTTTTTACGTGGGTTATTATGATTTGGTTGTCTGTTTATTTTATTATTACGTTTGGAATATTATTTAGCAGGCATCTTTATTTAACGCATTGGCTTTCTGTTGAAAAAAATTCTTTAGAGTCCATGTTAATGGGTGCAAAGAATGTACGAGATGATTCAATTTTAAGAAAATGTTCTAGTGTTTCTGGTACCTCAGAAAAATTGTTGAATGTATGTAAAAACGTCGCAGAAAAAAATGCTACAAGTGGTTTATGGATGCTTTCCATTATTGCTTCAACAGCTCCTTTTATTGGCCTTTTTGGCACGGTGGTTTCAATTTTGGAAACTTTTAGTGGTTTAGGTCAATCAGGAAGTGCTTCTTTAGGTGTAATCGCACCTGCAATTAGTGAAGCATTAGTGGCCACAGCAGCAGGTATTTTTGTTGCAATTCCCGCATACAGTGCTAATCTTTTTCTAAGACGTAAAGCTTATGAAGTTATTGTTTACGTGCAAAGAGAAGTGGATATTTTACTTTCTTCAACCGAAGCAAAAAGAGTTTCTTAATGCACAGTCAATTAGATGAAGTTCCTGAGCTAAATATTACACCTTTAGTTGATATTATGTTGGTTTTACTTGCTATTTTGATGGTAACGACACCAGCCCTTGTTTATGAAGAAGTGATCAAATTACCTGATGGTAGTAAGTCTTCTGTTGTAAATAAACTCCCTGAGCTTGAAATACGTATTACAAAAGAGAGAAAAGTTTATTTAAAAAATGATACTTTTATGCTTTCTGAGTTTCCTGATAGCTTTATGATGCAAAAAAGTAAATACCCCCTTAAAAGTATTGTATATATCAAAGCAGATGAGGGTCTTTCATATAAAGACGTTATGTTTGTATTGAAGAGCATTAAACAAGCAGGGTTTACCAATATATCACTAGAAACGAATGGATAAATAACGTGTCAAACGTTAATAAATATGCCTCTTTAGGATGGACATTGTCCATCCTTCTTTATATTTTTCTTCTTATATTTTTTGGATATATGATCAGCAGTGAAAAAAAAGCAATCAAAAATTACACATCCAACAAAAATCCCATGAATATTGCTCTTGTCGAGAGAAAGAAGAATGATTCAGAAAAACCTAAAGATGAAAGAAAAAAAGAAGAAGTCATCAAACCTGTTGAAAAACCTTCAGAAAAACCTAAAAGTGAAGAAAAAAAAGTTGCATCGTCTCCCAAAGAGGCTGTTAAAAGCCAATCATTAAGAGGTTTATTTGAAGATATCAATACTTCAAAGCTTAAACCTGATGCAAAAGAACAGAAAAAAGATCAAACACAGCCAACACGTATTAAACCGAATAAAGAAGAGACAAAAGAGAAAAGCGACAATGTGGCTTCTAAAATTGCAAATTCTCTTAATTTTGCTGAACAAAAACATTTAACAGATATGCAAAAAGCGGGTGAATACGATCCTTTTATTGGTAAAGTACAAGAAATATTAGAAGAACATTGGCAAAGAACAGTTGATACAGAAAATGGTAATGTTGCTAAAGTGCTCATTAAAGTCAGTAACCAAGGTGTATTTAGCTATAAAATTATTTCATTGTCGTATAATAACGATTTTAATACTAAATTAAAAGAGTTCCTTCACAGTATGGAAAGTATAGAGTTTCCAAAATACGATAAAGGGGAGCGCTTTGAATTACCTGTTGAATTTAAAGATATTAAGGAGTAAATCATGATAAAAAAAATAATCTGTTTTTTACTGTTGACACTGTTCTCATATGCTAATGATGCAACCGTAGAAATTGTTAAAAAAATTGATGTTCTACCCAAGATTGCTATTCAAGATGCTAGCCCTAGAACCAGTGATGCCCTGTTTAGACAAAGCTTTTTTAAATTATTGGTTGGTGATTTACGTGTAAGTAGTCATTTTCAAGTGCTTGATGAGTATTTGCAAAGCAGTTATGAGGGTGGCCCACTTGAAAATTTCCTATCCGAAAAAAGGGTTGATTTAATTTTACGCTACAACTTAACGCAAGATTTTAATACAATGTCTGTGAGCGTTAAATTAATTAATGCAAAGACTGGCGTGAGTACATTCGAGAAAATCTATTCTCTTAATGACAAGCAAAGGCACCCTTTTTTAGCCCATAAAATTATCGTAGATGTTAATGACCAAATAGGTGCACCTTCTATTAAATGGATGGAACAATCGGTTCTTTTTGCTCGTTATATTGGTACTAAAAAAAGTGAGATTGTCATTTCTGATTATACGCTTAGTTATCAAAAAATAATGGTAACGGGTGGACTGAATATATTTCCTAAATGGGCAAATAATGAGCAAAATTCATTTTATTATACCTCTTATAATGGAGCTGAACCAACAATTTATTTTTACGATTTAAAAACGGGAGCTCGTAGGAGTATTATTTCAAGTGCAGGTATGTTGGTTTGTTCGGATGTATCAAAAGATGGTACGAAACTTTTACTTACAATGGCACCCAAAGATCAACCTGATATTTACATGTACGACTTGAGAAGTAAGAAAATTACTAAAATTACTGAATACAATGGTATTGATGTTAATGGAAATTTTATTGATAATGACCAACGTATCGCTTTTGTATCAGATCGTTTAGGCAATCCTGATATTTTTGCACAAGGTATTTATGATAAAAGTTTTGAGAAATTGGTTTATCATGGTAAAAATAAAAATTCAATTTCAACCTATGATAACTATATTGTCTATTCAAGCAGAGAGGCTGAAAGTGAGTTTGGAAGAAACACATTCAATCTTTATCTGATTTCAACCAAAACAGATTATTTACGTCAACTTACTGCAACAGGTGAGAATCTTTATCCTCGTTTTGCGAACGATCCTGATACCATTATGTTTATAAAACAGTATGGAAATCAAAGTGCTTTGGGTATTATTCGCTTAAATGCAAACAAAACGTATCACTTTACGTTAAAAACTGGTAAATTACAGTCAATTGATTGGTAATTTTTTAAAAAAAAATGGTATAATTCCAAAGTTGTAAATATAATTTCCAAAAAGGATATGATAATGGGTAAATTAGCGTTAACAAGTTTAGCGGTAGCAGTTTTAGTATTGACTGGTTGTAGTCAAAAAAGTCCAGAGGTTGATATGACTAAATCAACAACCGATGCAAAATCAAGTGTTGATGATGGTATGAGTGCACTTCAAAAATTAATTGCTTCTTTAGAAGCTAATTCTAAAGTAATCTATTTTGATTTTGACAAATACAATGTTAGAAAAGATCAACAAGCAAATATTGATGCAAATGCTGCATTATTCAACTCAGCAGAAGCAAAAAGCTTTTCAATTAAAGTTGAAGGTAACTGTGATGAATTCGGTACTGACGAATACAACTATGCACTTGGTCTTAAAAGAGCAAAAAGTGTTAAAGATGGTTTAGTTGCTAAAGGAATGAATGCTGATAGACTTACAGTTGTAAGTTATGGCGAGAGTAATCCTGCAGTAAACGAGCACAATAAAGATGCTTGGGCAAAAAACAGAAGAGCAGAATTTAAAGTACTTCCATAATTGCTTTGATGAAAAAAAAGTTTTTTATATGTTCGATAGCACTACTACCATTAGTAGTGCTATCAGCTGAACCTTCTGCTTATGGTACAATAGATAGTAATTCTATCTCTTCCAAAGAAATTATTTCACAAGACGTGAATAGTTATCAAACTACCCCTAATGTTCCTGTTCCATCAAAATCAATTCGTTATTCAGAACCCGAAGCAAGTTCAAGCAACAGCTCTGAGCAGTATGAAGGTGTTCGTTCGGTTCTTCAAAGTTATGAGACAAAAATTTCGAAGCAAGATGCTCGTATTAGAGAACTTGAAGATGAAATGGGTAAGCTAAAAGGCTATGTTGAAGAGAGCCGAAAAATTCAACTTGAAAATCAAGAAAAAGTTAAAATTGTGCTAGCAGAATTGAGCACTTTAATTGATTCTATTAATAAAAATTATGTTTCAAAAGAAAAATTCGATCAATTAGCGAATGAGTTAAAAGGTTCGAAAACGGTATCATCAAAACAAACGGCTACAACCCCATCAGATGCTGCCAACACAACACCAGAAAAAGAAGCGTCATCTAAAACGGTTTCTGCAAAAGAGTTAAGTCAGAAAGATAGTGCAACATTGATGAAAGAAGCAGATGATCTTTTTGAAACTAAAGCGTATGCGAATGCTGAAGTAATGTATAAAGAACTCTTAAATCGTAACTACAAACCAGCAAAAGCCAATTTTAGTTTAGGTGAAATTGCATACAGTAAAAAATCCTATGCCATGGCAATTGAGTATTATAAAACCAGTATCTCTTTGTTTGATAAAGCACCTTATATTCCAACACTTCTCTATCACACAGGGGCTTCTTTTGAAAAGCTTGGAAAAGCGAAAGAAGCGCAAGGTTTTTATAAAGCACTGAAAGAAAATTACCCCACATCCCCTGAAGCAAAAAAAGTAAAATAATCTTTATAATTTTTAATCATTTTTTTGTCTAAAGTCTACGCTTTTCCTTCTTTTGTAAGAGCTTCTATACTAAAATTATGCTATCATCCCAGTCACTATAAATTAAGGGAGAAGTTATGTTAATTTCTGATAACAAAGTTGTTTCAATTCATTATGAACTTAAAAGTGTTGATAATGGTGAAATTTTAGATAGCAATTTAAATGCTACACCCCTCTCTTTTATTGTTGGAAAAGGTCAGATTATTCCAGGATTAGAAGAAAAAATTAAAGAGTATAAAGCAGGCGATAATGCAGATATTCACGTCTCAGCTGCAGATGCCTATGGTGTGTATGACGATAATGCTGTTCAAACATTACCAAAAGAACAATTTGCAGGACTAGAGCTTAAAGTAGGAATGACACTTTATGGTCAAGGTGAACACGGTGAGACGGTTCAAGTAAGTGTTAAAAATTTCAATGATGAAACCGTTGAAATTGATTTTAACCATCCTTTAGCAGGTAAAGATTTGTTGTTTGCTATTAGTATTGTAGAAGTTCGTGATGCAACAGCAGATGAACTACTTAATGGTTATGTAGGCAGCCAAGGTGGTTGTGGATGTGGAACAGGTGGCAGTTGCCACACTACAAATGATGACGATAGCGAGTGTTGTGGTGGACATGGGCATGACCATGACCACGGTGAAGGTGGATGCTGCGGCGGTGAAAGTCACTCTCATGGTGGCGGATGTTGTGGATCACACTAATTATATAGCAAAGTCAAGAGCCTCGATTGAGGCTCTTAAGTCAGCCAATCTTCTAAAAACAGTTTCTATCAATGCTTTAATTTTAGGGGAAAGTGGTGTTGGTAAATTAACACTTGCTAGGCATATTTCTACTGCACCTGTGGTTGATGCAACATCAATGAATGATTTGCTAGCACTTATTGAAACAAATGATACACTTATTGTAAAAAATTTTCATAAAATTACTAATTATAAAAAGCTCAAGATTGCTCTTGATGTTTATAAGACACGTTTAATTGCTACCTCACATATCAGCATAAACGATAACATCGTAGATGAATTTTTTAGCTTGAAAATTGTTATTCCTCCTTTAAGAGAGCGTAAAGAAGATATTTTAGCTTTAATGGAGAAATTTGCACATGAAGCGTATTTAATGTTTGATGATACAGAAGGCGAGACGTTTTCACTGGAATCTATCGTTCCTGATTTAACGAAGAATTGCTATTCATTAAGACGCTCCGTTTATAATGCTTATTTAATGAATTCATTTGGTGAGGAAGAAATTTTAACCATGATGGAGAACTTTTTGTTACATAGAATTGGTGGGAGAAACGATTATCGTGACCTTTTATACCTTTTTGATGTTCCTATGATTAAAAGTGGTTATAGAAAATTTGGCTCACAACTTGCCATTAGTGAAAAATTTGGACTTAACCGAAATACCCTGCGTAAAAAAATCAATGACTACAAAGATAGATTATCAATAGACTAGAATAGATATTTGGTATTTTAAATAGTGTTTACATGTAAACGATAAAGGCTAATCAATGAGTAATACAGTGTTTATATTTCCTGGCCAAGGCAGTCAAAAAGTTGGTATGGGAAAGGATTTTTATGATAATAGTGCTCTTGCTAAAGAGATGATTGAAACAGCAAGTGAGCGTGTAGGATTTGATTTTAAACATCTACTGTTTGAAGAAAATGAAAATTTGGAACAAACCCAATATACGCAACCTGCTATTTTACTAGTGAGCTTAATAGCACACCGTCTTTTTACAGAACATTCAACCGTAGCTCCAATAGCGCTCTTAGGCCACTCTTTAGGCGAATTTTCTGCACTCAGTGCCACAGGTGCTATGGATTACCTAGATGCGGTTGAATTGGTCTACCGACGAGGACTTCTGATGAAACAAGCATGTGAAGGTATTAATGCTGGAATGATGGCACTTTTAGGGCTTGATGATGAAAGTGTTGAAGCAATTACATGTAAAGAGCGTGAGTCTGGGAAAAAAGTGTGGGCAGCAAACTATAATGGCGATGGTCAAATTGTCATTGCAGGCAATAAAGATGATTTGGCTTCGTTGGAGTCAGTATTTAAAGACTCAGGAGCAAAAAAAGCTGTTTTATTAGCGATGTCAGTTGCCAGTCATTGTCCTCTTTTAATATCTGCACAAGCACCTTTAGAAACTTACTTAGACCAGTGGATGAAAGATGCTTTTGTGGCACCTATTATCTCAAATGTAACAGCAAGTGCTTATCAGGCAAAGACGGAAGCGAAACACTTACTTTCAGAACAACTTGTCTCTCCTGTAAAATATAAACAATCCATTTTACATGTAGAAGACTCCGTGGATATGTTTATTGAATTTGGTGGCAGTGTGCTTAAAGGGTTAAATAAAAGAATCACACAAAAACCAACCCATAGCATTGTTGATATGAAAAGTTTAGAAGAAGTGCTTGCACTGTTTTAAAGGAAAAAAATGAAAATAGCAATTATGGGTGCGATGGTCGAAGAGATTACTCCCCTTTTAGATTTTTTTGGAAGTTATGAAACAATAGCGTTTGCAAAAAACCGTTACTACACGACAACGTATAAAGGGTTAGAGTTAGTGATTGCGTATAGTAAAATTGGTAAAGTCAATGCGAGTTTAACTGCAACCACGCTGATTGAAAAATTTGGTGCAGAGCAACTGCTCTTCTCAGGTGTGGCAGGTGCGCTCAATCCGAACTTACATGTAGGAGATGTTTTAGTCGCAACGGCTTTAACACAACATGATTTAGATATTACGGCGTTTGGGCATCCTCATGGTTATGTCCCCGAGGGTTCTGTTTATGTAGAAACCGATGCATCGCTTCGAGCTTTAGCACATAAAGTAGCCCATGCACAAAATATCTCTTTGCAAGAGGGCATTATTGCTACAGGTGATCAATTCATTTGTGATGGAACTAAAAAGGAGTGGATTTACAAAACCTTTAATGCAGATGCGACGGAGATGGAAGGCGCATCGGTTGCTGTGGTGTGTGATGCCCTCAAAATTCCTTTTTGTGTTTTTAGAGCGATTAGTGATGCGGCAGATATGGATGCGGGTTTTAGTTTTGATGAATTTTTAGTAAGCTCTGCTAAAGAGAGTGCACAATTTATTATTGCTATGTTGGATGAATTGGCCAATGCTTAATATCAGTAAACGTCTCTTGCGCATTGCTGGGCGTACGAATGCCCGCTATAAACTCATTCATGAGGGTGATAAGATTCTTTTGGGGCTTAGTGGTGGTAAAGATTCTCTGAGCCTTGCGCACATTTTAAAGCATATGCAACGGGTTGCTCCGTTTGATTTTGAATTTAAAGCGGTTACGATTACCTATGGTATGGGAGAAGAACTGCACACACTTCATCAACACTGTGTTGAGCATGAAATAGACCATGAAATTGTGGATACTAAAATTTTTGATTTGGCTCAGGAAAAAATTAGAGAAAATTCTTCATTTTGTAGCTTTTTCTCACGCATGCGAAGGGGAGCGCTTTATACCTATGCGTTGGAGCATGGCTATACAAAATTAGCACTCGCACACCATTTAGACGATGCGGTAGAGAGCTTTTTTATGAACTTTTCCTACAATGGAACATTGCGTTCCATGCCTCCAAAATACACAGCGCAGAATGGTTTAGAAGTAATTCGTCCATTGATTCATGCAAGAGAGCGTCAATTACGTGATTGTGCAAAAGAACATAACATGCCAACCATTGGCGATGAAGCGTGTCCTGCCATGCGTTTTGATGTTAAAATGCCCGTGATGCGTGCACGTACCAAAGAGATGCTTACACAGATGGAGCAAGAGAATCCTGAGCTTTTTATTTCGCTTAAAAAAGCATTTGAGAGCTTACAGGTTTCAAGTTTTTGTGATGAGCGTTATTTAGAAGAAATCTCTGAATCTAAGGCTCAAGACTAAAATCCTTCTAGTAAAATTTTCCATAGCACATTGATGTGGTCATCGCTCAGTGCTATGGTACTCTTTTCTTCAAATAATCTTTTTACATGTAAGTGCTCAAAGGTCTCGTTCCATGCACAGGTTTTATGAGCAGGTAAAAAACCTCGAATGAGTGTTAAATCATTTAAAATAGCTTCTTCACAATTAAAACAGATAAAATCATCGTGCAATCTTCCCTCATAATCTAAGAGTTTAATGTATGCTTCAATAGCGATACGTTTTGGATTTTGTTTATGCCAAATAGCGGTACAAGATTCGAGCAATTCAAAATAGAAATTTTCTAAGGTAGCAATATCTTTAAGATGCGTATAAAAGAGTCGCACAAAAGCTTGCCAAAGCAGCATACGTTCACGATGCGCATTCCATTGGGTCGCTAGATGAAGGATGGAACGTAGCTGAGGTAGGGAGGATTTTAAAGAGGTCTGCACTTCAAAATCGATTTTGTAGCCTAAGTGAATTGTGGAGTGTCTTGCCCCGTAAAATCGGTAAAGTGTTTTGATGCTATTGGGTGTTAGCAGTGTCACGATAAGATCTTCGTCTTTAACACGTGTAATGTTGATAATATAACCTTGCATAGGGAATTTTAACATTAGAATATTTTTATAATATTAAAATAAATAATTAATATAGTTAATTAATATTTTAAATTTTATTGACAATTAATATTTATTAAGGTATGAAAATGTACAGAATGGCATAAAATACTGTTTAATTATTTTTTAATTTAAATTTGTGTAACATCCTTGGCTTTTAACTTAAAAATTTGTCATATTTTGATGAAAATTCCACAAAAGGCTTGTTCAATGGATCTTATTACAGGATTTAAAGACAATTGCGGTTTTGGTCTAATCGCAAACATAAAAAATGTCCCCACCCATGAAAATGTTGAAGATGCAATTACCGCATTGGAGCGCATGATGCATAGAGGTGCGATAGCAGCGGATGGTAAAAGTGGTGATGGAAGCGGTCTTTTGTTCTCCATGCCTGTTGAATTTATGAAAAATGAAGCAAAAAAATTAGGAGTTGACCTTCCAAAACAGTTCGCTGTTGCCATGATATTTTTACAAAATGATGAACAAAAACAGATTTTTGAAGAGACCTGTGAGCAAAATGACCTTAAAGTTCTTTTGTATCGTGACGTGCCTGTCAGAACAAAAGCATTAGGAAAATTAGCACTGGATTCTTTACCACAGATTGTACAAGTATTTGTGACATCGTCTTCATTGGTTGCGACCAAACGCTTCGAAGCACTTTTGTATTTAACCCGTAAAATGGTTGAGAAAAAGCTAGCACATGCCTCTGATTTTTACATTGCCTCATTTTCAAGTAAAGTGATTTCGTACAAAGGCTTGGTGATGCCAACGTACATTAAAACCTTTTTTCCTGATTTGAGCGACAAAGCGTTTAAAGCAACCTTTGCATTGTTTCATCAACGCTTTTCTACCAATACCCTGCCTAAGTGGAAATTGGCACAACCCTTTCGTACCCTTGCACACAATGGAGAAATTAACTCTATTTCAGCGAATCGTTTTTACACACAAGTAAGAAGTGAATCAATTAAAAGCGCTATTTTTACACCCGAAGAACTACAAAAACTTTATCCCTTAACCAGTGATGATGTAAGCGATAGTGCAAGTTTGGATAATATGTTTGAGTTTATGCTCATTAATGGTTTTGATTTTTTTAAAGCCATTCGCTCTTTAATTCCAGTACCGTGGCAAAATGCACCGCATATGGATGCAGAGCTTCGAGCCTTTTATGAATACTCTAGTATTAATTTTGAGCCATGGGATGGTCCTGCTGCAATTTCACTCACCGATGGACGTTACATAGCCTGTGTTTTAGATAGAAACGGTTTGCGTCCTGCTAAATATATTATTACCAAAGATGACCGTATTTTAATTTCAAGTGAGTATGGTGTTTTAGATATTGAAGAAGATAACATTATTGAACGTGGTCGTCTGCAAAGTGGACAGATGATAGGCTTAGACCTTAAGTTTGGCAAAATCATGAAAGATGATGATATTAACGACTACATCAAAAGTTCCAATACCTATACCGAATGGCTCAATAAAGGTTTGGTATACCTTCAAGAGTTTGTGGATATTCCTTTTTCTAAAACAACGGATTATGTGCGTGAAAATTTAGAGATAGAACAACGCTATTTCAATGTCACACAAGAAGTGAAAGACATGGTTTTAGAACCCATGATGAAAGATGGTAAAGAGGGCGTTGGCTCTATGGGTGATGATACTCCAATGGCTGCATTTAGTACCGTACAACGTAATTTTAGTGACTATTTTAAACAAAAATTTGCGCAAGTCACCAATCCACCTATTGATCCAATTCGTGAAAAAGTGGTGATGAGTTTAAATACCAATTTTGGAATTATTCGTAATATTTTGGAAGAAAATGAAGAGCATGCGTTGTGTATTAAAACGATTTCACCTATTTTGATGCAAGAGAAGTATGAGATTATTGATTCGTTTGGCGATGCTAGCAAACCTCGTTATAAGACAGAGTATAAAAATCGTTATTTCTCAACACTCTTTGAAGATAATCTAAAAGGTAGCTTGGAAGATCTTGCGTATGATATTTTGCAATCGGTAAAAAACGAGGGCGTACGTGTTGTTTTTCTTGATGATCGTGGTATGAGTGAAAAACAAAAACCAATGCCCATGACCATGGTGATTGGACGGATTAATCAAGTCTTGTTGGACGAGGGTGTACGCTCTTTGGTTTCAATTGTGGCTATTAGTGGTGAAGCCTTGGATGCACATTCGTGTGCTACCATGGTAGGATTTGGTGCAAGTGCAATTTATCCCTATCTTTTATACGCAACTGTATTGGATGAATGCAAAAAGAGTGAACTCAATGCCTACGATACAAAAACAAAACTCAAAAATGTAAGCCATGCTCTTAATCAAGGCTTACTTAAAATTATGTCTAAGATGGGTATTGCCACCATTGCTTCGTATCGAAATTCTGCCTTATTTGACGTACTAGGACTTTCCAGTGAAGTCGTTAAAGAGTGTTTTAATGGGGCTATTTGTTTAATCCCTGGTCTTGGATACGCTGATATTGAGGAGCGTTTGAATACAAATCATCAAAAGGCATATGCGCTTAATATCAACAAAAAACTTTTTCCCCTTGAAATTGGTGGTTTTTATAAATACATTGATGGGCAAGAGTTTCATGATTACCATCCAAACATTGTGCATGCCATTCATAAAGCCGTTGTCACAGCGGAGAAAAAAGATTTTACAGAATTTACCAAAATGGTCAATAACCGTGGTTTTAAAATGATTCGTGACTTTTTTGAACTTAAATCCGATCGTGCACCTATCTCATTGGAGAAAGTAGAGAGCAAAGAGGCGATTTTTAAACGTTTTGCCACTGCGGCCATGAGTTTAGGTTCTATCTCTCCAGAAGCACATGAAGCGCTGGGCGAGGCAATGAATAAAATTGGCGGTATGAGTAACTCAGGTGAGGGTGGTGAAGCGCCAGAGCGTCTTAAAACCAACAAAAACTCTAAAATTAAGCAGATTGCATCGGGTCGTTTTGGTGTTACTCCTGAGTATTTACGTTCAGCCACAGAGATTCAAATCAAAGTAGCACAAGGGGCAAAACCAGGTGAGGGCGGACAATTGCCAGGGCATAAGGTAACACCTTTAATTGCCTCTTTACGCTATACCGTTCCTGGCGTGACGCTCATCTCACCACCACCGCATCATGATATTTACTCTATCGAAGATTTAGCACAACTTATTTTTGATATGAAGCAGATTAATCCTGATGCGATTATTACGGTTAAATTGGTTTCGACCGCAGGTGTTGGAACGATTGCTGCGGGTGTGGCAAAAGCGTATGCGGATAAAATTATTATCTCTGGAGGGGATGGTGGTACAGGTGCAGCACCTCATACGTCGATTAAATTTGCAGGAAATCCTTGGGAATTAGGACTTAGCGAAGCACACAATGCGTTAAAAGCAAACCATTTGCGTGATAGCGTGCATCTTCAAACCGATGGAGGTTTAAAAACAGGACTTGATGTTATCAAGGCTGCTTTATTGGGTGCAGAGAGTTATGCCTTTGGAACGCTTTCTTTGACCATCATTGGATGTAAAGTCCTTCGTGTTTGTCATCTCAATCGCTGTTCTGTGGGTGTTGCCACGCAAGATGAGAAACTTCGAGATCATTTTGTAGGAACGGTGGATAAGCTAGTGAACTTCTTTACGCTTTTAGCCGAAGATGTAAGGGAAATTCTTGCACAGCTAGGGTATACGCATATGGAAGAGATTATTGGACGCAGTGAGCTTTTACATGTAATCGATGATAGCTTTGCGAAAAAGTTTGATTTCTCCTCCGTGCTCATGCGCCTTGAAGGTCCAAATACTCACAATGGAAAAACCAATGATCCGTTTGATAAAAACGAATTTGAAAAAGAGATTTTAAAAGAGGTTTACAAAGTTATTGAAAATCCTGAGGAAAAAATAGTATTACACAAAAGTATTTGCAATACCCATCGAAGTTTTGGAACCTTGATTAGCGGCGAAATTGCAAAATATTATGGCAATAAAGGATTAAAAGATGAGAGCATTGTTTTAAGACTCAATGGTGTTGCGGGTCAATCTTTGGGTGCTTTTTTAGCCAATGGTATGAGTATTAACCTCAAAGGAACTGCCAATGATTATGTAGGCAAAGGCATGAACGGTGGTAAAATCGTCATCGCACCTAAATATCAAGGTAGAGGCTACTCGTGTGCGGGAAATACCTGTTTGTACGGCGCAACGGGAGGAAAACTTTTTGTTGCAGGCAATGTAGGTGAGCGTTTTTGTGTACGAAATTCAGGCGCTACGGCTGTGGTTGAGGGAACGGGTGATCATGCCTGTGAATACATGACAGGTGGCATCGTTGCTATTTTAGGAAGTACGGGTGTAAACTTTGGTGCGGGTATGACGGGTGGCGTGGCATTTATTTACGATGAAAATCGTGATTTTATTGATAAACTCAATCAAGAACTCGTGGTCGCTGAACGTATTGATACCGATGATATGGATGAAGCACGTCACTTTTTAAAACGCCTCCTTAGAACCCATGTCAATGAAACCGTGAGTTTTAAAGCGACGCATATTTTAGAGAATTTCCGTGATGTACTGCGAGATTTTTGGATGGTGCGCCCCAAAGATATGACCAAAGTACCACTTAATCCAGCGCAAGGAGACTAAGATGCAAAATTTTATCAATGAAGAAAGAATTGAACCCCGTAAGCGCTCAACCAGTGATAGGGTAAGAGATTTTAAAGAGATTTATGAAGTAATGGGACGTGAAGATGCAAAAGAGCAAGCAGAGCGCTGTATTCAATGCGGTGACCCGTTTTGTCATAGCAAATGCCCGTTGCACAATTACATCCCTTTTTGGCTTAAGGCTACCAGTGGTATGAAGCGAGAGTTGGCATTTAATCTCTCCAATGAGAGCAACCCTTATCCTGAGATTACAGGGCGTATTTGTCCGCAAGATAGACTCTGTGAGGGGGATTGTACGCTCAATGATGGCTATGGTGCGATTACCATTGGAGCCATTGAGACGTTTATCTCTGAAGAAGGTTTTAAAAAGGGACTCAAACCCTCTTTCCCTGGAATTACCACAAAGAAAAAAGTGGCAATCATTGGCGCAGGACCTGCTGGGCTTGCATGTGCGACATATTTGTTAAGAGCGGGAATTGCAGTCAGTTTATACGATAAGCAAAACAGAGCAGGCGGGCTTTTAACCTATGGAATTCCTGGCTTTAAGCTGGATAAAGAGGTTGTCGCACGTCGTGTGAAGTGGCTCGAAGAAGCAGGCATGCGCTTACATGTAAACACAGATGTAGGCAAAGGGTTAAGCTTTGATGAGGTGGCGCACAGTCATGATGCTATTTTTCTAGGCATTGGTGCGGAGAGTCCACGAAAAGCCAATATTGCCAATGAAAATGCAGAGGGCGTTTTTCTTGCCATTGATTTTTTACGCTCTATTCAAAAAAAGCTTTTTAATGAAGCCTACGATAAAAAGTTTGAAGTTAAAGGTAAAAATGTTGTGGTCATCGGTGGTGGTGATACGGCAATGGATTGTTTACGAACATCTATTCGTGAGGGTGCAAAGAGTGTCACCTGTTTATACCGAAGAGACAAATACAATATGCCAGGCAGTAAAAAAGAGTTTAAAAACGCCATTGAAGAGGGTGCAGAGTTTGTCTACAACGTCACACCGAAAGAGATTTTAGTGAATTCTGAAGGACACGTGGTTGGTATTGACATGCACAAAACGATTTTGGGTGCAAAAGATGCAAGTTGCCGTCAGTGCGTTGAAATTGTCAAAGGTGGCGATTTTAGAGTGGATGCGGATGTGATTATTTTTGCCCTAGGTTTTACCCCAACCATTCCACGCTTTTTGGCGGAAAATGGAATTGAGGTCAATAAATCAGGCTGTATTATGGTAAATCATGAGTACCAAACAAGCAAATCAGGAGTGTATGCTGGAGGCGATTGCAAACGAGGCTCCGACCTTGTGGTTACCGCAGCAAAAGAGGGTAAAGAGGCTGCCATGCACATCATTAAGAAATTGCTCGGATAATGAATTTTATAGAGGCCAGTTTGTGTGCCAATGAGGAACTGTATACGCTTTTACATGTAAAGGGTCTAGTCCAAGAACATCACCTTGCTTTTGACGTAGGAGCAGGAGGGGATGTGAGTGTGGGGATTGATTTAGTAGCGGAGAAGATTTTCATCAAGTATCTTTTGCCTTTTGGAGAGATTCATTCAGAAGAGAGTGGGGTAATAAAAAGTCCCACTGCTTCTGCTCGTATTGTACTTGATCCTATCGATGGGAGTGAAAATCTGCTTTCTCATTTGCCCTATTATGGCACCTCTGTGGCCTATTTTGAAGCAGGAAAATGCACCCAAGCGGTGATCGCTAATTTAGCCAATGGCGATGTTTTTATTAAAGATGAAAAAGGCTTAAGGCGAGGCAAAATTGGCTCAAAAAACTTTTTACATGTAGAGAAAAATAGCTTTTCAAAAGTGGGTATTTTTGAACGCTCTTATGCTTCTTTGCAAATGCATGAAAAACTTCACAACGCACAGATAAAGTACCGCTCTCCTGGTGCGTTTGCTCTTTCTTTAGCCTATGCGCATGAAGTTGCGTTTGTTCTTTATGTGGGAAAAATGCGCTCGTATGATGTGGAAGCAGGCTTGTTTATGTGTGAGCGTTTATACACATTTCATCAAGGTGATATTTTTCTCGTAAGTAAAGATAAGGAAACTTTGGATAAAATAATAGGCTTATTTAAAAGCGATTAGCTTCAAACGAGGATAAAACCTATGCGATTTGCAGAAATTTTCAGCAGCATTCGAAAAATGCAATCTACTCCAAGCGAAGCCCCAAGCCATTGGGTAAAGTGTGGTTCATGCCAATCTTTGATGTATTATAAAGAAATTGAACAGTGTTTAAATGTCTGCCCAAAATGCGGTTTTCATATGCGCATTTCCGCAAAGCAACGTATCGAACAATTATGCGATGAGGGAAGTTTTCTTGAGTTTGATACGAACCTCATTCCCATTGACCCCCTTAAATTTGTTGATAAAAAATCGTACAAAAAACGTATTGAAGAGGCACAGGAAAAAACAGGCAAAAATTCTTCTGTTGTATGTGGTTCATGCCAAATAAACGGAGTAAGTGTTCAGCTTGTGGTATTTGATTTTGCCTTTATGGGTGGAAGTTTAGGCTCGGTTGAGGGCGAAAAGATTGTCCGTGCCATAAACCGTGCTATTGCCAATAAAGAGGGCTTAATTATTATCAGTGCGAGTGGTGGGGCACGTATGCAAGAGAGTACATTTTCTTTGCTTCAAATGTCTAAGACATCCGCAGCGCTTACCAAGCTTGCTGATGCAAAATTACCGTATATTTCTATTTTAACAGACCCAACTATGGGTGGGGTCAGTGCATCCTTTGCCTTTTTAGGCGATATTATTATGGCAGAACCAGGTGCGTTGGTTGGTTTTGCAGGCCAAAGAGTCATTAAGCAAACCATTGGTGCCGATTTACCAGAAGGTTTTCAAAAAGCAGAGTTTTTGCTGGAGCATGGTTTAATTGATATGATTGTAAAACGAAGTGATATGAAAGATGTTTTATCAAATTTACTCACACTTTTAGGCGGATGTTGCCATAAAGATACGTTTGAACTAAAACTTAAAGCATGAATATAGGTTTTTTTACGATTGAAAAAAGTAGTGACAAGACCATTGATGCGATGGCGAGTGAGTATACGAAAATGATCTCTCGTTTTGCAAAAGTAGAAGAGACAAAGATTTTTAACAAACACATTGCTTCTGCACAAATGATAGGTGCTAAAGAAGCAAAAGCTTCATACACAAAAGCATATGAGCCTTTTTTAAAGGGCTACAACATAGCCCTTGATGTACAAGGTGACGTATTAGACAGTGAGGCATTTAGTAGACTTTTTGATCATGATGTGAACATAAATTTTTTTATCGGAGGTGCGTTTGGCTTTGAAGAGGCTTTTTTAGGCAAAACTCAAAAGATTATAAGTTTAAGTAGATTAACATATGCGCACAAAATTGCCAAGGTGGTTTTGTTTGAGCAGGTGTATCGGGGATTGTGTATAAAAAACAACCATCCCTATCACAAATAGTTATTTATAATTGGTTTCAATTTTTCGTAAAGGAAACAAATAGATGAGAGAGCACGAGCTAAAGCATTTTGAGGACATTCTTAAAGAAAGAAAAGTTCAAATTAAGAAAAATATTGAAGATTCAATGCGAGAGATTGAAGATTTAAGTGACAGTGAAGTGGGCGATGAGGCAGATCATGCTTCTGTGAGTACCGATCGTATGATTGAGCAAGCGATTAGTGCTCAACAAACCAGAGAACTCAATGAAATTGAGTTTGCACTTAATAAAATTCGCAATGGCAGTTACGGTATTTGCGAAATGTGTGAGGAAGATATTGGTTTTCAACGCCTTAAAGTGAAACCTCATGCAAGATATTGTATTGTATGTCGAGAAATCATAGAGAAATCAGCAAAAAACAAGTAAGACACACTAGGAGAACTAAGACATGGGAATGAAACGCTATTTTCTAATATCACTTATCTATATGTTAGCCATTGGGCTGTATGTGTATAGTTTTAATGGAGAGAGTTATGCTTTGGAGCTTTTTGGGCTTTCATTTACTCTTCCAGTAGCGTTTTGGATTGTGCTACCTGTTTTCTTTTTAGCGATTGCTTCTATGGGGCATTTGGTGTTTTATAATTTTAAAGACTTTTTATACAAACGTGCATGGAAAAAAGACAGTGAGCTTTTCCATGAAGCGGCAAAAAATCGTATTTTAGGTGAAATTGTCAATGTTTCGTATAAAACAGAGGGATTTAAATTTGCAGGGAAAATGCTACAAGCAATGAAGTTTGACCCTTCCGTTGCCTCTTCTTTTCTTGAAGAAGATATTGCAAGTGTTTCAGCTCTTGCGGTCAGTATACAAAATGGTAATTATGAAGATTTAAAAAAGTATAAACTCTCAAAAGAGAATCCTTTGGTCATTCAAAACACCATCAATCGTTTAAAAATTGAGCCAAAATATGCCATAGAAGTGTTGAAAAATTGCAAAGAGCTTAAAGATGAGTTGTGTCAAAAAGCCTATGCAACGCTTCTTGATTTTGCAAGTTTTAATGAAATTAAGCGTTACAATTTTCCCATTGACAAACCAACCTTTAGACGTATGTTGGAGCGTTATTTAGATTCTGATGATAGCTTTGAAATGGATATAAAATCCATTGAAGAGATGCTAACACAGCTGAATGCTGAACGATCTGATTATGTAGAATTGGCACGTAAAATAAAAGTGAAATTCTCGCCTGATGCCTTAATTGCGCTGTTTGAGAAGCTTTATAATTCCAAAGGTTCTGTAGCAGCCGATGCGTATTTGTATGTTTTATACGATGTACAAATGATTGATAAAATCAGAGAGATTTTACTTAATGCGGATGCTGAGGAATTTGTGAAGTTTCGAACCCTTCTTTTCTTAAGGGATAATGGCAAAAGCATTGATATTAATACCTTTTTAAATGCATGAATCGTGAAATAGACTTTGAGCGAGGGATTTTAGCCCTTGCTCCTCTTGCTGGATTTACAGACCTTCCTTTTCGTTCCGTTGTTAAAAAATTTGGTGCAGATGTTACTTTTTCTGAAATGATTAGTGCAAATGCCCTGCGCTATGGCTCAGAAAAAACCCTCAAAATGCTGACAAAATCTCCGCTTGAAACGCCCTATATTGTTCAAATAGCAGGGTCTGATTTGGAATCAATTAAACAAGCTGTTCTTATTTTAAATGGAATTGAGGGTATTGACGGGATTGATTTGAATTGTGGGTGTCCTGTACCTAAAATGGTTGCACAAGAAGCAGGCTCATCTCTTTTACTCAATTTAGGGCATATGCAAAAAGTCATTGAGACGATTAAAACCTATTCTAATAAGCGCTACACCAGTGCAAAAGTGCGTTTGGGTTTTAATACAAAAATTCCTGAAGAAATAGCCAAAGCCTGTGAGGGGGCGGGTGTTGATTTCATGAGTATACACGGACGAACACGCTCTGGTGCGTATAAGGCTGAGGTAGATTATGAAGCGATTGCACGAGCCAAAGAAGCCGTTCGTATTCCTGTGATTGCCAATGGTGACATTACCAGTTATGAAAAAGCGTTACATGTAAAAGAGATTACAGGCTGTAAGAGTTTGATGATTGGTCGAGGAGCCGTGGGGAATCCATGGATTTTTTATCAGCTTAAAAATGAGTGCATTCATGTTGAAAAAACAAAGATTTTAGAGATTGTCCTAGAGCATTACGATGCAATGGTGAATTTTTATGGTGAAAAAGGAGTCTCTATTTTCCGTAAGCACCTTCACACCTATTCAAAAGGTTTTCGTGAAGCCTCAGAATTTAGAGATACCATCAATCGCATTGAAGATAAAATGCAGATGCGTGAAGCGATTGAGCGCTTTTTTGCTCAATAACCATCATTAAAGCCTTGCGCTTTGTGTTTCTCTTTTTTATAGCTACCTTGATACTTCTCTTTCTCAAGCAGGTTGGCTTCTTTGGTAAGACGTTTTTGCACTTCTTGAGGGTCCTTTTGTTCATTGGCAATCGTCTGCGCAACAAGATTAGCATAATTTTGAAGCGCATTGGTGTAGCGTGAGTCCAAATTTACAGCTTCAACTTTTTGCAAGGTTTTTAGGCTTTTTTCCGCACGTTTCACAAACAAAGCATATTCAAAATTTTCATTTTTTAAGGTATTAACACAGCTTCCTAAAAAGCGCTCCAGTGCACGGATGTATTTAACCCTTGCTTCCTTATCTCTCATATCAGGCTCACAATACGAAAGTGTTGCAGTAAATTGCTTACAAAAATAAAAAAAGGTATAAAAACTAAAGAGGTAAAAAAGACAAGCACGGTTACATCAAGGGGTTTACACTCATACAATGCTGCTAAATTGACATTGGTTACAGCAAGTGGAACAATAAGTTCAATGAAAATCAGTGTGGCTAACATAGGCTCCAAATCAAGGATACCATACAAAATCCATCCCGCAATCAATGGTGTCATGATAAACTTAATCAGGCTTACATGTAAAAGCAATTTATAGTTAATGCTACGCAGTTTAATGTTGTACAAATACATACCAAAAATCACCAATTGAATCACCATAGTACAGTATGCGCCCATTTGCAGAGGTGTTTTCATGGCAGGGTGAAGTTGTATGTCACACACATTCATAATCAAGGCTAAAGAGGCAAACCAAATGACAGGTAGTTTGATAATATTAAGGAGGGATTGTTTAATGCTAAAGTTTCCTCTGGAGTAAAAATAAACTCCCAATGTGTAGACAACAAAAACATTGGTGATATTAATCATACTCATATAGATAATGGAAGCTTCTCCAAAAAGAGCCATACCTAAGGGAATACCAAGATTGCCTGTATTTCCTAAAACAACACAAATCGTCACAATGGATTTTTCTTTAATATCGTCTTTAAAAAAGAGATACGCAATTGCTGAACTTAAAAGCACACAAATAAATGAAATCAGTAAATACCAAAAGGGCGCTTGTAAGAGTTCAAGTTCAATGGGTTTGGTTGAGAGTCCCCAAAACGAGAGCATGGGTTGTAGAAAATAGATGGACATTAAAATCATGCCCTTCTCATTCATCTCCTCTTTGAGCATGCGTTTTGCCATAAAGCCTAAAAAAATAAAGGCATAAATAGACAAAATCGAAATAGCAATCGTCATAGGTGTTTAACGGGCTTCATCATAAGGAGCATAATCAGCCGAGGCTTTTTCCTTGTAACTGCTTTGTTTGGTGTTGTCTTGTAGTTTTAAATATTCATCTAAGCGACGGCGATTTTCCTCAAAGACTTTTTCAAAATCAGTGTCGTCTTTGACTTCTCCGTTTTGAAACTTTTCTAACAAAAGGTTTGAACTTCCTGTCATGACAAGGTATTTGATGGAACCGTATTCAAAGAGTACCACACTGTTTTGCGTATCAATAGGTTTTTTGTGCAAAAGGGTTACTTCGTGTGTTGAGGCGGTTTTTTGGTTAAAAAGCCAAGAGGAACGATTGGAATGAACGGATTTTGGATTGTTTTGAAGATTCACACGTCGTTTAACCCAGAGCATAAGAAGAATTAAAATAAAAAGAATCGTAATAACAATGATATAACGTGAATCAATTAAATCCATTGAAGTGGATGCATCCGTTGGTAAGGATGCGGTAGATGAGGTGGCTTCAGAACTTTGAGCTTGTGTTGCATTTTGCATCAGACTGCTACGAATTCGAAGTCCAAAACCATCGACTGTTTTAGAGGCAATGACGCTGATTTTTTTATCACTTTTAAGCAGAATTTGAAGCGTGTTATTTTTCTCTGGAACAATAGTTAAATCTTGAAGAATCAAAGAATTAATACTTTTTTCGATCATTTTATCGTAGCTTAAATCATTAATCGTAAGCACAATCGTATTTGCATCACTTTTTTGTGTAATGCTTCCCTCATGTGGGGCATCAAAAGAGAGCATAACATCGACTCTGTCGGTTCGCTCATACACATTGTAGGTGAGTAAATTAGCAGCACTGATCCATGTGCATAGGGCGATGATAGCAAGGAAAATTCTCATCGATTCTCTTTTTTAAAGTATTGAATAACGGTTTTTGAGTCTAAAATTTCATTGATACGAATGGCAAGGTTTTTCTCGTACACCATCACTTCGCCTTTACCAAAAATCTTATTGTTGATGTAGAGCTCAACGCTCTCGCCTGCTGGCTTTTCAAGGTCAATAACAGAGCCTTTTTCGAGTTTTAAAAGACGTTGAATGGTAATATTGGTGGTGCCAAGTTCTGCCACGAAATCAACACTAATATCCAGTAAATTTTCAAATCCTGAAAGAAGTTTGCGTTCGACATATTCTTGATCGACTGCGTCCAATGTGCTTCCTTTGAAATGTGTTGATTGAATAAAGCAAAAACTCTTCCAACCCTTGCTAAATAAGACTTATTATAGTTTATTTTCTTTAAATTGTTTATTAACCCTTTTTACATGTAAAGATTAAAGCATTATATCGATACCCACAGGGCAATGATCCGAACCATGAATTTTATTTAAAATAAAGGCATCGTTGAGTTTGCTTTTAAGTTCATTGGAAATAAAAAAGTAGTCAATTCTCCATCCCACATTTCGCTCTCTAGCCCCTGAACGATAGGACCACCACGAGTAGGCGTCTTTCACATCACCGTGCACTTCTCTAAAGGTATCAAGGTAGCCTTTTTCTAAAAGGGTATCCATCCATGCACGCTCAATGGGTAGAAAGCCTGAAGTGTTTTCATTGGCTTTTGGGTTGGCAAGGTCGATTTCACGGTGTGCGGTATTGACATCACCGCAAATAATAATTCCTTTTCCTTTTTGACGTAAGGCTTCGGTATGTGCTAAAAAGTCACTGTAAAATTTCATTTTATGACTAAGACGTTCTTCGCTTTGCTGACCGTTGGGAAAATAGACATTAAAGAGGGCAACATCTCCAAAATGATGCTCCAAAATGCGCCCCTCTTTGGTGTGGTCGATATGCCATGCCGTATCTGTTGTATCAAAGGTTTGTGTGGAAAAGCTCATGGTACCAGAGTAGCCTTTTTTGCTCGCAGAGTTGATATGTTTACATGTAAAAGGGTGTGTGAAAAGAGGTTCAGGGATTTGAGGTGCTTCTGCTTTGATTTCTTGTAAGCACAAAACATCAGGTTTTATCTCATCGACCCATGAAAAGCCATTTTTATTTGCAACCGCACGAATGCCATTGACATTCCACGAAATTAGTTTCATTCATCATCCTTCATTGTTCAGTAGGCAGAATCCTAGCACAGGCATCTTGAAAGGGATGTTTTGTTTTACATGTAAAGAGAAAAAAGAAGGGTGATGTACCATGCACGAATGCATTGGTACATCTTTTTTTAGAGGATATTGTTAAATAAAATACCAATGCCCCAGACAAAATAAATTGCCATCCATGTAATCATGATGTAAAGTGTTGATTTTCCAAGTCTGCTCACCATCACATCTTTGGAACCATCAAAAACACCTTCATTTTTGCCCACTTTCCATGCCATACTAAGTAAATATGCCACGCCGACAAAGCCCATAATTAAAAAGGTACCTAGGAACATGACAATGGTTGGGATTTCAAGATTGACAGGATAATCGTAAATGTTATAGCCCAATTTTCCCATAATATCAAAACGAATCACCTCTCTCATGGTGGAGATAAGCAGAGCAACGACCACCAAAACCAAGGTTGTATAGTAGCTGTTGCTGTTCATTTTTGCCATCACCAAAAGTACCAAAACACCGACAACCGTAGCAAGCGATACGAGGTGGAAAAGGTAGCCAATTTGGAGCATCCACAACACAAACAATGCCGCACTGATGAGCAGTCCCATAACGGCAAGATTGGTGCCTAATTTGGCAGTGTAGCTAATAAAAGAGGCTTCAAAATCTTTTCGTGTGGATAAAAATCGGCTGTAGTTTTGTAAAAAGATACCTACAACAGGGATGCTTAAGCTCACCATAAAGGCTAAACGAATTACATCGATGTTAAACGTCCAACCACTGGTATCGACAACACCATTGGGTGCGTACATGTTCATCCACGCATTAGGCATAATGGAAGTAACGGCAAAATTGTGCATTAAGATGCCTGCAAAAACCAAGATGCCAAAGGAGATAAAACCAATAAGTGTACTGCCCGATTTTTGACCTCTGTTGGCATAATAGTACCAATAATACATACTATAGCCCACGATGAGCGTATAAATGAAAATGAAGACCCACATGCCTGAAAGCGTGTTGGTCACGTACCAATTGGGATCATAAATAACCTGCGTAAACAAAAGCGGAGCTACCCCTAAAACAATCAAAATCGAGATACTGATTTTGCCTGTTTGAATGAGATGCGGTGTTAAAATACTCCAATGTTTATCACTACGTCCTTTGGCTGAGCCGTAAAGCGAAAGCCCCATGGAACCTAGAGCAAGAAGCACAAAGGCTGCATGCAATGCCCATGTTAAGACATAGAGTATTTGAAAAACGATGGGGTAAAAAGGAACCCCTGCAGGGTCTCTGAGTGCTAATAATACAGATGCGTCCATTGTTTCTCCTTAGTATTTAAGCGATGCAAAGTATTCTGCCATTGCATCGTATTCGTTTTCGGGTAATTTGAGGGTTGGCATATAAGAAAATGAACCTTCGCCTATGGCGTATAAAATAGCCTTAACGCCCTCTTTATCCATACCCACGAGTCTGTCTTTTAACGGTCTAAACACCCCCGTTTTTTCCAACGAGTGACAGTTTGAACACGCCATTTTGGCTAAGAGTTCTCCTGCTTCAAGTCTGTTTTCATCCGTGAGTGTTTTCAGACGTTGTGGCACAAAAGGGTTTACATGTAAAAGTCCTTTTTCCGCAATGATGGGAAGTTCACTTTTAATATGTTTACCAGGAACATCACGGCTGATGATTTGGTTGGAGTAGATGTACTGACCCGCAACATAGGGTTTTCGCATAGACTCTCTTAATTTCTCACCCGACCACAATCCTGAGATAAGAATCACACCGATCATAGCACTAGCAAGTACTGGGTTAATAAACTTCGGCTTGATAATAGCCACTGCAAAATACACCATAAAAAGAAGGGTCAAAATAATTCTATTTTGAATAATCTCATCTTTAGAAAATGCAAAAACAGCATGCGCATTATCAGGGAGTGTTCCCATATACCAGATAAAGAAAAAGAGGGTAATAAACCCACCCAAGATACTCACATAGCCCATTTTGCGGCTGAGTTCATTGGAGAGCGCTTCGTTTTCTTTTCGCATGGCACTGGAAATAACCAAACCAATCACCCCTGAGAGCATAATCATAAAACCAATACGCAAGAACATATGGGGGAAGGTATTGATCCCAAAAAAAGCATCACTTGCACTGCCTGTTGTATAGTACGCTTGTGTGCCTGGCCACATCATAAAACTGATAATACCAATGATAAGTGCTAAGGTTCCCACCGAAGCAATGGCAAAGGTGTAGGTAAGCTGAAGATGTGTTTTTTTGTCTATTTTGTTCATGAAGTAGACCAGCACAAAAACGCCGATGACTTCATATACAAAAAAGACCCACTCGGTTGCCCAAACCCATACAAAGTTGTGAATCAGAGCACTAATACCTCTAGGGCTAGCCGCCGTTGCGGTGTACCAAATACCAGGACCTGTGATAGAGCCTATGACGTAAGAAAAAATCAACAAAAACATACCGTATTTTTTCATATACGGATAGTAGTCATTTCGATTTTCTGTGTACGCTTTGTGTGCCAAGAAGGCAAAAAGCATCGCTGCTCCAACTGACGTATGCGAAGCTAAGATGTGTATCGTGCCCGTGACACCCATCATCCAAGCACTTCCAAATTCTGGAAAATAAAACAATGGAAATTGTCCTATTATATCCATGAAGTCTCCTTTGAGTAAAATTTTTAACCAAATGGTATTATCAAACAGGTGTGTTAAATAAGTGTTAATTTTAATTTAAATTAATTTTATTGATAGATTATTTCAGGAAACGAGAGGTTAAACTGTTTAACCTTTCATGCTACAATCCAAAGAAAAAGAGAAAAAATGAAAGAATTTATCGCTACGATTCAAACCACCATCATCGGCACCCTAGATGCAAAAGGGCTTCCCTTTAGCTCTTACGCACCTTATATTTACGATGCAAATCGTTTTTATGTCTACATCTCTGACATCGCAACCCACGCCAAAAACATTCAAAGAAACCCTAAAGCCTCACTCTTTTTTGTGGAAGATGAGAGTAAAACGGAGAATGTATTTGCCAGAAAGCGTGTGTCATTGCAATGCGATAGCCAAAAAATTGAGCGAGGCAGTGATCGCTTTGAAGAAGTACTGGGTTTGTTCGCTGAAAAATTTGATGCCAAAATGGTTGGTACACTGAAAAAAATGTTGGACTTTAATCTGTACGAATTTAAAGTCACCTACGGCGAAGCAACCTTCGGGTTTGGCAAAGCCTATTTTATCGGTGGAAAAAATATGGACGAACTGGTCGAGCGAACAGGCGACAATCCGCACCATGGAGTGAAGTGAAACGTTTTATATGTAAAGATTTTTAGGCAAATTTAGCTAAACTTTAATGCATAAAATAGATTGTTAATCATCAAAAGTTAAAAGTCAAGCCCTATTTTCTGTACCAAATCACTGAGCGAAAAAAGGCAAACCACTATTCGCTTTTCCGCCAGTGACCTAGCCGTACTCAAAGCAAAATCCAAAGAGCTAGGCATCGGGTATCAAAACCTCATTCAAGCCTTGGTGCATAACTATGTGAAGGGTGATATTAAGTTGGAAGTGTGAGGGTTTTAGCTTTACAAGTAAAAGTAAAAGTTTAGTCAACCCCTTTTTAATTACTTTGATAAATTCTTTGTATAATATAGCTTGATAAAAAATAATTGAGTATAGGGACGTAAATGATTTATAATTATGACTTTGAATTCCAAAATGCTATAGAAAATACAATTAAAGTAGGGGTTAACATAGATAATTATGAACCAACTAATAAAAGATACTTTACCCAGAATATAGGAGATTTTTCAAATAAGATCATTTCAACATTGCTTTGGCTTAAAGAAAAGAAAAAAATCAAAGGTCAACCAGAATTCATTCCTTTGTTAGGAGCAATAATAGGAAATTGTGGACCATTTCATAATTATATGAAGCCAATTATAGAACAAGCCTTTAATTGTAAAAGTTTTTTAACGCTTGGTTATATTAAATTAACTTACAATGATATGGAAGAAACAACATATCACAAATTTGAATTAACTGATATTGAAAGATCAATTAATTCAAATGGAATATTTTCGCATAATCATCATATTTGGTTAACTTTAGATTCTGGTGAAATTTTAGATATGACATTTTTAATGACCTATAAGAGTATCAATGATAAGAACTTTTATAAAACTGTTGTAAACGAAGGGATACCATTTGAATTTGTCACTAGGCATTATTCTGAGCTTCCAAAAGGGATGGAGTATAAACCAATGTTTGTTGGAGACGAGGTTTTAAATAAAGCAGGTTATAATATTAAATCTTTAACTAATATAGTTGTGTGGGATAGTTATCCCGAAAATATCTAGTATTTGTTATTCGGCTGAGAAGAGTTTAGCCCTTGAATTTCAAGGGCTAAAACGTTTTACATGTAAATCTGTCCACCACTCTCTTTAAAGTGTTCAGCTTGTTCTTCCATGCCTTTTTTTAGGGCGACTTCCACATTTTCCGCACCGATTTTCTCAGCATAGTCTCTGACATCCTGCGAGATTTTCATCGAGCAAAATTTTGGGCCACACATGGAGCAGAAGTGTGCGATTTTGGCACTCTCTACGGGTAGGGTTTTGTCGTGGTATTCACGAGCTCGGTCTGGGTCGAAGCCGATGTTGAACTGGTCGTACCATCTAAACTCAAAACGGGCTTTGCTCATGGCGTTGTCACGGATTTGCGCTCCTGGGAAGCCTTTGGCAAGGTCTGCGGCGTGGGCGGCAATCTTGTAGGCGATGATGCCTTCTTTGACGTCTTCACGGTTTGGCAGACCTAAATGCTCTTTTGGGGTGACGTAGCAGAGCATCGCTGTGCCGTACCAGCCGATTTGCGCAGCACCAATGGCGGAGGTGATGTGATCATACCCTGGGGCGACGTCGGTGACGAGCGGTCCAAGGGTGTAGAAGGGTGCTTCAAAACAGTCCTCTAACTCTTTGGTCATGTTCTCTTTGATTTTCTGCATCGGCACGTGTCCCGGTCCTTCGATCATCACTTGTACATCGTGTTTCCATGCGATTTTGGTAAGTTCTCCTAGCGTCTCTAACTCGGCAAATTGCGCTTCATCGTTGGCATCGTAGAGGGAGCCTGGGCGTAAGCCATCACCCAAGGAAAAGGCGACATCATACGCTTTCATGATGTCACAGATCTCCTCAAAATGGGTGTAAAGGAAGTTTTCTTTATGATGGTGCAGACACCATTTTGCCATGATACTTCCACCACGAGAGACGATGCCCGTCAAACGTTTAGCCGTCATAGGCACGTATGCTAGACGCACGCCTGCGTGAATGGTGAAGTAGTCCACGCCTTGTTCGGCTTGTTCGATGAGGGTGTCACGATAAACTTCCCATGTAAGGTCTTCGGCGATGCCATTAACTTTTTCTAAGGCTTGGTAAATCGGCACGGTTCCGATGGGCACAGCGGAGTTTCGGAGTATCCACTCTCTGGTTTCGTGGATGTTTTTACCTGTGGACAAGTCCATAACCGTGTCGCCACCCCAACGGGTTGACCATAGCATCTTCTCGACCTCTTCTTCGATGGAGGAGGTGGTGGCGGAGTTGCCAATGTTGGCGTTGATCTTGACCATGAAGTTTCGACCGATGATCATCGGTTCGGCTTCAGGGTGGTTGACATTGAGAGGTAGTACCGCTCGACCTGCGGCGATCTCTTGACGGACAAATTCTGCGGTGTAAACCTCAGGCAAATTCGCGCCAAAATGTTCCCCTTTGTGTTGAGCGCCTAAGAGTTTGTTTTGACGTGCCACTTCTAAGTTGCAGTTTTCACGAATGGCAACATACTCCATCTCAGGGGTGATGATGCCTTTTCTTGCATAGTGCATTTGGGTGATGTTTTTACCTTTTTGTGCACGGCGAGGTTTTTTAAGATTGGGGAAGCGTAGGGCGTTTAGTTCTTGGTCGTCGTGACGTTTGTGAAAATAGATAGAGCTAAAATCGCTCAACTGTTCGGTGTCGGCTCGCTCTTCGATCCATTTCGCACGAATGGGTTTTAAGCCTTGGTGCAAGTCAATGGTGACATTGGGATCGGTGTAAACGCCTGAGGTGTCGTACACATGAAGCGGTGGGTTTTCTTCAAAGGTGCCATCTCTTAATGAGGTTGGACTGAGGGTGATTTCACGCATCGGGACTTGGATGTCGGCTCTGGAGCCTTGGATGTAGATTTTCTTAGAGCTTGGGAAGTTTTGAATGTATGAAGCATCTATTTTTTCGAGGTTGTCGAGTACTTTACTCATGGTTTATCTCCTTATTTCCTACGCTGGCATTACCCAGATCAGGTTCGTGAAGCCACATTAATGGACTTCTTGGGGTATTATCTCAGCCATACGTTCGGCACCCCCACAGACAATGGTAAACAATTGAGAGAGATTATACAACACTACACAAAGAGCTTACTTAAGAAAAAGGGTTGTCCTTAAAAAAATAAGTAATCCTTTAAAAAGCGTTTACATTCTTTACATGTAAGAATTAGCGGGCGATAATAAAGGTGCTGTCTTTAACTTGAAAGTGATGTCTATCACTTAGGGGGATAGGAAAAGGGGCGCACACATTGCCCATAAATTCAGGAACACTAAGGTGGTATGTATTTTCAGGGTATTTCTCTTCCAATAGTACTTTGGCAGAGCCGATGATTTGATTGGCAATTTCTTTGAGTAAATCGTCCAAATCATTTTCACTCAGGTTTTCTTCAAAAAGCAGGTTAAAGGCAATTTCATCTAAGACCTTTTTTTCAAAAAAGAGATACCACGTGTGTTCACATCCATTTTCGAGTAAGGCAATGGCTGAGCCATAAAAGTACTCTCCCAACGTTTCAATTTTCTGAGGAATTTCACACAAAATCGTCTCACAAAAATGGTGTGTTGCTTCAATCACAGCTTCTTTCATGTTTTCCCTTTAATGAAGATACGTCTAGGCATTATAAGCCAATTTTTTTAAATTGTAGATTACACAGTGTTTTAGATGCTTTACATGTAAAGATTTTTTTGAAAAAAGATACAATAATGCTTTGATTTTTACGAATGAAGGAATGTGATGCACAAACATAAGCTTTCAAGAGGCTTACAAAATAGGCATGTACAATTAATTGCCTTAGGTGGAGCGATTGGAACGGGTCTTTTTTTAGGAGTTTCAACCACCGTTCAACTAACAGGTCCTGCGGTACTTTTAGGGTATGCACTGGGTGGATTTATTGCGTTTATGATTATGAGACAACTGGGTGAAATGGTTGTTGAAGAGCCTGTGGCTGGCTCATTTAGTCACTTTGCGAACAAATACTGGCACCCGTTTGCGGGTTTTGCCTCAGGATGGAACTACTGGATTTTGTATGTTTTAGTGGGTATGGCAGAACTCACCGCCATTGGTACCTTTGTCCATTTTTGGTTGCCACAGATTCCTGTGTGGGTTTCAGCGGCATTTTTCTTTGTGTTGGTCAACCTTGTCAATTTGGTGAATGTTCGCATTTACGGCGAGTTTGAGTTTTGGTTCTCTATTATTAAAGTGGTGGCGATTGTTGCGATGATTGCTTTTGGAAGTTACTTACTCATCAGTGGAAACGGTGGAGAGAGTGCGAAAATTAGCAATCTTTGGGCGCTTGAGGGTGGTTTTTTCCCACACGGGCTTCAAGGCTTTTTAATGGCGATGGTGTTCATTATGTTCTCTTTTGGTGGCTTAGAATTGATTGGTATCGCAGCTGCTGAGACGGATGATCCCAGTCATACCATTCCCATGGCGACCAATCAAGTGATTTATCGTATTTTGATTTTTTACATTGGAGCATTGGCGATTTTGCTCTCCTTAATGCCATGGATGAACATGACCAAAGATGTCACCCCTTTTGTGATGGTGTTTAAAGTGATTGACCAAAATATTATTGCACATGTGCTTAATGCCATTGTCTTAACCGCAGCGCTTTCGGTGTATAACAGCGGAGTTTACTCCAACTCTCGTATGCTTTTTGGTTTGGCGATGCAAGGCAATGCGCCGAAAAAGTTGATGAAACTAAACTCCAAAGGTGTGCCTGTCAATGCGGTACTTTTCTCTGCGCTCATTACAGGAACGTGTGTCGTGCTCAACTATTTTATGCCTCAAGATGCCTTTAAATTTTTAATGGCGCTCGTGGTTTCTGCTTTGGTGGTGAATTGGTTTATGATTAGTTTTGCGCACCTTAAATTTCGCTACGCTATGATGAAAAAGCACATTGAGCCAAAATTTAAAGCCTTTTGGTTTCCTTTTGGCAACATTTTATGTTTGGCGTTTTTTGTGATGATTTTGGGCATTATGCTTTTTATTGAGGGGATTAGCACCTCAGTTTATCTTATTCCGATTTGGTTGGGAGTCCTTGCCATCGGTTATAAACTCTCTCGCAAATAAACTTTAAATCTTTACATGTAAAAAGCCTTTACATGTAAAGATAACCATTTATTAAGAGCGCTTGAAGTAGAATCAGACATCTTAAAGTAAAGTGAAAATGATGTTAACAATACTGGCTTTTTTTGGTCTTTTGGTAGGTTTTTCCTCAGGCTTTTTTGGCATTGGTGGCGGTACCATTTTAGTTCCGACCCTGATTTATTTTGGCTATGATATTAAAACGGCGATTGGTATCTCCGTCATGCAGATGATTTTTAGCTCCATGTTTGGCTCTTACCATAACTATAAAGCAGGCGTATTACAACTCAATAGTGGTATTTTTTTAGGGTTTGGCGCTCTTTTTGGTGCGGGGCTTAGTGGTGTTATTGTCGATACTTTATCCTCCTTATCGTTGTTAATCCTCTTTGCTTCTGTGTTAGTACTTTCTATTTACAAATTTTTTACCGCACCGCTTATGCCTAAGTGTGAACCTAATGAGTCCAAAATCGTGCTGTTTGGTGTTGGTTTTGTGATTGGTGCGATTGCGATTAGTACAGGAACAGGAGGCGCTGTCTTTCTAACGCCTGTGTTGGTTGGTTTTTTAAATTGGGATATTAAAAAAGCTGTGGGAACCACACTCTTTTTTATTATTTTTGGCTCTATTTCTGGCTTTATTAGCCTTGCTACCCATGGGCATGTGGATTATAATGTAGGTGTAGCCGTGGGTATTGGCTCACTCATTGGTGTCTATTTTGGGGTGAAATTATCCCATCGTATTGAAAAGAAGGTACAAAAAAGAGCCCTTTTGATCTTATACGTCGTTATGTTGGTTTTAACCCTCAATAAAATTTTAAGTGAGATGAACATTCTATGATAAAAATTTACGGTGCAAAAGAGAACAATCTTAAAAATATTAACCTTGAAATTCCCAAAAATAAACTGGTCGTTTTTACGGGGCTGAGTGGAAGTGGTAAGAGTACTTTAGCGTTTGATACCCTCTATGCGGAGGGACAACGCCGTTACATTGAATCGCTCTCCTCGTACGCAAGGCAGTTTTTAGACAGAGTGGGTAAGCCTGATGTGGAGAAAATTGAAGGGCTCACCCCTGCTATTGCCATTGACCAAAAAACGACCAGTAAAAACCCTCGCTCAACCGTGGGGACAATTACAGAAATTTATGATTATATGCGTTTATTGTTTGCACGGGTGGGAAAACAGCACTGCCATTTGTGTGGTAAAGAGATTTCACAGATGTCTGTGGCAGATATTATTGAACAGGTTTTAAAACTTCCCCCTGAGACGAAACTCTCCATTTTAGCGCCTTTGGTGCGTGAAAAGAAGGGCAGTTTTGCTGATATGATAGAAGCTTTGCGTCATAAAGGGTATGTCAGAGCGCAAATTGATGGCGTGATGGTGCGTTTGGATGAGGAGATAGAGCTTTCAAAAACGAAAAAGCATACCATTAAAGTCATTATTGACCGTGTGGTGATTCGTGAAGAGAACAAAGAGCGTATTGCTACAGACATTGAAAAAGCGCTTTTGGAGAGTTATGGTGAGGTGGAGCTTGATATTGCCAACGCTGAAGAAGTAGGGCTTCCAACATCGCACATTCATTACAGTGAACATTTGGCATGTTTTGATTGTAAGATTAGTTTTGAACCCTTAGAGCCTCTCTCTTTTTCATTTAACTCCCCCAAAGGGGCGTGCGGTGTGTGCGATGGTTTGGGCATTCGCTATACGCTTGATTTAAAGAAAATCATCAATGAAAATGTGAGCATTCAAGAGGGTGCCATCAAGATTTTTTATGGTTTTAATAAAAGTTTTTATGCCAAATTTTTAGAAGCCTACTGTGAGGCTGCTGGTATTAATACCCGTATTCCTTATGAAGAACTCGAAGAGCATCAACAGCGTGCTATTTTGCATGGCGGGGTGGAAGAAGCGACCTTCTTTTGGAAAAAACATAAACTCACTCGCAAATGGGAAGGGGTCATCAAAATCGCTTATGACATGCTCAAAGATGAAAAAGAGTTGGGCGAGTACATGAGTGAAAAGGTGTGCGATACCTGTGGCGGATACCGCTTAAAAGCGGAGAGTTTAGCGGTGAGAGTGGCGGGGAAAAACATTGCGGATATTTTAGAGATGCCTATTGATAAATGTTTGGAATTTTTCAAAAACGATGAGAATTTTGCCTATATGAAAGCCCAACATAGGATGATTTCAGAGCCCATTTTAAAAGAGATACGTGAACGCCTTTTCTTTTTATTTGATGTGGGGCTTGGCTATATTAGTCTAGGACGGGATGCGAGAACGATTAGCGGTGGTGAGGCGCAACGTATTCGCATTGCATCACAAATTGGCAGTGGCTTAACAGGGGTGATGTATGTTTTGGATGAGCCGAGCATTGGATTGCATGAGAGAGATACGCTTAAACTCATTCGTACCCTGCGAAATTTACAAAAAAAAGGCAACTCGGTTATTGTGGTAGAACACGACAAAGAGACCATACAAAGCGCTGATTTTATTGTGGATATTGGACCTGGGGCGGGTAAGTTTGGAGGGGAAATTGTTTTTAAAGGAAACAAAGAGGAGCTTTTAAAAAGCAGTACGCTGACCGCACAGTATCTGAATGGCACAAAGATTATTAATTACCGAGAAAATAGGGCTCAAGAGCGTTGGATTGAGCTCAATCATGTCACGATTAACAACATTCAAAACCTTGATGTTAAAATCCCCTTAGGTAATTTAGTAGCCATTACGGGTGTGAGTGGCAGCGGAAAGAGCTCACTTATTTTGCAAACTTTACTTCCTGTGGCAAAAGAGTATCTCAACCGTGCTAAAAAGGTGAACAAAGTAGCAGGTGTGGAGTGCATCGGGCTTGAGCAACTCGATAAAGTCATTTATCTTGATCAAAGTCCTATTGGAAGAACCCCACGCTCCAATCCTGCGACGTATACAGGTGTGATGGATGAGATTCGAGCACTGTTTGCGAAAACCAAAGAGGCGCAAATACGTGGATACAGTGTTGGACGCTTTTCATTTAACGTGAAGGGTGGACGCTGTGAGAAGTGTCAAGGCGATGGCGAAATAAAAATAGAGATGCACTTCTTGCCTGACATTATGGTGAAATGCGATAGCTGCAAAGGGCACCGTTACAACGCACAAACGCTGGAGATTAAATACAAAGGCAAATCCATTTCAGATGTGCTTAGTATGAGCGTAGATGAAGCCTTTGAATTTTTTAAAGCCATTCCTAAAATTCATCAAAAAGTGCAAACCTTAGTTGATGTCGGGTTGGGCTACATCACATTGGGGCAAAATGCGGTGACACTAAGTGGCGGTGAGGCACAGCGTATTAAGCTGGCTAAGGAGCTTAGTAAAAAAGATACGGGCAATACACTCTATGTTTTAGATGAGCCAACCACAGGGTTACACTTTGCTGACGTGGATAGACTGGTCAAAGTGTTACATCATCTCACAGATATGGGCAATTCGGTTTTAGTCATTGAGCATAATATGGATGTCATCAAAAATGCTGATTATTTGATTGATATGGGACCTGAGGGTGGAAGCTATGGTGGTCGTATAATAGCGATAGGAACGCCCTTAGAAGTGGCTTCTGGTGCTGAAAAATCAGGCAGTTATACGGGCAAATTTTTAGCTTTAGAATTAGAAAGTGAGAAAAAATAGCCCTTTTTGTTCCTTTTGGTAACAGTTGTTTTCTTAAATAAACCTATAAAATGCCTTACATGTAAAGGAACATAAGTTAGACATAACTTTTCATTATAATCCATCCTTTATCAGAATAAAAAGGATTGGGTTTTGGCACATAAGAAAAAAAGAGATTGGAAGAGTTATACGCTTAAGAGTTTAGCGTTTTGGGTTGTGGTTGCCATTATTGCAGGTATTGTCTTAGGGAGTGTTAGTCCAGAATTGGGTGTGCAGACAAAACCTGGAATTGATTGGTTTATTCAAATTTTAAAATGGTTGGTAGGCCCGATTATTTTCTTAACGATTATCTCAGGTATTGTGGGACTGGAGAGTTTAAAAGAAGTTGGAACGATTGGGTTTAAGGCTTTTATCTATTTTGAAGTGGTGAGTACGTTTGCCTTAGCCATTGGTGTTATTTTTGGAAATGTGTTAGGTGCTGGCAATGGCATGAATCTCTCCGCAGATTCGCTGGATCCTGAGAGTGTCTCAAAATTTACGCAAAATACGCAAGAAGTGGGTTCGGCGTGGTCAATTTTAAAAAGTGCGATTCCGCATGACCCCATCACGCCATTTATTAATGGCAACACGTTACAAGTCTTAGTGATGGCACTCACATTGGCTATTTTGATTTCTGCGTTTGGTGGAAAATACAAAGAGGCGATTTTACGTCCGCTTGAGCAAACACAAAACTTTTTCTTTAAAATTTTAACGATTTTAATGTGGTTAAGCCCCATTGCTAGCTTTAGTGCGATGGCGTTTCTCATTGGTAAATTTGGTGTGGCTTCGCTAATTAACATGGCAAGTTTACTGGGTGTTATGTTTGTCTCAGTTCTTGCTTTTATTTTTGGTGTTTTGGGCATCATTATGGCGATTTTTAAAATTAATATTTTTAAATTTATGCGTTTTATTTCTAAAGAAGTTCTTATCGTTTTTGCTACCTCTTCAAGTGAGTCAGCACTCGCCCCTCTTATGAAACGATTGGAGGCTGCAGGTGTAAGCCGTGGTACAACAGGACTGGTGATTCCAACAGGGTATTCGTTTAATCTGGATTGTACGAACATTTACCTCTCACTTTCGATTATTTTTATTTCACAAGCGTTTAATATTCCACTCACCTTAGCAGAAGAGTTAAGCATTATTCTGATTCTTATGGTCACTTCCAAAGGGGCAGTAGGCGTGACAGGTTCAGGTTTTATTGTTCTAGCAGGTACTTTGTCGGCTATGGGTGGGTCCATTCCTGTGGCAACCGTTTCGGTGCTTTTAGGGGTTGATAAATTTATGAGTGAAATGCGTGCTGTGGGTAACTTGTGCGGAAATGCGGTTGCGTGTGTGGTGGTTGCGGCATGGGATAAACAGATTGATATGAAAAAATTTAAACATGCCCTAAATCATCCTGAGAGTATTGAAGATGGGATTCCCTCATAGCCTTAAAGAGTGGTCATACACATTTTTTTGCTAAAGTGAGCCTTTTTTGTTACAGTTTTGCTCTTCTTGTGTAACAAAATGTAGCGGTGTTTCCTGTGAACACAATAGCCAAAATACTAAAAAAGCATCTAATTGGTTTTTTCTTGATTAGATGCCAAAAAACGTGATACGATGTGCGCATATTAACTCAAAAAGGAGTCAAGATGCGTAAATCGTTACATTTGGTAACAAATATCGCAGCTGTCATTGCGCTTAGCAGTGCTTTAAATGCGTTTGAAGTGAGTAAACCCGTTTGTTTAGCGCCTGCTAAACCAGGTGGAGGATTTGATCTTACATGTAGACTCGTTTCTAACTCTTTGATAGCAAGCAAAATCATTGATAAACCGATGATTGTTAACTTTATGCCTGGTGGTGTGGGTGCGGTTGCGTATAACCATGTCATTGGTCAACGAAGTAATGATGCTGAAATGATCGTTGCTGCGAGTACGGGATCGGCGTTAAACATAGCGCAAGGTAAATTTGGCGCAAAGTACACGGTTGATTCGGTCAAGTGGTTGGCGGCTTTGGGTGCAGATTATGGTGCGGTTATTGTTCGTGCCGATGCGAAGTGGAACACCCTTGCTGAAATGGTAGCCGATCTTAAAGCCAATCCTAAAGGGTTTGCCTTGGGTTCTGGTGGGTCTATTGGTTCTCAAGATTGGTTTAAAGCAGCCATTATCGCAAAACTTGCAGGCATTAATCCTAAAGATATGAAATACGTTGCCTTTGAAGGCGGTGGTGAAGCTTTGACCGCACTTTTAGGCAATCACATTCAGATTTACCCAGGGGATATTGCGGAGTTTTCTGGTCAACTCTCTTCTGGCAAATACAAAGTCCTTGCCATTCTCTCTGAAGAGCGACTTCCTGGTCAAATGGCGGATATTCCTACGGCTAAAGAGCAAGGCTTTGACGCGGTTTGGACGATTTGGAGAGGCTTTTATCTTGGACCCAATGTCAGTGATGAGCAGTACAACTACTGGGTTGAAAAAATACAAGCATTGGTGAAAACGCCTGAGTTTGAAAAAGAGCGAGAACTCAGAGGTCTTTATCCGTTTACGAAAATAGGTAAAGAGTACCAAACCTTTATGCAAGAAGAAGAGAAAAAATTTAAAGTCTTAACACAAGAAGCAGGACTGATCAAATGATTGATAGACTCTTTGGTGTGTTCCTACTGTGTTTAGGACTCTACGTACTGTATGGGGGGCTTACTTTGGAAGTTCCTTTTTCGTATGACCCGCTAGGTCCAACAGCCTTTCCTATCGCTTTGGGTATAGTCTTAGCAATTTTATCCGTATTTGTGATTGCGAAACCAAAAGAGGTTCATTTTCCAAACCTTACAACCAATCTTAAAACCATTTTGATTGTAGTGCTATTGTTCTTCTATCAATTCAGTTTTGATTTTTTAGGCTTCTTACTTGCTACAGCACTTTTGGTGTTTTGTATTTCGAAGATTTTTAAAGGTACAACCCCTCAGGCGTTGGCTTCAAGTGTGGGTGTCAGTGGTGTTGTTTATCTTATTTTTAGTGTTTTGCTTGAAGTGCCACTTCCCTCTGGCGTACTTTTTGCGAAGCTTTTAGGAGCATAATCATGATGGAAGTTTTATCATCCCTTGCAGCAGGATTTGCGGTTGTGTTAACCCCAACTCATCTTTTTTTAGTTTTTTTAGGATGTATGCTAGGGACACTTTTTGGTGCTCTCCCAGGTCTTGGACCGATTAATGGTGTAGCCATTTTATTGCCTATTTGCTACACCTTAGGACTTCCTGTTGAGTCTTCCTTGATTATGCTTGCGGGCATTTATTATGGGGCAGAGTTTGGTGGAAGGATTTCAAGTATTTTACTCAATGTCCCAGGAGACGCTGGTGCCGTCTTTACCTGCTTAGATGGTTATCCTATGGCACAAAAAGGATTGGCAGGTCCAGCCCTTGCTCTTTCTGGTGTCGCCTCTTTTATTGGTGGAACGATTGCCATTGTTGGGTTAACCTTTTTCGCACCGCTGCTTGCAAGCGTTGCTATTTTCTTTGGCCCTGCTGAGTATTTTGTGCTTATGGTCTTTGCATTTGCAACCATTACGGCATTGATGGGCAGTAACCCTGCTAAAAGTTTGATTGGTGTTGTGATTGGGCTGATTGTTGGGGTTGTTGGAGTCGATTCTACGACGGGTATTCTTCGCTTTACCTTTGGTGAGGCAGAGTTGTATGATGGCTTTGAATTCTTAATTGTCATTGTGGGTTTCTTTGCGGTGAGTGAAATTATGCTGATGCTAGAACACCACAGCAGTGAAGATTTTGAGATGCCAAAAATTACCCGTATTTATGTGACTATAAAAGAGTTGCTCTATTGTAAATGGACCATGGTTCGCTCAGCGATGATTGGCTTTGTGGTCGGGACACTTCCTGGCACAGGCGCTTCTATCGCCAGCGCGGTTTCCTACACCATTGCGCAAAAAATTTCGGATAAAGAAGGCACCTTTGGCAAAGGCGATATGCGAGGTCTTGCTGCACCTGAGTCTGCTAACAATGCATGTGCAGGTGGAGCACTTATCCCAATGTTAACCTTAGGGGTTCCAGGCAGTGGAACCACCGCAGTACTTTTGGGCGCTTTAATGCTTTATAACATCAACCCAGGTCCCATGCTTTTTGTGGAACAACCTTTATTGGTGTGGGGATTGATTGCTTCGATGTACATTGGTAACGTGATGTTGTTGGTGATTAACTTCCCCATGGTGCGTCTTTTTACAAAGATTTTACAAGTGCCTTATTGGTTATTGGTTCCCTCAGTGATTGTTTTAGCGTTTGTGGGGGTATATTCGGTCAATATGAGTACCTTTGCACTGTTGCTTGCACTCATCTTGGGTGTTTTGGGCTATTTTTTACGTAAACTTCATTACCCAATGGCACCTGTTATTTTAGGATTTGTCTTAGGGCAAATTATGGAAGATAACCTACGACGTGCCTTTGCCATGAGCGGTGGCGAAACGGGAATTTTATTTCAAGGAACCATTAACGCCATTCTTTGGGGATTGACCCTTTTTATTTTATTTGTCCCTATGCTTTCTAAAATGGTAGCAAAACGCTACGCTTTAGGACAAAAATAGCCTTTTATTCTGTCGTCTTGAGCTTGTATTTACGCTCAGGACGACCTACTGAGCCATACAAAGAGTCTACTTCCACTTTAGCCGATGCGACCAAATACTCCAAATACCTTCGAGCCGTTGTGCGATTAATTCCCAACATTTCTGCGATTTCACTGGCAGAACAAAAGGCGCAACTTTGGTGTAAGGCACTTAAAATTTTCTCCAACGTAATGCTATCCACCCCTTTGGGCAATCCTACATGTAAAGGTTTTTCACTTTGCATGGTTTTATTAAAAAAGGCATCGACTTTGCTTTGAGAGAGCTCTTCTTTGGAAATCACTTTTTCTTTGTAGTCGTAAAATTTTTGTAAAGAGGTTTGAAAGCGGTAAAACATAATGGGCTTAATGAGATAATCAAAAACACCATACCGTAAGGATTTTTCCAAAGATGCCATCTCTTTGGCAGCGGTGATGAGAATGACATCGGTTGTGTTGGCATTGCTTCGCATCCAGCCTAGAAAATCAATGCCATTGCCATCTGGAAAATAGACATCTAATAGCAGAAGATCAGGGTGTATCACATCCATGTACTCTTTGAGTTCATTGAGTGTATTGGCAATGGCGACGACTTCAAAGTTGGCTATTTTTTGTACCATATTTTGGTGTAAAAGCGCAATACGTGGATCATCCTCAGCAATCAAAACTTTAATCATAATGGGTTACCTTTGGGGATATGAATACTCACAATAGTACCATAATTTCCTTTGCCAAACGAGATAAAACCGCCTAAGAGTTCAAGGGTACTTTTGACAAAATAAAGACCATAGCCACTGTGTAATTCCCCTTTGGTGGAGAAGCCTTTTTCAAAGATTTTTTCACACACACGCTCATCGATACCCAATCCCGAATCTTCGACTTCAAAAATAAGGTCGTTGCCAATATCGGTGGCAAAAAGAGTGACCTTTTTTGCTTCGCTAAGGGCTGCTGCATCAATAGCATTGTTGATGATATTGCCTAAAAGGGTTAAGAGATGTTTGGAAATAGCAGGAGAAATCATCGCTTCTATGGAGCTGTTTTCATCGAGGTTAATTTTGACACCCTTATCAAAAGCAAAATAGTATTTGCCAATAAAAATTGAAGCAACCACAGGGTCGTGAATAAGGTTTTGAAACGGCTCAATAATTTTTTCATCAGGAAGATGATCTTCTGCAATTAAGGCGATGGCTTTATCGTATTCGCCAATTTGAATGTGCCCTGAAATAAGATGGAGTAAGTTGGAAAATTCATGCTTTTTTTCTCTCAGACGTTCTGAATACTGCTTTACCCGAGTAAGTTCCCAAACAAGGGCATCAATTTCCTCTTTTTTACGACAGCTAGCCACCATGCCAATGGTCTTATTTTTATGGTTCATGGGTGAGAGATTACAAATATAATCCACCCCATTAATATCAATAATAACATCTTTCATCTCTTTACATGTAAGAAGAAATTTTTGTAAACCTTGTGGAGGGTATTTGGTATTTTCGTCCCAATGAAAGTCGTTTTTTGCCACATTGTTGCATAAGGTAATCTCCCCTTTTTTATTGGTGGCAATAATCGCCTCTTTTACAGCATTTAAAATCGCCTCTTTTTCTAAAAACAGACGGCTAATTTCCTTTGGTTCATAGCCCAAAAGAGAATGTTTGATTTTGCGTGAGAGTAAAAAGGTGACACACAGTGTTAAAAACATTGCTCCGTAAAGGTAAATGAGAAATTGTTGATGACGTTGAGCAATAATCACACGCACGCTCTCTTGCAAATATCCCACAGAGACAACGCCAATAATGTTACCATTTTTCCCAAAGATAGGTGACTTTCCCCTAATCGAAGGCCCTAAACTTCCCGTGGCTTTGGAGGTGTAATAGAGTCCTTGTTGCAGTGCTTTTTCATTGTCATCGCCTACCATTTTCTCTCCAATAAGCTCTGGTGTGGGATGGGTAAGACGGGTGGTATTGTGATCACCAATAACAATAAAGCGTGCATCAATGCTTTTTTGTAATTCTAAAATGAGAGTGGCTAAGCGGGCATGGGGGTCTTTTTCTTCTACCAATGTGATGATCTCAGGCATCAATGAAATGGTTTTAGAGATGGCAAGGGCACGTTGCCCAATTTGTTCTTCCATAAGCTCTTTTAAAATATGCCCTAACAACAGTGAAAAAGTCAGCAGTGTGGCTAAGACCAACAGGCTTGAAAAGCCCACTAATTTAAGAAGTAATCCCTCGTGCAAGAAGAGGGAGTGTTTCAATTTTTGCATAGGACATAAACTCCTGATAGGATATTGGATAAAAAAAGCGTCAAACCATGCGAAAGATTTTAGCTTAGCCTCTCTTAATTTTAATGTGCGTTTTGGATGCGTGTGTATGGGTTTACATGTAAAGAAAGCTGTGGAGATTTTTTCGTGACAAAAGCTTGGTTTAATTTCTTAGAACTTTATGCACAAAATGCCCATAAATAGCCCATTTTGAGCTATTATTATCTTAGTTATTCTTAATGAAAAAAAAGCTACCATAAAGGTGAAAAACACAGATAACTAATGGATGTTCAATGCAATGCTTTAAAAGCTTTTTACCTGTTGTGGCATCGCTTTTGATAGGCTTGTGTGGAGCCATGCTTTTCACCTTACTCAAAGCTCCCTTGCCATGGCTTTTAGGCTCCATTGTTGCCATCGGTATTGCCAGCCGTTTTCCCAAAATTCCCCTCCAGTCCCCCAAACTTTTCTCCGCACCTGCTCGTGCTGTACTTGGTATTACCGTTGGGAGTGCGTTTAATCCTACGATGATTCACTATTTGGGTGATTATCTTTCCAGTATTGTTTTGATTTTCCCCTTTGTACTTCTTGTTACCTTTTGTGGCATGCTCTATTATTGGAAGTGGTTGAAGTTCGATAAGATGAGTGCTTATTTTAGTTCAATGCCAGGGGGACTTTTGGAGATGGTTACGCTAGCAGAAGCCACAGGTGCGAATGTCTATAAAGTAACGATGACCCAATCGGTAAGGCTTTTGTGCATTGTCTTTACCTTGCCGTTTATGATTCAAGCGCTTTCACATATTTCCTTAGATGGCACGGTGAGTATCACCCAACCTTTTTTAAACAGTGATCCGCACGATATGCTCATTCTTATCGTTTGTGCTCTCTTGGGATGGTGGGGTGCACTGAAGCTTAAAATTCCTGGGGGTACCATGCTAGGCCCTATGGTTTTAGGGGCGATGGTTTACAGTTTGGGTATTGTTGATTCTCGCCCACCCAATGAGATGATTAAACTCATTCAACTCATCCTTGGAAGCACCGTAGGTTTTGTGTTTGTGGGCGTTACATGTAAAGAAATTACAAAAGTTTTCGTGCAAACACTGGGCTATTTTGCTATCTTAGTGATACTTTCAGCCCTTTTTGTCTTTGGGGTCTCTTGGTTAACTGATTTTCCACTGATCTCCATTATATTAGCGTTTTCTCCTGGTGGGCAATCGGAGATGAATCTTATTGCAATTATTGTTGGTGCCAATTTGCCTTATGTTGCGCTGCATCATATTGTGAGAATGTTTTTAGTGATGAGTGTTGCGCCGATTTTTATTACCTACCTTCGACCCAAAGAGAAGCGATGAGTTTTCTCTTCTCTGAAGTGCCACGTACCCGTCAGGTGCAATGGCAAAAAGTGAGGGATTTTTTAAGCAGTGTTAAGCTTGATATGGCAGAAGATGTGGAGATTTTTGTGATTGCCAAAGAGGATGATCGCATTGTTGCGTGTGGAGGGCTGAGTGGTAAAGTGCTGAAAAACATTGCTCTTGATGAATCCATTCGAGGGGAGGGCTTAGCCTTAAGCTTGATGAGTGAACTTTTAAAAGTGGCGTTTCGTGAGGGGCGGCATGATTTGTTTTTATTTACAAAACCAGAGTATGAGGAGGTTTTTGAGTCGTGTGGGTTTAAATACATTGAGCAAGCACACCAACAAGTGATTTTGATGGAAAACAGCTACAACATTGATTTGTACAAGAAACGCTTGCGAAAGTATAAGCGTACAGGTGAGGTGGTTGGAAGCATTGTGATGAATTGCAACCCTTTTACGTTAGGACATCGCTATTTAGTAGAGCAAGCCTGTGAAAGGTCGCACTGGGTACATTTGTTTGTGGTGAAGGAAGATGCTTCCTTTTTTACCTTTCATGATCGTTACAAGCTTATTTGTGAAGGCTTGGAAGATTTGGAAAACCTCACGATACATGAGGGTTCTGATTATATTATTTCTAAAGCGACGTTTCCGACCTATTTTATTAAGGATAAACGTCAGATTGACTCTCTTTATACGGAGTTGGACTTAAATATTTTTAGAAATCATTTAGCCCCACAACTGGGCATTACACACCGTTATGTGGGAGAAGAGCCTTTATGTGTCGTGACCAATGAGTATAACCAACAGATGAAAACATTACTGGCAGCTCCGAGTGAATTTCCACCCATTTTGGTGGTGGTGCTTGGGCGTATTGAGTATGGTGGTGAGCCAATTTCGGCTTCGAGAGTCAGACGATTAATGCAGGAAAAACGCTTAGAAGAGATTATCCCGCTGGTACCTCCTACAACGTATGCATTGATTGAAAAAATGATGTCCAAAGAGGAAGCAAAATGAGCAAAAAATGTGAGACTGCCCACGCAGGAACGCTCGAATCAAGCGACGTATTTGTCCGTGTGATTCCCGTTGATACCAAAGGCGTTGAGATAGAGCTAGAGAGCAGTGTGGAGGAGATTTACGGAGATGCGATTCGAGCGCTGGTGCTAGAGACGCTTAAGAAGATGAAAATAGAGGGTGTTAAACTGATTATTCAGGATAAGGGAGCATTGGAGTACGTGATAAAAGCACGTGTTCAAACGGCTATTTTAAGAGCCTTAGGCGAGGATAAGCCTGATTGGGGTGTGTTATGATGAAGCAAAAATTACGCAGGAGTATGCTCTTTGTCCCAGGGTCTAACACGGGAATGGTGTGCAATGCATTTATTTATAAGCCTGATACGGTGATGTTTGATTTAGAAGATTCTGTGGCACTGAGCGAAAAAGATTCTGCTCGTATGATGGTGTTTCATGCCTTGCAACATTTTACCTACAAAGACATTGAGACAGCCGTGCGTGTCAATCCCTTAGATACGCCTTTTGGAATTTTGGATCTTGAAGCAGTTATTAGAGCAGGTGTGGACATCGTAAGGCTTCCAAAAACCGATAGCGTTCAAGATGTTTTGGACATGGAGCGTGAAATTGAGCGTATTGAGAAGCACATAGGTACGACGAAAAAAACCATGCTTCTTGCTGCCATTGAAAGTGCACTGGGTGTGGTCAATGCGGTGGATATTGCCAGATGTTCAGATCGGATGATGGGCATTGCTTTGGGTGCGGAAGATTTTGTACGAGATTTGCACACCCAACGCACCAAAGAGGGCAATGAGCTCATGGCGGCCCGCAATCAAATCTTACTTGCGGCACGTGCGGCTAAAATTGGAGCATTTGATTCTATCTTTTCAGATGTGAAAGACAAAGAGGGTTTTATGCACGAAGTGGAATTGATTAAGGGTTTAGGCTTTGATGGCAAGTCGCTCATCAACCCCAATCAAATTCCGTGGCTTCACAGTGCCTTTGCTCCAACGCAAAAAAATATTCATTGGGCGATTGAAGTCTTAGAAGCCGCACGTGATGCTAAAGAGCGTGGCTTAGGCGTTATCTCATTGGATGGCAAAATGGTGGATGCCCCTATTATTTTAAGAGCAGAGTGGATTATGGATTTAGCACGCGCATCGGGCGTTTTAGGAGAAGAGCAATGAAAGATTTTGAAAAACATGTAAAACTTAATGACCTCACACCCATCAGTGCCCCTGCGTTTACATGTAAAGAGAAAAACAAAGGGGAGGAGCGAAGTGCGAAGGTGTGTGAAAGCATTGAAGAGGCTATCAGACGTTCAGGGTTAAAAGATGGGATGACCATCTCGTTTCACCATGCGTTTCGTGGTGGTGATTTGCTGATTAACACTGTGATGAACATCATCGCCAAAATGGGTTTTAAAGACCTGACGCTAGCGTCTAGCTCTTTGGCTTCTGTGAATGACCCATTGATTGAGCATATTAAAAGTGGGGTCATCACACAAATTTATACCTCTGGGCTTCGCAGTAAATTAGGAGAGGCTATCTCCAAAGGCTTGATGGAAAAACCTGTGCAAATTCACTCCCATGGTGGGCGGGTGCATTTGATTCAATCAGGTGAGCTTAACATTGATGTGGCATTTTTAGGCGTACCCGTGTGTGATAATTTTGGCAATGCCAATGGCTATTCGGGTCGTTCAAAATGTGGTTCTTTAGGCTATGCGATGATTGACGCACAGTATGCAGCGTATGTGGTGGTATTAACCGAATCCCTTGAAGCCTATCCTAATGTTCCAGCAAGTATTCATCAAGACCAAGTGGATGCAGTGGTTGTGGTTGATGAGGTGGGTGATCCTTCTAAAATTGGTGCAGGTGAAACCCGTATGACAAGCAATCCTAAAGAGCTTCTCCTTGCCAGCCACACGGCGAAAATCATTGAGCACTCAGGACTGTTTAAAGAGGGTTTTAGCATCCAAACAGGCTCAGGGGGCGCTTCACTCGCCACAACGGTTTTTTTAAGTGAAAAGATGGAAGAAAAAGGGATACATGCCAGTTTTGGGCTGGGGGGTATCACGGGAACGATGGTGTATATGCTTAAACGTGGGCTGATTAAAACCCTTTTGGATGTGCAAAGTTTTGATGAATTTGCCGCAAAATCTTTGGGCGAAAATAAAAACCACATCGAAATTAGTGCCAACGAATACGCCAACCCAAGTTCCAAAGGTGCGGCGATTAAACAGTTGGATATTGTTGTCTTAAGTGCGCTTGAGGTTGATCTTGATTTTAACGTCAATGTCATTACAGGCTCTAAAGGTTTGCTCAGAGGTGCCTCAGGTGGACACAGTGACACTGCTGCAGAAGCCAAACTCTCCATTATCGTAGCACCGCTTACTCGTGGGCGTATTCCAACGATTACCAAACGGGTCAATACCATTGTCACCCCTGGCTCAACCGTTGATGTGGTCGTAACCGATCAAGGCATAGCGGTGAATCCTAAAAATGTAGAGCTGAAAGCACGCCTCAAAAAAGCGGGTTTAAACATGGTTGAGATGCATGAATTGTATGAGCGTGCCATTGCATTGTGCGGTGTGCCAACAGAGATTCAATACACCGATAAAGTGGTTGCAGCGATTCGGTATCGAGATGGCTCTGTGATTGATGTTGTGCGTCAATTGGCATAATGATAGACCAACCCACCACGCTTGAAGCGATTTTACATGCCAAAGAGGAGCGTGCCTTAAAGCAAAAAAAGCTTTTATGCGACTACCCTTTGGCTTCGCTGATTTCTCTTTGCATTAATACACCAAGCCTCATAAAGCTCTCGCATGAGGCGGTTGTACTCCACAATGTCGCTACACAAGTGCTTTTAGAAAGGCTTCACAAGGAGGGCATTGAACTTTTGGTGTGTCAGTGTAGCTTTGCTCCAACAGGGGTGGAGTCTTTGTTTACATGTAAAGCGGAAGCCAAAAGGCTCAAAGCCTTAGCCTGTGAGATAGAAAACACGCATCCTCTGGGTCGTTTGATGGACATTGATGTGTTGGATAAAACAGGGCGCATTCTTTCTCGTAGTGAATTGGGTCTTTCAAAACGTCAGTGTTTTCTCTGCGAAGAAGAGGCACAGGTGTGTGCAAGAGCGCAAAGGCATCCGTATGAAATGCTGCAGGCGCATATCAAAGCAATGGTGGAAAAACATGCGTTTGAGCACTCGCTTGCTCTGTGGTGTGAACGTGCTATGCAAAAAGAAGTGGAGCTAACGCCCAAGCCTGGATTGGTCGATAAAGCCAACAGTGGCGCACACCGTGATATGAACATTGACACCTTTTATGCAAGCATCCATGCCATCACACCCTTTGTAGCGCAATGGTTACAAACCGCTCAGGCGTATGCACACGAAGAGGCAAAGCAGAGTTTTCAAAGACTAAGAGCCATTGGTGTTGCGTGTGAAAAAGCGATGTTTGAAGCCACAAAAGGGGTCAATACCCACAAAGGAATGATCTTTTGTCTTGCCGTTTTGTGCGGTGCGATTGGGCGTATAAAAGCGCAGGGTGAACGGCTTACATGTAAAAACCTAAACGCACAGATGAAAGTGCTGTGTCACAATTTGGTAGAGGATGATTTAGTACATGTAAACGCACCCAACAGTGCGGGTGCTCGTTTTTTTTATGAAACCAAGAGTGGGGGTATCCGAGAAATCGCACAAAGTGGTTTTGCCATTGTTTTTGAGATAGCATTGCCTTTTTTTAAAGCTTCTGTGGAAGAAGAGGGTGAAGAGCGTGCTTTGCAAAAGACCTTGTTGCTGTTGATGTCACGCTTAGATGACAGTACACTGTGGTCACGAGGGGGCATGGAGGGACTAGCCTACACTAAAACAAAAGCAGCCGCACTGTTACATGTAAACATGGAGCATGAAAAGTTTGAAGAATGTTTGAGGGCATTTGATACTGAGATGATTGAAAAAAATCTCTCCCCAGGAGGCAGTGCCGATCTTTTGGCAATGACGTGGTTACTCGCAAAAATAAGTGTTGCTTAGAAAAAATGAGCTTAGAAAAAGAGACTTCTCATACGCTTTTTAATGAAACCTCGTTATAATCTTTCAAAATTTCTTAAAAGATTTTATGATACATAACCTGCTCTAACTTCCTTTAGAGAATCGTATTATTTTTTTACATGTAAAGGGTTTTTGTGAAAACATTGACAATTATTGATACCTTTGGTTTCTTCTTTAGAAATTATTATGCCCTCCCACAGCTTCGAAATGCGCAAGGCTTTCCCACTGGTTTGCTTACAGGCTTTGCTAATTTTATTTATGCGATTAAAAATGAGCACGACACCGATTATATGCTCTTTGCGCTAGACAGTAAGGGTAAAAACTTTCGCCATGATCTTGATCCTAGCTACAAAGCCAACCGTCCTGAAGCACCAGAAGATTTAAAAAAACAGCTTCCCGTGGCGATTTCATGGATTGAGAAGATGGGCTTTAAATGTTACCAAGAAGAGGGATTTGAAGCCGATGATATTATCGCTTCAGCGGTACGTTTCGCCAAAGCCCATGACATTAAGGTGCGCATTGTCACCCACGATAAAGATTTGTATCAGCTCATTGATGATGGGCGTGTGGTGATTTATGATCCTATGAAAAAATTAGAGATTGACAGTGAAAAATGTTTTGAGAAATTTGGTGTTTATCCCAATAAAATCAACGAATACCTCTCTTTGGTGGGGGATGTTGCCGATAATATTCCAGGCGTTAAAGGCATTGGACCCAAAGGAGCTAAAAAGCTTTTGGATGATTTTGAAACCGTAGAAAACATCTATGAAAATCTTGAAAAAGTGGCAAATCCTCGTGTAAAAAGCATGTTAGAAGAGGGGAAGGAGAAAGCCTTTTTAAGTAAGCAATTGGTACGTTTGGATAACTCTTTACGAATTGATGATACCTTTGAATCGTTTTATTTTCCCTGTGAGAATCCGCTTTTAAACATCGCCGATGAATTGGAAAAATATGAACTACGTCAGATGCTTGCTCGTGTGAAAAATGGTGCTTTACATGTAAAGCCAAAAGCGGAAACGTCCATGGGCTTCAAAGCTGTTCTACTCGATACCGCACCTGCGTTATTAGGAGTGATAGAGAAGATAGAGCAAGGAAGCATTGTTGCCTTTGATACCGAAACCAATGCGCTAGATGCGTATAACGCTAAAATTGTGGGCTTTTCTTTTGCATTTAATGAAAAAGAAGCCTATTATGTACCAATTGCGCATCACTATTTGGGCGTGGGTGAGCAAGTGAGCCTAGCGGATGCAAAAAAAGCGCTTGAGATGCTGTTGTCGCATAAAATTGTTGGGCAAAATCTTAAGTTTGATTTGGCGGTTATTGAAAATAATTTTGGTGTGAGCAATGTGTCACTCTATGGCGATACCATGCTTTTGGCATGGCTTTTAAACCCTGAGAGTAACGTAGGCTTAGACACCTTAGCCAAACGCTTTTTTAATTATGAGATGGTGAAGTTTAAAGATGTGGTGGCAAAGGGTGAAAACTTTAGCCATGTAGAAATTGAAAAAGCGTGTGAGTATGCCAGTGAAGATGCATGGATGACCCTCAAGCTTTACCACAAACTTCATGAGATGCTAGAGCCTCGCTTGTTTGAGATTGCTAAAGAGGTGGAGTTTCCTTTTATTCATACGCTGATGAAAATGGAAAAAGAGGGCATCCAGATTGATGGGGCGTATTTTGAAACGCTTTTAAAGCGCACCGATGGAGCGATAGAGAGTTTAAAAACAGAGATTTTTGCCTTAAGCGAGGCACATTTTAATCTCAATTCCACTCAGCAATTGGGCAATGTTTTATTTGAGCAATTAGGACTTCCTACCATTAAAAAAACAAAAACAGGCTACAGTACCGATGAAAATGTCCTGCAAGAACTCTTAGATAAGCATCCTGTGATTGCTAAAATTTTAGAGTATCGAGAGCTTTATAAATTGCGTTCAACCTACATCGAACCGCTTTTAAAACTCTCGAAAGAATCACCAAAAAGCCGTGTGCATACCTCGTTTATTCAAACAGGAACCGCCACAGGTAGGCTCTCTTCTAAAGACCCTAATTTACAAAATATTCCTGTCAAAACAGCCTTAGGGAGAGAAGTGCGAGGGGGGTTTGTTGCCAAAGAGGGCTACACGCTCATTGGTATTGATTATTCGCAAATTGAACTGCGTTTATTGGCGCATTTTAGTGGCGATGAGGCAATGGTTAATGCCTTTAGAGAAGGTAAGGATATTCATCAAGAAACGGCACTGAAGCTTTTTGGTGAAGCTGCGGCGAAACAGAAGCGAGGCATTGCAAAGAGTATTAACTTTGGACTTTTGTATGGGATGGGACCTAAGCGTTTATCGGAGACCTTAGGTATATCAACAAAAGAGGCAAAAAGCTATATTGAGAGTTATTTTGCAACCTTTCCTACCATTAAAAAATACTTAACATCTATCGAGGAAGAGGCAAAAAAAGAGGGATGGGTGCAGACACTCTTAGGGCGCAAACGCTTTTTTGATTTTGAACATGCCAATGCAATGCAATACGCAGGCTATTTGCGTGAAGCGGTCAATACCGTCTTTCAAGGCAGTGCGGCGGATTTGATTAAATTGTGTATGAATAAGATTGTGAACACCTTAGTGAATGATGAGGCAAAACTCTTGCTTCAAATTCACGATGAACTTATTTTTGAAGTAAAAGCAGAACATGCTGAGGCATTTGCCCTTGAGGCAAAGAAAATTATGGAGGGCATTTACACCCTTCGTGTTCCTTTGCACGTTTCAATTGCTATAGGAAAGAATTGGGGAGAATTAAAATGATAGAAGTGTTGTTGTTAGCCTTTGCCCTCAGTATGGATGCCTTTGCGGTTTCCATCGGACTTGGTTCAAAACGCTTAGAGGGGCATAAACTCTTAGCGTTAAAAGCAGGGCTGTTTTTTGGTATTTTTCAAGCCATTATGCCTTTAATTGGTTATTTGGGTGGGCATGGATTGCTTGGGTTTGTGAGTGAGTATGCGCATTATATTGCGTTTGGGTTGTTGTTGCTTATTGGTGCAAAAATGATTTATGAGGGTGTGAATGAGGGCATTGAAGAGGGGATTACGAAAATTACCAATAAACTGATGCTAACATTAGCCATTGCCACCAGTATTGACGCTATGGCAGCGGGCTTTAGCTTAACCCTTTTGGATTTCAATCCATTTGTGGCATGTTTTCTAATAGGCCTTACGACCTGTGTCATCAGCATATGTGGTATTTACGTGGGAAGACTCACAGGCACATGGCTTGAGGGAAAAGCAGAAGTGTTTGGTGGGGTCGTATTGGTGGCTATTGGGTTTAGAATACTCTTTTTCTAAAGAGAGGGAGAAAAGGCTTTAAGTGTTCGCTCGCACGCTTTGTACTCAGGCATAAATTCACCCACGCAATTCCAAAAACTTTTTTGGTGGTGTTTGTGTGTGATGTGGGAGAGTTCATGAATGACAATGTAAGTGATGCACTCAAGAGGAAGTTGTGCAAGGCTTAGGTTGAAGCTTAGCTCATTGATATGGCTGCAACTTCCCCACCGTTTCTTTGCTTTTCGAAAGCTGATTTTTGCGGGTTTGACACCCATAATAAAACTCCACTCCTCCACCAATCGCCTCACCAAAGGAATGGTTTTTTCTTTGTAAAAAGCTTCAGGTGTTTGGTTTACATGTAAGCCAATGGCTTCACCCAAATAGAGCACTTTACCCTCATCCTCAAAGAGTTGTGGGACAGACGTGCGCTCTTGCAGTGCTTTAAATTTTTTAAAAATCCATGAAGCTTTTTGGTGGACGATGCGCTCTAGGTATTCATGAGAGGTGTAGGGTGTTTTAACGATAACCCCTTTTTTAGGGTCAATGTGAATGTAGAGGTGTTTGAGGCGCTTATTGGTTACAATGGAGTAGGAGAGCGTTTCGCCCTCGTACTCAAGATGTTTAATCAAACCAACTTTTGATTTTGTCAAAGACGCTCTCATATTTTTCATCTTTATGTTTGCTTTCAATCCCAAACTCTTCTTGCAGTTTGCCTAGCATCTCTCTTTGTTCTTTGGTCAGTTTTTTAGGGTAACGAATCGAAATTTGCGCAATCATACTGCCCAACTGGTGCGTATGGACATTCTTAACACCTTCTTTTTTGAAGATAAATTGTTGTTTATCTTTTGCTCCTAAAGGGAGTTCAAGCTCTGTTTCTCCACGAATGGTTGGAATTTTGATGGTTTCTCCCAGGGCTACTTGTGTAAAAAATACAGGCACTTCAATATAAATATCATCATTATGTCGGACAAAATGCTCATCTTCTTTTGCCAAGACCAAAATGTACAAATCCCCTCGTACCCCTCGCTCATCTATATTGCCACGTCCCGCAACCCGAATGCGGTTGTTGTTGTCAATGCCTTCAGGAATATCAATGGTGACCTTATCGTCCACCATACTAAAGCCTTTGCCTTTACAATCAGAACAAGGGTTGGTAACGACGCTTCCTTTGCCATTACACGCAGGGCAGGTTTGTGAAAAAGTCATAAATCCTTGTCGGTAAAAGACTTGACCTTTGCCATTACACTCTTTACACACCCCTTTTGATTTGTCTTTACTTCCTGTACCATCGCAGGTATCGCAAGGTTTTTTGTACGAGAAGCTGACCTCTTTTTTACACCCAAAAATGGCTTCATTAAAAGCAAGGGTGACTTCAGCTTCAAGGTCTAGGTTGTATTTTCGGTTTTGCTTTGTGCTTCCACCTCCAAAACCACCACTCCCAAAGCCACCGCCAAAGACAGACTCAAAAATGGAACCTAAATCTCCCATAATGTCTTCATAGCGCATATCAGAGAAGTGACTAAAGCCTTGTGAGTCAAGTCCTTGTTTACCATAACGATCATACGTTGAGCGTTTTTGTTCATCACTTAAGACTTGATACGCCTCATTAATCGCCTTAAATTTCTCTTCCGCCTCTTTGTCGCCTTGATTGCGATCGGGGTGGTATTGCAATGCCAATCTTCTGTACGCTTTTTTTATCTCAGCAGCGTCGGCAGATCTGCTGATTTCTAAGACTTCATAATATTCTAAATCCACAATTATCTCTTTACATGTAAGTTTTTGAAGAGTGCTATTTTAGCAAAAAGTAGATTAAATTTCATCTGTTAAGGTAGGTTAACACTTCGTTAAAAGCTCATTAACAGCCCTCTTGTACTATTTCATTATCAACTTTCAAGGAGTAGAAAATGAAAAAGTCAATTGTAACTCTTGCAACCCTTGTTGCACTAGGAACAACAAGCGCATTTGCGTTTGGTGGTGGAGGATGCCAGCCGATGCAAGGCAATGGTATGAATCATGAAAGAGGTATGAAACAAGGTGGCATGATGATGGGTATGCCTATGCTAGAACAATTAAATCTGAGCGATGAGCAAGCACATAAATTGGCTATTTTACGCAGTGAAATGAAGTTAGAGATGACCAAACTTCGCGATCCAAAAATGATGAATAAAATGCAAGATTTAATGAGTGCGGAGAGCTTTGATAAAAAAGCATTTGTAAAAATGCACAATGAAATGCATGAAAAAATGCTGGCACTTCAAGCAGACCACATGGAAAAAGTCTTTAATCTTTTAAGCAAAGAGCAACGCTTGGAGCTTAAAAAAGTAATGAATGAGCGCCCTGTAAGAGCTATGCAAAGAATGGCTCCTCCAGCAAAATAACCTCTCAACCCTTCTTAAGACCTCTTCGGAGGTCTTCTTCTTTAAAAATAATGCAAATTCAGTATAATTATAAAAAACCTTGTAAGGTATAGCCTATGATTAACGTCTTAATGATTGAAGATGATGAAGAGTTTGCTGAGATTTTAAGCGAGTATCTTGAAAAATACAATATAAAAATCACCAATTATGCGGATCCGTATTTGGGGCTTAGTGCGGGGATTAAAAAGTATGATTTATTAATTTTAGATTTAACCCTTCCTGGAATGGATGGGCTTGAAGTCTGCAAAGAAGTGGTCGCAAAGTATGATATTCCTATTATTATCTCCTCTGCACGCAGTGATATTAGCGATAAAGTCATTGGGCTTCAAATTGGAGCGGATGATTACCTTCCAAAACCGTATGATCCAAAAGAGATGTACGCACGCATTCAAAGCTTAATTCGTCGCTACAAAAAAAGCTCAGCTATAGAAGAAGCCCACAACAGCAGTGCGTTTGTTGTCGATGAAAAACGCCATGAAATCTCTTTTAAAGGAGAGGTTTTAAATCTTACACCTGCAGAGTATGAGATTCTCTCCTACATGATTCGTCAAAATGGATTTTCGATTTCACGTGAACAGCTGGTGTATAACTGCAAATCCCTGAAAGATAAAGGCTCAAAAAGTTTGGATGTGATTGTAGGGCGTTTGCGTTCTAAAATAGGGGACGATTCAAAAAATCCAGAGCATATTCACTCCGTTCGGGGCATTGGGTATAAATTGGTCGGATGATTAAAAACTCTATTTTAAATAAAATCAGCGCTATTTTTGCACTCTCTCTTTTTTTATTGGTGATGTTCTTTGCCCTTTTATTGGAGCATCAAGGCGAACGCAATTTAGAAAACATGAAACAGCGCCAACTCCAATCGGTCAATTACCTTTTGGTGATGTATCGAAACAATGTTCAGCCTGGAGATATTGAGGAGTATTTCAATAATTTTGGGCTTAAAAAAGTAAGCAGCAAGCATTTACGAGATTCTGTACTTGAGCGGGGCGTGGTTATTTTTCAAAAACTCTCTCCCATTAGTCGCTTCTCTTCCATTGTGTACAATGACCGTTATTATCTCTTTATTGATAATTTTGAATCCAGTGTGCTGTTAGAGAGTCAGGAAAATAAAAATTTTAACGAGAGTTTGTGGGTTGTTTTTGTCATCTCATTATCGCTTTTGGTTTACATGTACGTTTCCATTTACAAAAGCATATCACCGCTTAAAAGCCTCAGCAGTAAAATTCGTAAATTTGCAGGGGGCGATTTGGACATTGAGTGCAAGAGTAATTCTAGCGATGAAATTGGTGAAGTTGCCAATGAGTTTGATAAAGCCGCCAAAAAAATACGGGATCTCATTCACTCCAGACAGCTTTTTTTACGTACCTTAATGCATGAACTCAAAACCCCTATTGGTAAAGGGCGTATTGTCTCAGAAATGCTTGAGGATGCAACGGCTAAGAAGAGGTTAATTAATGTATTTGCACGGTTGGATCTTTTAATTGCAGAATTTTCCAAAGTTGAGCAATTAAGTGCACGGCATTATGATTTACATGTAAAGGAGTATACGCTTTTGCACGTCCTTGAACACGCCATTGATTTGTTGATGCTGGATGAGAAAAAACAAGATGAGCAGATAAAGATGGTGGGTGATTTTGATGTTACGATAAGTGTTGATTTTGATTTGATGGCACTAGCAATTAAAAATTTAATGGATAACGCCATAAAACACAGTGTGAAAAAAGAGGTGATTTTAAAAAATGAGGGAGAAAAACTCATTGTTGCAAATCAAGGTGAGCCTTTGCAGATGGCAATTGAAGAGTATTTTGAACCGTTTGTTTCAGGCTCAAAAGCGTGTGGCAGTGGTTTAGGGCTTGGGCTTTATATTGTCTCAAATATTATGGCGCTACACGGCTTAGCAGTAGGCTACGCTTATGTGGATGGCTACCATGAATTTAGTCTTGATTTTTCAAAAGGGAAGAGCGTATGATGCGGGGACTTGAAAAGTTTAATAAGCTTGTGGATGCCTTTGAAAAGCTTCCAACGGTAGGTCGGAAATCTGCTCTTCGTTTTGCGTATCATTTGGTTTTAAACGATACGTTTTCTGCAATGAAACTCTCCAATGCGATTGAAAGTGCCATTAAAAGTATTCGTAAATGTGAACGCTGTGGTGCTCTTAGTGAGCATGAAATATGCGATATTTGTCTGGATGAGAGGCGCGATGGTGCCAAAATATGTGTGGTGGAAAGTGCCAAAGATATTTTTATTTTAGAGGAACATAAACTCTTTGATGGGAAATATTTTGTGCTGTGCAATTTGGATGAGACAACCCTTGAACAGCTCGAAAAGATTGTTAAAGAGGGCGCAAAAGAGCTTATTTTTGCACTCACACCCTCTTTGGCCAATGATGCGCTTATTATGTACATTGAAGATAAACTAAAGATGTACGCCTTGCAATTTACCAAAATTGCACAGGGTGTTCCGACAGGGGTTCATCTTGAAAATGTCGATATGCTCTCCCTCTCCAAAGCCCTTGAAGCTCGAACAAAGATTTAAAAAGCAGGCGTGTTGACCTGCTTTTTAAAATAAGGCAAAGGAAATTTTAGTGCATACAACGCTCAAGAAGATAGAAAATCGAGCGATAATCCAATCCACTCTCTTCACTCAAGCCAATTTCGCACGGTTTTCCTGTTGAAAATGCCAATTTGGTATCTCTAGGGATAGAAGATTTGAGATGGCGAAGTGCTGAATGGTTCAGTTCTGGGTAGTTAAAGCCTCGATCGCCCGCAAAACCACAACATGTCACTTCTGTTGGAAGGGTCACTTTGGTACTGCAACGACGTGCAATGTTTTCAAATTTTTCCACTAAGCCCATTTTACGTGTGCTACAGATAGCATGAATAACAATGGGTTCATTAATCTGCTTAATGGGTAAACGATCCATTAAGATATCATGGATAAATTCGATAGGGTCATACACTTTAAGCCCACTGCTAAAATACTCCATCATTGTTTTCGTACAAGAACTCATGTCACATAAAATTGGGTATTTTCCATTTTCACTCGCTTTAGTCAATGCCGCTTCAAGTTCACTGGACTTTTGCTTGCCTTGCGTTTTGTAGCCTTTACTAGAAAAAGGCATTCCACAACATAAGGGCTTAAGCGATTCTGGAAAAATGACTTCAAAGCCTGCTTTTTCTAGGATGCCAATCACCAAATCATCCAATTCACTCTCACCGCTTTTTGGTTTTGGATTACCCATGGTACGGTTTAAGCATGAAGAAAAATAGACCACTTTTTCAGCCGCTCCAAATAATTTTCGAGAGTCTTTAAAGGTGTGACCTCCTGGAAGACTAGCTTTCCAACGAGGGAGTTTGTTACCACTAAGAGCACTCACTCCTGCACTCATCGCATTCATAACACTGTTTGGAATAATGGCATTAACCCCTTTTACCGCGCTTAAAACAAAACTTCCCACACCCAAAATGGTTCCATAATTGTTGGCGATCATGGTGGCGAGTTTGTCTTGCGAGGGTGTGATTTGTTGGTAACGAATTTTTTTAGTCAAGGCACCTGTATCAATGCCCACAGGACACGAGAGTGAACACAGTGAACAGGTGGCACAGGTTTCAACACCATCGTATTGATACTGCGCTTTAAACGCTTCAAACCCTTTTGTATCGTTTTGATTTTCTAAGGTTTTCATATGGCGATTTGCTACGATGCGTTGACGAGGTGTCAGAGTTAAGAAATTAGAGGGGCATACAGGTTCACAAAAGCCACACTCGATACATTTATCAATCACAGGGTCGGTGATTGGCATGGATTTGAAATTTTTAAGGTGAATTTTTGGGTCTGCGTTAATAATAACACCTGGATTAATCAAGCCTTTTGGGTCAAAAATCTGCTTGATCTCTTTCATCAGCTCATACGCATCACTTCCCCATTCAAGTTCGACAAAAGGAGCCATATTGCGACCCGTACCGTGTTCTGCTTTGAGGCTTCCTTGGTATTTGGTTGCCACTTGTTGTGCCACTTCATCCATAAAACGCTCATAACGCTTAATTTCGGAAGGATCATCAAAGGCTTGATTGAAGACAAAGTGCAAGTTACCATCTAAGGCATGTCCAAAGATAATGGCTTCATCATAACCGTATTTTTTAAAAAGCTCTTGCAATTCTAAGGTACCATCTGCCAATGATTCGATAGGATACGCCACATCTTCAATAATACACGTTGTTCCACTCTTCCTTGCCGCTCCTACTGCGGTAAAAAGTCCTTTTCTGATTTTCCAGTATTTGGTGTACTCATAGACATCTTTGGTAAAATGCAGTGGCATTTCGGGCTCAATATGTTTGATTTTCTCTAAAATGACCGCAATATTGGCATCTAAAATTTCATTGCTAGGGGCACGTGATTCTACCAAAACGGCTGTGGCTGTCGGGCTTAGTGTTTTTAGAAAGGCTGGCATTCCCTCTATCTCTTCTACGCTTTTAAGTGCGGCTCTGTCCATCATTTCAGCCGCATCAAGTTCAGCATTTTCCATACGCGTTCGGCACTGTGTGCGCATAATCGTAATGGCATCACAGGCATCTTTAACATTTTTAAAAATCATTAAAGCACTGGCTTTGTCTTTATACTCTGGTACGGTTTTAAAGGTGATTTCTTTAATAAATCCTAATGTGCCCTCACTGCCAATCATCAAGTGTGAAATAATATCAATAGGCTCATCAAAATCCACCAAAGAGTTTAAGCCATACCCGCAGGTGTTTTTGATTTTAAATTTACGTACGATTTTATCGTGAAGCGCTTGGTCATCTTTGATGCGTTTGGCTAAGGCATCAATGCGTTTTATTAAGTCTGCATGGCTTTGTTTAAATGCCTCAACACTTTGAGTGGAGGCTGTATCAAGCTCTGTTCCATCGTGAAAAATAATTTTCATTGCTTGAAGCGTTTTATACGAGTTATCCGTCGTGCCACAGCACATACCACTGGCATTATTCGCCGCAATTCCACCAATCATTGCAGAGCCTATACTTGCAGGATCTGGACCTATCTTTTTGCCATAAGGTAACAAATAGATATTTGCATCTGCCCCTACAACAGAAGGCTCTAGGGTAACACTGCTCACATCGTCATTGACACGAATCCCTTTCCAATCCCGTGAGGTCACAAGTAAAATAGAATCGGTAATGGCTTGCCCTGAAAGACTTGTTCCAGCAGCACGAAAGACCACAGGAAGCGAAAGTTTAGAGGAAAGCTTTAAAATACGACTCACTTCATCGGCACTTTGTACCCAAATAACAATTTTGGGAACCAACCTGTAAAAGGAAGCATCTGTTCCATACGCTATGGTATGCAGTGGGTCGGTGAAGATTCTTTTTTCAGGAATAAACGTGAGTATTTCTTGATGAAAGTCAAGGTAAGCGCCAGAGAGATTCATAGTATATCCTTAATGGTTTTTGTATGTTAAGTGAAAGGCAAAGCGTGTTTGAAAATCATAGAATAGATATAAGTAAAAAGAGCTTTAAAGAAGAAAAGAGAGAGAAAAAGAGCTTTACATGTAACAAAAGTTCTCTAAGGTTTTAAACCCTAGAGTTCAAAAACAGGACGCATTAAAGATTCGATTGTTTTTAAATCGTAATGGTTAGAAAAGAAAAGATTAAAAGCAAGAACACCTTGGTATAAAAGCATCTCTTTACCATCTTTACATGTAAGATTACACTCCTTTGCAAGGCATAAAAAAGGGGTAGGTTTATTGTAAATGACATCAAAAGCGAATTTTGCATGGTGAAAAAGAGATTTTAAAAGCGTAGCATCACAAGGGTACTCCTCATCTTTAAGCCCAGCAGATGTGGTGTTAATAATAAGTGTATAAGCACCACCCTCAAACGCCTCTGGTGTTTTACATGTAAAGCCCTCTGCTTCAAAAAAAGCCAGTCTTTGGCGTGAACGGTTCAAAATGGTGGTCTCTATACCATGTGTTTTTAAAATCATTGCAATTGCTTTAGCCGTTCCACCTGCACCTAAAATCAGTGCATTATGAAGCGTGCCAAAAGATTTAATCGCTTCGTAAAATCCCTCTGCATCGGTATTGTAACCAATGACACGGCTTCCCTCACGTACCAAAGTATTGATTGCCCCAATTTTTTGTGCAATGCCACGCACTTCATCGCACTGCGTAAAGGCTACTTCTTTGTGTGGAACCGTCACATTGGCACCTGAGAGTTGCAGTGTTTTAAAGGTTTGCATCAATGCGTTAGGATTTTCTATAGGCGTTCTGATATAACAGCCATCAAGGTTTAATCCTTGCATGACTGCATTGTGAAGGCGAGGGGAGATGGAATGAGCGACGGGGTAGCCAAATATACTAAAGAGTAGCACGCAATTACGCCTTTAAATCATCTAAAGAGCTTGTCATTGCACCTAGTTTATTGGTGACTTCAAGGTATTCTAGCTCTGGTTTACTGTCGGCTACAATACCAGCTCCTGCTTGAAAGATAATTTTTTCATGATCCAAATAGGCCGTGCGAATCATAATACAACTGTCCATATTGCCATCAAAGCCAAAATAACCAGCTGCGCCACTGTAGAAACTGCGTTTAATGCCTTCAAAATCGCTAATGAGTTCCATCGCACGAATTTTAGGGGTTCCTGTCATGGTTCCAGCGGTAAAGGTAGCAGCAAAAAGGTCAAACATATCGTGTTTTTCATCCAAAGTGGCTTCAATATCGCTGACCATATGCATCACATGAGAATATCGCTCTACGCGCATCATCTCTTTGACGTTGACACTGCCTACATGTGCGACACGTCCTAAATCATTACGCCCTAAATCAATCAGCATTAAATGCTCCGCACGCTCTTTTTCGTCGCTTAACATCTCTGCCTCATAGGCTTTATCTTTTTCATAGCTTGAACCACGCTTACGTGTGCCAGCAATCGGTCGTAATAAAATATGCCCCTCTTTAAGACCGACCATCACCTCAGGAGAGCTTCCAATAATTGCAAACTCTGGATAGGAGAGATAAAACATATACGGAGAAGGGTTCTTTTGACGTAAGATTCGGTAAAAACTTAAACGGTCTATATGTGCGTATTGCGTGAAGCGATTTGACATTAAAATCTGGAAGACATCACCGCTTCGAATCATCTCTTTGGATTTGTCTACCATCTCAAAAAACTGCTCTTTCGAAAAAGCAAAGCTCCCTTTTTTTGTCTCAATATGCGCTGTTTTGATAGGAATATGCGTGTGTGCTTCTTTAAGTGTTTGCTCAATTTCTTCTAAGCGAGAAGCCAACTCAGGGATAAAGGTACTTAAGATAAGTGTGTTGGATTTGTGCGAGAACGTGCAGACAAGTTTAGGGCGCATTAAATCAATTTCTGGAATATCTAAGGAATCACTGAGTGCATCCATATGGCTTTTTAAGCGAGGTTCAAAGAGTTTTACTGCATCGTAACCAATATACCCAATAAATCCATCAACAAAACCAATCCCAAGCTCTTTGGCATAGTTTTGATAGAGTGTTTTATCAAGGGTTGCATAACGCTCTTTGAGGTAGGAAAAAGGGCTCTCTCCTAAGGCATGAGAGACCCCATGTTCGTCGGTATGAAAGCTCTTATTATGGTGATGGACAATGCGCTCCCGTGCCCCTATAAATAAAAAGCTAAAGTTGCCATCGTTGTTATTGATGGCACTCTCAAACAAAAAACAAAGCTCCCCATTAAAAAGAGTTTGCAGTTTTGCAAAAAGCGTAATAGGGGTCAGCTGATCAAATAAAATGGTACGAGTGTATAGCACCTTATTTTACCCGATAAATAAATGCATTTGAATTAAGGCTAGAGCGAATAGTACGTAATGCGCTCTCTGCTTCAGCGGCATTGGCATAAGGCCCCACTAAGAGTTTAACGACGGGGTTACCATTGACAACGGTTGAGTAAGGTTTGCATTCAAACCCTTTGGCCCTGTACTCTGCTAATTGTTTTGCCGTAGGAGCTTTTGCGATGGCCCCAACTTGTACGTAAATACCAGGACCCACACTGCTTCCACCCATAGGGGCTGTAGGTGTGTCTATTTCAGTACTTCTTAACATTGTTTGGGTTTTAGCACTCTCTTTTTTAGGCTCTTCTTTTACTTTAGAAACAGGGGGTGTTGGACTTGTTTTTGTTTGTGTGACAGGCTCTTGCGCAACACTTTTACTCTCTTCTTGTTTTTGAGCCTCTTTCTCTTTGAGTGTTTTGATCATATCTTCAAAACTCTCTTTTTTAGGGTTCTCTTCAATAATAGGAACTTGCTTAAAGAGTTGGTCATCTTTTGGGATTTGCGTCTCTTGTGTGGGTTCTGGCGGTAAAACTAATTTTGATGTCTCTTTTGCTTGATCATCATTGGCAACTTTCATGCTTGCAAGTGCGATTAAAAAAATCAAAATTAAAAAAGCCACTAAAATTAAAAGACGCTTCACTTTTAGGGTTTTGTTATCCCCTTTTTCTAATACTATATCGCTAAGTTCACTTCTGTTTTCCATTGTTTCTCCTTTGGAGTGATAATCATGCAAGAGGCAAGGTTTTACAGCACATTTACATGTGCTTTGACCAAGAAGCCCCTCGCTCTTTTTGGTACAAATCATAAGGGAGAGCTAAAATATTAAACTCCCGAGGAAGTTCCTGCGTCGGGAACATTCTCCACTCTCGTGGAAGCTTTTGTGAAAGCTTCGCTGAGAGCATTTTAGCAATTTGACACCCTTCTTGCATGGTTGTATGCCCTTTGTGAACATACAAATGCAAATGCCCTTCCGTTTTACTTTTAAAAGCTGTAAAGTTAATGAATCCCTCTTCTCGAAGCAAAAGCTGTGCCCTATGCCAAAAGCGTTCGGTATTTCTTCCGTTGTAGTCAAAAACGATATTTTCAACTTTATCAAAACGGTTAATCAATGAGTGAGCAACCGTGATTTTCCCATCGAGGTGGTCTTTGATAATGCTATTATTAAGCGGTTGATTAATACGTTCAAATTTATCGAAAAAGACTCTCCCACCAAAATCAATTTTTTGGACAATGGCGTCACGTTTAATCCAATAATGATCGGTAATCATTTTGATAAGAGAGACATCAATCGTATACATAAATCCCCTTAGTAGGTTGGTCTATCATAAATGATAAAGTGACTTGCCAATGCTTTCATCTCTTCTTTAATCGTTACATGTAACGCTTCATCGTTAATATTATCTAAAACATCTGCAATTTTATTGGCAATAATTTCAAACTCTTTCTCTTTCATACCGCGCGCTGTGAGTGCAGGAGAACCGATACGAACACCGCTGGTGACAAAAGGACTTCTGGTTTCACCTGGAACGGTATTTTTATTCACCGTAATACCTGCACGACTAAGGGCTGCATCGGCATCTTTACCGCTAAACTCTTTGTTAAGGAAGGAAACAAGTACCATGTGATTGTCTGTACCTCCACTTACGATGTCATAGCCACGGCGAATCAGTACATCGGCTAACACTTTTGCATTCGCACGGACTTGTTTTGCATAAGCTTTCCATTCAGGCTTTAAGTTCTCAGCAAAACCAACGGCTTTGGCAGCAATAACATGCACCAATGGACCACCTTGAATTCCTGGGAAAATAGCGCTATTGATTTTTTTAGCAATCTCTTCATCGTTCGTTAAAATAATACCACCACGAGGACCTCGAAGTGTTTTATGGGTCGTAGAAGCCACCACATGACAATGAGGGAAAGGGCTTGGATGTTCACCACCCGCAACAAGTCCTGCGATGTGTGCAATGTCGGCAAAAAGATACGCACCTACTTCATCGGCAATCTCTCTGAATTTTGCAAAATCAAGCTCTCTGGCATAAGCACTTGCACCACAAACAATCATTTTTGGTTTTACAATATGTGCAATTTCTCTTACTTTATCATAATTAATGCGACCATCAAGTTCAACACCATAAAAAAAGCTTGAGTAGGTTTTACCAGAACTGCTCACTTTTGAACCGTGCGTTAAGTGACCACCATGGCTTAAATCCATTCCTAAAATTTTATCAAAAGGGTTTAACAGCGCTTGATAAACGCCCTGATTAGCTTGGCTTCCTGAATTGGGTTGCACATTGGCATAAGTACATCCAAAAAGCTGGCATACTCTATCAATGGCAAGTTGTTCAACAGCATCAGCAAATTCACATCCACCGTAGTAGCGTTTAGCAGGGTATCCCTCAGCATATTTATTGGTAAACACACTACCCATCGCTTCCATAACAGCAGGGTAAGTAAAGTTTTCACTGGCAATCATCTCAAGGTGATCGCATTGGCGCTCTAACTCTTTTTGCGTTAAATCATAAATAATAGGGTCAACGTTTTTTAAAATACTCATTTTGATTCCTCATCTTTTTGTGTTTGTTCATCGGTGTCATTGAGTGGCTTCATGGCTGGAAAAAGAATAACATCTTTAATGGATGCTTCATTCGTGAGTAGCATCGTAAGCCTATCAATGCCTAAACCTTGTCCCGCTGTTGGCGGTAAGCCATAACCAAGTGCGTGAACATAGTCTTCATCCATTTCGTGGGCTTCATCATCCCCTGCATTTTTGGCTTGTAACTGTTTTGCAAATCGTTCGTATTGATCAATAGGATCATTAAGTTCGTTAAATCCATTGGCGATTTCTCGCCCTGCAATAAAGAGCTCAAAACGCTCAGCAATATTAGGATTACTTTCACTTCTTCGTGCCAATGGGCTAATTTCAATGGGATAATCAATAATAAACGTTGGATCAATGAGTTTTTCTTCAACAAAGAGATCAAACAGTTCTTCATAGAGTTTACCCAATGTCAATTTAGATTCAACGCTAAATCCTTGACTTTGAATATACGCAATAATTTTTTGGCAATCCTCTAAAATTTCATCGGGGATGCCTCCAATTTCACTAAGGGCCGCTCTAAAAGCGATTTTGCGGAATGGTTTTGAAAAATCAATCTCCATTTCGCCATAAGGAAGCTTACGTGGAAGTTTGAGCTTTTTTAAGAGCACATCAAACATCTCTTCGGTTAAACGCATCAAATCATGATAGTTGTGGTATGCCCAATAAAATTCAATCATCGTAAATTCGGGGTTATGGGTTTGATCCATCCCTTCGTTTCTAAAGTTACGGTTGATTTCAAAAACCGCTTCAAAACCACCAACAACAAGACGTTTGAGATAAAGCTCAGGTGCAATTCTAAGGTAACGATCAATACCTAAGGCATTATGATGGGTGACAAAAGGTTTAGCATTAGCTCCCCCTGCAATAGGATGCATCATTGGGGTTTCAACTTCTAAAAAGTCACGCTCTTCAAAAAAGTGGCGGATTTCACTGACAATTTTACTTCTGATCTTAAAGGTTTTGCGAACATCTGCGTTCATAATCATATCAAGATAGCGTTTGCGGTATCTAAGCTCTTTATCTTGCAATCCGTGAAATTTTTCAGGCAGAGGAATAATAGATTTTGTTGCGACCTCCATGACCTTTACATGTAAAGAGAGTTCACCCGTTTTTGTAACAAAAGGAAAGCCTGTTACACTGATAATATCACCCACTTCAACCAGTTTTTTTGCTTCATCAAACCATGCTTCACCAATGGATTCACGGCTAAAATAGATTTGCACAACACCGTGTTCGTCTTCGATTTTTGCAAAAGCAGCTTTGCCCATATGGCGCAAAAATTTGATACGACCTACAATGGTATTGCTTTTATGTTCATCACGCTTTAATTCACTCTCAATCACATACGCATAACACTCCAAAAACTCTTTTGTGCTGGTATCTTTTGTAATGTTGTGTCGATAAGGATTGCGGCCTAATGCATGGAGCGCTTTTCCTTTTTCGATGCGTTGCTGTTGGTATTGGTCTTGAAATATCAAAATAGTATCCTCTTTTCCTAATGGTTGCTGTTTTCTTTGGAACATCTTTCACACAATCCACGTAATTGCATTAAATGACTGGTGATGTGAAAATTATGTACTTTTGCAATGTCCATTTGCAATTGTTCAATTTTTTCATTTTGAAACTCAATAATGAGCCCACAACTTTTACAAATCATATGATCATGGTGGGGTTTATTGGCTAACTCAAATTTTTTGCCTGCCACACCAAAAGAGATTGACGTGACCATATGAGACTCTTCCAAAAGATTGAGTGTGCGGTAGACCGTTGCAATACCAATATTCAGTTCAGGGTATTTCGTCTTAAGATAAATATAAAGATCCTCAGGCGTAAAATGCTCATTTTGTTCGTACAGTGTTTTTAAAATCACTTCACGTTGTTTGGTAAACTTAAGTTTGTTTTGTTTTAATAACTCTTTAAACGTTGAGAGTAAGGCAGTGTATTCGATGTTTTCAAATTTACTCATGATGATTGCCCCTTTTTAAGGATTTATTTTCTCTTTGGCTTGAATGCTCTCCAACATGGTATTCGCATCAAGTTTGACAATAGTCTGTCCCGCTTCCAAAAAGAGTGGGAACATCATACTCTGTGTTACATAAGGTTCAATACGTGATTTGATAAATTCAATATTATTTAAAGCTACAGCTAAGACAGAAAAGACAAGAAAGATTTTGATGCTTCCTACCGCAAAACCTGCTAATTTATCAATAGCCCCAAGACCACTTAGATTAATAATGTGCGAAACAAGGTATCCTAAAAAAAGTGCGCTAACCCAAAAAAGAATAAGCACAGCGATAAAACCAAAAAGGTATAAGGATGCTTTATTGCTAAACGCAAACAGATGTGCATGAATGAGCTCTCCTGCTTCTGCTGCATAGCGTGATGCAAAATAAATACCACCCACAATGCCAAAAAGTCCAAAGACCTCTTTGACAAAACCATTAAGAATGCCCTTGATTCCTAAGATAAGGATTAACGCCAACGAAATAATATCGAACATGGAAACAGGTGTCATTTACGAAGCACTCCTAAAACAATTTTTACCATTTCTTTTTGCCTCATAGAGTGCAGTATCGGCTTTCTCTAATATCTCATCAGCACTGATGTTGGATACATGGGAACAAATACCTGCGCTGAGTGTAAGGTGAATATCATGGTTTTTGTATAACAGCTTACTATCACTGGTCTCTTTTAAAATGCGCTCAACAATGTGTATCGCCTCTTCTTTGGAAGTTCGATTCAAAATAACCACAAACTCTTCACCCCCATAGCGATAAATACGGGTTCCTCGTCTTAAAGAGTTTTGAATAAGCTTGGAGAGGAAAATCAGTGTTTTGTCGCCTGCAATATGACCAAAAGAGTCGTTAATCTGTTTAAAATCATCTGCATCAAACATGACAAGATGCATATCAAGCTCTTTATCTTTTCCTGATTGGAGTACCTCTTCCAAATCTTTCATTAAAACTCTTCGGTTGTGTGTTTTGGTTAAAGGGTCAATATTGGATTCTCGCTCCAAACGCTCCACTTCTAGTTTAAGAGAGGAGATGGTTTCATCAGCAGCTTGAAGTTCTTGAAAAATTTTACCTTGAAAGTTCATAAAGGCTTCAAACACATGATCCGTATCAATGCGGTTATAATCTTTCTTGATAGCATCAATATTAATAGCCGTTTCATCGGAGATAGATTTGAGCGTATCGTTGGTTTTGACAAACTCCTCAAGTCCTTTTTTGACTAAGCCTAAGCATGTCTCACCGACGGTTTCTTCTTGGGGTGCCGTGGAAAAAAGGTAAGCATTTTTTTTAGAGAGTTCAAGAATCTCACTGTGTCCATTTTGTTCAAGAATTTCCAAGAACATATCATGGTAATATTTTGGATAAGGTGGAATTTCTAAGAGGTGAAGCTTTGTAAATGTCTCGTCTGCAATTTGAAAAACAAGTTGTGAAATATGATTGCTATGATTCATGGCTACCTAATTATGTGATAATTTTTGATAGATTATAACGTGCATAAGCTGTAATCTTTGTAAAACACTCTGTTTATATACCCATATTATTTAAAAGTTCCTGTGGTTGTGTGGAATAGCGAATAGCATCTTCTTTACTAATCAGATTGGCTCTTAAATACCGCATCATGGATTGTGTTTGGGTTATCATGCCTGTTTTTTGTTGGTTGAGTTGCATTTGTGAATAAATTTGGTGCATTTTATTTTCACGAATAAGATTGGCAATGGGCGCATTGTTAATCATAATCTCATGTACTGCAACCCTGCCACCGCCAATTTTAGGAAGCAAACTTTGGGAAATGACAGCGTACAATGACGTGGCAAGCATGGTTCGTACCTGAACTTGTTCTGCACCCTCAAAGCTATCAACAATACGATTAATGGTTTGTACCGCAGAGTTGGTATGTAAGGTTCCCATGACCAAGTGACCCGTTTCTGCCGCTGTAATTGCGGTGCTAATGGTTTCTTGATCGCGCATTTCACCCACAAGAATGACATCAGGGTCTTCTCTCAATGAAAATTTCAACGCACGTGCAAAGCTTTTGGTATCTTCTCCCACATTACGATGAGAAAAAAGTGCTTTTTTATTGGTATGAATAAACTCAACAGGGTCTTCAATGGTAATAATATGGCGATGTTCATACAGATTAATTTCATTCAGAAGAGCCGCTAGGGTTGTTGATTTTCCACTTCCTGTAGGTCCAGTGACTAATATCAGCCCTTTTTCACGCATAATAATATCTTTAAAAATCGCAGGAGTATTGAGATCATCTAAGGATGGAATATCAATGGGAATAATTCTAAAAGCAGCTGCTAATTCTGTGTTAATAGTGTAATAGTAGTTCGCACGAAAACGACCAATATCAGGAAACATGATAGCAAAATCAAGCTCCTTTTCCTCTTCAAGCTTCTTTTTTTGTTTATCACTAATGAGGGTATAACACATCTCTTCGATTGTATTCCCATCTAGTTTATCCATATCCAGAGGTACTAATTTCCCATCAATACGAATTTGAGGTTCACTACGGCTTACCAGATGCAAATCAGAGGCTTTGTACGCCACCACATTTTTGAGCAGAGCTTTGATATTGATGGAAGCCATAGGTGTCCCTTCTTGTTTAAGTTATAGTTATAAATTATTCAATAATTTTTGGAACAACAAAAAAACCGTTTTCATGGTGTGGTGCATGTGCTAAAATAGTTTCGATGATTTTAGGATTGACATGTGCTTCATCGTCTCGAAACGGCGTTCCTCCACTGAGCGTTGTAAAGGTTATCTCTTCAGCGTTTAAATCAAGTTCATTAAGGTTTTCAACAAAAGAGACAATTTCACTTAATTGCTGAATAACACCCTCTCTTTTTTCATCACTAATTTTTAATGAGGAGAGTTTTTCAAGTTTTATCAGTAATGTATTATCAATTTTCACCGTTGTCATCCTTAAATATTTTTAAAATTTGATTATAGCAAATTCTCTTTTGTTGGATACTGAAACAATCAGAACGTGCCATATAATCTTTTTATATTTCTTGTGATAAACTTTGTCACATTTTAAAAAAACTGCATAAGGATAGGGCTTGGGACTTAAAGAAAATATTCAGGTGGTTAAGCAAGAAATTAGCACCGAAGAGCAATTCCTTGAGGGAATGATTAAAGGGGAGCGTTTCTTTAAGAAGAATAAAAACTATATTTTTTCTGCACTCGCACTGATTGTTTTAGGCGCAGGTGGGTATAGTATTAACAGTATTATGATTGATCAGAAACTCAAAGCTTCCAATGAAGCCTATGCCATATTTTTAAAGGATGCAAATAATCTTGCAGCTTTAGAAACACTCAAGGACAAAAATCCAAAATTGTACATGATGTTTCTTTTTGAAGAAGCATTAAAAAAAGGGGATGTGGAAGCATTAAAAAAAGTAGCACTTTCTCAGGAAGACGCCATTGTGTCAGACCTTGCGACATATCAGCTTTCCCAAATGGATGGGAATACAACAGCGCAGGGTGCTTTACTCTCTGGGATGGTGTTTTTACATGAGGGATATGCGTTATTAAAAGAGAATAAGGTAGATGAGGCGAGGCTAAAATTTGCTCAAATTGATGTAAATTCACCCCTTAAACAGATTGCAAAAAATTTAGAACACTATCAAGGCTTAAAATAATGAGATACGCAAAGATTGTTTTTTCACTTTTGACTTTATTGTTGGTTGTCAGTGGCTGTGGTACAAAACGCCAATACTTTGAACCTGAATCTGTTTCGGGAAAGCTAAGTTATGATGGTTCCTTGCCAGCATCTATTATGGACGCAGGCAGAGATGGCGCTACTTTGGAAAACGGACAAGTGCTTACCTCAAAAGGACTTTCATCGGTTACCTTGCCCAAAGAGTATGTTTTTCTAGGTGAAAACAACGGTCGTTATATTGCAAGCTCACAATGTGGGGCATTGTTGGTTATGGATGCACATCAAAAAGTATTGTTTAAAAAAGAGTGTGGAACCGCTGTGGCATCGGCTTCATTGAAGGGTAATTTATTGGCGATGGTACTTGGTTCTAATGAACTTTTGTTGGTTGATATGAGTGATGGAAAAGAGTTAATGCATCTGACGCAAGATAATGTATTTGCCCTCGATTCTCGTATTGCAGCACCTTATTTTTTAGGGGATTTGATTATTTTCCCAACTTTAGATGGTAAATTGTTGATTGTGGACGAGCAAAGCAGAAAGCCTATTCGTGATGTTGTGGTCAGCAATGAAAAGTTTTTTGGCAACATTATTTATCTTCAAGTTTTGGGGGATCGTTTGGTCGCAGCCACTAAAAGCAAAGTGGTCTCTATTAGCCCAAAATCGATTAACTTTTTAGAAGCAGAAGTGAGAGATGTAATTGTGCTTAAAAATCGTATTTTTGTCTTTACAAAAGATGGCAAAGTGATGCTAACCGATGCGGATTTAAAAGTGCTCAAAGATCGTAAATTTACGTTTGCTACGTTTGCTGGAACCATTCATGGAGATTTTATTTATATGATTGAAAAAGGTGGTTACGTCATTGCAACCGATATTGACTTAGTATCGACCAATGTGTATAAGCTTCCTGATGCCATTGAGAGCAATCTTTTTACAACTGAAGATACACTCTATTATAAAAACCGTTTTTTCAAATTAGACCGTAAACAGTAATTGGATTTTGGGTGCCATGAAAGAGATGTTAGAACGCATATGTCATAAGCAGGTCGTTTTTACATCTCTGGAAAGCATAGCCCCAAAAGTTTTAAAAAGCCGTAAAAAGCTTGCTATTTTCAGCGGTGTTGATAGAAAATCGTTCTATCACGCCATCTTTCAATGCGAGCAAAAAAGTCGATTTATCTCTCAACATGCAGATGAACTACTTCATCTTTATGCTGCTTTGACGTTACATGTAAATCATAATTATAAGCACAAGCATCTGCTTTTAAAAGCTCCATTATGCTCAAAAGCAGGAGCATTGCTTAAAGAAAAAGGGTGGATTATTTACAATGACATTGTGTGATATTGGAAATTCTAATGCTGATTTTTATCAGGATGGAAAAGTATGGACACTTTCTCATAAGGAATTTTATGCATTTACACCGCAAGAAAAAGTCTATTATATTTGTGTGAATGATGCGTTGAAGGAAAAACTTGAGCATAAAGCGCAGTTTATTGATTTGGAACCTTATTTTGAGTTTGACACCATTTATCAGGGGATGGGTGTGGATAGAATGGCCGCATGCTATACCATTGAAGACGGGTTAATTGTCGATGCGGGTAGCGCCATTACGGTGGATATTATGTCAGGGGGCATGCATTTAGGGGGATTTATTCTTCCTGGATTAAGTGCTTATGAAAAAGCCTATGCTTCCATATCCCCCCGTCTTAATTTAAGTATTAACCCTAGTATTGCGTTAGATGCTTTGCCTCAAAGAACCCACGATGCCATTTCGTATGGGGTTATAAAATCTATTGTAACGCTCTTAGAAGTTACATGTAAAGATAAACGTATTTTTTTTACAGGTGGCGATGGAAAGTTTTTTTCTAAATTTTTGAATCATTCTATTTTTGATAGAACATTGATTTTCAGAGGTATGCTGAAAGTTATTAAAAATGCACATTTACAATAAAGGAACGAGATGTTAACAGTAGCCTTGCCAAAGGGTAGAATTGCAGAAGAGACCTTAGAGATTTTTGAACAAATTTTTGGAACCACATTTCGTTTTGATGATCGCAAACTCATTTTAGAAGCCGATGGTTTTCGTTTTTTATTGGTACGAAATCAAGATGTTCCTGCGTATGTATTGCATCAATCAGCGGATATTGGTGTCGTTGGTTTGGATGTGTTAGAAGAAAAAGATGAAGATTTACTACGTTTATTGGATTTGGGCATTGGTAAATGTAAGGTGTGCGTGGGCATTCAAGAGGGAAAAGAGATTGATTACAGTGCGCCTGAGCTTAAGGTTGCGACAAAAATGACCCATATCGCACAAAAATATTTTTCTAAAAAAGCCATGGCTGTTGAGATTATTAAGTTGTACGGTTCCATTGAATTAGCTCCTCTTGTAGGACTGTCTGATGTGATTGTGGACATTGTTGAAACAGGAAGTACCATGAAACAAAATGGGCTCAAAGTGGTAGAGACGATTTTGGAATCCTCAGCATACTTGATTGCAAATAAAAACAGTTTTATTGAAAAAAAAGAAGAAATTACCTCTTTATATCATCAAATCCATACCGTGATTCAATCCAAAGCTAAGCAAAAAGCGTAAGCTTGCCAACTCTTTTCAAACTATTTTTTTAGGTTTGTAAAGAGTTTTGAGCCCAATTTTTTACCCAATGTAAGCATCAACTCTTCTTCTGAGGCTTGATAAATGGCTTCAAATGTCCCAAAGTAACTTAAAAGTTTTTTAATGCTAGCGTCTCCAATACCTCCCATACTCTGAAGTGTTAAGGCTAAATCTTTGCTCTGTTTTTTACTCTGATGGTAACGAATGGCAAAACGGTGGGCTTCATCTCTAAGTCTTTGCAAAAATTGTAAACGCTTATCGTGAGGGGGGAGGGCAAGCGACTGCTCTTTGGCATACAAAAGGTCGTGAGCGCTTCCTTTGGCACGGTGTGCTTTAGCATCGACTTTCTCTTTGGCAATGGCTAGAACATCCAGATGCACGCCCGCTTTTTCCAACAGAGTTTCTGCAAGTTTTCGTAACGTTTCTCCTCCATCTAGCACCCACAAATCAGGAGGTGGCTCTTTGGAAAAATCTGCAATACGGCGCTCTAACATCTCTTTCATTTGTGCGTACTCATCACGATAATGCAAGGCATAACGGCGGTAGCTTGATTTGCTAAATCCCTCATCCCAAACCACCATCGCACCCACAGGAGCAACCCCGCCTAAATGAGAATTGTCAAACACTTCGATACGTTTTGGAAGAGAATGAAGGGTAAAAAGGGATTGGAGTTGCTCAAGAAGTGTGGTACTGTTTTTTGTACGCTGTTGCATTAAAATCGCTTTTGCATTTTCCCGTGCTAAAGCAGTCAAATGCTCTTTTTCACCTCGTTTTGGCACACTAATAGATATTTTCATACCAAATTTTTCACTTAAAAAGGAGCGCATTGCGTCTGCTTCATTAAAAAAATCTGCCAGTAAAATGTTTTGTGCAAACGTTTGATGCATAGGGTTATAAAACTCAAATAAAGCTCGCTGATAGAGCTCTTCTTTATCAAACCCATAGGCATTATGCATCATCGAGTGTGAGGTGGAGACAATTTTTCCATGACGAATAAATAGACGCATGATGACTGCTGTTTTTTCCATCATTTCAACTGCAAAAACATCATAATCTTCCAAGTTTAAAAGCTCCACATGCGTTACATGTAAAGATTCTTTGATGGCACGCATGGTATCTCGAAGTTTGGCTGCTTCTTCAAAATTGAGTTTTAAAGATGCCTCTTCCATCTTTACATGTAAAAGAGAAATAAGCTTTTTTTGGTCATTCAAAACTTCTAGTGCTTGATGGACAATTTTTGCATACGAAGCAGTGTCGATTTTGCCTTCACAGGGAGCAAGGCAACGTTCAATTTGAAAGAATAAACAGGCTTTTTTCCCTTTTAAACACCCCTTTTTTTGTACCAAAGGAAAGGTGAGATAAAGTGCATCTAAGAGTGCTTTGGCAGAACCTGAAAGCGGGCCAAAGTATTTGATGTTTTTATCATTGATGATTTTGCGTGTGATTTCAAAGCGAGGGAAAGGCTCCGCAAGGTTAATGGCAATATAAGGATAGGTTTTATCGTCACGTAGTAAAATATTGTATTTGGGTTTGAGTTGTTTGATTAGTGAGTTTTCTAAAATTAACGCATCGTGTTCGCTTTGAACCACAATAAACTCAACACGTTCCACCTCGCTAATCATCTTTGCAATACGAGACGAAAGCAAAGGGGATGCTCTAAGCTCACCTGAAAAACGGAAGTAGCTCTTCACACGGTTTTTAATATTTTTAGCTTTTCCCACATATAAAAGCATGCCTGAGGCATTAAAAAATTGATAAATCCCCGCATTTTCTGGGGCATTTTTGAGGGTATTGGTTAGCATGACGTTTTGGTTTGGATGGTAGCTTTAATCGCTTCAAAGAGTGCTTGCAGTTTGGGGTCATCACAGTGTGGCTCAAACGTTCCAGATGCTTGTTCTGGGTAAAAAATTTCTGATGAACTACCTAAAATAAGGGATTCTTCTTCACTTTTTTGGTTGGAGACAAAGGCTTGAATCTCGCTTACATGTAAACATGCACACTCAGGAAAATGGTGGTTTATTTCCTTTAATAGACTCTTTATTAAATTACGTTTATAATTAAACTCCATTTTGGCGCAGGGATGATTGAGTACAAAAAAAAGTGTTTCATTTTTGGTGTACACAAAACGAATCATACTTGTGAAACTTTTGGGTAACACACTGAGCAATCTGTTATAACAGCGCACCTGCTCATATTTTTTCATAGAAGGTTGTTGTACGAGATGAGAAATTATACTTTTAGAATCTTTCATGTGATTATTATAGCATGTTTGGGTTTTGCTCTGTTTGGATGTGGGTACAAAGGTCCTCCTGTTTATAAAGATAGCAATACAACAACACCCTCTAAGAAATCTTCTTATTAAAATGAAAACCTCTTACGATGTGCTGATTATTGGCACAGGTATTGCAGGATTGAGTGCAGCATTAGCCTTACCAAAAACCTTAAATGTTCTCTTGATTGCTAAAGATTACGCATGGGAGTGCAATACATTTTATGCCCAAGGTGGGGTGGCGGTTGCAAAAGATGATGCAGATATTGCCTTACATGTAAAGGACACCCTAGAAGCTGGCGCAGGGCATTGCAATGCAGAAGCGGTGAATGTTTTATGTGCCGAGGGACCTCGTGCAATTTCAAAACTGATTGATAGCGGATTTGAATTTGATAAAGATGCCTCAGGTCAGTTACTCTATACCAAAGAAGCAGCGCACAGCACGAACCGTATTTTGCATGCGGGTGGGGATGCAACGGGTCGGTATATTCACCTCTTTTTAATGCAACAACTCCCTTTTCCCATTCTCTATAACACGCAAGTGACAGACCTCTTAATCAAAGAAGGTGAATGTTTTGGTGCCCGTGTTTTTCACAACGATAAAATTTTCAATTTGTATGCTAAAAAAGTAATCATTGCCAGTGGTGGTGTGGGCTCATTGTACGAATACCATACCAATGCACGTACTATTAGTGCGGATATGCAAGGCATTTGCTTAAGTCATGGTATTCAACTGGATGATATGGAAATGATGCAGTTTCACCCTACGGTATTTGTGCTAGGCAAAAGTGTTCGCAAGCAACTCTTAAGTGAGTCTTTGCGAGGGGAGGGGGCCATGATTGTGGATGAGGATGGTAAGCGTTTTGTTTTTGAATACGACAAACGTGGAGAACTTGCCCCTCGTGATGTGGTCAGTCGGGCAATCTTTGGGCATAAACAAAAAACAGGCAAAAATGTTTTTTTAGATTTAAGCGCTTTTTCACCCGAGCATTTTAAAGAGCGTTTTCCAAGTATCTATTTTAATATGCAAAATATGGGTTATGATGTCCCTGCACAAAGAGTACCCATCTCTCCAGCCTTTCACTATTCTATGGGGGGTATTAAAACAAATTTGCACGCAGAAGTTTTACATGTAAAAGATTTGTATGCTATAGGAGAGTGTGCGCACACAGGTGTGCATGGTGCAAATAGGTTGGCCAGTAACTCGTTGCTTGAGGGATTGGTTTTTGCCTTACGTGTTGCGCATGCGGTGGAGATTAGCATAGATAATGCAAAAGAGGTTTGTTTATTTAGTGAAGAAGAACATGCATTAATGCAAGAGAACGATAAGACATTAAAAAATGAGTTGCGTGATTTGATGTGGTGTTATGCGGGTATACTTCGAAATAAAGAGGGGTTGGGAAAAGCATACGAACGTGTTGAGGCAATGTTGAAATTGCCCATTGGAAGATTACTCACATTAAGATTGTTGGTTTCAAAAGAGATCATAACCAGTGCTCTAAGACGTAAAAAATCTTTAGGTGCACATTATTTATCAGAAAGGAAAATGTAGATGCGAATTGTCTTGCTTTTACTAGCATTCATGAATACCATTTGGGCATCCAGTGGGGAAGATTTAACAACAACATGGGTTGGAATACTCTGTCTTATTGTCTTTATTGTCGGCTATTATGCGGTGGCAACGGAGGAAAATTATCATATCAATAAAGCTAAACCCGCCTTGTTTATGGGTACGTTTATTTTTATTCTGATAGGTATCTATAATTTTATCAATGGTATTGACCCAACTGCATTAACGCACAGTGTGGATCATCTTATTTTTGAAATTGCAGAGATTTTCTTTTTCTTATTTGTTGCAATGACGTACATTGAGGTTTTAATTGAACGACAAGTCTTTGACAAACTCAAATACAATTTGGTATCCAAAGGCTACAGTTATAAAAAGCTGTTTTGGCTAACAGGTATTTTAGCCTTCTTTATTAGCCCCGTGGCAGACAACTTGACAACGGCGCTTATTTTATCAACGGTTTTAATTACCATCGAAAAAGAGAATAAAAACTTTTTGGTTCCAGGGGCGATTAACATTGTGGTTGCTGCCAATGCAGGGGGTGCATGGAGCCCTTTTGGTGATATTACAACTTTAATGGCATGGATGTCTGGTAAAGGACACTTTCTTGACTTCTTTGCTCTTTTCCCTGCTTCATTTATTGGATGGCTTGTCACTGCATGGCTTTTATCTTTGTTTGTCCCTTCGGATAAACCTCATTTCAATGCCTCAACGGAGCCTAAAGTCTCTATATTGATGGGTGGGAAAATGGTGATTGCCTTAGGTATTGTCACCATTATGTCAGCGGTTTTATGCCAACAACTCTTTAAATTGCCTCCAATGTGGGGAATGCTTTTTGGTTTATCTTTGTTGAAATTGTACAGTTATCGTTTAAAACGTAAACGAGGGCAAGAGCTCAATACCTTTAAAATGATTGGTAAAATTGAGCACGATACTCTGCTTTTCTTTTTTGGTATTTTAGCAGCGGTGGGAGGGCTTCATTTTTTAGGGTACCTCGATTTAGCTGTAAAATTGTATGATAGCGCAGGACCAATAGCTGTTAATATTGGTGTTGGCTTCTTATCCGCTATTGTCGATAATGTACCTGTGATGAGTGCCGTGCTTAAAGCAAATCCTACGATGGGATTAGACCAATGGCTTTTAGTCACATTAACCGCAGGAATTGGAGGCAGTCTAATTAGCTTTGGTTCCGCCGCAGGGGTTGGTGTTATGGGAAAACTAAGAGGAATTTATACTTTTGGTTCTCATATGAAATACGCATGGACCGTGCTTGTGGGCTATATGCTTTCATTGGTCATTTGGTACGTGCAGTTTGAAATACTCGGTTTATATTAATAAAGGAAATAAATGAAAGAAGTCCCTATTTTAGTTTTAGATTTTGGTTCACAATACACTCAGTTGATTGCACGTAAGCTTCGTGAAAGCGGTGTTTACTGTGAAATCGTCCCTTATAATGAAAAAATTGAAGATATTCAAAAACGAAATCCTAAAGGAATTATTTTAAGTGGTGGTCCAGCCTCGGTGTATGCAAAAGATTCGTATCATCCTGATGAAAAAGTCTATGAACTAGGTCTTCCAATGCTGGGTATTTGTTATGGGATGCAACTTTTAACCCAACATTTTGGGGGAAGTGTTATCCCTGCAACGCATCAAGAATATGGTAAGGCAGAACTTAAGTTTGAGAGTGATCATAAAATTTTTAAAGACACGACATGTGGTCAAATTGTTTGGATGAGCCATGGGGATAGAGTAGAAAAGCTACCTACAGGTTTTGAAAAAATTGGCTTTAGTGAGAATTCTCCGTATGCTGCCATTGCCGATGAAAAACGTAATATGTACGCGTTTCAATTTCACCCAGAAGTCTATCACTCTGAGCAAGGAAGTAAGCTTCTGAAAAATTTTGCAAAGCATATTTGTGGCTGTGAAAGTACATGGAATATGGGTTCCTTTGCTAAAGAGCAAATTGCAAAAATCAGAGAAAGAGTGGGTGATAAAAAAGTGTTGTGTGGTGTGAGTGGAGGTGTTGATAGCTCGGTTGTTGCAACGCTTTTAGCCGAAGCCATTGGCGATAAACTCGTCTCTGTGTTTGTAGACAATGGACTCCTACGTGCCAATGAGAGAGAACAAGTGGAAGCGATGTTTAAAAGCCGTAATGTTCCATTGATTACGGTCGATGCCAGTGAGAAATTTTTAAGCCGTTTGGCAGGGGTGAGTGACCCTGAGAAAAAACGTAAAATTATTGGTGAAACATTTATTGAAGTGTTTGATGAAGAGGCGAAAAAACATAATGGCATTCAGTTCTTAGCGCAAGGAACACTCTACACCGATGTTATTGAATCGGTTTCGGTCAAAGGCCCTTCTAAAACCATTAAGTCACACCATAACGTGGGTGGTCTTCCTGATTGGATGAGCTTTGAGCTCATTGAGCCATTGCGTGAAATTTTTAAAGATGAGGTTAGAATCTTAGGCGCAGAACTGGGTCTTCCCAAAGATATGTTAAGTCGCCATCCATTTCCAGGACCTGGTCTTGCGATTCGTATTATGGGCGAAGTAACCAAAGAAGATTTAGTTTTACTAAGAGCTGCGGATGTTATTATGCTTGAAGAGCTTAGAGCAACAGGGTATTATGAAAAAACATGGCAAGCTTTTACCGTGCTTCTTAATGTCAAAAGTGTCGGCGTGATGGGTGATAACCGAACGTATGATAATACGATTTGTGTGAGAATCGTGGATGCAACCGATGGTATGACTGCAACCTTTGCGCACATTCCTCATACGATTTTAGAAAACATTAGTCGACGTATTATTAATGAAGTAAGTGGCATTAATCGTGTGGTGTATGACATCTCTTCAAAGCCACCTGCAACAATCGAATGGGAATAAAATCTGCTCCTATCTACCTCTTTAGCGACCAATCGCATGAAGGGGTAGAGCATTTGCCTCTATTTGAAATCGTTTTTACCTCCTCATCCCCTAGGCTTGAAGAGGTTGATGCGATTATTTTTACCTCCAAAAATAGTGTCAAAGCACTTGAACTGTGTGGCGTATATTGGCAAGATAAAGCGTGTTATGCCATAGGGGAGGGAACAGCTGCTGCCATACGTGCCTGCGGCGGCAATCTTCTCTTTACATGTAAACACTCCTATGGTGATCTTTTTGCGCACGAACTGATTCCTTTATTGAAAGATAAACGTGTTTTTTTCCCACGTGCCAAAGAGGTTATTTCGCCTTTATTTGAAATTTTACACTCAGCAGGTGTCACTATTTTTCAAGAAATTATGTATGAAACACTCTGTAGACACTATGCCCCTGTTTATGCACCTGCTAAAAATGCTATTCTTATCTTCACATCTCCCTCAACAGTCCATTGCTTTTTAAAGAATTTTTCATGGGATGAGAGTTATCGTACTATCGTGATTGGTACAAAAACAGCAGCGGTTTTACCCTTACATGTAAAACCTATCATTGCCGAAGTGCAAACGATAGCGCATTGCGTTGCATTGGCAAAAGCTCTTTAGAAGCTAAATTTATTTATAATTTAAGAACACTAGTCATGTAAATGCCTGGGTGACGCGATAACCGTTTTCATGAGGGTCCAACAATTAGTATACGTGGAATTTCGTACATTTTTGGTGTGCCTGTGGTTTCGTTTGAACTTTGGTAAAAAGTGAGAGATTGCAGCCTAAAGAAAAGGTCAATTCCCAGAAGTTGGCTTATTAGGGCCGCTTCAATCTCGGAACGCTCACTTGGGTTTTACATGTAAAGATTTTTTGGGAGAGAACATTGATGAAAGTAATGGTTGTTGGAAATGGTGGTAGAGAGTATTCTATAGGCTTAGCCCTAAAAAAAGACCCAAATGTCAGTGAACTCTTTTTTGCGCCAGGAAATGGGGCTACACCACAACTAGGACACAATGTTACATGTAAAGATTATGAAGCATTAGCAGATTTTGCAAAAGAAAATAAGATTGACTTAACCATTGTAGGTCCAGAAACGGCTTTGGTTGAGGGTATTGTTGATATTTTTAAAGCCAAAGGTTTGGTGATCTTTGGTGCTTCAAAAGCAGCCGCACGTTTAGAGGGTTCAAAAATTTTTATGAAAAATTTTCTCTCACGCTATGCCATTCCAACTGCAAAATTTATTGAAACCAGTGATGCTCAAAAAGCCAATCAGTTTATCGACACGCTAGAACTTCCTATTGTGGTCAAAGCTGATGGTTTGTGCGCAGGAAAAGGTGTGATTATTGCGACAAGCAAAGAAGAAGCCAAAGAAGCAGTCGCTGATATGCTCAGTGGTAAAAGTTTTGGCGATGCAGGTTTAGGCGTGGTTGTTGAAGAGTTTTTGGATGGGTATGAACTTTCATTGTTTGTGGTCTGTGATGGAGAAGATTATAAAATTCTTCCTGCTGCTCAAGATCACAAACGTCTAAAAGATAAGGATATAGGACCTAATACTGGAGGCATGGGAGCATACGCACCAACGCCACTTATTGATGATGTGCTGTATAAAAAAGTAGAAGAGCGTGTGGTAAAGCCAACGCTTATGGGGATGAAACAAGAGGGTGCCCCTTTTGAAGGTGTTTTATTTATTGGTCTGATGATTGTGAAAAACGAACCCATTGTTTTAGAGTATAACGTACGTTTTGGTGACCCTGAGTGTGAAATTTTAATGCCTCTTTTAAAAACACCAGCCAGTGAGCTTTTTTACAAAGCCGCTACAGGTGACTTGAAAAATTTAAACATTGAATTTTATACTCAATATGCGATTGCTGTAGTGATGGCAAGTGAGAATTATCCTTATGGAAACTCAAAGCCTGCTGAGATTATTATCGATAAGAATATTCATGAAGGTTTAGATAATACGCATATTTCTTATGCGGGTGTCAGCCTTGAGGATGGGAAACTTTATGCTACAGGAGGCAGGGTGCTTTTGTGCGTAGGAATGGGTGATAGTATTAAAGAAGCCAGAGAAAGAGCCTATTTGCTGTGTGGACAAGTGCATTTTGTGGGAAAACAATTTAGAAGTGATATTGCATATCAGGCACTTAAACATGACAAATGAAGAGCTGATTGAGAAGTTTGAACGTGAAAATATCACGTTAGCACCCCTCTCAAAGCGTGGGTTTGCCTATGCTATTGATGAGATTTTAATTTCAGTTTTATTTGCCTTTATTTACCTTGACCAAATGCCTGAAAATACAACTACCGAAGAGATGATAGGAATCATCAATGGTCTTTTTGGGTATGTTGTGCTTTTAAAAATTTCATATCAAACATTTTTTATTTGGATGTATGGAGCGACTTTGGGGCGTATTGCTATGAAAATTAGAGTCATCTCAACCAGTGATTTAGAAAAGCCTACCTTCTTCTTATCGTTGAGTCGTGCATCGTTTCGAATTATCAGTGAGTCTATTTTTTATTTAGGTTTTGTATGGGCTATTTTAAATCCAAAAAGAGAAACATGGCATGATAAAGTTGCAAATACGTTGGTGGTCAATGCGAATTAAATTTTTAATCCTTTTCATGCTCTGCTTGGGGAATTTGTATGCACAAGAACCTGCGCAAGATGTTGAAGTCTTAGCGCAAAACGTCACCAAAAATGGCACACTGGTTCATGCCGTAGGTAATGTGGTTTTATATAGCCCAAAATATTTAATTACGGCAGATGAAGCTTATTATGATTATGAGAGTGGCGATTTGGAACTTTTTGGCAATATTACAATGCTTGAGGGCTTAGAATATGCCTCCAGAAGTGGTCATTCAAAGCTTAACTTGAACACCGATAAAGGGATTGCAAATCCTCTTTTCTTTTTCGATGAGGGTTCTAATGTATGGATTAAATGTGAAAATGCTATCTTAAATCCTGACACCTATATAACGGAAAAATCCATCGTCTCAAGCTGTAATACGCAAGACCCTGATTGGAAGATCTCCTTTACCTCAGGGGAATTTAATAAAGAGAGCAAATGGTTGCATATCTATAATCCTGTTTTTTACGCCAGCGATGTTCCCGTTCTTTATTTACCCTATTTTGCATTTTCAACCGATACAAAACGTCGTACAGGGCTCTTACCTCCAGAAATTGGTGTGGGGGGATCTGAGGGTTTTTATTACATGCAGCCTATCTATTTTGCACCTGAAGATAATTGGGATTTAGAGTTTCGACCACAAATGCGAACAGAACGTGGTGAGGGAATTCATGCAACCTATCGTTTTGTGGATTCGCCTTACTCTTCAGGTGAAATTACCACAGGTTATTTTAAAGAACACAGTAAGTATGCAAAAGAAGAAAAATTAAGCAACGATGCCCATTATGGCTTACGTGTTGCGTACGATAGAAGTGCACTGCTGAGTACAAAATACAGTGGTATTGAAGATGGATTATGGATAGATGTAAATTATCTCAATGATATAGACTATTACAACACCCTTGATTCTGATTCAAGTGCCTCAACCAAATTAGTGACTTCTCGTATGAATTATTACATTAAAAAAGATGAAGATTATTTTGGAATTTATGCAAAAAATTATATTGATACGTATGCTAAAGCTGTAAAAGGTACAAATGATGGAACATTGCAAGAACTACCAACACTTCATTATCACCATTTTTCAAATCCATTCTTATTAGATAACCTTTTTTATTCGGTAGATTATAAAGCAAAAAATTATACCCGCCAAGAGGGTATTACAGCTTTTCAAAATGAAGTTCGAACACCTGTGAGTCTTTACTTCTCTGTATTGGAAGATTATTTACATGTAAATATTTCTGAGAATGTCTATATGACACAGGTCTCCTACGGCAATGATTCTGACAATGGAAGTTCGGGGCAATATTTTAACAACTATCATACGATTTCTGCTTATACAGATCTTTCAAGAGGATTTGATGACTTTTTTCACACCATGCATATTGGAGTAGAACACACCGTTCCTAGTTATGACAAGAAAAATGGAACATGGGATTACACTGTAGATCCTACTAGTGATAATCCCCTTATCCCTTTAGAATTTGAAGAAAAAAATACAGCATTTAAATTTAGACAGTTTTTCTATGATATGGAAGGTGAGAAAAAACTAAGCCATGCCATTAAACAAGCCTATTATTACGATAGAGAGGACAAATACGGTGATATAGAAAATGATATAAAGTATTACCTATCCGATCGTTTTTATATAGGCAATACTATTAATTATTCCCATACCTTTCACCATCTTTCACGGAATCAAATTTCATTGAATTATAAAGATGCACTCTATGCAAGTACGATGCGTTACACTTATGTCGATAAATCGTATGAAAAAAACAGTGAAGATAAAGATTATAGTTATGTCACCTTTAGTGCGGAAACACACTATTTTGAGAATGTTGACCTCTTTGCAACCATTAATTATGATATAGAAGAGGACATTTTTAAATCATGGAGCTTTGGTATTAAGAAAATGAAAAAATGCTGGGATTATTCATTGGTGTATAGAGATGTAACCAATCCAAAACAAACCAGTTCAGGAGCTGATTCTACGAATAAAAAAGGTCTTATGTTGATGTTTACACTCTATCCGATGGGGAGTATGAATTACGAATTCTTTAAACAAGAGAGCGAGCAAAAGTTATAAATAAATTGAGCTAAAAACGAAGGAGTTAAAGCAGTGGAATATAAAATTAATGTGAACAATCAAGAAGAGATTTACGATTTAGGGAAGGTGGCAAAACAAGCAGCAGGGGCTGCGCTTTTAAAAATAAAAAATACGGTTATTTTAGCAACGGTTTCACGTGATGATAACCAAGTAGCTGAGAATTTTGTACCTTTAACCGTTCAGTATGTTGAAAAAAGCTATGCGGTTGGAAAGATTCCTGGTGGGTATATTAAAAGAGAGACCAAACCAAGTGATTTTGAAACGCTGACTTCACGTGTTATTGATAGAAGTTTACGACCGCTTTTTCCTAAAGGGTATGCGTATCCTACACAAATTACAGTATTTGTTTTAAGTTGTGATTCTGAAGTTGATTTGCAAGTTGCAGCACTCAATACGGCAAGTGCAGCATTATATCTTTCGGATATTCCTGTGAATAAAGCCGTTGCAGGTGTTCGCATAGGATATATTGATGGAAAGTATGTTGTCAATCCTGCTAATTCAGCGTTAAAACAGAGTACACTTGATTTGTATGTAGCAGGAACCAAAGAAGAGCTTTTAATGATAGAAATGCGCTCTATCGCTTCAATGGAATCTATGAGTTTACCTGTTATGGCAATTGACCCAATGCTTGATCCTACTTTGGCTGAAAATGTTATGTTAAAGCAAGGAATTAATGAATTTGATGAAGATGCTATTTTACTAGCGATTGATAAAGCGCAAAGTGCGATCACTGAGGCTACCCGTGCTTACGAGGCTACGTTTGCGCCTCTTAAAAAAGAAGATGCCATTTTAGATTACAAAGCAGATTTGGTAAACGAATCTATTGCCACGTATATCGAAGAATTTTATAAAGAAGATGTTTATAATGCTATTAATCAGATGGCTAAAAGTGAGCGTGCTAGCGAGTTAAATAAGATTGTTAGCAATATTCTTAAAGATGATGTTGCTGTGTTAGAAGCGTGGGATAAAGCACTTGTAGAGAGTGTTATTCATGCGTATAAGAAAAAAATAGTCCGTGAGATGATTATTGAAAAAGGGGTAAGAGCAGACGGTAGAAAACTCAATGAAGTAAGGCCTATTAGCATTGAAACCAATCTTTTACCGCTGGCTCATGGTTCATGCTTGTTTACACGGGGTCAAACACAAGCATTGGTTATTACGACATTAGGGAATGACAAAGATGCTCAAATGTACGATTTATTAACTGAAAAAGGTATTGCAAGTGATACTTTTATGGTCAACTATAACTTCCCAGGGTTTTCTGTGGGTGAAGCATCGCCACTTCGTGCACCAGGTCGTAGAGAATTAGGGCATGGAAATCTTGCACGACGTGCTTTAGAACCCGTTCTAGACATGAATCGCTTGCAAACCATCCGTTTGGTTTCAGAAATTTTAGAATCCAATGGTTCTTCTTCAATGGCAACCATTTGTGGTGGTGCATTGGCATTGAAAGCAGCAGGGGTAGAGGTTGAAAAATTGGTTGCGGGTATTGCCATGGGACTCGTCTTTGAAGGAGATAAACACGCTGTTTTAAGTGATATTATGGGGCTTGAAGACCATGATGGTGATATGGATTTTAAAGTTGCAGGAACCAAAGATGGTATTACCGCACTTCAAATGGACATAAAGCTCGGTGGAATATCTCGTGATGTACTTAAAGAAGCGCTCTATCAAGCCAAAGAGGGTAGAGAACATATTCTTTCTATCATGGAAAAAGCAAGTGAAGAGATTGTTGTCAATAATGCAGTGCTTCCAAAACTAGAGCTTTTTAGTGTTGACCCTTCTAAAATTGTAGATATTATCGGTCAAGCTGGAAAAACGATTAAAGAGATTATTGAGAAGTTTGAAGTTTCAATTGATTTGGATCGTGAAAAAGGTGAAGTAAAAATTGCAGGGGAGAATAAAGAAAAAGTTGATGCTGCAAAAGAGCATATAATTCATATTACCAATAAACCTTCTTTTGGTGGACGTGGCGGTGGACGAGACCGTGATCGTGACACAAAGCATGGCTTTAAAGAGTCCAAACCCGTACCAACTTTTGTTCAAGATGAAGTGGTTGATGGTGTTGTCAAACGTATTGTTGATTTTGGTGCTTTTATTGAGTTGCCAGGGGGTATTGATGGTCTTTTACATGTCTCCAAAATTGCAGATCACCGTGTAGATAAGGTGAGTGATTATCTAACACTAGAGCAAAATGTACGTGTTAAAATTTTAAAACAAGCAGGAAATAAAATTGAATTAGAGTTGATGCGCTAATTTAAAGGCTTTTTAACAATTTGTTGGATAAAATCTCGCCTACAAAGTGGAAAGTAGGGGTTTTATCCGAACAGACTTTGAAATAAAATGAGGAGCAATCTTTGAAAAAGATTCTTTTTTTAATGGCTGCATTTGCAACATTTGCATTTGCGGGTGAAGCTGAAACAATTAAAGCGTATTCAGTTCTTACCGTTGGTATCGTTTTAGGTCTTGCTGCATTTGGTGCGGCAATTGGTATGGGTAACACAGCATCTGCTACAATTTCTGGTACAGCTAGAAATCCTGGCATTGGTGGTAAACTTGTAACAACAATGTTTATTGCACTTGCGATGATTGAAGCACAAGTTATTTATGCACTTGTTATTGCGTTAATTCTTCTTTACAAAAACCCATTACTTGGTTAATAAAAAGTAAAAAATGAAGGGGCATTAAGTCCCCTTTTCTTCTATGCGGACGTGGTGGAATGGTAGACACACTACCTTGAGGTGGTAGCGCACTACGTGTGTGGGGGTTCAAATCCCCCCGTCCGCACCATCTAATTTTCTTTATTTCTTCTTTTATTTAGATTGATGTTCACTTATGTTAGTATTCCAAAGAATTAAACTTTCAAGGCTCTTTCATGCGAGAATTAGAATTAAAAAATATTTTAAAAGTTGACAACAGAGAGTTTTTAGTCTCAACCATTAGTATGCATGTGCGCCACTCTTTTTTTGAAGGTGATTCAAAAAAAATTGTGTATGAAACCATGGTGTTTGAAATTATCAATGACGAAGTGCAATTTCATCGTTCTATTTTTAATGAACGTTATAATATGGCAGATGAAGCGATTGCTGAACATGGTGCTATCATTAAAAACCCAAAATTTTTTTTATCGGCTAGCTTAAATCTTTAAGAATTTTTTTTATTTAAAAAGTAGTATAGATACTTAAATGCTTAAGTAATTCTTCCCCCTTTTTTCCTCCTTTTATGACATATTTTTATAGGTTTGATTTAATAAAAGAAATGATAAAATACCAAAATTTTGACTAAATTTTTAGTTAATTTTAAACAAAAAAGGTTGCGTCCATGGAAGTTAATCTGATTGCAGAAAGCTTAAAATTCTTGGTTTTGGGCATGTCTACGGTATTTACATTTTTGGTTTTGTTGGTTCTGGTTTTAAATCTACAAGCTAAAATTATTATGAAGTATTTTCCTGCAAAAAAGGAGAATATCACGATGGGTCATTCTTCTTTAGAATCATCCTCTCAAGGTCACTTAGCAGTTGTGGCAGCAATTGCTGCTTCTCTTCAATCATACAAACAATCAAAATAGTATAAAAGGGCAGAATAAGATGGCTAAAAAATACATCGATGTGATGGATACGACGTTTAGAGATGGATTTCAATCTGTTTTTGGTGGACGTGTGTTGATGGATGATTTTCTTCCAGCAGTAGCAGCAGCACGTGAGGCAGGCATTAGCCACTTTGAATTTGGTGGGGGCGCACGTTTTCAAAGTCTTTATTTCTATTTAAATGAAGATGCGTTTGTTATGATGGATAAATTTAGAGAAATTGCAGGTCCTGAAGCAAATTTACAAACTCTTGCACGTGGCGTAAATACCGTTATGCTTGATACAGGTAATCGTGAATTAATTGATTTGCACGCTAAAATGTTTAAAAAACACAGCACAACAACGATTCGTAATTTTGATGCTCTGAATGATGTTGAAAATTTAAAATACAGTGGTGAACGTATTGTGCATCATGGACTTAAGCACGAAATTGTTGTCACCATGATGGATTTACCTCCAGGATGTGTGGGTGCACACGATGTTGCTTTTTATGAAAAAACTCTTAGAGAAATTTTAGATTCAGGTATTGTGTATCACAGTATCTGTTTTAAAGATGCCAGTGGAACGTCTAGCCCTCAAAAAGTTTATGAAACTATTAAAATGGCACGTAAACTTGTACCAGAAGGAACGCATTTACGCTTGCATACGCATGAAACAGCTGGGGTTAGTGTCGCATGTTACTTAGCAGCGCTTGAAGCAGGTGCGGATGGTATTGATCTTGCGGCATCACCTGTGAGTGGTGGTACGTCTCAACCTGATATTTTAACCATGCTTCATGCGGTAAAAGGTCAGAATTATGACCTTGGTGGGTTAGAGCTTGAAAAAATCTTAAAATATGAAGATGTCTTACAAGAGTGTTTAAAAGATTATTTTATGCCACCTGAAGCAACGCAAGTTTCTCCATTAATTCCTTTTTCTCCAATGCCTGGTGGTGCACTCACTGCCAATACACAAATGCTTCGTGATAATAATATTTTGCATAAATTTCCTGAAGTGATTAAAGCGATGCGTGAAGTGGTTGAAAAAGGTGGCTATGGAACGAGCGTAACACCTGTCTCTCAATTTTATTTCCAACAAGCATTCAATAACGTCATGTTTGGTCCATGGAAAAAAATTGCAGAAGGGTATGGCAAAATGGTCTTAGGTTATTTTGGAAAAACACCTGTTTCTCCTGATTCCGAAGTTGTTTCTTTGGCAAGTGAACAATTAAAACTTGCACCTACAACAAAAAATGCACTCGATTTAGCCGATGCCGATGATACAAAATCCCTTTTACATGTAAAACAGATTTTAGAAAAAGAGAACCTTGAAGTCAGTGAGGAAAATCTTTTAATTGCCGCAGCATGTAAGGAAAAAGGTATTGCTTTCTTAAAAGGCGAAGCAAAAGTGAATGTGAGAAAAGTCTCTGCTAAAAAAGAGGAGAGCTCATCTTCTGCTCAATCTGATTTTACAGTAACGGTTAATGGTCAAAAATACCATGTGAAATCAGATAACAACAGTGCATCTATTATCGTTAATGGTGAAAGTTATGAGATTGACATCAAAGAGGGGGTTGAAGAAGGCAGTGTGATTGCATCTTCAACAGCCGCCGCTTCTTCAGGCGTTGAAATCAAAGCAGGATTACCAGGTTCTATTTTTAAAGTATTGGTAAATGTGGGTGATAAAGTCACAGAGGGTCAAGCCGTTGTCGTCATTGAAGCCATGAAGATGGAGATAGAAGTAACCGCTCCTAATACAGGTGTAGTAAGCGCTGTTAAAGTGAAACAAGGTGATACCATTGTTAATGGTCAAGTCCTTGTTGTCTTGTAAAGAGTTGCCCATGAAAAAAATAATTCTTTATTTTCTCATGCTTTTGAGCTTAAGTTTTATGACAACCTCCTTGTCTGCGAGTGAGGAGACAAAGGCAAATCTAAATCAAGACTATAAATCTAAAAGTGTTTCAGAACTTTTTGGCTCACTGTATGAATCAACAGGATTGAATGCGATTATAAATCCACAAGAGGGTCTTCTTTCTCATGGAACAGTTGTATCAACCTTTAATCAAAGCGTTGGTAGATTAATGATGATGGCCATTTGTTTTGTTTTGTTTTATCTTGCCATCGCAAAGGGGTTTGAGCCTTTATTATTGATTCCGATTGCTTTTGGTGGTTTTTTGGCAAATATTCCATTGGCCGATATTGCAGGACCTGATGGTTTCTTGGGTATTTTATTTAATATGGGTGTTTCAACAGGACTCTTCCCTATTATTATTTTTATGGGTGTTGGCGCCATGACCGATTTTGGTCCATTGTTAGCCAATCCAAAAACTGCGCTTTTGGGTGGTGCTGCACAATTTGGTATTTTTGGTACGATTGTGGGTGCTGCTGCTCTTTCTCAATACACAGGCATTATAGATTTTTCACTCAAGGAAGCTTCTGCCATTGGAATTATTGGTGGAGCGGATGGTCCAACCTCTATTTTTGTTGCTTCCAAATTAGCCCCTGATTTATTAGGTGCTATTGCCGTTGCTGCATACTCCTATATGGCATTGGTTCCGATTATTCAACCTCCCATCATGAAAGCGCTCACAACAAAGGCAGAACGACAAATTAAGATGGAGCAGTTGCGAGAAGTTTCAAAACTAGAAAAGATTGTATTCCCATTAACGGTTATGGTGATTTGTATTTTGGTATTACCCGATGCAACACCATTGGTAGGTGCGTTAACGTTTGGTAATTTTGTCAAAGAATCGGGTATGGCAAAACGTCTTTCTGATACTATGGAAAATTCATTGATTAATATTGTTACCATCTTTTTAGGACTCTCTGTTGGTTCAAAACTAGCAGCTGAAAAATTTTTAGTGCCTGAAACACTTGGTATTATTGTTCTAGGACTTGTTGCATTTTCAATGGGAACAGCTGGTGGTGTTATTATGGCTAAAATTATGAATAAATTTAGCACACAAAAGATTAATCCACTGATTGGTTCCGCAGGCGTTAGTGCTGTGCCTATGGCTGCAAGGGTTTCGAATAAAGAAGGTATGAAAGAAGATCCAACCAACATGCTTTTAATGCATGCAATGGGTCCAAATGTAGCGGGTGTTATTGGTTCTGCAGTTGCAGCAGGTATTTTGTTGTCAATTTTTAAATAACTGTTTTAAGGGTAAAAAGGTATGTCGAAGATTAACGAAATTGAGAAGCTTGGTTTAACTAACATTGGTAAGGTGCATTATAATATTGGTTATGATGAGTTACTTGAACAAGAGATAAAAAACAATGAAGGTCGTGTTACTCGTAATGGTACCTTTAGCGTTGATACAGGTATTTTTACAGGAAGAAGTCCTAAAGATAAATATTTTGTGGACCAAGCACCTTCTAATCAATACATCTCATGGGGCAAAATTAACCAAAAAATCAGTAAAGAAGTTTTTGATGAATTGTTTGACAAAGTTAAAAAACAACTCTCCAACAAAGATATTTACATTCAAGATGCTTACAGTGGCGGAAGTTTAGCAAGTCGTAAAAGTATTCGTGTGGTGACAGAAGTAGCATGGCAGGCACACTTTGTAAAAAATATGTTTATTCGTCCAAACGAAGAAGAATTAGCTACGTTTAAGCCTGATTTTACACTTTACAATGCATGTAAAGTGGTGGATGATGATTATAAAAAACATGGGCTTCATTCGGATGTTTTTGTCCTTTTTAATGTGGAAGAAAATATTGCTATTATTGGTGGTACATGGTACGGTGGTGAGATGAAAAAAGGCATTTTCTCTATGATGAACTATTGGTTGCCACTGGAGGGAAAACTCTCCATGCATTGTTCTGCCAATGTGGGCGAAAAAGGGGATACTGCACTTTTCTTTGGACTTTCAGGCACGGGTAAAACCACACTTTCAACAGACCCAAAACGTAAATTGATTGGTGATGACGAACATGGTTGGGATGATGAGGGAATTTTTAATTTTGAAGGAGGCTGTTACGCTAAATGTATTAATCTTGACCCAAACAGTGAACCTGAAATTTATGGTGCCATTAAGAAAGATGCACTCTTAGAAAATGTGGTCATTGATGAAAACGATGTCGTTGATTATTCAGATAGCTCAAAAACTGAGAATACACGTGTTTCCTACCCTATTTATCACATTGAAAATCATGAAAAATCTCTTCAAGCAGGGCATCCTAAAAAGATTATCTTTTTAAGCGCAGATGCTTTTGGTGTTTTACCTCCTGTCTCAAAACTCAGCAAAGAGCAAGCAATGTACTACTTCTTAAGTGGTTATACGGCAAAAGTTGCAGGAACGGAACGTGGTATCACAGAGCCTGTAGCAACGTTTAGTGCATGTTTTGGTGAAGCATTTTTACCTTTACATCCAACCGTATATGCCAAATTATTGGGTGAGAAGATTGATAAGCATGGGGTGGATGTCTATTTGGTTAACACTGGCTGGAGTGGCGGTGGTTTTGGCATTGGAAAGCGTATGAGCATTAAAGCGACACGTGCGTGTATTAATGCCATCTTAGATGGCAGTATTAACGATTCTGATTTCGAGGCTATTCCTGTTTTTAACATTCAAGTTCCTAAAACACTTGCAGGTGTTCCCACAGAGCTTTTAAATCCTAAAAATACATGGGAAAATAAAAGCCTTTACGATGCAACCAGAGATGAGCTTGCGGGTATGTTTATTGAGAATTTCAAGAAATACATTACTGCAGATTCTGATTTTTCACACGCAGGTCCAAAACTCTAATTTTATCTTTACATGTAAAGGTTTTTTGCCTTTACATGTAAAAAATCCAAGCCTTTGAAAGAAGGCGTACTATGCTTGTAAAACACAAGAAGTTTATTATCCAAGGAGACGTTTTAATGTCAAAACTATGGTCGGGCAGGTTTGCCAAAGGTGGTGCGCAATTACTCGATGAATTTAATGCCTCATTGCCTTTTGATAAAAAGTTGTATGAAGAAGATATTAAAGGTTCAATTGCCCATGCAAGCATGCTTGCAAAACAAAATATTTTAACACAAGAAGAGGCTGAGCAGATTGCTCAAGGTTTAATGCAGATTAAGCAAGAGATTGAAGAGGGCATATTTGAATTTCACATTTCACAAGAAGATATTCATATGGCGGTTGAGACACGTTTAATTGCTTTAATTGGTGAAGCAGGAAAACGTCTGCATACCGCACGTAGTCGCAATGACCAAGTAGCTCTTGATTTTAGATTGTATGTTCAAAAGCAAACCTTAGTGATTGTGCATGTCTTAGAAGAGCTTATTGACGTGTTGATGCACATCTCAAAAGAGCATACGCATACGCTTTTGCCTGGCATGACGCACCTTCAGCATGCACAACCCATTAATTTTGCCTTTCATCTTTTAGCCTATGTGTCTATGTTTAAACGAGATATTGAGCGTTTAGAAAGCTCATACCATCGCAATAACATTCTCCCTCTAGGCTGTGCAGCGCTTGCTGGAACGCCACACAAAATAGACCGTGAATATGTCGCGAAGCTTTTAGGCTTTGATGGTGTGAGTGTGAACTGCTTAGATACCGTAAGCGATAGAGACTTTGCTTTGGAAATTCTTTTTAATATCTCAACCATTATGATGCATGTCTCTCGTTTTGCAGAAGAGCTGATTTTGTGGTCAAGTTATGAGTTTAAATTCATTACCTTAAGCGATGAGTACTCCACAGGTAGTTCGATTATGCCTCAAAAGAAAAATCCTGATGTACCTGAACTTTTACGTGGAAAAACAGGACGGGTGAATGGCAATTTGATTTCATTGCTGACCGTTCTTAAAGGACTTCCTTTAGCGTACAACAAAGATATGCAAGAAGACAAAGAGGGTGTTTTTGATAGTGTAGAGACGGTGTTTATCTCTTTGAATATTCTCAAAGAAGCGATTCGTACGATGAGTATTAATAAGGAACGTATGCGTCAAGCTTGCGAAGTGGGGCATTTAAGCGCAACCGATTTGGCGGATTATTTGGTTCAAAAATGCAATATTCCTTTTCGTGAAGCGCATTTTATTACAGGACGTGCTGTCGCACACGCAGAGAGTTTGGGAATAGATTTAAGCAAACTCAGTGTGGAAGAGCTTCAAAAAGTGGATGCACGTATTGGTGATGATGTGGTAGACTCTTTGAGTTTAATCAATTCGATGAATGCAAGAGTCTCGCAAGGGGGAACAGCAACCACTGCTACATGTAAACAGATTGAACTCTTTGAAACGTGGATAAACGAGCGTAAAAAAGGGTAAAAAGAAGAGGTGTGACCTCTTCTTTAAGTATTACAAAAATTTGCGAGAATCACTGTCACTTAAGTGGTTCCATGAAAGCTTAGCGCCACCTAAGAGGTGAAAATGCAGATGCATGACCTCTTGCCCTCCATCGCTACCGTTGTTGGTAATTAAGCGGTATCCACTCTCATCCAATCCTAGAAGTTTTGCAACTTTGTGTGTGAATTCTGTGAGTCCCACCATGATTTTTGGATCAACCTCTTGAAAGCAGGTGTACTCTTTTTTAGGAATAATCAAAATATGAATCGGCGCTTTTGGATTGATGTCATGAAACGCTAAAAAATCGTCATTTTCAAGGACTTTATTGCATGGAATTTCGCCACTTACAATTTTACGAAAGATGCTCATAGGCTTCTCCTCTTTTTCAGAGGATTTTAACCTTTTATAATTAAAGTTTCACTAAAATGAGAATGCTAATACAAACCCCTGTGATGAAAGGCTACTGTTTGAAAGAGATAGAAAATGCGATTGTTTCATGCGAATCGCTTAATGAATTAGACAAAATACGAGTCTCTCTTTTTGGCAAAAAAGGACATTTTGCAGCACAATTCGAAGAACTTAAAAAGCTTGATGGTGATGCCAAAAAAGAGTTTGCACAAAATCTAAATAGTAATAAAGAAAAATTTTTAGAACTGCTTAACCATAAAAAAAGTATTCTTGAATCGAAAATGGTTGAAGAAGAGATGAAAAAAAGCAGTGTCGATGTCACGCTGTTCAACCAAGAGAGCAGTGCAGGTGCTTTGCATCCTGTGATGGACACTATGGATAAAATCATAGAGTATTTTGTAAGTATGAACTTTTCCATCGAAGAAGGACCTCTCGTTGAAGATGACTTTCATAATTTTGAAGCCCTTAACTTACCTAAGTACCATCCTGCGCGCGATATGCAAGATACCTTTTATTTTAAAGATTCAATGTTGCTTCGAACGCACACCTCGCCTGTACAAATTAGAACCATGCTTAAACAAAGTGCACCTATTCGGATGATTTGCCCAGGGGCTGTTTTTAGACGTGATTTTGATATTACGCATACACCAATGTTTCACCAAGTGGAAGGTTTGGTCGTTGATAAAACAGGTGTTGTTTCCTTTGCCAATTTAAAATTTATTCTTGAAGACTTTTTAAAATATATGTTTGGCGATGTTAAAGTGCGTTTTCGCCCTAGCTTTTTCCCATTTACGGAGCCTAGTGCAGAAGCCGATATTAGCTGTATTTTCTGTAAAGGTGAGGGATGTCGTGTCTGTTCACACACAGGTTGGCTTGAAGTCTTAGGCTGTGGCGTGGTAGATTCGAATGTCTTTAAAGCTGTAGGCTATAAAGATGTCAGTGGTTATGCTTTTGGATTAGGTGTAGAGCGCTTTGCGATGCTTTTACATCAAATTCCAGATTTGCGTTCATTGTTTGAGGGTGATTTGAGATTATTGGAGCAATTTAGATGATAGTAACAAAACAGTGGTTAAATGAATGGATTGATATAGGGGCAATAGAGACGGATACCATTACTCTTGCCTTGAATGCTATTGGATTAGAAGTCGATGGCGTTCAAAAAATACGTGTACCTCACAATGTTGTTGTTGCTAAGGTTATTTCGTGTGAAAAACACCCTAACGCAGATAAATTAAATGTGTGTCAGGTGGATGTGGGTGGAGATATTCAGCAAATTGTGTGTGGTGCAAAAAATGTAGCCGCAGGGCAATTGGTTGCAGTTGCTCTTATGGGTGCAGAACTTCCTGGTGGGCTGAAAATTAAAAAAGCCAAATTGCGTGATGTGGAATCGTGCGGTATGATTTGTTCATCTACGGAACTAGGACTCCCCAAAATCAATGATGGCATTATGATTTTGGATGAGAGCATTGGCGAGCTTATTTTAGGTA